>CAZIMO010000004.1:0-214275 GCA_964540535.1 uncultured Eubacteriales bacterium | reverse complement strand
TTACGCCCAGATTGACCGCCGTAGTGGTCTTGCCGACACCGCCTTTCTGATTGGTTAGAGCGATTACAAAGCCATTCCGTGAATGGCTTGGCAATTGTGACATGGATGCGTCCTCCTTTCGTATAGATTTAGCCGCTTTGTCAAGGCGGCTATGTAAAATCTACCAGAGAACGCAAGAAAGCCGCTTACTCTTAAAGGGAATTAAGAATAAGCGGCTTCATAAAGATGTGCCTTAAACATATTCAATTTTCACTCTCTTGACGGGTGCATTGGCGACTTTGAAGATAATCTCGTCAATGCAGTCCGTATATCTGCCTTGTTGTATGAGCTGATTTTTCAGCCCCACAAGGCTATGTAAAAGTAATGTTCTTTCTTTGCTGTCTACATATAGGTGATTGAGTTTCTCCCTCATACCGTTCACCGTCCTTTCATGGCTTCATTATACAGTAGCAATGAAGCCCCGTCAAAACTGTAACTTTGCATTTCTTGGTATTTCGGCGTATCAAGGCTCAATCCCCAGTAGTAAATAAGTAGTAATTATGGGTTGCAATCTTCAAGAAATGCGGGGAAATGCTTTGTTTCGGGGAGATAATCACGCATTTACTTGATTTTTGGTAGAAAAAAGAATGATTTTATTGCTAATTTACAAATTCTGTGATATTATTTTATCGGTGATAAAGTATGAGGATAACAGAAAAATTGACAGTTAAAGACCGTTTGATTTCTTTTGAGGTCTTTCCGCCTAAAACAGATTCAGCTTTTGACAGTATTGAGCGTTCTGTCCGTGAATTGGCGGCATTTAATCCCGATTTTATGAGCGTTACCTACGGTGCAGGCGGCGGTACATCGCAGTACACAACAAAGATAGCTTCGCTGATTAAAAACCGTCTTGATACAACCGCTCTTGCACATCTTACCTGTGCCTCAACTCCTAAAGAAACAATTACGCAAATTCTTGACATCCTTAAAGAAAATCATATTGATAATATACTTGCTATGCGCGGCGATATTCCTCAAAATTTTGAAAGACCTCAGGGCGAATACTATACCTACGCTTATGAACTGATTGCAAAAATCAAAGAGTACGGCTATTTTGACATCGGCGGTGCTTGCTATCCCGAATGCCATCCCGAGTGCGAAACATTGGAGCAAGACATCGAAAATCTTAAAAATAAGGTGGGCTACGGCGTTGATTTTCTGATTACACAGCTTTTTTATGACAACGAACTATTTTATTTGTTTATGGATAAAATAAGAAATAAAGGTATTTCCGTACCCGTATTCGCAGGCATTATGCCAATCACAAATATCAAACAGATTGACCGTATTACCTGCCTTTCGGGAACTTCTCTTCCAAATGAATTGAAAGAAATTCTCGAAAAATATAAAAACAATCCTGTCGAGCTTGAAAAATCCTGCCTTGATTTTTCGATAAAGCAAATAAACAATTTGATTGATAACGGCGTAGAGGGAATTCACATTTATACAATGAATAAGCCATATGTTGCCGAAACAATTCTGAAAGGGCTTCCAAGATAATTTATGTTTGGATATGTAACCGTTTTTAAACCCGAGCTTAAAGTCAAAGAATATGAAGCATATAAGGGCGTTTACTGTACGCTTTGCAAAGAAATGGGTAAAGAATACGGCGTGCTTTCACGGTTTCTTTTAAGCTATGACGGCGCTTTTTATGTGATGTATAAATTGGGACTTTCCGGCGATAACATTTCTGTAAAGAATTCTCGCTGTACATTCAATCCATGCAAAAAATGTATGAAAATAAGCTGCGAAAGCGATGTTTATAAGCTTGCAAGCGCCATAACAGTGGTTCTTGCCTATTTTAAGCTTATTGACAATCTTTATGACAGTTCCCTTTTTAAAAGAATTTTTTTGCGTTTGATTTATCCGTATTTTGCACTTCTTAAAAACAAAGCGAAAAAGAAATATCCCGAGATTTTTCAAGCTGTTAATGATGGTATGAAGCATCAGTTTGAAATTGAAAGCGAAGAAAATCCATCGCCCGATAAATCGGCAGACCCTACGGCAAAAATGCTTTCGGTTCTGTTTGCTTACGGCGAATGCGGAGAAACTAAAGAAAAAGCAGAAAAATTCGGCTATCAGTTGGGAAGGGCTGTTTATTTTCTTGATGCATTTGACGATTATAAAGATGACATAAAAGAAAATTCTTTCAATCCTTTTAAAAATACAGAGGATATTGTGCAGGACGCTTATCTTTCCGTAAATCTTTCAGTGGGAGCGTTAAGCGAAGAATTGAAAAAATACGAGTTTAAAAATTTTTCTTCCATAATAAATAATGTTATTTATGAGGGACTAAACTTTCAACTTGACAGAATAATAAAGAAATACAGAGGTGACAGAGTTGAATAATCCGTATGAAGTTTTAGGGCTTAGCCGCGGTGCTTCCGAGCAGGAAGTGATGAATGCTTACAGACGAATTGCAGGCGAAATCCAAAATTCCGGTTATTCCGATGCTGAATTTCAAAGACGTATGAACGAGTTAAATAACGCTTACGATACTGTTCTCAATGAAATTCGCGGAACTGCCTCATATACAAATAATCAACAAGGCGGTTACGGCTATAATAATCAGTCTTACGGTGCGTCGCAGTTTTCAGATGTCCGTCAGCGAATAAATGCAGGTAGAATTGACGATGCGGAAACTATTCTCAACGGAATTCCTGCAGGTATGCGTAATGCTGAATGGAATTACCTTAAAGGCGTAATTCATCAAAGAAGAGGCTGGCTTAATGAGGCTTTTCGTTGCTATCAGACCGCCTGTCAGTTAGACCCCTCAAATCAAGAATATGCGGCGGCATTTAATGCCCTCAATAATAATGCGCGCGGCGGCTACAGAACATCAAGAAATACGGCTGCCGACAGTGTCTGCGATTTATGTACCGGTCTTTTGTGTGCCGATTGCTGTTGCGAATGCTGCGGCGGCGATTTGATTCCGTACTGCTGATATGAATAAAAGAAAACAGATTTCATTTAAGGTGGCATTGGGCGGAGTTGCGGCGGCACTTTCCGTTTTGCTTATGGTTTTAGCAGGGCTTACATCAACGCTTGTTTACGCAATACCAATGCTTGTAGGGGCAATTCTGATTGTTCTTGTAATTGAATTCGGCACAGGATTTGCAACGGCGGTCTATGTTGCGGTTTCGGTAATTTCACTGCTTGTTTTGGGTAATAAAGAGGCAGCGGTAATGTATGTTGCATTTTTCGGATATTACCCAATACTCAAAAGCCTTATTGAAAAGCACTTCAAGCCTGTGCTGTGTTGGATAATAAAATATATTGTTTTTAATGTGGCTATGGTTACGTCATATTTTGCCGTTACCAAGATTTTTATGATTTCGTTTGACGATATTGCGTCTTTCGGCAAGTGGGCGCTTCCTTTGCTTTTGCTTGCGGGCAATGTGATTTTTGCAATGTACGATGTGCTTCTCACAAGACTTGTAACCCTTTACTTTTACAAATGGCAAAAATATATAAAAAGGATGTTTAAGTAATATGGCAAAAAGACCTGCCGAAATATACGAAAACAGAAAATGCAAAAAGGTCGGTGTTGAGGGCAATATTATCAGAGCACCCGAAAAACCTAAGAAAAGGGGAAATCCTGATAATCTTCATGAGGGTCATCGCGAAAGACTTCGCAACCGTTTTGTTAAAGACGGACTTGAGAGCTTTGAGGACCATAACATTCTCGAATTGCTGCTGTTTTATTCAATCGCCCGTAAGGATACAAACGAAGAAGCTCACGCACTTATAAACGAGTTCGGCTCGCTTTCGGGTGTGTTTGACGCAAGCTATGAAGACTTGTGCAAGGTCAAGGGTATTGGCGAACGCACAGCGTCTCTTATTAAGCTTGTACCCGAAATTTTCAGAAAATATGAAACTGATAAAATCAATAAAAACGGTGTAATTCTCAACAATGCAGAGCTTGTCGCAAAATATGCCTCAAAGTATTTTAAAGGTCTCACTGAAGAACGGCTCTATCTTCTTTGCCTTGACGCAAATGCCGAGGTAATAAGTTTTAATCTTATAAGCAGCGGTAATGTGAACTCAACACCGCTAAATAACAGACTTATTACCGAAACAGCCTTTAATACAAAAGCGGCAAGTATAATTTTGGTGCATAATCATCCTTCGGGAATTACCGCACCGTCAAGAATGGATATTGATTCAACAAGAGATATTGCATACGCTATGCAGCTTTTGGGGCTTCGTTTAAGCGACCATATAATTATTGGTCACGGCGATGAGTTCTTCTCTTTCCGCCGAAGCCAAAAATTTAAAGATATATTCAGATAAAGCTTTACGGCAGGGTTAATACCTGCCGTTTTTTATGCTGTTTATATTGAATTTTTATATACTATTTGCTATAATTATCCCATATTTTTCAACGAGGTATTTACTATGAGCAAAGTTACAGAAAAGATGTTTGATTTATTAGGAAAATGGGGTCCTTATTCAAAAAAATACAGCGGTATTTCAAGAATTGTTGACCATAAAACCGAGGGCGGAGTCCGCTTTGATTGCGTTGTAAGCCCCGCAATAGAAAATGCCGATTCCCGTGTTCCCAATGTGACCGTTCCCACAGGCGTTCACCCTTGGGAAGCCAAGTCCGATTATTCGTTCTACTCTTATCGCTATGATTTGGAGTGGAAAGACCGCGTATATGCCGATGTATCCTTTACAAAGCTTACTGATGATAGCGTGCTTATCCGTACAGAATTTGTAAATAATACAGATATAATGCAAATTTGCCTTTTAAACCTTTTTTCTGCAATTGAATATCCAAATGTGTTTTCAACCACACCGATTTTGCCCGAAAAATCAGTGTTTATAAAGGCTGTTGACTATAATTCTTACGATTATAATACCGTTCGCCCTTGGGATAGTCAGGTTATCGACGCTATGAAAAAAGGCGAATTTTTCGATGACTGCTTTACAGAACACCGCGGACTCGGCGACCGTGATGGTAATCGTTATATGCTACCGAAATTAAAAAAATTAGGCGAAGAAGCAGGCGACAGAATTACATATACGGTCAGCACAGCTTATGTATTTAAAAATCCTGTGTTGCACATCCGCTACCGCACAACCGATAATACTGACAGTGTGTGGATCCTAAACGGCGAAAAAATAACATTCACTTCAGCGATGGATTTCAATATTTTAACAGTTCCTTTTGAAGCTGAAAATATTGAACTTGTGTCCTGCGGTACAGGCGGAATTGAATTTGATTTTCTTTGCGTTTCCGAAAGCGGAGAAAATGTTTCGGTAAGATCCGAAAAACATAATTTCTATCCCGAAATCAGTGAAGAAAATACCGAAAACGGCAAGCTTGTTTCTTATAAATATGACGGACTTGACGGCAAATTCTATGTTCGTACCTTTAATAATTCCACCCGTTGCCGTGATTTCAATACAGGCTGTCTTGAGGATAGCCCTACTGCGAGAATCTCACAGCCGGACGAAAGCTTTCAGAATATGCTTGAAACCTTTTCAGGTTCATTCTCTGAAAAACACAGCGACGAGGGCTTTTATCACAATACGGTAGTTCATACTCTTTATGTAGAACCTCGCACAACTCATATTGAATATGCAGTTATCTCTTTCGGCGAAACAGAGTATAAATCTGTTTACGATTATGAAAGAATTTATGAAAAAGCGTATAATTCACTTGAAAATTTTGACTTGAACCTTGCGGGCAAAACATATGAATTTTCAAACAAAATTCTCCGTGCAACCGTCTTTCAGAATACCGTTTATCCTCTTTACCGACACGGCGAATATGTTGTTCACCATACCCCGGGCAAGCGGTGGGATTCCTTCTATACTTGGGATTCCGGCTTCATAGGGCTTGATATGCTTGAATTTGCGCCGCAAATTGCCGACTACATCCTTGATACATATTTAAGCGACAGTGATAATAAGGATTGGGCATTTTTGCTTCACGGCTCGCCTGTGCCTGTGCATATTTATCAGTATCTTGAAATGCTTAAAAGAGCGAACGATAAAGCGGAATTACTAAAGTATTATGACCGCGTCAAGCTTTTCTATGATTTTCTTGCAGGCAAAATCAACGGTTCAACCACAACAAAATTCAACAGCGGTTTGACAACTACCTTTGATTATTTCTATAATTGCAGCGGAATGGACGATTTGCCGCCGCAAAAAGCTATGTATGCCGAGAATAAGCAGAAATATATGACTCCTGTAATTTCATCGTGCCAAGTAATCCGCTGCGCAAAAATTATGTATATGGCTGCAGATCTGCTGGGCAAAGAGAACGATAAAGCAGTTTATCTTGAAGATATTGAAAGAGTTTCATCAGCTCTTCAAAAATATTCTTGGGATGAGGAATGCGGTTATTTCTCTTACGTTATTCACGATGAAAACGGAAATCCCAAAGAGCAGTACAGAAACTCACAGGGCGAAAACCTTAATAAAACTATGGACGGTATTTATCCGATAATTGCAGGCGCAGTGACAGACTCACAGCGTGACAGAATTCTCGGTCATTTAAAGAGCGATGATGAAATGTTCAGCCCTGTCGGCATAAGCGCTGTTGATAAAACTGCGTCATATTATATTACCAACGGTTATTGGAACGGCAATGTGTGGCTTTCGCATCAGTGGTTCGTATGGAAAACTATGCTTGATTTCGGCGAAACCGATTTCGCTTTCAAAATTGCTAAAACAGCTCTCGACGCTTGGAAGCGTGAGGTTGAATATTCATATTATACCTTTGAAATGTTTAATATCACATCGGGCAGGGGAGGCTGGTTCCATAATTTCGGCGGATTGTCAACTCCTGTAAATATCTGGACTAACGCTTATTTCAAGCCGGGTACACTGTCAACAGGCTTTGACACAATGGTTATGAGCAGTTCTTTTAATGATGAAAAAACTGAATTTGAATGTGAGCTTAAATGCTACGGCAAAAACGAAAAGCGTTCGGCAGTTATTGTTATGAGCGACAAATACGGATATGGTGTTCGGGTAACAGGCGCAAAAGCCGATATAGCCTTCCGTGACGACGGAATTATTGAAATCACGTTCAGCGAAACAGAAGAATTAGTAAAAGTCAAAATCACTAAAAATTAACTTGTGTAATCCTCAATAATATCCTGTAATTCTGCGGTGCTGTTAGCCCTTATGCCGTCTTTTAAAAGCTGTCGGTCATGCTCGGGCAGATATGCAACATAAGTGTTATAAACATCAATGGGGATTTTATCGGTATTTTTAAATACCGCTATCTTTCCTTGATATTCGGTTACAGTGTAATAATCGTTTTGCGGAGTATAGGGATTTTCATAAACAGAATTTTGAATGTCACGGTTAAGTGCTGTAAAAAGCCAAGCAAATACGCAAATGCAAAGTGCAGAGAATAATATTATTTTCAAATGCTTTTTTCTCATCTTTTACACTTCCTTTATTTGTATTTTTATCAAATTTATTACAAATTATTAAAAAAGTTTAAAATTGTAAAAAAATACTAAACATTTTATAACTTTTGTGCTATACTTAATATGTATAGTTGTAAAGCTGTGTTTAAATACAGTTTCGGAGGAGTTTTATGAAAAGAAGGACTCAAAAAATTAAAGCTAAAAAGCCTATGTCACGAGGTAAGAAGACCTTTCTTACTGCTTTTTTGGCAATTGTTTTTACAGGACTTATGACTTGCTTTATTGTCGGCTGTTATATTCTTACAAGTGCAGTCAGCACAGTAAACGGCGATCGTATTATCGACCTTGAGTTCTATAAAGAAAATCAAGACCAAACTACAATCGTTTACGCTATGGACGAAGAAAATCAGCCTGTTGAAATTGCCAAGCTTCACGGCGAGCAAAACCGTGTGTGGGTTAAGCTTGACGATATGTCTGAATGGATGAGCAAAGCTTTTATCGCTATTGAGGATAAGCGTTTCTATGACCATCCCGGTGTTGACTGGTTCAGTATGACTCTCGGTATTGCAAGGTCATTTTTTTCCAATAACGGTCAAATGCGAGGTGCGTCAACGCTTACACAGCAGTTGATTAAAAACCTTACAGGCGAAAGCGGAAGAAATATCAACCGAAAATATTATGAGGTTCTTTCTGCCTTAAATCTTGAAAAATATTATGAAAAAGACGATATTATAGAGGCTTATCTTAATACAATTTATCTGAGCCACAACTGCTACGGTGTTCAAACGGCGGCTGAAACTTATTTCGGAAAAGATGTTTCAGAACTTAACATCGCCGAGTGTGCTTCAATTGCAGTTATCACCCAAACTCCTGCCGCTAACGATCCTCTTTGGCAGCCCGAGGCTAATAAAGCCCGTCAGGAATGGTGTTTGGGCAGAATGCTTGAAGAGGAAATGATTACTCAAGAGCAGTATGACGAAGCAATGGCTTATGAGCTTATTTTCACAAACAGCGAAAAATATGTTGAAGAAAATGATAAAAAGGTTGAAACCGCAAAAGATAATGAGGTTCAAAGCTATTATGTCGACTATGTAATCAGCTCTGTTATAAAAGATTTGAAAAATCAGGGCTATTCAAGCTATGAAGCTACAAGAATGATTTATTCGGGCGGTTTGCGTATCTATTCGGCGGTTGATATGAGAATACAAGAAATTGCTGAAGATGTTTATGTCCACCGTACAAATTTCCCAAGTGAAAGAGTAACCAATCCCGCAGACGCTTCACAGTCGGCAATTACCATTATGGATTACAGCGGTAGAATCGTTGCAATGATCGGCGGTGCGGGCGAAAAAACCGAAAACCGTTCAAATAACCGCGCAGTTTCTGCTGTGCGTCAGCCGGGTTCTTCAATTAAACCCTTGAGTATTTATGCTCCTGCCATTGAAGAGGATTATATCACTTGGTCAACAAAGGTTATGAACTACGGCATTACTTGGAAAGGCGACCGCTGGCCGGAAAATTACGGCGGAAGTAAAGGTTCGCCCAACAGCTATGTAACCGCACAGTATGCCATAGCCATTTCATATAATACCGTTCCTGCTCAGCTTCTTATGAAAATGGGCTTTGAAATGAGTTACGATTATGTAAAAGAAAAATTCCATATTACCACTATGAATGACTCTGAAGACAGCGTTTCACCCTCTGCACTTGCAACAGGCGGTTCAAAAGGCGGCGCTACAACGCTTCAAATGGCGGCGGCATTTGCAACATTCGGTAACGGCGGTAAATATTATGAGCCTTATTGTTATACGAAAGTTACCGACAGCTCCGGTGAGAATATTATTCTTCAAACTGATACTTCAAAATATGAGCAGGCAATTTCTCCTGAAACCGCTTATGTTATGAACGAAATGATGCAGACTGTTATCTACGGCTCAATGGGTACAGGCCGCGGTTACGGTGTCGATGGCTTCAAAACATTTGCAAAGTCGGGAACAACCACAAATAATAATGACCGTTGGATGTGCGCAGGTACTCCTTACTATGTAGCGTCTGTTTGGTTCGGTTATGACTATAATAAAGCAATTGTAGCAAGCGGTAATCCTGCCGGTCTTATCTTTAAAACGGTTATGGATAGAGTTCATAAAAATCTTGCTTCAAAATCCTTTGAGCAGTATACCGACGATGTGGTTAAACGTTCTTACTGCACCGCAACGGGACTTTTAGCAGGCGATAATTGCTATTCAAAGGCTTCGGGTTGGTATAAAAAATCAAATCTGCCTGCAACTTGTAAAAATTGCGGTTCGTATGCGCCAAAGCCCGATGAACCAACATCTTCCGTAGGAACAAATGCGCCTCCTGTTGATGACACAACAGCCACAACAATGCCTGTTGTGACAGAACCTGTAACCGATGCGCCGCCTGTTGTTGAAGAGCCTGTAGGCGGTGAGGAGGCGGCATAATGGTTATAATGTCCGTCGATTACGGGGATGTCCGCACAGGTATTGCAGTTTGTGATAAAATGCAGATTTTAGCTTCACCTGTGTGCGTAATTACCGAAAAAGACCGCGAAAGACTTGCCGAGAAAATCACAGAATTAGCCCTCGAAAAAAAGGCGGAAAAGCTTTGCGTGGGACTTCCGCAAAATATGGACGGCAGTTACGGTTTCAGGAGTGACGCTTGCCGTGAATTCGGTAAGATCCTTGAGGAAAAAACAGGACTGCCTGTAGCGTTTCAAAATGAACGGCTGACAACGGTTTCAGCCCATAACATTCTTAATACTGCCGATGTGCGCGGTAAGAAACGCAAAGCAGTTGTTGATGCTGTTTCGGCTGTTTTAATTCTTGAAGATTATCTTAAATCAATCTAAAATTTGACAAATTAAATGCTTGATGCCTTGTATAATGGTGTCAAGCATTTTTTTGTTGGTGATGGTTTTGACTGTTTATGTTGATGTTCTCATAATTATCAATACTTTGGTAAATTATTTCATATTGCTTGCCGTGAGAAAAATTACCCGCACTCATACCTCACGCTGGCGAATTGCTTTAGGTTCGCTTGCAGGCGGAGTATCGTCAATGCTCATTTTTCTTGATAGATTAGGCGCTTTAATGACCGTTTTAAAGCTTATAACAGCTATCCTGATGACTGTAATAACATTCGGTGTAAAGCCGTTAAAAAGCCTGATTAAAAAGCTTTTTTGGCTGTTTGCCATAAGCTTTATTTTCGGCGGTCTTATGTTTGCGGTTTACATATTTTTTGATACGGATATTTTAATTTACAGCAACGGAATTGTTTATTTCGATATTGATGTTACTTTTCTCGTAGTTTGCACCGTGTTGTCATATACGGTAATAACGGTAGCGGCAAAACTAACCGATAAAAAAGCGCCTAAAAGCCGTGAATATTATGTGACAATTCAGCAAAACGGTAAGTCGGTATCCTGCAAAGCGCTGATGGATACAGGCAATAATTTGCGTGAACCTTTTTCCTCATTACCTGTAGTAATGGCAGAAAAAGAGCTTTTTAATCAGTTTTATATACCGAATGAAAAGCTTCGTCTCATTCCGGTGTCAACGGTAAACGGCGATTCTCTCATAAAAGCCTTTCGCCCCGATTATCTTCAAATAAACGAATTCAAAACCGATAAGGTCTATATAGGCGAAAGCACCGTACCCCACGAAGAATACAAAATAATACTTAATATAAATCTTGAAGGAGAAATGCAGAATGTTTAAGCTGAAGCTGTTTTTTCAAAAACTTTATTTGGGACTGTTTAAAAGGGGAGTTTATTATATAAACGGCCCTATTTCTTTGCCCGAACCCCTAACTAAAGAAGAAGAGCAAACATTAAGCGAAAGCTTGGCGAAAGGCGATGAAAAAGCCCGTGAAAAGCTGATTACCCATAACTTACGGCTTGTGGTATATATTGCGAAGAAATTTGAAAGTTCAGGAGTTAATATTGAAGATTTAATATCAATTGGCACAATCGGACTCATAAAAGCAGTGAATACTTTTTCGCCCGAAAAAAATATTAAGCTTGCAACTTATGCTTCGCGGTGTATTGAAAATGAAATTTTAATGCATCTTCGCAAAATCACCTCGCAAAAAATGGAAATATCCCTTGATGAACCGTTGAATACCGATTGGGACGGAAACGAGCTTATGCTATCCGATGTTTTGGGCAGTGACGGCGATGAAATCAACCGTGAAATGGAAGATGAAGACGAAAAAAGAATACTTTTAAAGGTCATTGATACCTTGCCGGACCGTGAACGGGAAATAATAGATATGCGTTTCGGTTTAGGCGATAAAGAAGAGCTTACACAAAAGCAAGTTGCTGATAAATTGGGCATTTCCCAAAGCTATATTTCCCGATTAGAGAAAAGAATTATCAAAAGAATAGGTGATAAGCTGAAAGCGCAGACGAAATAATATAATACTTAAAAAATAACTAAGGAAATTTGTCGAAAAGTATGTTAATTTTTAAACAAATGTGGTATAATTATAAATCTTGAAAGAATATGTAAAAATATTGAAAAAGGAAGGGTTAATTATGACTTACGATGTAGCAATTGTGGGCGCCGGTGTTGTCGGCGGACTCATTGCGCGCGAGCTTAGCCGTTATAAGCTTCAGATTGCATTGCTTGAAAAGTGTAATGATGTTGCAATGGGTACAACAAAGGCAAACAGTGCTATTGTGCATGGCGGCTTTGATGCGCAAAACGGTACGCTTAAAGCAGAGCTTAATGTTAAGGGTACTGCTATGATGCCCGAGCTTTGCAAAAAGCTTTCAGTTCCGTTCAAAAATAACGGTTCTGTTGTTGTTGCTTTTTCAGAGAGCGAAATGGAACATATTAAGGTGCTTTATGACAGAGGCGTTAAGAACGGTGTTCCTGGTCTTTCTGTTATTGACCGCGAAGAGCTTCGCAGAATTGAGCCCAATATTAGTGATAAAGCAGTCGGCGCACTTCTCTGCGAAAGCGCAGGCATTGTATGTCCTTACGAGCTTACAATTGCATCAGTCGAAAATGCAGTAACAAACGGTGTCGAGTTCATCAGAAACTGCTGTGTAAATGCAATTGAAGAAGCAGACGGCGCTTATACGCTTAAAACATCTTTAGGCGATATTTCTGCAAAGTATATTATCAATGCGGCAGGTAATTTTTCTGACGACCTTGCCCATATGGTAGGGGATAATTCAATTGAAATCATTCCCCGAAAGGGTGAATATTATCTTCTCGATAAATCCGTGGGCAATTTGGCAGTTCATACAATTTTCCAATGCCCCAATGAAATGGGTAAAGGTATTCTTGTAACTCCCACAGTTGACGGCAACCTTCTTATCGGACCCACAGCTATCAACCAAGAAAGCAAAGATGATACAGATACAACTCCGGCAGGTCTTATGGAAATTGTTGAAAAGGCACTTAAATCCGTTCCTACAGTTTCTGCAAGAAATGCAATAACATCATTTGCAGGTGTTCGTTCGCATCCTGTAACAGACGATTTTATTATCGGCTGGTGTCCCACAAGCGAAAACTTCCTCAATGTTGCAGGTATTGAATCTCCGGGGCTTTCTTCCGCTCCTGCAATTGCGGTTTATGTCCGCGATATTCTCGCTGAAAAGGTTGAGCTTGTTGAAAAGGATGCTTATACCGAAACAAGAGAAGAGCCTGTTCGCTTCCGTCATATGAATGATGAAGAAAGAGCGGAGCTTATTAAGAAAAATTCGGCATACGGCAGAATTGTTTGCCGTTGCGAAACAATAACCGAGGGTGAAATTATCGATGCTATCCACGCTCCTGCCGGCGCTCGTGATGTTGACGGTGTTAAGCGCCGTACACGCGCAGGTATGGGTCGCTGTCAGGGTGGCTTCTGCGGAAGCAAAGTTGTTGAAATTATCGCGCGCGAATTGAATGTTCCTATGAGTGAGGTTACAAAATTCGGCGGCGACTCAAAAATAATTTACGAGAGAACAAAGTGAGGTGCGGCGAAGATGTTGAATTATGAACTTGCCGTTGTTGGCGGCGGCCCTGCCGGTATGGCTGCGGCTCTTAAAGCTAAAGAAAACGGTGTTGAAAAAATTATCGTATTGGAACGCGCCGAAACTCTCGGCGGCATCCTTGAACAGTGTATTCATACAGGCTTCGGTCTGCACTATTTCGGCGAAGAGCTTTCGGGACCCGAATATGCCGGCAGATTTATGAAGCTTCTTGCAGATACCGATATTGATGTTAAGACTGACACAATGGTTCTTGATATTGATGATAACAATGTTGTTACCGCAGTTAACAAAAAAGACGGACTTCTTAAAATCAACGCGAAGGCAGTAGTTCTTGCAATGGGTTGCCGTGAAAGACCAAGAGGAGCTTTGAATATTGCCGGCAGCCGCGCGTCCGGTATTATGACAGCAGGTACTGCACAGAAATATGTAAATATTGACGGTTATATGCCGGGCCATGAGGTCGTTATTCTCGGCTCCGGTGACATCGGTCTTATTATGGCTCGCCGTATGACTCTTGAGGGCGCAAAGGTTAAAATGGTTTGCGAGCTTATGCCGTATTCGGGTGGTCTTACCCGTAATATCGTTCAGTGTCTTGACGACTTCGGCATTCCCCTTAAACTTAGCTGTACGGTTGTTGCAACTCACGGTAAAGAAAGACTTGAGGGTGTTACAATTGCCAAGGTTGATGAAAAGCTTCAGCCCATTCCGGGAACAGAGGAATATGTTCCCTGTGATACATTGATGCTCTCTGTCGGACTTATTCCCGAAAACGAGCTTTCAAAAAATTCGGGACTTGAGCTTGACAGAATTACAAACGGTCCTCGTGTTGATGAATACCGTGAAACAGAGCATTCAGGTGTGTTTGCCTGCGGTAATGTTTTGCAGGTTCACGATCTTGTTGACTATGTTACAGAAGAAAGCCAAATTGCAGGTCTTGGCGCAGCTAAATACATAAAGGGCGAAAAGGTAACGGGCGAGTGTGTTAATACACAGGGTGTCAACGGTGTTCGTTATATCGTTCCGCAAAGAATTAACCGTGAAACTGACTGTGATGTTAAACTTTATTTCCGTGTAGGCGCAGTGTTCAGCAACGCAAAAATCGTAGTTGAATGTGACGGGAAAGAGCTTCTTTCAAAGAAAAAGAAAAAGCTTTGCCCGGGCGAAATGGAGTATGTTACACTGAAACAGTCGGTAATCGCAGAACTTCCTGCAAATTCAACAATAACAGTCAGAGTGGAGGCGTAAGTAAATGGAAAAAAGAGAACTTGTATGCGTAGCCTGTCCTTTAGGCTGTTCTATTACTGTTACTTTTGATGCTGACGGCAATGTTGCTGATGTTACAGGCAATACCTGTAAACGCGGTGATGCTTATGCACGCACAGAGGTTACAAGTCCCACAAGAATGCTCACAACTACCGTTAAGGTTGAGGGCGGCAAGGCTTATGTTGTGCCTGTAAAATCTTCAAATCCCATTCCTAAGGGAATGATGATGGATTGTATGAAGGTTATCAACGAGGCTTCAATTAAAGCTCCTGTAAATATCGGAGATGTCGTAATTGAAAATATTCTCGGTACAGGTGTTAATATTGTAGCAACAAATAACGCTGAATAAATCAGTTTAGCAGACGGCAGGGTTTATCCTTGCCGTCTTTTTTATACCGTAAAAAAAGACAACAAAAAACCGACTCAAGGCGAGTCGGTTTTTAATATGTGATTGAATTTTATTCTGTACCGAGTACTTCTGAACCGCTTGACTGCGGTGCTGTATCAACAGAAGCTTCTGTGTTTGTTTCTGTGATATCTTCTGCATTTTCATTTGTGTTCAAGCTTTCAAGTCTTTCACGGCGTCTAACCTCAAGGTCAGCAAGCATTTGCTTTTTAACATCGCCGTCAACATTGAAGAACATAAGAACTACACCGTAAAGGAAGCGGGCAATTGCGGGCATCAAGCAGAAAATAGCCCAGAAACCGAGAAGTGTGTTGTGGTTTGATTCGGGAACAATGTTGCCGAATTCATCTTTATGAGCAACATAACCGACTGCTGAAATAACAACGCCCGAAAGAAGCTGTGTAATTGAGTTTGCAGCCTTACCGAAGTAATTCTGAACAGTCTGAACAAGCGCTTCGTTTCTCATACCTGTTTTCCATTCGCTGTAATCGTAGACATCGCCTTGAAGAACAGCGCCTGCAACATTCATAAGCTGGTTGGGAAGTCCGCATATTGTAAGACAGAGTGTAAGAAAAGCAAGGTTTACAATGGTGTTTTGACCTTCCCAGTTAACAAGGAATCCCTGACCGCCGTTACCGAAAATACCTACAAGGAATGTTCCTGCGTATGCAACACCTGCGAAAAGACCTGAACAAACCGCAACCTTTTTAGCACCGAATTTACGGATAAGTTTAGGAGCAAGCGGAACCATAATGTAGTTCGGAATACCTGTAAAAATACCTGCAATAGAACCGTGGGCAATGTTTTTTGAGTTGTGCATCCAATAGAAGCTTTCACTTGAAGCACCTACTGACTTAAATCCGTTAAAGAAGCCTGAAAGCACAAGAATAAACATAGGTCTGTTCTTGAAAACATTCTTGAATGACTCAATAATGCCTACTTCCTGCATCTGTTCACGGGAAGCGAGAGGAACTCTTTCTCTCATGGTATAGAATCCGAAGAATGCAGTGAATGCCGCAATTAAACCGATAGCAACAGCAAATCCGGTGTAAATATCCTGCATACCTACCTTGTTGTCAGTTAGCTTTGGTAAGAAACCGACGAACATTGATGCAATTGACGGTAAGAATGTACCGAAAAGTTCTGTAAACTTTGAGGTAGCAATAAGATTGTCACGCTCATTGTTGTTCGGCGTAATGTTATAAAGCATAATTGTCCATGCACCAAAGTATGACATACCGAGGTTATAGACAAAAATAGCAACAACGGTCCAAATAATCTTTTGCCACTCGTGAACAAGAAATGCGGGAGTGGTGAAGAGCATTATCATTGCAATTGCCCAGAACGGTGTGGGAATGACAAGCCAAGGACGAAGTCTGCCCCAACGGGTTCTTGTTCTGTCAATGATAAGACCCGAAATCGAGTCATCAACTGCGTCATAGATAGACTCAATGAACATAATAATACCGTATGTACTGCCCGACATTCCGAGAAAGCTGATAGCAAAGAACTGACGGAACGCATTAACATACTGGCTCAAGTTTTTCTGCCCGAAAGATGTAAGAAGATAACCTGCAATTTCTTTTGGACGAAGATATCTTCTGTTAGAAGACGAAGCCTGCTGTACTTCTGCTTCAACAGCTTGTACTTCAACCTCTTCGGTAACTGTGGTTGTGTTTGTGTTTTCCACTTTTCAATCACGCCTTTTTGTAAAATCAGTATATTGCAAAAATACACATTTTTCAGTATAGCACATTGTGAAGCAATAATCAACAAAAAATAAAAAAATGCTTGATTTTTATTTGAATTTTTGTGAATAAGCAACAGCCAACGCGTCGCAACGCTCGTTTTCGGGGTGCCCTGCGTGCCCTTTTACCCATTCAAATTCGTATTCGTGCTTCGCAAGCAGATTAAGAAGCCGTTCCCATAAATCGGGATTAAGAGCAGGCTTTTTGTCTGATTTACGCCAATTGTTTCTTCGCCAGCTTTCAGCCCAGCCCTTTGTTATGCCGTTTACCACATAAGAAGAATCTGAATAAATTTTAACCCTGCACTGCCGTTTAAGCGCTTCAAGTCCGTTAATTACAGCCAACAGCTCCATACGGTTGTTGGTAGTATTCTTTTCACCGCCCGAAAGCTCTTTTTCAACTCCGTTACAGCGAAGAATTGTTCCCCAGCCCCCGGGTCCTGGGTTTCCGGAGCAAGCGCCGTCTGTAAAAATTTCAACAAAAGTAAGCTTTTCCATATAAACCTCGGTATAAAAACTTTAAAAAATCACTAAACTAATTTTATCATGTCTTTACGATTTTCTCAATAGAATAACCGCAATATTTTTTGTTCTTTTCTGAATTTTGCCTGCCTTGACATTTCTTATAAAAGATAGTATTATATAATGACTAATATATTGAGATATTATGGGTTTTTGTGCATATAATTATATAATATTTATTAAGTCCTGTAAATTTTATTGTCCTATACATATATTTAAGTTTTCATTTTATAAAGGAGGAAATATGGCAACGAAAAAAAACGAAAAAACAGTTCAGAATAACGAAGCCAAGCAAGCTTCAAAGCTCAAGCAGACAGGCAAAACTGCCAATAATAAAGCGAAAAAGAATAATGTCGGCAAAAAACAGACGTCAAAGAATACAAATAAACCGAGTACAGGCAAATCTCAACAGAATAAAAGAAACAGAGCGCCGAAAAAGCCCGAAATTGGAATAAAAATCGCGTTTTTGGGCGGACTCAATGAGGTCGGCAAGAATATGACACTTTATGAGTGCAACGGCGATATGATTCTTGTTGATTGCGGTCTTGCATTTCCCGAACCCGATATGCTGGGTGTTGACCTTGTTATTCCCGATTTTACTTATGTTGAAGAAAATGCAGATAAAATTAAGGGTATTTTTATAACTCACGGTCACGAGGACCATATCGGCGGACTGGCATATCTTCTTCAGCGCGTAAATATTCCCGTATACGGAACAAAACTTACAATCGGTCTTATTGAAAATAAGCTGAGAGAGCATAAAATTCTTGATATTGCAAAGCTTAATGTGATTAAGCCGAAAGATAAAATAAAGCTTGGCTGTTTTGAAGTCGAGGCAATTCATGTAAATCACTCAATTCCCGACGCTTTGGCGCTTGCAATCAATTCGCCCGCAGGTCTTATTTTGCAGACAGGCGACTTTAAAATTGATACAACACCTATTGACGGCGATGTTATAGATTTAGCCCATATTGCAAAGCTGGGCGAAAAAGGCATATTATGCCTGCTTTCCGATTCTACCAATGCACAGCGTCCCGGATTTACCGCAAGTGAAAAAACGGTGGGCGAGTCATTTGAAAGACTTTTTCAAAAGGCAGACGGCAAGCGTCTTATTGTTGCAACCTTTGCGTCAAATATCCACCGTGTTCAGCAGATTATTGATGTTGCTAAATCCGTCGGCAGAAAGGTTGCTCTTTCGGGCAGAAGCCTTGAAAATGTGGTTGAAACCGCTTCAAAGCTTGGCTATCTTAATGTTCCCGAGGGAATTTTAATAAGTATTGATATGGTGTCTCGCTATCCCGACGATAAGCTTGTTATTATTACAACAGGCAGTCAAGGCGAACCTATGTCAGCGCTTTACAGAATGGCTTTTTCCGAGCATCGCAGGGTTGAGATCGGCAGTGGAGACTATGTTATTATCTCCGCTACGCCAATTCCCGGTAATGAAAAGACTGTCGGCAAGGTTGTTGACGAACTTTTGAAACGCGGTGCGGAAGTTGTTTATGAAAAAATGTACGATGTTCATGTTTCGGGTCACGCTTGTCAGGAAGAACTTAAACTTATGTTAAGCCTTGCAAAGCCGAAATTCTTTATTCCTGTTCACGGCGAGCAAAAGCATCTTCGCAAGCACGCGCAGCTTGCCGAAAGTATGGGCATAGCATCGGGTAACATATTTATTGCAGATAACGGTAGACAGGTTGAACTTACAAAACGTAAAATGACCGTGCTTGAAAATGTTACGGCAGGCAAGGTTTTTGTTGACGGTTACGGCGTTGGTGATGTTGGAAATGCGGTTATCCGAGAGCGTAAGCGTCTTGCAGAAGACGGTCTTATGATAATCAGTGCGGTAATCGAAAAAGAAACAGGACTTTTGCTTTCGGGTCCCGATATTGTATCGCGCGGATTTGTCTATGTGCGTGATTCCGAAAGGCTTATTGCCGAAGCAAAGCTTGTGGCGCAGATTGCCATTGACGAGTGTGTTTATGAGGGTAGGATAGATTGGAGTACAATCAGAAACAGAATAAGAGATGATATTTCCCATCTTCTCTATGAAAGAACAAAGCGAAGCCCTATGGTGCTTCCTATCATAACCGCTGTATAGTTTTAAGGTGATTAGATGAAAAAGCAGGGCAAACCGAATAAAGATAACAGAATTAAAGCGCTTTTTAAGGTGTATCCTATTACATTCCTTTTTATTATCGTGAGCGCTTTGCTTACCTGTGCCTTAATTTATTATAATTATTACATTGCAATTGCCGCTGTAATTGTTATTGCCGTGCTGTGTCTTATGGGATTTATTTTAAAGGATATGGATTACCGCAGACTTCGCGGTATTGTTACAGAGCTTGAAAAGAATTTTTCGGCAGAAGAAAACGGCGAACTGCGAAGTTTTCCTTTGCCTGTAGTCCTTTTTGATAATACTGATAAAATAATATGGTATAATAACATCTTTAAGCGTGTTTTCTTAAAAGAGAAGCCGGCAGAGGGCGTTGATGTAAAGCAGTTTACATCGGGGCAGGGCATCAATGTTATTCGTGAAAATATGTATATTGAGTGCGAATACAGCAACAAAAAATATACCGTATTTTCGGGCAGTACCGCTTATAAGGGCGAAACGGTTTATTCTCTTTATTTCGTAGAAGATACCGAGCTTAAAAATTACAGAACCGTTTACGATAAATCCCGACCTGTTTTAATGGTTATAAGTCTTGACGGTGTTGAAGACTCTCTGCGTGATTTCCGTGAAAGCCAAAAGGCGGGAATACTCGGCGATGTTGAAAGCATAGCGGAAAATTATTTCGCACAGTATAACTGTATTTCACGCAAGCTCGGCAATAACCGATTTATCGCTTTGTGCGAAAAAGAAAGCTTTGAGCGAATGAAAGCTGATAAGTTTCCGCTTCTTGCCGCAGTCCGTTCATATACATATAACGGAAAGGCTGTGGGTATTACTTTGTCAATCGGTGCAGGTGCAGGCGCAACGCTTCCCGAGTGTGAAACCGTAGCCCGTCAAGCTCTTGATATGGCAATGGGCAGGGGCGGCGACCAGATTGCCATTAAAACCGATAAAAACGATTTTGAATTTTTCGGCGGAGTATCAAAAGGCGTTGAAAAACGTACTAAAGTCCGCACACGAATGGTAGCTTCCGCTATCGGCGAAATTATTAAATCAAGCAGTAATGTGCTTGTTATGGGACATCGCTTTGCCGATTTAGACGCTCTCGGCTCTGCCGTTGGTATGGCGGTTATATGCAATGCCCTGGGCAAAGACGCTAAAATTGTAATGTCCTCCAAAACAACTCTCGCAATGCCCCTTGCAAAGCATCTTATTGCTAACGGTATGGATCATCTTCTTGTTGAACCGGAAGACGCTGAAGAATATATTGATAAACGCACTCTTTTAGTGGTTGTGGATACTCACCGCAAGAGTTTTTTGGAATATCAGGAGCTTTTTGATTTGGTGAATACCGTTGTGGTAATTGACCATCACAGAAAAACCGTTGACCATATCAATAAAGCTGTTATTTTCTATCATGAGCCAAACGCTTCTTCGGCGTCGGAAATGGTGACAGAGCTTATAGAATATATCGACGCCGATGTTAAAGTACCGCAGGTCTGTGCAGAAGCACTTATGTCGGGTATAACGCTTGATACAAAGAATTTTGTTATGAAAACAGGTGTGCGTACCTTTGAGGCGGCGGCTTATCTTCGTTCAATGGGTGCGGACACAGTTAAGGTGAAACAACTTTTCTCAAACAGTATGAAAACGCAAAAGGATAAGAGCGAGGTTGTGAAAAATGCCGCAATGTATGAAAACTGTGCAGTCGGTGTAATTGATTTTGAATGTGAAAATGTACGTATTGTGGCAAGTCAAGCGGCAGATGAACTTCTCAATATTGACGATGTTATTGCGTCATTCACAGTGTTCAAAACAGGCGATACTATCAATATTTCGGCGCGTTCATACGGCGAACTTAATGTTCAGCTTGTTATGGAGGATTTGGGAGGCGGCGGACATCAAACAATGTCAGCGGCGCAGCTTCAAGGCGAAACATTTGAAAACGCACTTTCGCGTCTTAAAAATGCAATAGATTCAGTAAAAGACAATCAGTAGAAATGAGGTATATATAATGGATGTAATTTTGAAAGCAGATGTAAAAGGCTTGGGTAAAAAGGGCGAAAAAGTAAAAGCTTCTGACGGTTATGCAAGAAACTTCCTTTTCCCAAAAGGACTTGCAACTGAGGCTAACGCACAAAGCCTTACAGAGCTTCGCAACCGCGAGCAGTCAAATCAGCATAAAATTGATGTTGAAATTGCGGCGGCTAATGAGTCAAAGGCAAAGCTTCAAGGCAAAACCGTAAAAATGACTGCAAAAGCAGGCAGCAACGGCAAGCTTTTCGGTTCGGTAACTTCAAAAGAGGTTGCAGCAGAAATCGCAAAGCAGTTTGGCGTTAAGGTTGATAAAAGAAAAATCACAATGGATGATATTAAAAACTTCGGCTCATATAAAATAGAGGTTAAGCTTTATACGAACATCACTGCCGAAATGACAGTAATGGTGGGCGAATAATTTTAACTTTATCAGCGGCTATTCACGGATGTAGAAATTGGAGAAAGATAAAATATGGAAAGTAATTTTTTCTCGGCTGAATTAAATCTTCCTTACAGTCTTGATGCTGAACAGGCAGTGCTGGGTGCAATCTTAAAAGCCCCCGATTGCTTGCCTACTGTTACAGATATGCTTAAAATAGAGCATCTTTATCTTCCGCAGCACAAGGCAATTTATACTGCAATCATAAATATTGACACGATGGGCGGCAGAATTGATCCTCTTGTGGTTCTTGAAGAGCTTAAAAAAGAGGGCATATATGACGA
The DNA here is from genome assembly GCA_964540535.1 of uncultured Eubacteriales bacterium. Taxonomy (GTDB): domain Bacteria; phylum Bacillota; class Clostridia; order Oscillospirales; family Acutalibacteraceae; genus Fimenecus. The sequence goes on along the minus strand of CAZIMO010000004.1, from coordinate 192,018 downwards.
TATCGGCGGTAAAGCATATCTTATGAAGATTGCCGATGCTGTTCCCTCAACCCAAAATGTTGAGTCATACATAAAGATAATTATTGAAAAGTATTATCTTCGTACTCTTATGGTGACTGCCCGTGAAATACTTGACAAAACAAGCGGAGGAACAGAGTCGCCCGACGCTTTGCTCGATATGGCAGAGCAGAAGATTTATGATATTCGCCGCGGCAAAAATACTTCGGGCGCTTCAAAGGTAAGCGATATTATAGTTTCAGATGTTTTTGAGCGTCTTAATAAGCTTGCAAGTGCAGACCCAAAAGAAAGAGAACAGTATATCGGTATTCCCACAGGCTTTTCTTATCTCGATAAGGTTCTCGGCGGCGGACTTCACCGTTCCGACCTTATAATTGTCGGTGCAAGACCGGCTATGGGTAAAACAAGCTTCGCTCTAAATGTTGCAAGAAATATTGCAATGAAAGGCAAAAAGGTTCTTTTTTTCTCATTAGAGATGTCTAAAGAACAGCTTGCCCAGCGTGTTATTTCAACCGAGGCCCGAATTGTAAGCAATAAGTTGAGAACAGGCGAAATTAACGATGCCGATTGGGAAAAACTTGGACTTGCATTGCAAAATCTTGTGAATTGCGAGCTTTATTTCGATGATACCGCAAGCATAAATGTACCGGAGATGAAAGCCCGTGCATTGCGTACAAAAGATGTTGACTGTATTGTTATTGATTATCTTCAGCTTATGTCGGGTACAAAAAGAACCGATAACCGTGTTAATGAGGTTTCAGAGATTACCCGAAGCCTTAAAATGATGGCAAAGGATCTTAATGTTCCTGTTGTTACCTGTTCACAGCTTTCCCGTAGTGTTGCAAAAAATGCGGCAGACCACCGTCCGCAGATGACAGACTTGCGTGAATCGGGTTCAATTGAGCAAGATGCTGACATCGTTCTTATGCTTCACCGTGAGGATTACTATAAAAACGGTGAAGAGCAGGACGCCGACAGCCCTAATGCCAATATTGCAGAAATCATTGTCGGTAAGAACAGACACGGCTCAACCGAAACCGTAAAGGTTGCGTGGAATCCTGAATTTACAATGTTCTCTACTCTTGAAAGGATTAAGGATGATATCTAAAATCAGCAAAACCGTATCAGAGCATAAAATGTTTTTTGACAGATGCACTGTCGGTGTAGGACTTTCGGGCGGTGCAGATTCAGTTGCGCTTTTGCATATTCTTTCGGTCAATAAAAATATTTTCGGTATTGAAAAACTTAAAGCCGTCCATATTCATCACGGAATTCGCGGTGATGAGGCTGACAGAGATTTTGAATTTTCAAAACAGCTTTGTGAAGCCTTGAGCGTTGAATTTATAAGCTTTAATGTGAATGTTCCCGATGAAGCCGAAAAAACAGGCGAGAGCATGGAAGAATGCGCAAGAAGACTTCGCTATGAGTGTTTTGAAACGGTTGAATGTGATAAATTTGCAACCGCTCATAATCTTAATGACAATGCAGAAACATTAATTTTTAATTTGACGCGCGGTTCATCGCTATCAGGACTTTGCGGAATACCTTATACAAGAGGTAAATATATCCGACCGTTGCTTGACTGCACAAGGGCAGATATTGAAAAATATTTAAGCGAAAACGGTTTTGAATATGTAACTGACAGCACAAATCTCAGCGATGAATACACCAGAAATAAAATACGTCATAAAATCTTGCCGTTGCTTTTTGAACTTAATCCGTCTTTTGATAAAGCATTTTTAAAATGTGTTGACTCGGTGAAAAATGCAGATGATTATATTAAGGCTTCGTCAAGGGAATTGCTTTTAAAAGCCCGAAAAAATGGGTATTACGACTGCTCGGTATTTGAAAATTGCCATAATGCGGTAAAAAATCAAATTGTTTCTTTAATTTTAACAGAGCAGAATGTTAAAAACATAAACAGAGAGTATATTTCAGCAGTAAACCATATTATTAAAAACGGCGGAAAAGCGAATTTGAGCGGTAAAACAGAGGTGTTTGCCGACCGTAAAAAGCTTTATTTTAACAAACCGTTAGTAACCGAAGATTTTGAAATTCCTATTGACCTTAAATCTCAAAAGCTAATAACACCCTGCGGTGTTTATTCAATTCACATTAAAGACAAAAAAGATTTACAAAAACTTAATACAAAAAATATAGACAAATTTATAGATTGTGATAAAATATCAAGTGATGTTTTTGTGCGGAACCGCCGTGACAGTGATTTGTATAAACCTGCAAACAGAGGTACAAAAACCCTTAAAAAGCTTTTTAATGAAGCAAAGACGCCTGTTTGTGACCGCTCAAAAATGTTAATACTTACAGATAATAGGGGGATTGTCTGGACAGAGCTTTTCGGTGTAAGCGAATGCTGTAAAGCCGGTAAAACTACTGAAAAATTTGCGGAAATAATTAAATTGGGGGATGCAAATAATGATTAACGATATAGAAACAGTGCTTCTTTCAGAAGATCAACTGAAAGACACAGTAAAACGGCTCGGGGAGCAAATTACCGAGGATTATAAGGGCAAAAATCTTGTTCTTGTCAGCGTGTTAAAGGGTTCTGTTGCTTTTATGGCTGATCTTATGAGAGCTATTGATTTGCCTTGCAAAATTGACTTTATGTCTGTTTCAAGCTACGGTTCGGGTACAAAAACCTCCGGCGTGGTTAAAATAATAAAGGACCTTGATAATGAGATTGTAAACGGCAACGATTTGCTTATTGTTGAGGATATTCTCGACAGCGGTGTTACTCTTGAATATCTTATGAAAGTGCTTTCTGCAAGAAATCCCAACAGCATTAAAATCTGTACCTTGCTTGACAAACCCGAAAGACGCAAAGCGAATGTTAAGGCTGATTATTCGGGTGAAACAATTTCAGACGCATTTGTTGTTGGTTATGGTCTTGATTATGACGAAAAATATCGAAATTTACCGTTTGTAGGCATATTAAAGCCTGCGGTTTATGAAAATAAATAATAAATGCAGTCACAGGAGTGAAAAACTAAATTGAAAAAATTTAATTGGAAAACATTGATCCCATACATTTTAATACCTCTCCTTTTTGTGGGATTTATAGTTGTGTATCAGCAGGAAAACAAAGAGCCTGATTTAACATATTCAAATCTTGTTCAATATTTTCATGACGATAAGGTTGCAGAGGCAAAAATTGTAATCTCAAGCGGAAAATTAACATATAAGCTTTGGGACGATGACAAAACTTATACTTACAGCTTGCCGAGCGTAGATCTTTTTGTGAATGACGTTCATGAAGAAATTCTCACTTATAATGACGAGCATCCCGAAAAACCGATAAAATATAATCTTGAAGCCGGTAAGTCGGGCGCATGGATTTCAAGTATGCTGCCTTTAATTATCTCAATGGCAGGTATTATTCTTATTTCTGTAATTATGTTCAGAAAAATGAATACTTCAATTTCAAGCGAGAATAACCGTGCAATGAATTTTGGAAAAGCGCGTGTAAAGCGTGCCGACGATGAAACGAAAAAGGTTACTTTTGCAGATGTTGCAGGTGCTGACGAAGAAAAAGAAGAGCTTACTGAGATTGTTGAGTTCCTTAAAACTCCCGATGAATTTTCAAAGCTCGGCGCTCGTATTCCAAAGGGTGTGCTTCTTGTAGGCCCTCCCGGTACAGGTAAAACACTTCTTGCCCGTGCAGTAGCAGGAGAGGCTAACGCTCCTTTTTTCTCAATTTCGGGTTCTGATTTTGTTGAAATGTACGTGGGCGTCGGTGCATCCCGTGTGCGTGATTTGTTTAAAGAAGCAAAGAAAAATCAGCCGTCAATCATTTTTATTGACGAAATTGACGCTGTGGGACGCCATCGCGGTGCAGGTATGGGCGGCGGACACGATGAGCGTGAACAAACTCTTAACCAACTGCTTGTTGAAATGGACGGCTTCGGCGCGAATGACGGTGTAATCGTTATTGCCGCAACTAACCGACCCGACATTCTTGACCCTGCGCTTCTCCGTCCGGGTCGTTTTGATCGTCAAGTAACTGTCGGCTATCCCGATATTAAGGGCAGAGAAGAAATTTTATGGGTTCACGCAAAAAATAAGCCTTTAGCTCCCGACGTTGACCTTCATCAAATTGCAGCAACAACTGTCGGATTTACAGGTGCAGACCTTGAAAATCTTCTTAACGAGGCGGCACTTCTGGCGGCAAAGAGAAAGCTTATGGCTATCACAATGAACGAAATCAATGAGGCTACAATGAAGGTTGTAGTCGGCAGTGAAAAGAAATCACGCAAGATAAGCGAAAAAGATAAGAAAATCACTGCTTATCATGAGGCAGGCCACGCAATTTCTTCTTACTATCTTGAGAATAAAGACCCTGTAACACACATCTCTATTGTACCTCGCGGTATGGCAGGCGGATTTACTCTTTATACTCCCGAAAAAGACGAAATGCATATGATGAAATCACGAATGCTTGATGACATCGTTTCACTTCTCGGCGGCCGTGTTGCAGAAAAGATTATTTTCAATGATATTTCAACAGGCGCGTCAAATGATATTCAGCGTGCTTCTGATATTGCACGTAAGATGATTACAAAATACGGTATGAGCGAAAAGCTCGGCCCAATCACTTTCGGTTCTGATAACGACGAGGTTTTTCTCGGCAAGGATTATAATCATACAAGAAATTATTCTGAAAATGTGGCGGCAATTATTGATGAAGAGGTTAATAAGATTATAAACACTGCTTATGAAAGAACAGAAAAAATCCTTTCAGAGCATATTGATAAGCTTCATCTTCTTGCTGAAACTCTTGTAAAGCTTGAAAAAGTAAATGAAGAGCAGTTTGTTTCACTTATGGAAAAAGGTGAATTGCCTGAAGAAAAAGAACAGGTTAATGCCGAATTTCTTGAAGAAGCTGAAACAGAGCAGACAGAGAAAATCGAAGAAACAGCAGTAGAAAATGCTGAAATAACGGCAGAAAATACCGAAAACAGCGACAATATATAAGCTTTATAAAACAAAAAGGCGGCAGAATGTAAAATCTGTTGCTTTTTTGTTGATTTTAGATTGATTTTTTCTTATAAGTAGTATAAAATATATGGTAATAATTTTTGCGCACTAAAGCGTTACAATAAATACTATGTAATTGGAGTGAGAGCGTAATGAAACTTAACGGTTCGGAGATTTTAACTGAAATCTTGATAGAGCAGGGTGTTGACACTGTTTTCGGCTATCCGGGTGGTGCAGTGCTTAATATTTATGATGCCCTTTATAAATACCGTGATAAGATTAAACATATTCTGTCCGCGCACGAGCAAGGTGCTTCCCATGCGGCTGACGGTTATGCCCGCGCAACAGGCAAAACAGGCGTATGTATCGCAACAAGCGGTCCGGGCGCTACAAATCTGGTCACAGGTATCGCAACTGCTTATATGGACAGCGTTCCTATGGTTATTATCACAGGCAATGTAGGCAAGGGACTTATCGGACGTGACGCTTTTCAGGAGGTTTACATAACAGGCATCACAATGCCTGTTACAAAGCATAATTTTATGGTGCAGGATGTTGAAGAGCTTGCAGACACAGTCCGCGAAGCATTCCGTATTGCAAATACAGGCAGAAAAGGTCCTGTTCTTATTGATATTACAAAGGATGTTACTGCGGCAGTTACTGATTTTAAACCGAAAGAAAAAATTGTTGTTAAAGATGATACAGTAATCAATGAAGAAGAGCTTAAAGAAGTTGCCGAAATCATTAACAAGGCAGAAAAACCGGTAATTATGTTCGGCGGCGGCGTGGTTTCTTCAAATGCGTCAGAGTTAGCTTTAGAGCTTGTTGAAAAAGCTAACATTCCCTCTTGCCATACTCTTATGGCAGCCGGCGTTATAGGTTACAACAATCCGCTTAATTTAGGGCTTTTGGGTATGCATGGCAGTTATGTAACAAACAAAGCTGTTGATGTTGCAGATGTGCTTATCGCAATCGGAACCCGTTTTTCTGACCGAGTTGCCCTTGATACAAGCAATTTTGCGAAGAAAGCTACAATTATTCAAATTGATATTGACCTTAGCGAAATCAATAAAAATGTTGCCGTTGACCGTTATGTAATCGGCGATGTCAAAAAGGTTCTCGAAACTCTTGTCCCACTTGTTGAGCATAAAGAGAGAGGCGAATGGATTAAAGCTCTCGATGAATTTAAAGCGATTGATTATAAACCTGTTGATGATGATTCACAGATTTTACCCCACCAGTTAATCAGCGCAATTTGCGATATGGCAGGGGAGGATACTGTTGTTGTAACCGATGTCGGCCAGCATCAGATGTGGGCAGCGCAGTATGTTCACCATATCAGCCCGCGCGGATTCTTGACAAGCGGCGGCTTGGGAACAATGGGCTACGGCTACGGCGCGGCAATCGGCGCAAAAGCAGCTTTGGGCGACAGTAAAAGGGTAGTTCATATCACGGGCGACGGCTCGTTTCATATGAATCTCAATGAAGCTTGCACAGCCGTAAGCTATAATCTTCCGGTTATAACAGTTATTATGAATAATAAGGTTTTGGGTATGGTTCGTCAGTGGCAGCGTTGCTTCTACGGCGAGCGTTATTCAGAGACTGACCCTCACCGCAAAACAAATTTTGTAAAGCTTGCAGAGGGCTTTGGCGTAAAGGGTTATTATGCCGAAACAATTGCGCAGTTTAAAGAAGCTTTCGCAGAAGCTCTTAAAGCAAACGGTCCTGTATGGATTGAGTGTGCAATTGATAAAGATGAAAGAGTATTGCCAATGATTCCCGCAGGCAAAACAGTAAATGATATAATGATGGGTGACTGCGAAACCTGCCCCAATCCCTGCGAAAATAAAATTAAATAAGATTATTTTCAAAAAATACTAAAAAATAAACGGTACATTGACAATTGCCAATGTACCGTTTTGATTGTTATTCAATACAACTGTTAGTTGTTAATGAATTTATCCTCTTCGTTGTTCCAGCTATAAAGCTTTCTAACTTCTTCGCCGACTTTTTCTGCGGGATGTTCAGAAGCAAGTTTTCTCATAGCCTTGAAGTGAACCTGACGTCCTGCGCCGGACATATCAAGCAAGAATTCTTTTGCAAATGAACCGTCTTGAATGTCTGCAAGAACCTTTTTCATAGCCTTCTTTGTTTCGTCTGTAATAATTTTAGGACCTGTGATGTAATCGCCGTATTCAGCAGTGTTTGAAATTGAATATCTCATACCTGCAAAACCGCTCTGATAAATAAGGTCAACAATAAGCTTCATTTCGTGAATGCACTCAAAGTAAGCGTTTCTCGGGTCATAGCCTGCCTCGCAAAGTGTTTCAAAGCCTGCCTGCATAAGAGCGCAAACACCGCCGCAAAGAACTGCCTGTTCACCGAAAAGGTCTGTTTCTGTTTCTGTTCTGAAATCTGTTTCAAGAACGCCTGCGCGGGCGCCGCCGATAGCAAGTGCGTATGCAAGAGCCATATCAAGAGCCTTGCCTGTTGCGTCCTGATGAACAGCAACAAGACAGGGAACACCTTTGCCTGCCTGATATTCTGAACGAACTGTATGACCGGGACCCTTGGGAGCAATCATTGTAACGTCAACATTTTTCGGGGGATTGATGCATCCGAAATGAATGTTGAAGCCGTGAGCGAACATAAGCATATCGCCCTCTTTAAGGTTAGGCTCAATATCCTTTTTGTACATATCAGCCTGCAATTCATCGTTAATAAGTATCATAATGATGTCGGCTTTTTTTGCAGCTTCAGCAGCAGTGTAAACCTCAAAGCCCTGTTTTTCAGCCTTTGCCCAAGACTTACTGCCCTCATAAAGACCGATAATAACATTACAGCCGGACTCTTTAGCATTAAGCGCATGAGCGTGGCCTTGGCTGCCGTAGCCGATAACTGCGATTGTTTTTCCGTCTAACAAAGACAAATTACAATCCTGTTGATAAAACATTCTCTGTTCCATAGTAAAAATCTCCTAAAAATAATATTTTTGAGTTGTTTGACATCTTTCTTGCGTTGTCATACAACTATTATATAACATTATCAAGTATTGTCAATAGTTTTTTGCAAATCAATCCAAAGAAATTTGCTCGGCAAGCACTGCATGGTGCAAATGAATGGTAACTGCGCTTTTAACGCCTACAATATCTCTTTGTTCAAGAAATTTCATAATCATTATGTGATCTTTGTATGCTTCCTCGGCAATAATTTCAAGATTATAGTCAAGCTCTATTGTTTTTTGAATAGTATTTGTGAGAATAGGTAAAAACTGACCTAAAAATTCGTTGTGTGAAGCTTTGATGATTGCGCCGTGAAACGCACTTTCCGACTCAATTCTTTTTTTACCGCAGGGATCCTTCTTTAATTCCGCTTGACAAATCTCACCGAGTTTTACAATTTCTTTGATTTCTTCATCGGTGGCGCGTTTGCAGGCGAGGGCGGCGGCTTCTGGTTCAAAAATCATACGGGTTTCGTATAAATCGCGAAGAGTAACCTGTTCCTTTAGAAAATTGTTCAGCTCAATTCCTTGCGTATACCTATCAATCTGTTCCGCAACAAAAGTACCTTTACCGCGCTTAACAACAAGCACACCGTTTGAAATAAGCGTTCTTATTGCCTCACGAAGAGTAGTACGGCTTATTCCCAATTTCTGGGAAAGCTCGTTTTCGTTGGGAAGTTTTTCTCCGTAATTATATATATGCTCCTCAATAATCATTTTTTTGAGTATTTCGGCAGTTCTTTGCGATAAATTTTCCTTTGGCATAATTTTCCTCACTTAAAATGGAAATTTCAAAATTACTATACAACATATTTCATAAAAATGCAAAGACTTTTTGAATTGAGAAAATGCTTTTTATTATTTTCCACTTGCAAAAACTGTTATATAAGTATAAAATATAAATATTATAGCCCCTTGTAAAGGGGATTGAATTCCTAATATTCAGGAGGACTCACTATGAATTTACGAAGCGAAAATGTATTGCAGGGTGTTGAAAGAGCGCCCAACAGAAGCCTTTTTTATGCTATGGGCTATACAAAAGAAGAGCTTGAAAGACCGTTGATTGCTGTTGTGTCTGCACATAGCGAAATTGTTCCCGGTCATCTTCATCTTGATAAAATCACAGAGGCTGTAAAAGCAGGTGTGCGTATGGCCGGCGGTACACCCGTAATGGTACCTGCAATCGGCGTTTGCGACGGTATCGCAATGGGACACATCGGTATGAAATATTCTCTTGCCTCCCGTGAGCTTATCGCAGACAGCGTTGAAACAATGATTATGGCTCACGGTTTTGACGGCGCTGTGCTTGTTCCCAACTGTGACAAAATTGTTCCGGGTATGATTATGGCGGCAGTCCGTCTTAATATTCCTGCGGTTGTATGTTCGGGCGGACCTATGATGTCCGGTTTAGTTGACGGTGTTGAAACCTCGCTTTCAAAAATGTTTGAAGCAGTAGGCGCTCGCAAGGCAAATATGATTGACGACTGCAAGCTTCTTGAATATGAAGAAAACACTTGTCCGGGCTGCGGTTCTTGTTCGGGTATGTATACTGCAAACTCAATGAACTGTCTTGCAGAGGCTATCGGTATAGCTCTTCCGGGCAACGGTACAATTCCGGCAGTGCATAGCGGCAGAATTCAGCTTGCCAAGCACGCAGGTATGGCAATTATGAACCTTGTTGAAAAGAATATTAAAGCCCGCGATATTATAAACGAAAAGTCAATTCGTAATGCGCTTGCCTGTGATATGGCTTTGGGCTGTTCATCAAACAGCGTGCTTCATCTGCTTGCAATTGCTAATGAAGCAGGCGTTCCTGTTGACCTTAAAATGTTCAATGAATTCAGTGCAAAAGTGCCTAATCTTTGCCACCTTGCTCCTGCCGGCAGCACACATATGCACGACCTTAATAATGCGGGCGGTATTCCCGCGGTTCAAGCAGAGCTTGCCAAGAAAAATCTTCTTGATTTGTCGCTGATTACTGCAACAGGCAAGACAGTAGGCGAAAATATTGAGGGTGCATATATTAAAAATACAGACGCTATCCGTCCTATTGATAATCCTTACAGCGAAACAGGCGGTATTGCAATTCTTTGGGGTAACATCGCAAAAGACGGCTGTGTAGTAAAACGCAGTGCCGTAGCACCCGAAATGCTTGTTCATTCAGGTCCTGCAAGAGTGTTTAATTCAGAGGATGAAGCTATTGATGCAATTTACAACGGCAAAATTGTTGATGGGGATGTTGTTGTTATACGTTATGAAGGTCCTGTGGGCGGTCCCGGTATGAGAGAAATGCTTAACCCCACATCAGCTTTGGCAGGTATGAAGCTTGACAAAACAGTTGCTCTTATTACTGACGGTCGTTTCAGCGGTGCGTCAAGAGGCGCATCAATCGGACATGTTTCGCCAGAAGCTGCTGTGGGCGGTGAAATCGGTCTTATCTATGAGGGCGATATTATTGAAATTGACATTCCTGCAAGTAAAATCAATGTTAAGGTTTCTGATGAGGAGCTTAATGAAAGAAGAAAAGCTTATGTTAAGCCCGAACCCAATGTTAAATCGGGTTGGCTTGCACGCTATTCAACTCTCGTTTCATCTGCAAAAGACGGCGCAGTAATGAAAAAGGTTTTTTAATCTATGTCAAGAATAATTAAAATAAAATCAGAGCTAAAGCAAAATAAAAACAAGGAATTTTTGAAATGCGCCTTGTCAGTTTTGCTTGCAGTTGTCTTTTTAGGCTTGGGCGCAGGTGTGCTTACGGCGATTTTAACCGAAAAGTCTAAACTTCACATCGCAGTTCCGATAATTTTTTTGGCAATCGCTCTTGTATTATGTATTTGCTTTACTGTATTCCGCAAAAGATATAAAATTTTATTATCCGGCGTTAAGGGCGAAAATAATACTCTTGATATTTTGAAAAAGCTTCCCAAGGATTTCACAATAATTACAAATCCTGTAATTCTGAACCGAGGTGTGTCGCTTGAACTTGATTTTGTGGTTATCGGTAAAAACGGAGTTTTCATTGTTGAGAGCAAAAATTACCGCGGCATAATCAGCGGAAGTACCTCAAAGGCTAATTGGAAGCAGATAAAGCACGGCAAGAATGATAAAGTTTACGAAAAAGAAGTCGGCAATCCCGTGAAACAGGCTCACCGCCAAGGCAGAAGAATGCTTGAAACGTTCCGTGATTTTGATATTACTGCCGATGTGTTCCCAATCGTTTACTTTGTTGACAGCCGTTCTGAGCTTAAAATCCAAGACGATGCAAAAGTCGGTATTCCCATATTGAATGACGAAAAGCAATTGCTCGATTACATAGTGAATACTACAGGCAAAGAAACCGTAAGTAATACAGAGCTTGCAAAAATTATAAGATTTTTCAAAAGATAACAAAGCATATTGTCCATAATTTCATCATATTATTCAGTGGCTACAATGTGAAAAATACGATGAAAGGGCGGTACCGTGTATAAAAAGCTGTTTTTAACAGCTCTTTGTACGAATGTTATGTATGGAAAATAATTTTGATGAATACAAGCGCGAACCCCGAACCCGAAAGAACGACGAGAAATCAAAAAATATAATGGCAAAGGTTATTGCGGTTCAGCTTGCGATGTCCTTGGTTATTTCCGGGCTTCTTTTTATGGTTTGCCGAAATGACAGCGAATTATCCCAAGGCATTAAAAGCTTTTATTCGGGAATTTGCGAAAATGATATGGCAGTATCAGAAATTTTAGATGTATTTAAAAATATTACAAAATCTGTATTTACACCTAAAATTGAAGAGGACAAAACAGCGTCGGGAGAAACAAATACAGACAAAACAGGAGAGAAGGCAAGCTTTTCTCCTGTTTTTTTAACCGTAAATTTTCAAAATCCCATAGAAAGCGATAATATAACCTCGCATTTCGGGTATCGTGTAAGCCCCATAACCGATAAATATTCACTTCATACGGGGCTTGATATTGCCGCGCCTAAAAACACTGATATTTTTTCGGCGTACGGCGGAACAGTAGTAAAAGCCGACTATAATGAAATCAACGGTAATTATGTAGTTGTAGAGCATTCTGATACCCTTAAAACCACTTATAACCATTGCAGTAAATTGCTTGTCAGTGAGGGAGAAAAGGTGAATAAGGGCGAAAGAATAGCCCTTGTAGGCGCCACAGGCTATGCAACAGGCAATCATTTGCATTTTGAAGTAATTCTAAACGGAAAATACATCAATCCTTTGTGGGTACTTAACTATGAAATTTAGGGTTAAGGGGATTGAGTTTGAAATAACCTTTCTTTTTGCGGCGCTCATAGCATTTATAATCACAATGAACGCTCCCTCAAATGTGCTTATAACCATTGCTTCATCGCTTGTTCACGAAACAGGACATCTGCTCGCAATGTCAGCAGTCGGCAATAAACCGCAGGCAGTACGGCTTGAAGTTACAGGAATGAATATAAAGAGGGCAGAAAGCATAAAAATCAGCATAAAAAATGAAATACTGATAGCTCTCGGCGGACCGTTAGCCAATATAGTAATATTTTTAATTTGCGGTTTTGTAATCTGCTTTTATAAAAGTGAATTTTTGCTGACAGTTGCCTGTGTAAATTTTATTTTGATGATTTTCAATATTTTACCTGTAAAAAGACTTGACGGCGGTATGATAATGTATTTTTTGCTCTCACGGCGGTTTGATACTGAATCCTGCTCTGCAGTTCTGAAAATTACTTCAATAGTTTTTATTGCTTTGATTTATCTTTGGGGTATTTATGTATTCGCTTCAAGCCGATATAATTTTTCAGTAATAATTATTGCAATTTTTTTAACTCTTTCAATGTTTGGCGGTAATGAATATTGAAAAATGTCGGATTTTATTGTAAAATATATTGAATACAAATTTGTGAGGTTCGCTATGGTTAAAAAAGAAGTGGAAAAACTGCTGAAAAAGGTTCAAAAGCCTGCCCGTTATACAGGCGGTGAGCTTAACAGCGTTATTAAAGATAAAGAAAAAGTAAAATGCCGTTATGCTTTTTGTTTCCCGGATAATTATGAAATCGGTATGTCGCATCTCGGCTTGAAAATTCTTTACAGTCTTGTTAATGACCGTGAAGACGCTTGGTGCGAGCGTGTTTTTGCCCCTTGGGAGGATATGGAGACTTTGATGCGTAAAAACGGTGTTAAGCTATATGCGCTTGAAAGCGGAGACAGCCTTGATCAGTTTGATTTAATAGGCTTTACCCTGCAATATGAGCTGTGCTATTCCAATGTTCTCAATATGCTCGATTTGGGAGGAATTCCTGTACTGAAAAAAGACAGAACCGCGCTTACTCCGATTGTAATTGCAGGCGGACCCTGTGTATGCAATGCAGAGCCTATGGCTGATTTCTTTGACATCTTTTTGTTAGGCGACGGTGAAGAGGTTACAAATGAGCTTGTTGATTTGCTTATTGAGCATAAAGAAAAAGGCTCTTCACGCATTGAGTTTCTGCGTGAAGCCGCAAAAATTGACGGCGTTTATGTTCCCGAATTTTATAATGTGAGCTATAACGAAAACGGAACGGTAAAATCAATTGAAAATCTTGAAACCGCACCTGCGAAGGTTAAAAAGAGAGTTGTTGCAGATCTTGACTCTGCACCTTATCCCAAAAGCTTTGTAGTGCCTTTTATTGACGTTGTTCAAGATAGAACCGTAGGCGAGGTTTTCCGCGGATGTATTCGTGGCTGCCGTTTTTGTCAGGCAGGCTTTATTTACCGACCGATACGGGAAAAATCTCCTGATGTAATCAATGCGCAGTGCCGTGCAATCAGCGACGCAACAGGCTATGACGAAATTTCGCTCTGCTCGCTTTCAACAAGCGATTACACAAAGATAGATAAGCTTATTCCAATGCTTTTTGATTGGGCGCTTAAAGAGAATATAAATGTTTCTTTGCCATCACTGCGTGTTGATAATTTCTCTGACGAATTGATGGAAGAGCTGAAAAAGGTTCGCAGAAGCGGACTTACATTTGCTCCGGAAGCAGGCACTCAAAGACTTCGTGATGCAATCAATAAGAATGTAACCGAAGAAGAGGTTCTCCGCACTTCTCTTAAAGCCTTTGACGGCGGTTGGACAAGCGTTAAGCTTTACTTTATGATGGGGCTTCCAACAGAAACTCTTGACGATATAAAGGGTATTGCAGATTTGGCTCAAAAGGTTGTTGATACATTTTATCATAATCCCAACAGAGAAAAGGGTAAGGGGGTTCAGGTAAATGTGAGCTGTGCCTCATTCGTGCCTAAACCGTTTACGCCATTCCAGTGGGAACCTCAGGATACCGCAGAAATGCTCATTGAAAAGCAAAAGCATCTGCTTGCAAGCACCACAAGCCGTAAAATCTCAATTAGCTATCATCAGTCCGATACATCTGTGCTTGAGGGTGTTTTCGCCCGTGGCGACCGAAGGCTCGGCGAGGTCATTTATAAGGCGTGGCAAAAGGGATGTAAATTCGACAGCTGGGATGAATACTTTGATTTCACCAAATGGCGTGAAGCCTTTGAGGAATGCGGTCTGACCACAGAATTCTATGCTAACCGCCGCCGTGAATACGATGAAATTTTACCTTGGGATCATATGGATTACGGTATTCGTAAGGAATTTCTTATTGAAGAGAATAAAAAGGCTCACAGAAGCGAAACAACTCCTCATTGCCGTATTAAATGTGCCGCCTGCGGTGCAAATAAGCTGAACGGAGGCAAGTGCGATGCCAGAAATTAAAAAATGGACAGATGTCAGAATGTTTTATGAAAAAACAGGTATGGCAAAATTTATTTCGCATCTTGATACAGTCCGTTGTATCACGCGTGCAGTGAAGCGTGCCAATGTTCCGATTTGGTATACCGAGGGGTTTAATCCTCACGCATTTTTAACCTTTGCAATGCCTCTTTCGTTGGGGTTTGAAAGCTATTGCGAAACTGTTGATTTCCGTCTTATTGAAGATGTCGATTTTGATGAGCTTACAGAAAGACTTAACAATGCTTTGCCGGTTGACATTACTGTGAAAAAAATCGCATTGCCTGTTATGTCGCCTAATGATATTTGTTGGGCTGAATATGAAATAATATTCAATAATCCCGACGATCTGCTGTCAGCTAATGCTCATTCAATTCTTTCTGCCGATGAAATTCTTGTTGAGAAAAAAGGCAAGCAGGGTAGAAAAAAAGTTGCTAAAGAGGTCAACATTAAAGAGCATATAAGAACTTATGAGATAGTTGAAAAAGAAGGTAAGCTCATTATTAAAACAGTTCTTGCATCAGGCACTTCAACAAATATAAATCCAATGCTTTTAATCTCTGCTCTCACTAAAAATACCGACACTGACGGTCAAGACGCCGACATAATTAAGCTGAAATCGTATAGTGAAAATATGGAGATATTCAGATAATTTTACATATTAAAATGCACCCCAAAAGCCCAAAAGCTCACGGGGTGCATTTTAAATTTGCTGTATATTTTATTCTTCAAATCTTCTGTCGAAACTTCTGTATTGAATAGCCTCTGTTATATGCTTTGTATCAATTTGAGTTGAATCGTCGAGATCTGCAATGGTTCTTGCAATTCGCAGTATCTTGTCATAGGCTCTTGCAGAGAGCGAAAGTCTTTCAAAAGCCGCCTGCAAAATATACATAGCGTTACTTGTCAGCTTGCAGTACTTACGAGTACTTGCTGCGTCCATTTTGGCATTACAGGTAATACCGGTACCCTTAAATCTCTCGTGCTGAACAGCTCTTGCTTTTTCAACACGCTTTTTGATTTCGCTTGACGGCTCCGATTTGCGGTCGCTTGAAAGATTCTGAAAATCAACGGGCGGAACGCTGATGTGAATATCAAGTCTGTCAATCAGCGGACCGCTCACACGGTTCAGATATCTTTGAGCAGCACCGGGCGGACAGGTGCAGGGACGTGTAGGGTGTCCGTAATAGCCGCACGGGCAAGGATTCATAGCTGCAATAACCATTAGCGAACAAGGATATTGGAATTTTGCCATAGCACGTGAAATGCTTATTACACCGTCTTCAATGGGCTGACGCAGTGCCTCTAAAGTATTTCTTGTAAATTCGGGAAGCTCGTCAAGAAACAGCACGCCGTTGTGCGCAAGCGACACCTCGCCCGGTTTTGGTATTGCACCGCCGCCGGAAAGTCCTGCCGGCGAAACCGAGTGGTGAGGGGAACGGAATGGCCTTGAACGGAGCAGTGAAACTCCCGACGGCAACGCGCCGGCAATTGAATAAATATTTGTAGTTTCAATTGATTCTTCAAAAGTCATATCGGGTAAAATCGACGGCATTCTCTTCGCAAGCATACTTTTGCCCGAACCGGGAGGACCTATCATTAAAACATTATGACCGCCTGCCGCCGCAATTTCCAATGCTCTTTTTACTTCTTCCTGACCTCTTACATCTGCAAAGTCGGGAATATTCAGCGGATTTCTGTATTCAGTATAGCTTTCAGCTGAAACAGGACTTATCTGTTCAACATTCGTAAGATGCTTTAATAACTGAAGAACACTTTTAACAGGATATACCTCAATTCCCTTGACAACAGCACCCTCGCTTATGTTGTCGGCAGGAATAAATATTTTCTTTATGCCCGATTTTTGCGCACAAATCACCATTGGTAAAATACCGTTCACCTTGCGAAGCTGACCGTCAAGAGATAATTCGCCTATGAACGCCATATCGTCGGTAACGCCTTTTAACTGCTCGTTGGCGCAAAGCAAGGCTATGAGTATGGGTAAATCATAAAGCGGCCCTTCTTTTTTCATATCCGCAGGAGCAAGGTTTACCGTTATTCTGCTCACAGGATATTGCAGATTGGCATTTTTTATTGCAGACCTAACGCGTTCACGGCTTTCAGAAACCGCAGTGTCGGGAAGCCCTACAATATCAAACCTGGGCAGTCCGCCCGAAATATCTGCCTCAACCATAACTTTATATGCTTTAATTCCGAAAAGCCCAAGACTCATAACTCTTGCAAACACTAAAATCACCCCTTAAGCGAAACCGACAAATCCGAACCCGATTTTTAGGACTTGATTTTCGGTTCTGCTTTGTTAAAATACTCGTAAATCCGTTAGGATTGACTGCGTTTTGCGCCTTGCATAACCAAAAATCACTCACTTAAGAATTCTTCGACCTAAAAGGTGTGTAATGCGGTTCAATTTTTGGTGCAGAGCACGAAATAAGGCTGTCGCCTTTCGAGCGCGATAAGCCGAAAAGTTTCCGTAGTACGCACATTTTAGGCGAGTTTGGATTTATCGGCTTCGCTTAAAGTTTACTGAATACATTATAAATAAAATATAACTGTTTTTCAACTTATTTTATCTATATATTTTTATATTTACTTTTTACATATTTTGGAGTAAAATAAATATGATTAAAAAATAGGAGGTATTGCCGTGAACGACATCAATAAACTTTATGAACAGTGGCTTGTGTCCGCCGTTGCGGATACAGACCTTATCCCTGAACTTGAAGAAATAAAAGGAGATGAGGAAGCAATTCTTGATAGATTTTATAAAAATCTCGAATTCGGTACCGCAGGACTTCGCGGAGTTATCGGTGCAGGTACAAACAGAATGAATGTTTATACCGTTAATCAAGCAACACAGGGACTCAGCGATTATCTTAACGAAAATTTTGAAAATCCTTCAATTGCAATTGCTTATGATTCCCGTATAAAGTCAGAAGAGTTTGCAAAGAGCGCGGCAGGTGTTCTGGCGGCTAACGGAATAAAGGTTTATATTTATCCCGAGCTTGTTCCCACACCTATGCTTTCTTTCGCTGTGAGAAGACTTGGATGTTCTTCGGGTATAATCATCACTGCAAGCCATAATCCGTCAAAATATAACGGATATAAATGCTATGATCCCAACGGTTATCAAATGACCGACGAGGCGGCTGCAAAAACTTATGAGTATATCAAAAATACTGATATCTTCACAGGTGTTAAAACAATGGATTTTGACGATGCACTTGCCGAGGATATGGTCGATTATATTGAGGATTGGCTCGTTGAAGAATTTTATGAAAAGGTTCTTGACTGCTGTGTAAATCCCGATGAAATCAAAAAAGCAGGACTTAAAGTAATTTATACACCTCTTAACGGAACAGGAAATAAGCCTGTCCGCAAGATTTTGAAAAAAGCAGGTATTAACGATGTAACAGTCGTAAAAGAGCAGGAAAACCCTGACGGTAATTTCCCGACCTGTCCTTATCCGAACCCGGAAATCCGCCAAGCATTTGAGTGTGCAATCAAGACAGCAGAGGGTACAGATGCCGATTTGCTTTTGGCAACAGATCCGGACTGCGACCGTGTAGGTATTGCGGTTCGTGACGGCGGCGATTATGTTCTTATGAGCGGTAACGAAGTCGGAGCAATGCTTTGCGAGTATCTTCTTTCAACTCTTAAAGAGCAGGGCAAGCTTCCTGAAAATCCCATAGTAGTAAAAACAATTGTTACAACCCCTCTTGTTGAAGCAATCGCGTCTGCCTACGGTGCAGAAACTTCTGATTTGCTTACAGGCTTTAAATATATCGGCGAGCTTGTTACTAATCTTGAAAAAACAGGCGAAGAAAATCGCTTTATTGTGGGTATGGAAGAATCTTACGGCTATCTCCGCGGTGCGCACGCACGTGATAAAGACGCTGTTGTGGCTTCTCTCATTATTTGCGAAATGGCAGCTTATTATAAGCTTCGCGGAATTTCTCTCAAACAGTTTATGGACAGTATTTATGAAAAATACGGTATGTATTTAAACTCTGTTCTCAATTTTGCTTTTGAGGGCGCAAGCGGAATGCAGAAAATGAGCGATATGATGACAGCGCTCCGCGAGAACGCTCCAAAAGAAATTGCGGGCAAAAATGTTGTCAAGGTTTCAGATTATAAACTAAGCGTTACAAAAGATACATTAACAGGCGAAGAGACTGAAATTACTTTGCCTAAATCAAATGTGCTTTCATATTTGCTTGAAGATAACAGCAAGGTAATTGTCCGTCCGTCGGGTACAGAACCGAAAATTAAGGTTTATATTACCGCGCTCGGCATTTCCCGTGCAGATTCCGAAGCAAAAGCCGAAGCAATTTCAAAAAGTATTTCAGAAATTTTAGGAGTGTAATATGAATCAGCAAAAAATCGTTAAAATTATAGCAATTGCTCTTGCCGTATTGATGCTTCTCAGCACCGCGTCGGTTCTTTTTCAAATACTTATAAAATAATTACAGCGAAATATTAAACATTTTGAATATTTCAGCTGAAACTTGTCAAAATATAAGGGTTTATATATTTTATACAAAAATTTTTATTGACTTTATATATTTTTTGTGCTATACTTGTAAGTGAATTAAATCGCTGTGTATATTATTAGTTGTTGGGGTGATTTTTTGGCTTCTGTGTCAGTTGCTGAAGGGAAAGACGATAACACTCTTGTTTCTCTTGCACAATCAGGCGACACTGCGGCGCTCACCTCGCTTATTCAGCGTTACTCTGATACAATTCTTCAAAAAGCTAAATCTTTTAAAGGATTAAGCGGAATTGAAAGCGATGATTTGTATCAAGAGGGTATGATAGGCTTTGTCTCTGCGGTTTATTCATTTGACAAAACCCGTAAAATCAAGTTTTCCGCTTTTGCGGTAACTGTTGCGGTAAGAAAAATACTTTCGGCACTAAAAAAATCAAACAACAAGTCAAATCTGCCGCTTCGTTCATATATTTCAATTGAAGAAGAAAGTAATCTTCTGTCAGATTCGCCTACACCCGAAGAAATTATTATTTACAACGAAGAGCTTGATAAAATAAACAGTTTTGTTGAAACAAATCTTTCTAAAACCGAAAAAAAGGTTTTTAAGCTCTCAATGCTCGGTATGTCTTATTCAGAAATTGCCGAAATACTTGAATGTACCGAAAAATCGGTCGATAATGCAATTCAACGCATTCGTAAAAAACTCTGTGATATTAGGTGAAAACCTTTTATTATATGCCCTTTCTCAAAAAAGAATCGGGTAAAAAACTTTAAGCGAGGTAGCAAAAAATGTACGAAGACAAAACACTCACCTGTAAAATGTGCGGTAACGAATTTGTATTCACAGCAGGTGAACAGGAATTCTACGCAGAGAAAGGACTTGTAAACGAGCCAAAGGTATGTAAAGAGTGCCGTGCAGCACGCAAAAATGCAAAGAACGGTGCAAGAGAATACCATACAGCAGTTTGCGCAGCATGCGGCGGCGAAGCAAAGGTTCCCTTTGTTCCTAAAGACGATCGCCCAATTTACTGCAGCGAATGCTTTGCAAAAATGAAGGCTGAATAATTTACATATTTGAAGCACTTTCCATACAGAAAGTGCTTCAGTTTTTTATTTTGCATAAAAAAAGAAAATCCCGACAAAATAAAGTCGGGAGGAATATTGATGATATTTTTAAAAGCATTTTTAATAGGCGGTTTAATTTGTCTTGTCGGTCAGCTCCTTATTGACCTTACAAAGCTTACGCCTGCACGCATTCTCGTTATGTTTGTTGTGCTTGGCGTTATATTAGGCGCGTTGGGTCTTTACCAACCGCTTGTGGAATGGGCGGGAGCAGGAGCAACAGTTCCGCTTACAGGATTTGGCAACAATTTGGTACAGGGTACTAAAGAGGCAATTCGTGAAGACGGTGCGCTCGGTATTCTTACAGGGCCGTTAAGCGCTTCGTCAGTGGGCATTACCGTTGCAATGGTCAGCGGTCTTATAGTATCATTTTTAACAAAAGCAAAATCAAAGTAAAAAAATAAAGGACTTGTTCGCTGTAATGAACAAGTCCTTAAAACTTATGTGTTTTTTACGCAACAGTTTCAGAAATAAAGCTGTCATCACAGAATGAGCATGAAACATAGCTTTCAGCATCATTACCGATTACAACTCTTTTGCTGTCAACATATTTTTTGATAATGACATAAGCGGCAACTGCAACGGCTGCAATACCGGCGATAATTGCGATAACTTTAAGTGCCTTTTTCATAAAGATTTCCTCCGTAAAACTTCTTTTCTACAATTATACATAATTACTGATTAAAAGTCAATGAATAGTTTGTTAATAAAAAGAAAAATGCCGCAGACTTTCGTCAACGGCAAAGAACTGCGTAAAATTAAGCCTTGTTAAGCTTTGTAACGAGAGCAGACTTTTTACGAGCTGCATTATTCTTATGAAGAAGACCCTTAGCAGCAGCCTGGTCGATTTTCTTAACAGCAACCTTTACAAGCTCTTCCTTGTTTTCTGCTTTAGCTTCAATAGCAGCGTTAGCCTTTTTAATAGCTGTTTTAAGAGCAGAGTTTGCTGACTTATTGCGCTGTGCCTTTGTCTTGTTAACGAGAACACGCTTTTTAGCTGATTTGATATTTGGCATAGTCGTTACACCTCCTTCGCATTACAGATACATATATTACCACGGAATAAAATAAAAATCAAGTTTTTTTTACAAAATGACTATTATTTTTTTCATTGCCAATAATATAATCAAAAAAGGAGCGGTTTATATGAATTGCAGAACGGACATAACCCTTGAAAGACACGAACTGCTTAAAGATAACGAGTGCGAAGGCGTGTATTTCAAAAAAGAAGAAAACGGAAAATCGGTAATTACAACCGTAGAAATTCTTGATGAAAACGGTGCAAAAGCTTTAGGCAAGCCGAAGGGTAAGTACATCACCGTTGACTTGCCCGAATTTTCCCACGAAAGCGAATTGCTGGACAGCCGACTTGATGTGATAACCCAAAAAATAAAAGCTTTATTACCAAACGGTATTAAAACCGTACTTGTTGCAGGCTTGGGCAATGAAAATATTACTCCCGACGCATTAGGACCTCTCTGTGCAAAGCAGATTTTTTCTACAAGACATATTGAAAACGGAGTGGGAAAAGCTTTGGGACTTCCCAATCTTCGCCCTGTTGCCGCCGTTTCAACAGGGGTTTTGGGTCAAACAGGAATTGAGACCGCCGAATATATAAAGGGTATAGTTAATCTTATCAATCCCGACGCAGTAATAATTGTTGACGCTTTAGCTTCAAGAAAGCTTTCAAATCTCGGCAAAACCGTTCAGCTTTCAAATACAGGTATAACTCCCGGCGCAGGTGTGGGGAATTACAGAAAAACCATTGATAAATCCACTCTCGGAATACCCGTAATTTCAATGGGTGTTCCAACAGTAATAGACGGCAGAACAATAGTCAGCGATTTAACCGAAAATACTGAAAATATTTCAACCGACGCTGATGAAATGATGGTAACGCCTCGCAATATCGATATGGTTATTCAGCGTGCCGCAAGACTTTTAGCCTTGAGTATCAACTGCGCTTTACAGCCCGAAATTGAACCTGAAACCTTCCTCGCACTATCATAAAATAAAAATATCGGCATATTATTATGTGAATATTTTTTGAAATGAGCTGGTATTTTGAATAAAAGGACAAACTTCAGCAAAAAGCTTTTCGATTTACTTATAAAAATTGCATTGCCTCTAACTCTTTGCATTGCAACTGTTTTTTTCGGAGCAGACAGTGTTGCTGAAAAAATTTTGAATACAAGCTTTCTTTTTTCGCATCCGTTAAGCGCTTTTTCTGTTAAAAACGGAACAGAAGAAAAAGAGAATACTGAAAATACTGTGAAAAATAATACTCCGCAAATTCAAACAGCAAATTCTTCAATAGTATTTACCGTTTCTTCCGATATAAAAAAGCTTGTTGAACAGGCAGAAGAAAAATATGCTCATTCTTCAAACGACGGTAATATTTCTGCTGAAGATTACAGTATAAAAAATGCAACAAGCGAGTACGACGGTATTTATATGCGAAATACAACTCAAAATCACAGCGAAATTGATATAGCAGAGTATCTTAACAAAAGAATTCAAGCGTCAGTGAACAAATCAGAGCCTGCTGTGCTTATATACCATACTCACGCAAGCGAAACCTATGAACTTCTGGACAGAAATTTTTATACCAATGAGCGAAGCACACGCAGTGATAATTCAGCGGAAAATATGATAAGAGTCGGCGAAGAAATATGCAAGGTGCTTGAAAGTAACGGCTATAAAACAATTCACGACAAAACCGTGTATGACGAAGCCGTCAGCGGTGCATATGAGCGTGCAAGAGAAAATATAAGCAGAATTTTGAAAGAAAATCCGTCAATTCAAGTGGTGCTTGATATTCACCGTGATTCAATTTATATTAAAGACGGCACACGTATTAAAACTGTGTCGCAGATTAACGGCGAAAAGGTAGCGCAAATTATGATTACCACAGGCTGTCAAGACGGCAATGTGACAGATTTTCCAAACTGGGAGAAAAATCTTACCTTTGCATTAAATCTTCAGCAATCCCTTGTGCGTGAAGCCCCGTCACTTATGCGTCCGCTTACCTTGGCAGGCAGAAAATACAATATGGACTTGGTTCCCTGTGCTTTGCATATAGAGATTGGTACAGATGCAAATACATTGACCGAAGCTGTAAATTCTGCAAGCATATTCGGCTCGGCATTGTCAAAGCTTTTGAAAGGATACGAAATATGACAGAATTATCAAAAATTATAAGAAGCTATTATTTATCTGTAATAATCACAGTACTTACAACACTGATTTTCTGCGGTATTTTTATTGCCCAAAGCAATACGGACAAAATGCTGTTCGGATAATCTGAATATTGCAATAATGACTTTTGCGGTGTATAATCTATCTATATTTATTGAAAGGTTGTATGCGTAAAAGTCTTTTTATGCAGATATATTTATGAATTTTACAGAAATTAACAACAACGGACTTGTTGAGGGTTTTGCAGTCATCAAACAGTGCGATAAAAAAACAGCTAAAAACGGAAATGCTTACCTTGATATTGTGCTTTCTGATAAAGAGGGCGAAATTTTTGCAAAGCTTTGGGATTATAATGAGGTTTCTCACGGTAAATATGAAAATGATATGTTCATTAAGGTGAGGGGAGTCATTTCACAGTATAACGGTCACGATCAGTTGCGAATTGAAAGAATTCGACCTGTTTTGCCAAGTGACAATGTGAATGTGGCAGATTATGTTAAATCAGCGGATTATTCGGGCGAAGATATGTATAATTTCTTAATAAGTACTGTCAAAGCCTTTAAAGATGATGACCTTAAAAAGCTTGTCGCTTATCTTCTTGAAAACAATAAAGAAAAAATTCTTTATTTTCCTGCCGCATTCCGTCTGCACCATGCAATCCGTTGCGGACTTTTAATGCACACTTCATCAATTGTTAAGCTTTGCGAAGGGATTTGCAAAGTTTATCCTTTTGTCAACCGTGAATTGCTCATTTCGGGTGCAATTCTTCACGATATTGCCAAAACTGTTGAATTTGATGTGCGTGACACCGGTATCGCTTCCGGATATACAGTTGAGGGCAATCTTATAGGCCATCTCGTAAAAGGTGCTATGATGATTGCAGATGCGGCAAAGATTCTCGGTACAGACAGCGAAAAATCACTTCTTTTACAGCATATGGTGCTTTCTCATCACGGTGAGCCGGATTTCGGCGCGGCAGTAAGACCCTTATTCATGGAAGCTGAACTTCTCTCACAGCTCGACTTAATGGATGCAAGAGTTTATGAAATTATGGATGCAGTCAGCGGAGTGAAAAAAGGCGAATTTACAAATCGTCTTTGGGCGCTTGAGGACAGAAAATTTTATAAATATAACGATGCAGAATTAAAAGTTGATATTTTATAAAACTTTTTAAAGGACTTTCTCTTGCTTTTCGGAAAGTTCTTTTATCTTAAGGCGAAGAGAGTCGAACACAATATGCCGAAAACTCCCGATTACGGCGTATTTTCACTTTTGCGACCTTGTCGGGCATCAGCCCGACTGCTGTCGTAAAAGTAAAAATTCATCCGTTTTTTTCTGAACAAGGCATAAAATCGAAAGCATACTGACGTATGGTGAGATTTTTAACGCAGTTCAGGGAGAAATATGCCATTTTAAACCATATCGGGTTCAACTTTCTTCGCCTTAATAAATTCTTAATGATTTAATTACTTTTATCTTAATCCCATTTTAGTTACAATACCGTCGGAGGTTGAAAAGTATGTATAATATTCTTGTTTGTGATGATGAAAAAGATATCGTTAATGCCCTTGACATTTATCTCAAATCAGAGGGATATAACACAGTTTTGGCTTACAACGGTTTAGAAGCATTTGAAAAGGTAAAAAGCGAAGAAATTCATTTAGTTCTTATGGACATAATGATGCCTGTTTTAGACGGTATCAACGCAATGGTGAAAATTCGTGAAATCAGCAATATTCCCGTGGTTTTGCTTACCGCAAAAGGCGAGGATACCGATAAAATTCTCGGACTTAATGTGGGCGCTGACGATTATGTAACCAAACCGTTTAATCCTGTTGAGCTTATGGCGAGAGTAAAATCACAGCTCCGCCGCTATATGATGCTCGGCGGAGGAAAAGTTAGCGAGCAAAATATCCGCATAGGAGGAATTGAGCTTGACGACATTGCCAAAAAAGTGACTATTGACGGCGAAAAAATTTCATTAACACCAACCGAATATGAAATTCTGCGTTTGTTTATGCAAAATCCCGACAAAGTATTTTCTCCACGTGAAATCTATGTAAAAGTGTGGAAAGATGATCCTTATGGGGCAGAAAGTACAGTTGCAGTACATATAAGACACCTCCGTGAAAAAATTGAAATCAATCCTGCCGAACCTCGCTATTTAAAGGTAGTTTGGGGGCAAGGCTATAAGATTGAAAGAGGTGTGAGGTAATGAATATTAAAAGTAATTTTGCCGTTAAATTTATTGCAGTTATACTTTTTGCAGTATTTTTAACCGCAACTGTATTATCGTCGGCTTGCCTTGTTTTCGGTATGGCTTCGGGTGCGTTTGTTCCCAAATCAGAGTTAAAAGATTTTAAGCAGGAGCTTATGCAAAGTATGATGTGGTCGCCTTTATCGGCAATCAGAAACGAATTAAAATACTATACTGCTAATGATGAAGAAAACGGAATGGAATTTTATGGCCAATCATACATTTCTGAAAATTTTTTGTATGAAATTAAAAAAGCTGACGGTACAATTGTCTTTTCAAATATAGATACCGCCGCAGGCTTTGCAGAACTCAGCGATGAAGTGATTTTCAGAGAATATCAAAAAGTCAATACCGAAAAAGAATCAACTGCACAGGCAAACGATACTGAAGAATCAACTACATTCGCAACCGAATATTACGACGAGTATGATGAGGAATTCTATGATGAGTCATACGACAAAATTTATACCGAAAAAAGCTACTCAATAACGCTCGTTCTTAAAGAGGAGCTATCGGTAAAAGACGGATTTTATTATGTAGGATATTTGTTCGATTATGTCGCAGAACATGAAGCATTACTTTCTTTTGTTGCAATAATATCAGCGGTTCTTTCAGTTGTTCTGTTTGTATTCCTTATGTGTGCATCGGGTCATAAGTCAGATGTCGAGGGAATACATATTTCCCGCTTTGACCGTTTTCCGATTGATATTTTAACAGCAGTTTATGCAGGATTAACTGTGCTTTTAGGTATTGGAATAGTATTTACCGTTGATGAGACATTAGTTGAGATACTTAATTACTATAATGCCGCTATAGGTACTGCAATACCGTTCTTTATTACTCTTTGCGTTATAGGAGTAATAATTGATTTCATATTGCTTGCGATTCTGTCAATGACTGCCGCCGTGCGTCTTAAAACCCGAACATTTATAAAATCAACGCTGATATTTATGGTGTTGAAATCCATTTATAAACTTTTAAAGAAAGTTTTTGCTTTCACAGGAAAAGCTTTGCGTTTAGTTCCGTTTGTATGGAAAACCGTTTTGCTTGTCGGCGCTGTTTTTCTATTTGAAACAATTGCTTTGTGTTTTTTAGAGCCTGCGGTATCAGCCTTTGCATTTTTTATAAATGTTATCATAGGAATATGCGTAATCGCAGTTGCTGTTATGCTTAAAAATATAAAAAAAGGCACTGAAGAAATTGCAAAAGGTAATCTCTATAAAAAAATTAACACAAAATATATGTTCCTTGATATTAAAGACCACGCCGAAAATATAAATAATATCAACGACGGTATTGCCAAAGCTGTTGAAGAGCGAATGAAGAGCGAACGCTTTAAAACCGAACTTATTACAAATGTGTCGCACGATATTAAAACTCCTTTAACATCAATAATAAATTATGTTGATTTGCTTGAAAAGGAAGAAATCGACAATGAAAAGGCACAGGAGTATTTGGCGGTTCTTTCCCGTCAGTCCGCAAGACTTAAAAAGCTTATTGAGGATTTAATTGAAGCCTCAAAAGCCTCAACAGGAAATTTGAACGTAAATCTTTCAAAATTTGAATTGGGAATTTTGCTGTCGCAGGCTCTCGGCGAATACGAAGAACGCTTTGAAAAGAGTAATTTACAGGTAGTTCTCAATACAACCGACGATATGCTCTTTGTAATGGCAGATAACCGTCATATGTGGCGTGTTTTTGACAATATTCTCAACAATATTGCAAAGTATGCTCAGCCGAATACAAGAATTTATATTGATACCAACCGCAAAAATCAAATCGCTGAAATAAGCTTTAGAAACATATCCAAAAATGCTCTTAATATTTCGGGCGATGAGCTTATGGAACGCTTTGTGCGCGGTGACAGTTCACGAAATACCGAGGGCAGCGGATTAGGACTGTCAATTGCCAAGAGTCTTACAGAAGTGCAGAAAGGCAAACTTGACATACAAATTGACGGCGATCTTTTCAAAGTCCGTCTTGCCTTTCCGTTAAGCGAATAAAAAATTAACGCACCTAACTTAAATCGGTTGGGTGCGTTTTTTGCTGTTTATTGTTGGTCGCTCCAATTGTAGTTTCTCAATTCGCCCGATTCAAGAAGCGTCGGATAATCCCATTGCCTTAACGCCTCATAAACACCGATTGCCACCGCGTTTGAAAGATTAAGACTTCTCGCTTCGTCAATCATAGGAATTCTGACACATTTATCAGCATTTTCAAAAAGAAGTTTTTCCGGAAGTCCTGCGGTTTCTTTACCGAAAACAAGATATGTGTTGTCAGGATATTTCACATCGGAATGTCTGTTCTGTGCTTTTGTCGAGAAATAAAAAAAGTTTCCGTTGGGGTTTTTAGCAAAAAAATCTTCAAGTGAGTCGTAGTAAGTAATATCAAGCAAATACCAATAGTCAAGTCCTGCTCTTTTAAGCTTTTTGTCATCGGGAGTAAAGCCCATAGGACCTACAAGGTGAAGTCTTGCTCCTGTTGCGGCGCATGTGCGTGCCACATTACCTGTATTCTGCGGAATTTCGGGTTCAACCATTACTATATTAAGCGTCATTTTTATCACCTTAATTTTTAAAAATTTTTATTTGTAAACAATAATAACATTTTTAGAAATAATTTTAAATATGATTTTATAATTTTTTTCTCCTTTTTTCAAAGAATATTATTGCTCATAATTTTGAGCGAAATCTTTATTAAGGAGGAATCAAAATGAATAATACTACAATGAAAGCAATTGGCGCGGGTATGCTTGCAGGTTCAGCTGCATTGGCAATGACAACCGCTATGTCAAGCAACAGTACCAAAAAGAAAATGAAGAAAACAGCTAAAAAAGCAGTAAACACATTCACAAATGTAGTCGAAAATATGAACAGTATGATGAAATAACGGAGCAAAGTAAATGAAATATTTTAAAATCATTTCTCTCGCTTTAATTTTATCTTTATTAAGTGCCTGCACAGAACCCAAATATGCAAAAACCGATGAAAACACACCGTCAACCGAAAATCAAGCGCGGAATATTGTTGAATCTTCGGCTTTGCCTGAACCTATGGCAGAGGGTAAAACTTTATCAACAGAAAAGATTGCCCATAGCTACGGCGTAGCAAAAAACGGTGTTGCAAACGAAATTTCAATCAATGCCCAAAAATTTTTTGAAGAAAATAATTTTAAGGCATTTTGCCTTGATACAAAATCAAAAGAAAAAATTCTCTATTTGACCTTTGACTGCGGTTATGAAAACGGATACACATCAAAAATTCTTGATGTATTAAAAGAGAAAAATGTGAATTCAGCTTTTTTCTGCACTTTGCCACAGGTTAAAGAAAATCCAGAGCTTATTCAGCGAATGATTGATGAGGGTCATATTGTGGGAAACCATTCGGTAACTCATCCGTCATTTGCTGAAATTTCAACAAGCCAAATCGAAACAGAAATTAAGGGTATGGAAGATTATCTGAAAGAAAATTTCAGCTATTCCGAGCCTTATTTCCGTTTCCCTATGGGCGAATACAGTGAAGCAGCTCTTGATACGGTCGGCTCGTTAGGCTATACCAGCGTGTTTTGGTCTCTGGCTTATGCCGATTGGGATTTGAATAGCCAAAAGGGTGCAGATTATGCGCTCAAAACCGTAATGTCAAGAATTCACCCGGGCGCAGTTATTTTATTGCACTCTGTTTCGCCGGATAACGCCAACGCGTTGGCAGATATAATCGACAGCGCAAGGGCGCAAGGCTATGAATTTAAGTCTTTAAGAGATTACGGAAATTGACAAATATTTTCAATAATAAAAACAGGTATTAAGTCAAAACTACTACTGCAAACGCAATTGATAATATAAAACTTTAACGGATAAGGGGTGTATTTAGATGTCAAGAAGTAACAAGAACGTAGTTCCTGAAGCTCGTGCAGCTCTTGATAAGTTCAAGATGGAAGCTGCTTCTGAAGTAGGCGTAAACCTCAAGCAGGGCTACAACGGTGATCTCACTTCAAAGCAGGCAGGTTCTGTCGGCGGCCAGATGGTTAAAAAGATGATCAAATCATATGAAGAAAATATGAAATAACCTTATTTTCTGACACTTTAAAGAGCCCGGCAGGCTATCCTGTCGGGCTCAGTTTTTTTCAAAAAAAATATAAAAAGGTATTGGAAAATCTTTTACATTGTTATATAATATATTAAATATTATCTGTAAAAGGGGATGTAGGCATTTTGGTAACAAAATACGCTGTTTCACTTGAAAAAGTAATCAACGAAAACGGGTACGAAACTTTATATTTACCCTGTGACGCTTCTGCACTTTCAATTACTTCAAAAGAGGTAAACAGACCCGGGCTTATGCTTGCAGGCGCAGATCCTTATTTTGATCCTGCCCGTGTTCAGTTTCTCGGTTACGGTGAAATGCATTTTATAAATACATTAGATAAAGAAAAGCGGATTGAATGCCTTGAACGCCTTATAAGTAAACAGCCTCCGTTAATTCTTATTACAAGAAATCTTGAACCCGTTGACGGAATGCTTGAGCTTGCAGAAAAATATCAGGTGCCGATTTTGCGTTCAGCAGACTCTACATCGGCGGCCATGGCAACCTTGATTTATTTCCTCGGTACAGAGCTTGCAGAAAGAATTACCCGCCACGGCGTTTTGGTTGAGGTTTACGGTGAAGGTATTCTTATTGTGGGCGACAGCGGCGTCGGTAAAAGTGAAACCGCAATTGAGCTTATTAAACGCGGACACCGTCTTATTGCAGACGATGCAGTTGAGATTAGAAAAACATCGTCAAGAACTCTTGTCGGCTCTGCTCCCGACAATATCCGTCATTTTATTGAACTTCGAGGCATAGGAATAATAAATGCACGCAGAATTTTCGGTATGGGTGCTGTAAAGCTTACAGAAAAAATCAATATGGTTATTCAGCTTGAACCGTGGGACAGTTCAAAAGTCTATGACCGTATGGGACTTGACAACGAATATATAACTATTATGGATATTCAAATTCCGCTTACGGTCGTTCCTGTTAAGCCCGGCCGTAACCTTGCTGTTATTATTGAGTGCGCCGCAATGAATAACCGCCAGAAGAAAATGGGCTATAATGCCGCTCGTGAGCTTCTTCATCATCTCGGTATGGACGACGGCTATGAGCCAAAGGCAAAAGAAATTGACATTTGGCAAAACTACTAATTTTTGAAAGAGGGTAAATCATTGTATACAGAAATTGCTTTATTCGCTGAAAATTTAGGCGCAGAAGTTCTAAAAGATGCGCCTATGAGTAAATATACAAGCTTTAAATGCGGCGGTAATGCAAGTCTTTTGATTATTCCTAATTCAATTGACGAAATTAAAAAGATTATTACATTTTGCCGTGAAAACGGAGTTGAGCCTTTAATAATCGGCAACGGTTCAAATCTTCTTGTATCAGATAAAGGAATTAACGGCGTTATAATTAAAATAGGTTCAAAAATTTCAAAAATAGAATTGCTTGATGACACAACAATTTACTGTGAAGCAGGTGCTTCGCTGAAGAGCCTTTGTATGTTCGCTCTTGAAAATTCACTTTCAGGACTGGAATTCGCTTACGGTATTCCCGGAACTCTCGGCGGAGCAGTCTATATGAATGCAGGCGCTTACGGCGGAGAAATGAAAGATGTTCTTTATAGCTGTGAACATCTTGATACTAACGGTAAAATCGGTTCGCTTGAAAAAGATGAGCTTGATTTATCATATAGACGCAGCGCTTATACAAATAACAGTTACACAGTTTTATCTGCAATTATGAAACTTAAAAAAGCCGATAAAGCAGAAATAAAAGAGTCTATGAACGATAAGCTTCGCAGAAGAAAAGAAAAACAGCCTCTTGAATACGGCAGTGCAGGCAGTACATTTAAACGGCCCGAGGGCTATTTCGCAGGTGCGTTGATTGAACAGAGCGGACTCAAAGGCTATTCTGTCGGCGGTGCAGAGGTCAGCGAAAAACACGCAGGCTTTGTTATAAATAAAAACAGCGCAACAGCTACAGATGTTATTAAGCTTATACACGATGTTCAGAATAAAGTTTATGAAAAATTCGGCGTAATGCTCGAAACAGAAGTTAAAATTATCGGTGAGTAAAGGAGAAAGGATATGCAACTTGTAATTGTTACAGGTATGTCTGGTGCGGGAAAATCCAGAGTTATTGATACTTTGGAGGATATTGGATTTTTTTGTGTTGACAATATGACCCCCGAACTGATACCTATATTTGTTCGTCTTTTATCCGATTCAGCAGAAGCCCGCGAAAAGATTGCCATTGCCGCAGATATAAGGCTCGGCGGTTCTTTTTCGCATCTTTTTAATGCTTTGGAAGATCTTAAAACAATGGGCTGTGATTATAAAATTCTGTTTATTGACGCAGATAATGAGGTTATTCTTCGCCGTTATCAAGAAACACGCAGAAAGCATCCGCTTTCAAACGATAATACTACGCAGGAATTGCAGGATATTATAGTTAAAGAGCGTGAAATATTAGTAAAAGCACGAAATATTGCTAACTATGTAATTGATACATCACTGTTAAATACATCACAGCTTAAAGAACGCGTTGCAAAGCTTTTTCTTGACGATGTGTCAAATACACTTAAAATAAATGTGAATTCTTTTGGATTTAAGTACGGAACTCCCAAGGACTCTGATCTTGTTTTTGATGTTCGCTGTTTGCCCAATCCGTTTTATGTTCCTGAACTTAAATACTGCACCGGTCTTGAAGCTCCTGTGCGTGATTATGTTATGGGTTTTCCGCAAGCGCAGGGCCTTGTACCCAAGCTTTTGGATTTAATAAATTACCTTGTTCCGCTTTATAGGGCAGAGGGCAAAAGCCAGCTTACCATTTCGGTGGGCTGTACAGGCGGCAGACACCGTTCGGTCGTCTTTGCAGAGCTTGTTTATAACAGTATTAAAGAAAAAGGTTATAATGTTTCGGTTTATCACCGTGATATAAGCAGATAAGAATAATACAATGAAAGGAACACGGTACCCGTATATAAAAAGCTGTTTTTAATGGCTCTTTGTGCGAATACTGTATTGCGTGGCGATTAAAAATGTCGTTTTCATCAGATGTAAAAAATGAATTGCTTTCAATAGATACAGAAAATGAATGTTGCCTGCACGCTTTGGCATACGGTATGATTTTATTTTCCCGTGCATTTTCTTATTATGATATTTCATTGCTTACAGAGCATGGCGGAATTGCAAATAAATACTGTGAGCTTATGCGAGAGGTGTGCGGAGTAACACCTAAACTTACAAAATCAGAGGCAGGCAAATATAAGGCGGAGGTTTTAAGCAAGGAAGAAAGAATGAAAGTTCTTGAAACCTTTGGTTATGATAAAAAAAGCGGTACATCGCGTCTTAATTGGGGCAATATTGCCGACCAATGCTGTAAAACCGCGTTTTTAAGAGGTGTATTTCTCACTTGCGGAACAATAAACGACCCAAATAAGAATTATCATTTTGAATTTGTTGTACCTTATTTCAATTTGAGTAAGGATTTAAGAGTTTTTATAAATGATTATGATGAGCTTTCTGTTTTGCCGAAAACAGTAAACCGAAATTCAAACTATGTCATTTACTTTAAAGACAGCGAATCAATTGAAGATTTGCTTACAGCTATGGGCGCCCACAACTCTTCGCTTGAGCTTATGGGCGTTAAAATGTATAAAGATGTCCGTAATAATGTGAACAGAAAGCTTAATTTTGAAAGTGCAAATCTTGACAAAACTATTGACGCCGCAGGTAAACAGATAGACGCAATTCTACATATAAAAAATACAGTCGGTCTTTCATATTTAAGCGATGATTTAAAAGAAATCGCAGAAATCAGAATGCAAAATCCCGATATGTCATTGCGCGAGCTTTGTGAGAGCCTTTCAGTGCCTATAACCCGTTCCGGTGTAAATCACAGGCTTAAAAAAATATGCGCTATTGCTGAACAAATAAAATAAAGGTGATATAAAATGAGAAAAAGAGAAGAATTTGAAATCTCCTTTGAATTAAATAAAGAACTCCCTAAAAAAAGTCTGTGGAGTACTGTTTATGAATGGCTTGACTCACCGATATATGCTGTTCTGCTTATCCTAATAGTATTCACATTCTTTGTGCGTGTTGTAGGCGTTTCGGGCGAGTCAATGCTGCCTACGCTTCAAGACGGTGATTGGCTTACTGTTAGCGCTGTTACAAAGAGTGTTGATCGCGGCGATATTGTCGTTGTAACTCAGCCAAATACACTTAATGAACCTTTGATTAAACGCGTAATTGCCAAGGGCGGCGATACGATAAATATTGATTTTACAACAGGCGCTGTAATTGTAAACGGCGAAATTCAAAATGAACCTTATATTGCAGACCTCACTTTGCGTAAGGGCGATTTTAAAGGCGTAACAGTAGTACCCGAAGGTATGCTGTTTGTTATGGGTGATAACCGAAATAATTCTCTCGACAGTCGGTTTGATGTTATAGGGCTTATTGACGAACGCTATGTTCTCGGGGTTGCTAATTTAAGAATTTTTCCTTTAGGTGATTGGAAGATTGATGACTATGAATGAAAATAAGAATAAAAAATTTGAATCGGTTTATGATTTTGCTTCAATAATGGTAACTGCACTTATTGCGGTGTGCGTTATTTTTACATTCTTTTTTAAGATTTCAACTGTTGTGGGCGAGTCAATGGAAAATACTTTTCATGACGGCGATTCGGTATTAATAACTGCAATAAATTCTGACATTGCATACGGTGATGTGGTTGTAGTGTCACAGCCCAATGCTTATGCTGAAGTTCTCATTAAAAGAGTAATCGCTGTCGGCGGTCAAAAAATATCCTTTGACAGTACCACGGGTAAGGTGGTAGTTGACGGCAAACAATTGGATGAACCGTATATTAAAGAAAATATGGAATTTAATTATTCAATGACAAAAACCTATACAGTACCCGAGGGTAAGCTTTTTGTAATGGGCGATAACCGAAACCATTCTGCCGACAGCCGTGATATATATGTTGGAATGATTGACGAACGCTATGTTGTAGGACATGTTATATATAAATTAGGGGATTTGCATTTATTTAATTCCGATTTTGGAGGAACTGAAAATGGCTGACAGTCAAAAGCAAATTGTGCAGTGGTTTCCCGGCCATATGGCAAAAACACGCCGTCTGATTAAAGAAAGTCTTTCTCTTGTTGACGGTGTGACAGAAATTATTGATGCGCGAATTCCTTACAGCAGTTCTAATCCTGAACTGGGCGAGCTTATAAATAATAAACCGCGCATAGTTTTGCTCAATAAATGTGACCTTGCAGATAAAAATACTACAAATCAGTGGGTCGAGTATTATAAGAAAAAAGGCATCCGTGCGATTCCGGTTGACTGTCGGTCGAGCAAAGGTCTTAATCATTATATAGTTGCAGTGCGTGAAGTACTTAAAGATGTTATTAAAAAAAATGAGGATCGCGGAATGCCCGGTAAGGCGCTTCGTATAATGGTTGTGGGAATACCAAATACGGGTAAATCTTCTTTTATTAACCGAATGGCTAAATCTGCAAAGGCAAAAGTTGCCGATAAGGCTGGTGTTACAAGGAATAATCAGTGGTTTGCAATCGGCAACGGAATTGAACTTCTTGATACTCCAGGTGTTTTGTGGCCTAAATTTGACGATCCGAAGGTTGGCGACAGACTTGCTTTTATAGGTTCTGTAAAAGACGAAATTCTTGATGCCGAAACTCTTGCTGTAAGACTTTTAGAGGTTATGAAAGCCGATTATCCCGAAAGACTTACCGAACGCTATAAAATCGCTGATTTTTCAGAAAAAGAATCTTGGGAAGTTCTTGAAATGATTGGTAAAAAACGCGGTATGATAATTCGCGGCGGTGAAATTGATACTGAAAGAGTGTCGGTAATGCTCCTTGACGAATACCGCGGCGGCAAGCTTGGCTTGATTTCCCTTGAAAGACCGGAGATTTAATTTATGGATTATTTTTATGAAAACAACGCTATTTTAAACGGCTATAAAAATATCTGCGGAATTGACGAAGCAGGCAGAGGACCTCTTGCAGGTCCTGTTTATGCGGCGGCAGTTATTTTACCTGTAGGTCTTGAAATTGAAGGACTTAATGATTCAAAAAAACTGTCTGAAAAAAAGCGTGAACAGCTTTTTGATGTAATTTGCGAAAAAGCGATTTCTTATTCTGTCGGAATTGCTACAGAAAAAGAAATTGACGAAATCAACATTCTAAACGCTACCTTTCTCGCTATGAAAAGGGCAGTTGAGGGCTTAAAAATAAAGCCCGATTACGCTTTGGTTGACGGCAACCGTTATCCTAATATCACGGAGAGTATTAAAGAAGAGGTCGTTGTAAAGGGCGATGCGAAAAGTATGTCAATTGCGGCGGCGTCTGTTCTCGCTAAAGTTTCCCGTGACCGTTTTATGCTTGAAATGTCTGAACAATATCCGCAGTATGATTTTGAAAAGCATAAGGGCTACGGCACCAGGCTTCATTATGAAAGGCTTGCAGAGTTCGGACCGTCACCGATACACAGAATGACTTTCTTAAAAAAGCTTTACGGTGGAAAATAATGGATACTGCACTGTTAGGTCGGTACGGCGAAATTCTCGCTTCAAGGTATATGCGTAAGCACGGCTATTTAATCGTTTCTGCTCATTACAGCTGTCGCTTGGGCGAAATTGATTTGGTAGCGGAGGATAAAAAGTATATTTGCTTTGTTGAGGTTAAAACACGAAGCGAAAATATGAAATATGCCCCTGCTGATGCAGTTGATGTTGCAAAAAGACAAAAAATCATTGCAACATCGCAACTGTTTTTAAAAGATTATAAAGTTAAAAGACAA
Organism: uncultured Eubacteriales bacterium; assembly: GCA_964540535.1. Lineage (GTDB taxonomy): Bacteria > Bacillota > Clostridia > Oscillospirales > Acutalibacteraceae > Fimenecus. The sequence goes on along the minus strand of CAZIMO010000004.1, from coordinate 155,289 downwards.
CCGAGATATGATATTATCGAGGTCTATTTTGAAAATGATGAGCCTGTAAAAATCAATCATATTAAAAATGCCTTTGATTCAATGGCAGTTTAGTGTTGAAAAATAAAACATTATATGATAAAATAACCGAATAACCACACGAAAAGGATGTGTTTTTATGTATTATACAAGTACAAGAGATAAGTCAGTTTGCGTAACTGCGGCTGAGGCAATTGCCAAGGGAATTTCATCAGACGGCGGACTTTTTGTCCCCACCGAAATTCCGAAGATTTCTCTTAATTTTATAGAAAGCCTTGTTCCTATGAGCTATATCGAGCGTGCAAAGGCAGTTCTTAAGCTGTATCTTACCGATTTTACAGATGATGAACTTGCAATGTGTGTTGAGGGTGCTTACAAAGAGGGGAAATTCAGTTCAGATAAGGTTGCGCCTCTTTATAAACTTTCAGATACTGCAAATGTTCTCGAGCTTTGGCGCGGTCCTACCTGCGCATTTAAGGATATGGCGCTTCAGCTTCTCCCGTATCTTCTTACAGTGTCGGCAGGCAAAACAGTAAAAGATACTGAAATTGTAATTCTTGTTGCAACATCCGGCGATACAGGCAAAGCCGCTCTTGAGGGCTTTAAGGATGTTCCTAATACAAAAATTCTTGTATTCTATCCTGTTGACGGTGTAAGCCCTATGCAAAAGCTTCAAATGACTACTCAGGAGGGCGGCAATGTAAGCGTTTGCGCTATTGAGGGTAATTTTGACGACGCGCAGTCGGGTGTTAAGAAAATCTTTACTGATAAAGATATTGAAAAGAAATTCCAAGAAAACGGACTTGCATTTTCTTCTGCAAACTCTATAAATTGGGGCCGTCTTGTACCGCAGATTGTCTATTATGTATCGGCATACTGTGATATGCTCGGTAACGGAGAACTTAAAGTCGGCGAGCCTATGAATGTGGTTGTTCCTACAGGTAATTTCGGCAATATTCTTGCGGCTTATTATGCAAAGAGAATGGGCGTGCCCGTAAAAACTCTCATTTGCGCTTCAAATGCAAATAATGTTCTTACAGATTTCCTCACAACAGGAACTTACGATAAAAACAGAGACTTTTATTGTACAACTTCACCGTCAATGGATATTTTGATTTCAAGTAATCTTGAAAGACTTCTTTTCCATCTTTGCGATGAAAACGATGTGCAGGTTGCCGAGTGGATGAACGCTCTTGCAACTGACGGCAAATATACAGTTTCTGCTTCGGTAGCCGATAAAGTTAAAGAACTTTTTGCGGCCGGTTGCTGTAACGATGCTGAAACAAAATCAACCATCGGAAAGGTTTTCAGTGAAAAGAATTATCTTTGCGACACTCATACAGCGGTTGCTGTTAAGGTTTATGATGATTATAAAGCCTCAACGGGCGATAATACGCCAACAGTAATTGCGTCAACTGCTAATCCCTATAAATTCTCTGCAAGCGTTCTTTCGGCAATTACAGACAAAATCAAGGCAGATAACGAGTTTGATATGGTCGAAGAGCTTTTTGAAAAATCAAATGAGCCTGTACCGTCACAGCTTGCAACTCTTAAAGGTAAAACACCTCGCTTTACAGGTGTATGCAAAAAAGAGGATATGAAACAAGTTGTTTTCGATATGTTAGGAATCTAACAAAGTTATGCGGAATCCCTCAGCTTGTTTTCGGGATTCCGCATTTTGTTTATTTGCACTCAGCCTTTATTTTAAAAGTTGCACATCTTGTATCGTCACAACAGCAAGCGTTGTGTGTTCCGACTTTAATTCCGTCTGCCGTACAGTTCATGTGACCGTCGTTATGAACGCAGTGACATGCGTCGCAGATAATGTTTCCGTTCTTATCCATTTTGTTGACCTCCTTTCATATTTATTTTTTGAAAGAAGAACTTAATTATTCATAGGAGATTTTATTTTATGTCTGTTTATGCCATCGGTGATACGCATCTTTCCTTTTCCGTTGATAAACCAATGGATATTTTTAAGGGCTGGGATGATTATGCCATGCGTCTTGAAAATAATTGGCAAAGGCTTGTTGAACCGCAAGATACAGTTATAATCAACGGCGATGTTTCTTGGGCAATGAGCCTTGAAGAAGCCGAAAAGGACTTTGATTTTTTAAACAGACTTAACGGAACAAAAATCATTTCTAAAGGTAATCACGATTTTTGGTGGAATACAGTCACAAAAATGGAAAATTTTTTTAAGAAAAAAGGCTTTGATACCTTGAAAATACTCCATAATAACGCTTACAGAGTAGGAAATATTTCAATTGCAGGCTCACGAGGCTGGTTTTTCGATGCTGAAAAAGAAAATATTGACAAAATTATGACCCGTGAGTGCGCCCGACTTCAGCGTTCAATTGATGCGGCAAAAAAACTCGGCGGTGAAACCGTAGTTTTTCTTCATTATCCGCCCGTAAGTCTTGCGAAATCCTGCGACCCTATTCTTGATGTTCTTAAAAAGAATGAAATAAACCGCTGTTATTACGGACATCTTCACGGCGGTGCAACAAAATTGGCGTTGAACGGTGAAAATGACGGTGTAAATTTTCGTCTTATTTCTGCTGATTATCTTGAATTCTGTCCGTTCCTTATAAGTTTAGACTGATTTTGTGTTGAAATACCTCTGTTTTTTGCAAATGTTCAAGAAAAAACTTGTGGAAAATATTGTATTTATTTTTTTTGTGTGATATAATATCGGGGATATTGCGGTATTGCAAATATAGTAAGCATAGTATTCAGGAGGAATATTAAATGTTAAAATCATCAAACAAGGTAGAAACAAATATCTATCAGCTTGAAATTTCAATTGACGGTGAAAAGTTTGAGGCTGCTGTTCAGAAAGCTTACCTCAAGCAGAGAAAAGATATAACCGTTAAGGGTTTCAGAAAGGGTAAAGCACCCAGAAACTTTATTGAAAGAATTTACGGCGAAGGTGTTTTCTATGAAGACGCTCTCGAAATTCTCTATCCCGAAGAAGTAGGCAATGCAATTACAGAGTCAGGTCTTGACGTTGTAGGTATGCCTTTTGACCTTGAAGTTCCCGAAATCGGTAAAAACGGTGTTGAGCTTGTTCTTAAAGTTACAGTTAAACCCGAAGCAAAGCTCGGCGAGTACAAAGGTCTTAAAGCTACAAAGCCCTCTTGCAAGGTTTCAGCTGACGAAGTAAAAACAGAGCTTGCAAGAATGCAAGAGCAGAATTCAAGAATGATTGACGCAAGCGACAGAGCAGTTAAGAACGGCGACACAACTGTTATTGATTTTGAAGGATTTGTTGACGGTGTTGCTTTTGACGGCGGTAAAGCTGAAAACTATGAGCTTGTTATCGGCAGCGGTGCATTCATTCCCAGCTTTGAAGATCAGATTATCGGTCATAAGGTTGACGAAGAATTTGATGTAAATGTTACATTCCCCGCAGAATACCAAGAAAATCTTGCTTCTAAAGATGCAGTTTTCAAAATTAAGCTTCACGAAATCAGAGTTAAAGAGCTTCCGGCGCTTGATGACGATTTCGCAAAGGATGTAAGCGAATTTGATACGCTTGACGAGCTTAAAAAGAGCGTTAAATCACAGCTTGAAGAGCATAAAAAGGCTGATGCTGACAACAAGGTAACTAACGATCTTCTTGAAGAGGTTGTTAAGGGTGTAGAGGTTGAAGTTCCTGAAGTTATGGTTGAAGAAGCAATTGATAACATCGTTAATGATTTCAATTACAGACTTCAAGCTCAAGGCTTAAATCTTGATACATATCTTCAGTATACAGGTATGGAGATGAAAGCTTTCAGAGAAGGCTATAAAGAAAATGCAGAAGCTCAAGTAAAGCTCTCTCTTGCACTTGAAGCAATTATTAAGGCTGAAAGCATTGAAGCTGCTGAAGATGAGCTTAATGAAGAATATGAGAAGCTTGCAAAGTCATATGATATGGATGTTGAGCAAGTTAAGAAAGCAATCAGTGCTGACGCTCTTGCAGGCGACATTAAGTCAAGAAAAGCAGTTGAGTTTGTTAAGGCAAACGCAGTTGTAACAGAAGAAAAGAAGACTGCTGCTAAAAAGCCTGCCGCAAAGAAGAAAGCAGAAGATGCAGACGAAGATGCTGAAAAAGCGCCTGCAAAGAAACCCGCAGCTAAAAAAACAACAAAGAAAAAGGCTGACGAGGAATAATTATCACTAAATAATTATATGTATAAACATTGAAGAATTGTCCAATAATCAAAGGGCGATTCTTTAATGCTTTTCACGGATTTTAAGGAGGTAATATATTATGGCACTTGTACCATATGTTGTTGAGCAGACAAACAGAGGGGAAAGACAGTACGATATTTTCTCAAGACTTTTAAATGACAGAATTATCGTTTTATCTGATGAGGTTAATGATGCAACAGCTTCTCTTGTAGTAGCACAGTTGCTTTATCTTGAGGGTCAGGATAGCGAAAAAGATATAAGCCTTTATATCAACAGCCCCGGCGGATCAGTATCAGCAGGTCTTGCAATTTATGATACTATGCAGTATATCAAATGCGATGTTTCAACCATTTGTATGGGTATGGCTGCAAGTATGGGTGCGTTTTTGTTATCTTCGGGTGCAAAGGGCAAAAGATATGCTCTTCCAAACAGTGAAATTATGATACATCAGCCTCTCGGCGGCGCTCAGGGCCAGGCAACTGACATTAAAATTGCCGCAGAGCATATTCTTCGTACAAGAGAAAAACTCAACAAAATCCTTGCTGAAAACACAGGCAAGCCTCTTGAACAGATTGCTCTTGATACTGAACGTGATAATTGGCTCTCAGCACAGGACGCAATGGATTACGGCCTTGTTGATAAAGTCTTTTATAAAAGATAATTAAGGAGCTTGTTATGGCAAGAGATAACGAAAAAGAGAGAACCGTCAGATGCTCTTTTTGCGGTAAAACTCAAGAACAGGTAGATAAGCTTATTGCCGGTCCCGGTGTTTATATCTGTGATGAGTGTATTGAGCTTTGTATGGGTATAATCGGCGAAAATGTTGATATGTCACATAAGCATTCCGGTAAAAAGGTTAGACTTGAAGAAAAGGTTCTTCCGAAACCGCAAGAAATAAAAGCGGCTCTTGATGAGTATGTTGTCGGTCAAGAAGCGGCAAAAAAAGCTTTAAGCGTTTCGGTTTATAATCATTACAAGAGAATATACCACGGCACTGACAGCGATGTTGAAATTCAAAAGAGCAATGTTGTTCTTCTTGGCCCCACAGGTGTGGGCAAAACTGTTCTTGCACAAACCCTTGCCAAGATAATTGATGTGCCGTTCGCCATTGCAGACGCTACAACGCTTACCGAAGCAGGTTATGTCGGCGAAGATGTTGAGAACATTCTGTTAAAGCTTATTCAAGCGGCAGATTATGATGTTGAAAAGGCAGAACGCGGCATAATTTATGTTGATGAAATTGATAAGATTGCGCGCAAGAGCGAAAATCCGTCAATTACCCGTGATGTAAGCGGTGAGGGCGTTCAGCAGGCGCTGCTCAAGATACTTGAAGGTACAGTTTCAAATGTTCCTCCGCAGGGCGGCAGAAAGCATCCCCAGCAAGAATTTATACAGATGGATACATCAAATATCCTCTTTATTTGCGGTGGCGCTTTTGACGGTATTGAAAAAATCGTTGAAAAGCGTACCGGTAATTCGGGACTTGGTTTCGGGGCAGAAATTAAGAATAAAACCGAGTTTGAAAAAGAAGATGTTTATTCAAAGGTGATTGCGCAAGACTTGGTTAAATTCGGTCTCATACCCGAACTTGTCGGTCGTGTTCCTGTTATAACATCATTGCAGCAGCTTTCAAAAGAAGATTTAATCAGAATTCTTTCAGAGCCTAAAAATGCTCTTTTAAAGCAGTTTAAAGCGCTGTTCAATATGGATGATGTTGAACTTGAGTTTACAGATGACGCGCTTGTTGCGATTGCAGAAAAAACTCTTGAAAAGAAAACAGGCGCTCGCGGACTTCGCGGTATTATGGAAAGTGTTCTTACAGATGTTATGTATGAAACTCCTTCAGACCACACAATAGCCAAGGTTATTATTACTAAAGCTTGCGTAACAGACGGTGCAGAGCCGGAAATTCTTCGTGATGAGAACCGAAAACCCAATATTCTTACATCAAAGAGTATTGGTAAGTCTTCAACTAAAAAAGCAATATGATTGATAAGCCACAGTTTTTTTGCTGTGGCTTATAATATGTCGGTGGAAAAATGAGAGCTAAAAAAGTTAAATCAACAATTCTTCTCTTTTTTACTGCAATAATTTGGGGATTTGCCTTTGTTGCGCAAAGAGTAGGTGCAGAATATTTAGGTGTGTTTACTTTTAACGGTATACGCTTTCTTCTCGGTGCAGTGTCGCTTATTCCTGTAGTTCTGCTTTTTGAAAGAGAAAAGTTTAATAAAGCAAAACTGAAAAAAACGCTTCTTACAGGATTTTTAACAGGAGTAATACTGTTTGCAGTCGCTACTTTTCAGCAGCTCGGTGTTGCATTAACAGAAAGCTCCGGTAAGGCAGGCTTTTTAACAGGCCTATACATAATTATAGTGCCTGTTTTTCGATTTTTTATGGGCAAAAAAACAAGCGTTGTTACCTTTTTCAGCGCCGGTCTTGCTGTTATAGGTCTTTTCTTACTTTGTATGAACGGCGATAAAATATATTTCGGAACAGGCGATATTATTTTAATTCTCGGAGCAGTAGTTTGTGCAGTTCATATACTTATTGTTGATAAGTTTGTAAACGGTGTATGCCCATTAAAATACAGTATGATACAATTCTTCGTTTGCGGATTTTTAAGCATTTTAATTGCTTTCTTTACTGAACCGTTTAATTTTCCTGCAATTAAGAATGCAGGAATTCCTATACTTTACGGAGGAATAATGTCAGTAGGTGTCGCTTATACTTGCCAAATTCTCGGTCAAAAAAATTCTGACCCTGCATTTGCTTCAATAGTGTTTTCAACCGAATCTGTATTCAGCGCGATTGGCGGTGCAATAATACTTCACGAAATTATGAGCGGCAGAGGATATTTAGGCTGTGCTTTAATTTTCATAGGCATAGTTCTTTCACAGCTTGATATTTCGGCAATCAAACAGAAAATACATAAATAATAACCGAATAAATATGACACATTTATTACATTTCACTGTAATTTATTGACAAAAGCTGTTGGGTTAAGTAAAATAACCGCATAGAATAAACTGTAATATGGTCTTTTCGGGGGCAGATATGGATATATTGTCAAAAGTTCAAAAATCTGTTATTTTTCTTATAAAAGCCTCAATGTATGTCTGTTTAATCGGTACATTTTTTATGGTATTCAGTACTGAATTTGCTTGGCTTTTAAGACCGTCAAGAACTGCGGCTGTTACTTTTGTGACATTTTGCGTTGTTGAAGCTATGCTTATCGCAATTTACGGCGGATTTACAATAGGTCGGACCAAAAGTAAGCCTATTATTATGTCAATTTCAATTGCAACTATATTTGCCGATTTTGTTACTCATATGCAGCTTTGCATTATGAATGTTAATGAGAATTTGAACTCTCATTTTGTCTATGAATCTCCGCATTTGCTTTTGCTTGTGATCTGTATTCAAGTTTCATTGATTATACTTTTCACATATCTTGCGCATTATGTTTATTTTACAATCAATCCTCCTGAGAAATGCTGTGTAGTTACAAGTTCTGAAGAAGCGTTAAATAATATTGTTCCCAAAATCAAAAGATATAAAAAGCAGTATAATATTGTTCATATGATTCACCATACATCAAAATATTTGTTCGATATTATCAACGAATGCGATACAATCTTTATTTATGATGTACCTGTTCAAGAGAAATCATATATTACTGAATATTGCTATGCAAAAAATAAAAATATCTATTTCAATTTTGAAATGGATGATGTTGTAATGCTGGGCGCAAGAACTGCTATGCTTGACGATAAGCCTATGGTTTCGGCAGTTGTAAGAGATTTAACCCTTGAACAACGCTTTGTGAAAAGAGTTATGGATATTTTAATCTCATCAATAGGTCTTATTATTTGCGGTATTCCAATGATAATTTGCGCAATACTTATTAAAGCAGAAGACGGCGGTCATGTTTTCTTTAAGCAATACCGTGCTACAAAAGGCGGTGAGCTGTTCCAGGTTTATAAATTCCGTACAATGAAAGAGGCTGACAGCGTAAATCGTTCAGTCACTTCAAATGACGACAGAATCACTAAAATCGGTAAATATTTAAGAAAATTCCGTATTGACGAGCTTCCTCAACTTTTTAATATTCTGAAAGGTGAAATGAGCGTTGTAGGTCCAAGACCCGAAATGATTGAGAATGTTGATAAATATACAGCGGAGCTTCCCGAATTTAAATACAGGCTTCGTGTTAAGGGCGGTCTTACAGGTTATGCACAAATTGCCGGCAAATATAATACTTCGCCTAAGGACAAGCTTGTTCTTGATTTAATGTATATTGAAAAATATAGCTTATGGCTTGATTTTAAGCTGATTATGCAAACTGTTACGGTGTTTTTTAAAGCAAGTGACAGTACAAAAGCGTTCGGTAAAAAAGAAAATAAATATCATTTCACAAAATACGATTAAACCAAATCCCGTAGGAAAAACTTACGGGATTTTTCACTAAATAATATCTTTAACTGTTGTTTATAAATGCTATTTGTGATATACTAATTCTATATTTGTTTTTGGTGTTATTATGAAAAAAAATATTTTTGAAAAAAAATCATCTAATAAGGGAACTTTAAAATACTTTATAATTGCTTTCGGCGTATTTATAGTGCTTTTAGGCTTGGCTTCGGCGTTTCTTTTTATGTATTCGATTGATTTCGATTTCAACAATTTTGTCAGTAAACCCGAAGAAGAAACTAATGAACCGACAGATGTAATTCCAGAGCCGTCTTACTCCGTTAATTCGCTTACAGGAAAATCAACGGTACTTTTTGTATGTGCCGACAGTAAAGAAACTTTAGATTTTGCTTTTACCGTTGAATGCGATTTTGACAGTAAATCGATGACAGTTAAATGTATTGACGCAAAATCACAAATGATTTTAAACAAAAGCAAAATAACCTGTGCAGATGTTTATAAGAATTATTCAATTCAAGAGCTTAAATCTGCATTCAGTGAAAGTTTTGGCATTGATGTTGATAAATATTTTATTTGCGACCGTTTAGGTGCGAAAGAGATTTTGTCATTATTTGACGGTATCAATGTTAATGTTAATGAGAATATTGATTATGATTTTAATGGAATAAATCTTAAGCTTAATAAAGGCAATCAAACGGTTTCCGGTGCATATGCGCTGAATTTCCTTTTAATCAGCGATAATTCGATTCGTGAACAGATTATTTGCGATGTCATAAATTCAGTTTTAATTCCTTCATATATTGATAATTCACAAAGATTGTTTACTAATTTTGTGAATTTAGGTAAAACCGATATTTCGGTTATTGATTATTCTGAAAGTATTGAAAACCTTAAAGTATACGCAAATTCCGAAGATAAGTTCTTGCCGAGCGCAAGTGCTGAAAGGAAATAGTATGAAAAGAAAAATTCCGTCATTTTTCGTAGTTTTGATTGTATTTCTTGTTGTTTTCTGCGGTACATTTTTTATAAATTTTGAAAAATTTATTGATTGGAAGCAAACTTTTGATGATAGAATTACCGAGCAGGAGCAATTTGATTTTGAAAATCAGTTAAATACGAAAACATTTTATTATTATAACAGCCTGAATGACGATCAAAAACAGGCTTACATAATGATGCGTTCAATGTTTGAGAATTTCACAAAATCCCGCCGTTTTGAAGTTACAAGAGATGAGCTTAAAGATGTTTTTCAAGCCGTACTTTATGATAATTCCGAGTTCTTTTGGGTCGATGTAAATTATACTTTTGTTGAACTTGAAGACTCAATCGAATTTTCTCCGAATTACAGATTTAACAAAGCTACTGCTGACTATATGAACGCTGTTCTTGATGAAAAGCTTGAAGAAATAATAAAATCTGCCGACAGTTTTAGTTCGGATTATGAAAAAGAGCTGTATTTTAATGATTATATTTGCAATGTAACCGTTTATAATGAGGAAACTTTCGGTAAAATGGGCGATACAGCATATAATTCTTTAATTAACGGCGAAGCAATCTGCGAGGGCTATTCCCGTGCCATGCAGTTATTGCTTGACCGTGCAGGGATAAATAATTATCTTGTTATCGGTGACGCTAAAATTGAAAACGGCACAGAAGCTCATATGTGGAATGTGGTAGAAATCGGCGGTGAAAATTATCATTTAGATGTCACTTGGAATGATACAGGCACAGAAAACGGCACAGGGTATCTTTATTTCAATCTGAATGATGAAATCATTTCTTACGATCATATGAATATTTTACCCGAAAATAATCAATGCGTCAGTATGGATGCAAATTATTTTGTTGTCAATGAACTTTATGTTGACCGCTTTAAAAGCTATAATGATTTAGTTATTCCTGTGGCGAATGAGCTTAAAAATAATGACAATACTGTTGAAATCCTTTTTTCAGACGCTGATCAGCTCTCCAACGCATTGAAATCAATTGAAAAGAATAATTATGGATTTTTTGATTTCATAGGCGATGCCGTTAATATTAGCGGCAAAGCTTTAAAAACAGACGAAATAGAATACTATACAATTGACGGACTCAATTACTTGTGTTTAATATTTAAAGAAGGTTGATAGATATGGATAAAGAAAGAATTGAACGGGCTTTCCGTGAAATTTTAATTGCAATCGGCGAAGATCCTGACCGTGAAGGCTTAGTTGAAACACCTAAACGCGTTGCAAATATGTATGAAGAAATTTTTGCAGGGCTTACAGAAAATCCCGAAAAACACCTTAAAATGTTTCGTGAGGGTCAAAGTGACGAAATAGTTATAGTTCGTGATATTCCAATGTACTCAATGTGTGAGCATCATTTTCTGCCTTTTGTGGGCAAGGCTCATATTGCGTATATTCCCAATGATGACGGACTTGTTATCGGACTTTCAAAGCTTGCAAGAATAGTTAACAGCTTTGCGCGCCGACCCCAGCTTCAAGAGCGTCTTACTGCGGAAATTGCTGATTTTATCCAAAAAGAAATGAACCCTAAAGGCGTAGCAGTCGTTATTGAAGCAGAGCATCTCTGTATGACTATGAGAGGCATTAGAGCTGCAGGCTCGCAAACACAAACATCAGCACTTCGCGGCTCTATCAGAAAAGATGCACGCACAAGAGCAGAGGTTATGGCTCTGTTGGGTTCAAGATGATGTTTTCTGGAAATAAATTTGCTTTTCCTCTGATGGAAAAGACATATATTATGGGCATTCTCAATGTCACTTCTGACTCTTTTTTTGACGGAGGATTATATAATTCTCCGCAAAAGGCACTTGAGCACGCTAAACAAATGATTTCAGAGGGTGCTGATATAATCGACATCGGCGCACAGTCAACACGACCCGGGTGTATTCAGCTTTCTGCCGATGAAGAACTCGAAATCATCAAAAATTATCTCCCTATGCTTTATGATGAAACAGGTGCTGTAATATCTGTTGATACTTTTTATCCGCGGGTTGCCAAATATGCACTTGAAAACGGTGCATCAATTATAAACGATGTAAGCGGTGTGTTTAACGAAGAAATGGCAAGGCTTGTTTGCTGTTATAACTGCGGTTGGGTGATTATGCATACGGGTGGCGGCGATGCTCAAACAGTACCGCAATACAAAACATCGGTTACAGAAGATGTAATCTTGTTTTTTCAAGAAATTCTTCATAAATGTGAAGAATTCGGTATTTCAAAAAATCAGATTATGCTTGATATGGGCATAGGCTTCGGCAAAACTAATGAACAAAATATTGAGCTTATTAAAAATATTAATAAGCTTAAAATAAAAGATGTTGCGCTCCTTACCGCACTTTCTTCCAAAAGAGTTGTAGCCAATGCAACAGCCGCTGACGGTTATGACAGAGTTTACGGCACAATTGCCGCAGATGTGTTGGCAATAGCAGGCGGTACAGATTTTATAAGAGTTCATAATGTGAAAGAAAACGCATTGGCGGCGAAAATGGCTGATGCGGTTGTCAGAGGTTAGCGTGAAAAACAAAATGAAAGGAACGATATTGCGCATAAAAAGCTGTTTTAATAGCTTTTTATACAAATTGATATGGATAAAATTATTGTTAAAGATTTAAAGCTTTTCTGCTATCACGGAGTTAATCCTGAAGAAAAACTTGACGGTCAAAATTTTATATTTGATGTTGAAGCAGGGGTGGATTTGTCCGCGCCTTGCGAAAGCGATAATGTTGACGATACGGTAAGCTATGCCAAAATCATAAAAACTATTCGCCGTGTTGCTCAAAGCGAAAAAAACGATTTGCTTGAAAAGGTAGCACAAAGAGTATCTGACGCTCTTTTTGAAGAATTTGATAAAATCCAAACCTTAAAAATTCTTCTTAAAAAGCCCGAAGCACCTATAAAAGCCGATTTTTCCTATGTAGCCGTTGAAATTGAGAGGTCAAGAGTATGAAAGCTTATTTAGGAATAGGCACAAATATCGGCGACAGAATTCAAAATCTTAAAGATGTCATTAACGCTCTCAAACTTTTACCTCTTACAATGGTTACAGATTATTCCAATGTCTATGAAACGGATCCCGTAGGCTACTATAATCAAGATGATTTCCTTAATATGGTTGTTGAGATAGAAACCGAGCTTAATGCAGATAATCTTCTCGGTGCAGCTCTGGGAATTGAAGCAGGTTTGGGTAGGGTGCGTACAATTAAAAACGGTCCGCGGATAATTGATGTGGATTTGCTTTTGTATGGAAATGAAATTAAAAATACAAATACGCTTATTTTGCCACATCCCCGTATGTTAGAGCGTGATTTTGTCTTAAAACCGTTGCTTGATTTGGATTTTGAAGATATTTTAGAAAGAAAAACAGTTGAAAATGCACTTAAAAAAACAGGAGTGCGTTTTTACTGTTCAAAGGATAAACTGATATAATATTAGCATTTTTGGGTGGTTTATGAATTACATAATAATGGATTTAGAGTGGAATAATTCTTATATGAAGTCCGCTGAAAAGTTTATAAATGAGATAATTGAAATAGGAGCTGTAAAGCTCGACAGTAAGCTTAATACGGTTGATACATTTTCTGCGCTTGTTCGCCCTGTAGTATCACGTAAGCTTCGTTCAAGAATTAAAAATCTTACGCATATCACAAATGAAGATGTTCGCAACGGCGAGCCATTTTCGGCAGTTATTGAAAAATTTGCCGAATGGGTGGGCGAGGAGGCTTTGATAATGACATGGGGCGATACGGATATCCGTACCCTGCAAACCAATTTCAAGTGCTTTCTTGATACAAAGAATATCAGCTTCATTACAAAATATGCTGATTTGCAAAGATACTGTCAGTGCTTTATAAATATGGAGAATGTTCAGCAGGCAGGCCTTTCTTATGCGGCGGAATGTCTCGAGATTGACCCCGAAAAATATCCTCATCACAGGGCGCTTGACGATAGTTTATTAAGCGCAGAATGCTTTAAAAAGGTTTTTAATTCAGATAAATTAACTGAGTTTGTAAAAATTTGCGATAATGAGTTCTATGCAAGACTTGATTTTCACCCCTATGTAATTAAAGATAAAAACGATCCGTTAATTGACAAAAATCTTTTTAACTGTTACTGCGATATTTGCGGCGGTAAGGTAGAAACAGTAAAAAAGTGGAAATTTGTAAATCAGTCATTCCGCGGACTTTTCTTTTGCCCTAACTGCAACCGTGAATTCAGAGTGAATCTCCGTGTTAAAAAATTCTATGACCGACTTGATATCAAGCGTAATTACAGTGAAATAATTCATACAAAAGAAAATAATAATCAACAAGAATAATGATTAACTTTTCAAAAAGAAAAACGGTATTTCAGTAACTTATCTTGCTGAAATACCGTTTTTGTTATTTTTAGAGAAATAATTATTTTAAAACTCGAATTCTGATAATACCGTTGATGTTTTTAAGTGCCTCAATAGCTTCGGGTGACGCTTCTGTGTCGGTTTCAACTATTGTATAAGCATATTCGCCCTTTGACTTGTTGACCATATTATCAATGTTTACATCTTCGTTTGCGAAAGCAGATGTAATCTTGCTTACAATACCCGAAATATTTCTGTGTGCAATTGTAAGTCTGTGCTTATCGCTTGAAGGCAATGAAATTGCAGGGAAATTAACAGAATTTACAATGTTTCCGTTTTCAAGGAAATCTGCGATTTGGTTTACAGCCATAATCGCACAGTTGTCCTCTGATTCGGGTGTTGACGCGCCAAGATGGGGTATAGCAATAACACCCGGCGCGCCTATTACTGCGTCATTCGGGAAATCGGTTACATAAGCGGCAACCTTTCCGCTTTGTAAAGCTTCAAGAACATCGTTTGTATCTACAAGCTCACCGCGTGCAAAATTGAGAATACGGACAGCGTCTTTCATCTGAGAAATACTGTCTTTGTTAACAAGACCTCTTGTACTGTCATTAAGCGGAACATGAAGTGAAATATAATCAGATTTGGTGATGATTTCGTTAATATTATCTGTGAACTGCACATGATGATTAAGATTGATACTTTGCTGAATCGAAAGATACGGGTCATAGCCTATAACATTCATACCAAGCGCAGCCGCAGTGTTTGCAACAAGAATACCGATTGCGCCCAAACCTACAACGCCCAAGGTTTTACCGAGTATTTCGGGACCTGCAAAAGCACTTTTGCCCTTTTCAACATCTTTAGGAACAGTATCTCCGTTTCCTTTAAGAGTTTTTGCCCATTCAATAGCAGGAATTACCTTTCTTGAAGAGAGCAAAAGTCCGGCAATAACAAGCTCTTTAACAGCATTTGCATTAGCGCCCGGCGTGTTAAACACAACAACGCCGTCTTCACTGCATTTGTCAACAGGAATATTGTTTACGCCTGCACCTGCGCGGGCAATTGCAAGAGTATTTTCGCTTAATTCCATATCGTGCATTGACGCCGAACGCACGAGAATTGCATCCGGTGCTTCTGCATTTGAAGAACAGTTGTATTTGTCGCTGAAACGGCAAAGTCCTGTTTCTGAAATTTTGTTAAGTGTAAGTATATTGTACATTATGATTACTCCTTATGAATTTGCTTTTTCAAAATCAGCCATAAATGCGACAAGCTTTTCAACACCCTCTACAGGCATTGCGTTGTAGATTGAGGCTCTCATACCGCCTACTGTTCTGTGTCCTTTAAGATTAACAAAACCTGCTTCTGTTGCTTCTTTAATAAACTTTGCGTTAAGCTCCTCACTGTCTGTAACAAAAGGAACATTCATAAGCGAACGGTCCTCGGGTACAACGGTTCCTTTGAACATCTTGCTGTTATCAAGAAAATCGTAAAGAAGCTTTGCTTTCTTCTCGTTTCTCTCTTTCATAGCCTCAAGTCCGCCCATTTCTTTAAGCCACTCAAGCACAAGCTTACAGATATAAATTGTATAGCAGGGAGGAGTGTTATAAAGAGAATCGTTATCTGCCATGGTTTTGTAATTGAGCATTGTGGGTGTAATATCCCTTGCATTGCCAAGCATATCTTCACGGATAATACAGATTGTAAGTCCTGCGGGAGCAACATTTTTCTGTGCGCCGCCGTAAAGCATTGCGAATTTTGAAACATCAATAGGCTCTGAAAGGAAGCAGGATGAAATATCCGCAATAAGAGGAATATCGCCTGTGTCGGGTAATTCGTGATAAACAGTACCGTAAATTGTGTTGTTCATACAAATATAAAAATAGTCTGCGTCTTTTGTGAAAGTTTCTTTGTCAAGCTTTGGAATATATGAGAATGTTTTGTCGGCAGAAGATGCAACAACATTACATTCGCCGTATTTCTGCGCTTCTTGATAAGCTTTTTTTGCCCACTGACCTGTAATTACGAAATCAGCTTTACCGTTTTTATTCATAAAATTGAGAGGGATTGCCGCAAACTGTGTTGAAGCACCGCCTTGCAAGAAAAGAACCTTATAATTATCGGGAATATTCATAAGCTCACGGAGAAGCTGTTCTGCGCCTTTAATAATGCTGTCATAAACCTTGGAACGGTGGCTCATCTCCATAACGGATTGACCGCTGCCTTCATAATCAAGCATTTCTGCCGCAGCTTTTTTAAGAACCTCTTCGGGAAGCATTGAGGGACCTGCTGAAAAATTGTAAACTCTTGCCATAATATAGACCTCCAAAAATACTCTTTCACAATTTAGTATATGTGATTTCAATAATGTATTGACCGTATTGTAGCAAAGAAATAACTAAATGTCAACAACTTATTCAAAAAAATAACAAAGAATTTTATTAGTTTAAATTAAGTGTAAAAATAATTGTTAATATTTTTAACAAAGTTAGACTGAAATGTTATTTTTCAAAAAAAATTCGCCAATTTATTGCAGGAAAAAACTTTTTATTATATAATATTATTTCAATAATAGGAGTGATATATTTAAATCTATGGAAAACAGCCAAAACTTATTTAACGAATTTAATGAAAAATCTTTTTCAATGCCAACAGTTGCTTTGAGGGGATTAGTTATATTTCCGGGAATGACAATGCACTTTGATGTGGGCAGACAAAAATCTGTCCGCGCCGTTCGTGCCGCAATGGAAAAGAAAACCAATGTGTTTCTCACAGCACAAATGGATATGGAATGCGATGACCCAAGATATGACGATTTATATACGGCAGGTGTAGTTTGCGAGATTAAACAGGTTATGAAGCTTCCCGGTACTGATACCTTGCGTGTAGTGGTTCACGGACTTTACCGTGCAGAGCTTATTCACATTGCGACGGCTAATCCTTATATTTCTGCAATTGTACATAAAATTGAAACCGAAAAGGTTTCGGCAGAGGATAAAATGTATGAAGAGGCTCTTGTACGCCGTCTTATAAGCACATTTGACGAATATGCTTATTACATTCCAAAGCTTCCGCCGGATATTGCAGTGGGTGTTTCAGTGCGTAAAGAAGCTTCTGAAATTACAGACTACATACTTTCTAATATCCCTCTTGAGTATTCATCAAAGCAAGCCTTGCTTGAAGAGCTTAATCCTTTAAAAAGAGCCGAGCGTCTTTGCATTATTCTTGCCCGTGAGGTTGAATTGCTTGCAATTGAAGAGCAAATCAATGAAAAGGTTCAAGAGCAAATGGAAGCAAATCAGCGCGACTATTATTTGCGTGAACAGATTAAAGCCATTTCAGAAGAGCTTAATGAGGGCGACGGCGCAATAAGTGAGGCAGAAAACTATAAAGAGCAGATTAAGGCTATCGGATTTTCAGAAGATACCGAAAAAAAACTTCTTAAAGAGTGCGACCGTATGATGAAAATGCAGTCGTCAAGTCCGGAATCGGCGGTAACAAGAAATTATCTTGATAAGATTGTTTCACTTCCGTGGAATGAGTTTACCGAAGATAATCTTGATATTGAAAATGCAATGTCTATTCTTGACAAAGAGCATTACGGACTTCGTGATGTGAAAGAAAGAATAATTGAATTTCTCGCAGTCAGAAAAATTAATCCCGGCATTCAAGGTCAGATTATTTGTTTAGCGGGACCTCCTGGCGTGGGTAAAACATCAATAGCAAAATCCTTGGCGCGCGCTATGGGAAGAAGCTATGCGAGAATTTCTTTAGGCGGTGTCCGTGACGAAGCAGATATAAGAGGACACAGAAAAACTTATATCGGTTCAATGCCGGGCAGAATTATCGAAGCTATCGAATCGGCAAAATCCTCAAATCCTCTCATTCTTCTTGACGAAGTGGACAAGTTAGGCTCTGACCACCGCGGTGATCCGTCATCTGCACTTTTGGAAGTGCTTGACAGTGAACAAAACAATGCCTTTGTCGATCATTATCTTGAAATTCCTTATGATTTAAGCCATGTGCTTTTCCTTACAACAGCTAATGATAAAAGTAAAATTCCCGCGCCGCTTCTTGATAGAATGGAAATCATTGATTTACCCGGATATACATATGAAGAGAAGTTTAATATTGCCAAAAATCATTTGGTTTCAAAGCAAATTAAAGCTAACGGACTTAAAAAGTCCAATGTAAAAATAACTGATAAGGCTTTAAAGAATATTATCAGCGGTTATACTAAAGAAGCGGGCGTTCGTGTATTAGAACGGACAATTGCGTCGGTTTTCCGCAAAATTGCAGTTGAATATGCTAAAGGCTATGACGGCAAGGTTTCGGTAAAGCCCAATGACATTGAAAAGTATTTAGGACCCGTTAAATTCAAGCCCGACGACGCAGTAAAAGAAAACCGTATCGGTGTAGTAAACGGTCTTGCTTATACATCGGTTGGCGGAACTATGCTTACTGTTGAAGTTGCTGTTATGAACGGCACAGGCAGACTTGAGCTTACAGGCTCGCTCGGCGATGTTATTAAAGAATCTGCAAAAGCAGCAATAAGTTATATCCGTGTAAATGCTGAAAAATACAGAATTGATAATGAATTTTACAAAAATAAAGATATTCATATTCACTTCCCTGAGGGTGCAGTTCCTAAAGACGGTCCTTCGGCAGGCGTTACTATTTTCACCGCTCTTGTTTCGGCGCTTTCAGGCTGTAAGGCTAAAGCAGATGTTGCAATGACGGGCGAAATTACCGTTACAGGCAGAGTTCTTCCCATAGGCGGACTTCGTGAAAAGACAATGGCGGCATACATAGAGGGTATTAAAACCGTAATTGTACCCGAGGCTAACAGAAGCGATCTTCAACAAATTGATGAAAAGGTTAAAGAAAAGCTGAATTTTGTATTCGCTTCAACAGGCGATGATGTTCTTAAAACAGCTTTGGTGTAAATTATGAGATATGATAAAGCAGAATTTAAAGCGGCATACGGTACTTTCGGTCAGCTTCCTGTAAGCGATTTGCCCGAAATTGCATTTGCAGGCCGTTCAAATGTTGGCAAAAGCTCGCTTCTTAATAAGCTGTTTCAGCGTAAAAGCTTGGCGAGAGTAAGCTCTGTCCCGGGTAAAACGGTTACAATCAATTTCTATGGTGCTGAAAATGTTAATTTTGTGGATTTGCCCGGCTACGGTTATGCAAAGGTTGCCAAAACAGAAAAACAGCGTTGGGCAGAAATGATGGAAGGTTATTTTAATTCCGACCGAAACATAAAGCTTGTTGTTCAGCTTGTTGATATGCGTCATCCGCCAACAAAAGACGATATAATGATGATGGAGTTTTTACAGGCAAACGGCTATGAATTTATAGTTGTAATGACTAAATCAGATAAGCTTAAAAAGAAAAAAGAATATAACGAACGAATTGAGAATTCAAAAAAAGAAATGAGCTTTGTGCCCGAAGAAAGACTTATTCCCTTTTCAGCGGAAACCGGCGCAGGACTTGATACATTAAAAAAATATATTGAAGAATATTTAGGAGAATTAAAATGAGTAAAACACCTTTTACAACTAAAGAAAAACTTGAAGAGATTGCAGCAAAATACCCAACTCCTTTCCATATCTATGACGAAGCGGGTATCCGCAAGAATGCTGAAAATTTGAAAAAAGCATTCGCATGGAATAAGGGCTTTAAAGAATATTTTGCGGTTAAGGCAACACCCAATCCGTTCCTTATAAATATTTTGAGAGAATACGGATGCGGATGTGACTGTTCATCAATCACAGAGCTTATGCTTTCAAAAGCAATCGGCGCAGTAGGTAACGATGTAATGTTTTCGTCTAATGATACACCGCCTGCAGAGTTTAAGTTTGCAAACGATATGGGCGCAATAATCAATCTGGACGATATAACTCATATTGATATTCTTGAAAAAACTCTCGGACATCTTCCTAAAAAGCTTTCCTGCCGTTATAATCCGGGCGGATATTTTTCAATTGCAAATAATATTATGGATAATCCGGGCGATGCTAAATACGGTATGACAACCGAACAGCTTTTTGAAGCATTTAAGATTATGAAATCAAAGGGCGTAGAGGAGTTCGGTATTCACGCATTTTTAGCAAGTAACACAGTTACAAATGAATATTATCCCACACTTGCAAAAACTCTTTTTGAGGTTGCAGTTAAGCTTAAAGAAGAAACAGGCGCAAACATAAAGTTTATCAATCTTTCAGGCGGTATCGGTATTCCTTACCGCCCCGACCAAGATGGTAATGACATTTTCGCAATCGGCGAGGGTGTAAGAAAGGTTTACGAAGAAGTGCTTGTACCCGCAGATATGGGAGATGTTGCAATTTTTACAGAGCTTGGCAGATTTATGCTTGCTCCTTACGGTGCGCTTGTAACTCGCGCTATTAACGAAAAGCATACTCATAAAGAGTATATCGGTGTTGACGCTTGCGCGGTAAATCTTATGCGCCCTGCAATGTACGGCGCTTATCATCATATCACGGTAATGGGCAAAGAAAATGAAGAATGCGACCATAAATATGATGTAACAGGCTCACTTTGCGAAAACAATGATAAATTTGCAATTGACAGAATGTTGCCAAAGATTGATATGGGCGACCTTATCTATATTCACGATACAGGCGCTCACGGCTTTGCTATGGGCTATAACTATAACGGTAAGCTTAAATCAGCGGAAATACTTCTTAAAGCGGACGGCAGTTTTGAGCTTATACGCCGTGCTGAAACTCCTGCCGATTATTTCGCAACATTTGACTGCTTTGATTTTTATAAAAAAGTTACTGAATAAAATTTGAGGTACTGATATGTCCTTTGTCCACTTACATGTTCATACAGAGTATAGCTTGCTTGACGGTGTGTGCCGTCTTGACAAGCTTTGTTCTGTTGCAAAAGAGAGAGGACAGGAGGCTATTGCAATTACCGATCACGGCAATCTTTTCGGTGCTGTTGATTTTTATAAAGCGGCAAAAAAACACGGTGTTAAGCCCATTATCGGTTGTGAGGTTTATGTTGCGGCACGTTCGAGATTTGATAAGGTTCACGGTATAGATTCGGACCGACATCATCTTGTTTTGCTTTGCAAAAATGAAACAGGTTATAAAAATCTTATCAAGATGGTATCTTCAGCGTGGGTTGACGGATTTTATACTAAACCACGTATTGACCGTGAGCTTTTAGAGAAGCACCATGAAGGCTTGATAGCGCTTTCGGCTTGCCTTGCAGGCGAAGTTCCTAAAGCTATTTCAAGCGGAGATTTTTACTCTGCAAAGCAGACTGCCCTGTGGTATGAGTCTGTATTCGGCAAGGGGAACTATTATCTTGAACTGCAAAATCACGGTATAAATGAGCAGGTGCGCGTTAATGACGGAATTATGCGTATTTCAAAAGAAACAGGAATACCGTTAGTGGCAACTAACGATGTCCACTATATTAACCGCGAAGACGCTGATACTCAAAAAATCCTCATTTGTATTGCTACAAACCATACAATAGATGAAGAAAATTCTTTGGAATTTGAAAGTGACAATTTTTATTTAAAAACTGAAGAAGAAATGTGTTCGCTTTTTCCTTATTTGCCCGAAGCCATTGAAAATACGCAAAAAATTGCCGATATGTGCAATTTCGATTTCGAATTCGGCAATACAAAACTACCCAATTTCAAAGTTCCCGACGATCAGTCGCATTATGATTATTTTAGAGAAAAATGTTATAACGGTCTTGTTTACCGATACGGCGAAAATCCTTCAAAAGATTATATTGAACGTCTTGAATATGAGCTGTCGGTTATAAGTAATATGGGCTATGTTGATTATTTCCTTATTGTTGCCGACTTTATTCAGTATGCCCGCGATAACGGTATTCCGGTTGGACCTGGCAGAGGTTCGGGTGCAGGCAGTATTTGCGCCTACTGTATGGGAATTACCAATATTGATCCAATAAAATATAATCTTATTTTTGAACGCTTTTTAAATCCTGAAAGAGTAAGTATGCCCGATATTGATGTGGATTTCTGCTATGAACGCCGTCAAGAAGTAATTGATTATGTTATCAGAAAATACGGTACGGACCATGTTTCACAGATTATAACCTTTGGTACAATGAAAGCCCGTGCGGCACTCCGCGATGTGGGCAGAGCTATGGGACTTTCTTATGCTGCTGTTGATAATGTCGCAAAAAAAATTCCGCGTGTAATAGGGATTACAATTGAAGACGCACTTAAAGAGAGCGATGAGCTTAAAATTCTTTATAGCAGCGACGAAAAAATCAAACAGCTTATAGACACCGCAAAGAATGTTGAGGGAATGCCCCGAAATGCTTCTACGCACGCAGCAGGAATTGTTATTACCGACCGTCCTGTCAGCGATTATGTTCCTTTGGCACGAAACGATGAATCGCTTGTAACTCAGTTCACAATGACAACAATTGAAGAATTGGGACTTCTTAAAATGGACTTTTTGGGACTTCGCACACTTACTGTTATAAACGACTGCGTAAAAACAGTCAAATTAAAAAATCCCGATTTTGATATTGAAAAAATTTCTTATAACGACACAAAAGTTTATTCTCTTTTTTCATCGGGACAGACCGACGGAGTTTTCCAATGTGAATCAAACGGTATGCGAAGCGTGTTTATGAGGCTTAAACCTACAAGCCTTGAAGATATTATTGCTGTTATCTCGCTTTATCGTCCGGGTCCTATGGATTCAATAGACAGCTATATTGAAAACCGCCATAATCCTGATAAAATAAGATATAAAACTCCGATGCTTCGTGAAATACTTGATGTTACTTACGGCTGTATGGTTTATCAGGAGCAGGTAATGCAAATTTTTCGTTCGCTTGCAGGCTATTCTCTCGGCAGAGCCGATATAGTCCGCCGTGCAATGTCAAAGAAAAAGCATAAGGTTCTTGAAGCAGAGCGCGCATTTTTCTGCGAGGGCTGTGAAAAAAACGGGATTTCAAAAAATACAGCAAACGAAATTTTTGACGATATGTCATCATTCGCGTCGTACGCATTTAATAAATCTCATGCGGCGGCTTATGCCGTTGTGGCTTACAGAACAGCATATCTCAAATACTATTATCCATGCGAGTTTATGTCAGCATTGCTTACAAGCGTATTAGACGATGCAGGTAAGATTGCCGATTATATTGAAGACTGCAAGCGTAACGGTATTGCAATTCTTTCTCCGAATGTTAACTACAGCTATAAAACCTTTAGACCGAATGTCAAAGGTGATAAAACCATAATGTTCGGCTTGCTTGCCATTAAAAATCTCGGTCATGATTTTATTGATACTATTATAAAGGAAAGAGAGCTTAACGGCGAATATACTTCGTTTTATTCTTTCTGCAAGCGTGTTCACGGAAAAGGCTTTAACCGCAGAGCTGTTGAAAGTCTTATTAAAAGCGGCGCTCTTGATAATTTGGGCGGAAACCGTCACGAATTGCTTAATAATCTTCCGTTTATAATTGACGAATTAGATGATTCGAGGCGAAGAAATCTTGACGGTCAAATCGGATTTTTTGATTTAATTCAAGAAAACTCAAGCGAATATATTATGAAGCCTGTCGAAGAGTTTCCAACAAATAAATTACTTGCTATGGAAAAAGAAACAACGGGACTTTATATTTCTGCACATCCTATAAAAGAATATGCAGAGCTAATTTCAAAATTAAAATGTGATAAAATCAGCGAAATAATAAATGCCGATGAATATGACAGCAAATACAGCGACTCAGCTTCTGTTAAGATTATGGGAATAGTAAACGGAATTACGAGAAAACAGACAAAAAACGGTGAAACAATGGCATTTGTGAATGTTGAAGATGTTTCCGGCTCAATTGAGATTATTGTTTTTCCGAAACTATTCGCAAAATATGTCAATATATTTAATAATGATGTTGCGGTGTTTGTCGGCGGCAGACTTTCAGTCCGCGAAGAAGAAAAGCCGAAGCTTATTCTTGATTTTGCTGAAACCGCTGAAAGCGTTAAAGAAAAACAAATCCGTAAAGTAGGTTTGTTTATACGTGTTGACAGTAATCAGAGTAAAATATATTTTGAATGTGCAAAATATATCAATGACAATTCAAAATCAGGGGAAATACCGCTGTATTTTTATTTTGCAGATACTAAAAAATATTTCCCGTCAAAAAGGTTATATCCCGATAGTACTTTGATTAACGGTCTTAAAAGTATTGCAGGCAGTCAAAATGTAATATTACAAAAATAGTCAATTTATATCTTGCATTTTGTTTTTTCTTGTGTTATTATATTGGATAATTTAGCAATATTTTACATTAAATTTTTAGCATTATATTAAAAGGTGATTAATATGAAAACTATAGGTGTTCTTACAAGTGGCGGCGACGCACCTGGCATGAATGCTGCTGTGCGTGCGGTTGTTCGTGCGGGCTGCGAAAGCGGATTACGCGTAATGGGCATAAGACGCGGTTATAACGGTCTTATGGAAGGCGATATGTATGAAATGAATCTTCGCAGCGTTTCCAATATTATTAATCGCGGCGGCACAATTCTTTATTCAGCAAGAAGTGCTGAGTTTAAAACAGAACCGGGTTTGCAAAAAGCTCTTAGTGTTGCAAAAGATGTTGGCCTTGACGGTATTGTTGTAATCGGCGGCGACGGCTCATTCAGAGGCGCTCGTGATTTGTCACTTCGCGGTCTGCCCTGCGTCGGAGTACCCGGCACAATTGACAACGATATTGCTTGCAGTGACTATACAATAGGTTATGATACTGCAATGAATACAGTTCTTGAAATGGCTGACAGACTTCGGGATACATCAGAATCTCATGACCGCTGTTCAGTAATTGAGGTTATGGGTCGCCGTGCAGGATATATTGCTCTCAATGCAGGAATTGCGTGCGGCGCTACTACAATTATTATTCCTGAAGTTGAGTATGATTTTCAGCGTGATGTAATTGACAGAATGCTCAGAACTCAAAAAACAGGCAAAAAGAATTTTATCATTATTGTGGCTGAAGGCGTCGGCGGTGTTGACGACATGGCAAAGCGTATTGAAGCTGAAACAGGTGTTGAAACAAGAGCCACAGTTTTAGGCCATGTTCAGCGTGGCGGTCATCCCACAGTACGCGACAGAGTAACCGCAAGTCTTATGGGTTATAAGGCTGTCGAGCTTCTTAAAGACGGCATCGGTAACAGAGTTGTTGCTATGCAGGAAGATAAAATCGTTGATTTTGACATCTTTGAAGCCCTTAATATGACAAAAACACTCGATGTTGAGCTTTACAAAATTGCTCACAAAATTTCAATCTGATGAAGCAGAATATTGTTCTTATAGGTATGCCCGGTTGCGGTAAAAGCACAGTCGGAGTTATACTTGCAAAAACTTTGGGTATCGGCTTTGTTGATACGGATTTAATTATTCAGCAGCGTGAACAACGGCTTTTGCAGAATATAATTGATTCTGACGGAATAGATACTTTTCTGGATTGCGAGGCAGAAGCAATTAAATCCCTTGAATGTGAAAACTGCGTAATCGCAACAGGCGGCAGCGTTATATTCCGTGAAGAGGCTGTAAAACATTTAAAAAAGAGCGGTAAGATATTTTATCTTAATGTTCCTCTTGACGAAATTAAAAAGCGTCTTGACAATATCAGCACCCGAGGAGTTGCGGCTTCAAAAGATGAAACCATAGACGATATTTTTAATGAGCGTTCTCCGCTTTATGAAAAATATGCCGATTATATTCTTGATTTAAACGGTTGTTCTGCCGAGCAGACAGTTGAAAAAATTTCAAAATTTTATAAATAAAAATTTGCTTTACGGTATTTTCAAAATCAGTGAAAATTCGCCGTAAGGCGATTTTTTTACCTCAAATAATAATCTTTATGTCGGGAACATTATTAGTGCGGCAATCAGTCGCACGGAGGTGAGCGTTTGTGTAATTTTTTTAAAACTCTTTCTGCAATCTGCACTGCATTCTGTATAGTTGTGTTTTCTCTGATATGTTTCGGAAATGAAAACATACCCGATAAAATAACAACAATCGAAAATTCCTCTTATAAAATTCAAAGCATTTTCGGAGTTTCGTTGTTTCGTCTAAATTATGAAAACGAAAAAGAGGTCGCGTTGGGGACTGCCCAAGCTTCACATAATGAAGCCGAAATTGAGCTTTTGAATATTATTCCCGTAAAAACTGCTGAAATAACAAATTCAAAAAGGAAATATGTTGTTTTAGGCGGTGAACTGTTCGGTGTTAAGCTTTATACCGACGGTGTTCTTGTTGTCGATGCCGACTCTGTTGAAACTGAAAACGGTACTGTTAATCCTGCTTCCGAAGCAGGGCTGAAAGTCGGAGATATTATAAAAAGCGTTAATAATGAAAAAGTAACATCTACAAAATCACTTGCACAGAAAATCGAGGCAAGCAACGGTGAAAAAATGACCTTTAGCATTGTCCGCGATAACAGAACACTGAAAATCGAATTTTCAACCCATAAGGATAAAAATACGGGAAAATACAAAGCAGGGCTTTGGGTGCGTGACAGCACAGCAGGACTTGGAACGGTTACTTTCTATAATTCTGAAAACGGTACCTTTGCAGGTCTTGGCCATGGAATTTACGATATTGATACCAATGAAATAATGCCTATGAATAAAGGCGAAGTATTTTCAGCTTATGTAAATGGAATTTATAAGAGCAGTACAGGCAGTGTAGGGGAGCTTTGCGGCGTGATAACAGGCAAATCAATAGGGGAGCTTTGTCTTAATAACGATATGGGTGTATACGGATTCCGAAAAACAGATAAAACAGATTTTGTTCCTGTTGCGGTAAAACAGGAAATCACAACAGGTGCTGCAAAAATATACTGCACTGTTGATGACGGCAGAGTAAAAGGTTATGATATTGAAATAAAAAAGATATATTCAAATTCTGATTCGGTTAATAAAGACATGGTAATAAAGGTTACCGATAAAGCATTACTTGAAAAAACAGGCGGAATAGTACAGGGAATGAGCGGCTCACCGATAATACAAAACGGAAAACTTATAGGTGCTGTTACCCATGTTTTTGTAAATGATCCCACAAAAGGTTATGCCATTTTTATTGAGAGAATGATTGATACAGAAGAAAATATGACAGAAGAACAGTTGCTTCAGGATGCCGCATAGCAAAACGAAATGTCGGATTTCGCTTGTTAAAAGCGTGATTCGACATTTTGTCGTATTAAAGCTTTAATACTTTAAAAAGTTTGGAATAAGTATTGACGATTAAGTGTAATTTGTGATAGAATAAGAACAACTATAAGGGAAGTATGCCCTTATTGCAAATTCTTGATGTGTAAACAAGGAGGAACTATGAAAAAAGTTAAAGACTTATTGGGAAAGATTAAGACTCTTGACAAAAAGAAAAAGATACTCTTAATCGTTCTTGCATGTGTTTTGGTTTTAGCTATTGCAGGCGGTATTGTTGCTGCAGTTGTTTTGGGCGGCGGCGACGGTTTCGGCGGTGAAGCGACAGGCGAAAATACTACATACAGCGTAAGCGTAAAAACTGCGGGCGGTATGGCGTTACCCGAAATTGATGTTTATGTTTACGAGAATAAAAAGCAGGATAATATGGTTGATTACGGTAAAACCGATGAAAACGGCCAAATTAGCTTCAATATTCCCAAGAGCAATAAATATGCAATCGTGCTTTCGGGTACTAAAAAAGGATATAAGGTTGAAGACAGCTATAAATTCGACGGCGAAAGTGCAGAAATTGTTTTGACATCGTCACTTGTTACTGATGAAGATCTTTCAACTGCAAGTCTTGGTGTCGGCGATGTTATGTATGACTTCACAGTTATGGCGGCTGACGGAAAAGAAATTAAGCTTTCTGATATTCTTAAAAAGAAAGATTTAGCAGTTCTCAATTTCTGGTATACAACTTGTACTTGGTGTCTTGAAGAGTTCCCTCTTATTGAAACAGTTTATCAAGAGTACAAGGATAATGTTGAAATTATTGCCTTGAACCCTATGGAAGACAATAATGTAGTTAAATCTTTCCAAGAGCAGAATCAGCTTTCATTCCCAATGGCGGCTTGTCCTGCTTCATGGGCAAATACTTTTTCTGTTCAAGGTTATCCCACAACAATTATGATTGACCGTTACGGTGTAATCTGCGTTGTTGAATCCGGTGCAATTACAAGCAAAAGACCTTGGGTTTCTGCTTTTGACCACTTTACAGCAGATGATTATAAGCAGATGATTTGCGTAAACGGTATCGCTGATTTGGTTACACAGATTAAGCCTAATGTTGAAATGCCATCATCTGAAAAGATTGCAGAGTTAATCAATGTTGGCAATATCAATGTAAAATATCATCCTGAAACAGAAGACAAAAATGCAGAGTACTTCTGGCCTTTCATTGAAGGCAGCAAGCTCGGTCAGTCTTGTATCTATGCGTCTAACAAGGGCGTTGACGATTCATACGCAATTATATATGCCGAGGTTGAGCTTAAAAAGGGTCAAGCAGTAGGTTTCGATTATTTAGTTTCTTCCGAAGAACTTTCTGATATTTTATATGTAATTGTAGATAACGAAGATATTTTCCAAATTTCGGGTGTTTCCACTCCGGAAAAATGGCAGTCGTGCTATCCTGTTGTAGCTGAAGAAGACGGAACTTATGAAATCGCGCTTTGTTTCTATAAAGACAGTAACGGTGCAAAGGGTGACGATACAGTATATATTGATAATATGCGTGTGGTTAACTCAAGCGATATTGATGTTGAAACATATCTTCCCCGTCAAGTAGCAACAACAAAAGACGGCGATACATATACTTATGCTAATGTCGTTTTTAATGATAAAGACGGATATTATCATGTAGGTTCTGCAAACGGTCCTCTTCTTCTTGCAGATTTAATGAACTATACACCTTTCAATGAAGAAGAAGCAGTGTTTACGATAGTTGAAGGCGGAGACGCTGATAAAGGCGGAGTAAGTCTTTATGCTGCAAAAGAAGAAGGCGGCAAGGGAATGGTTCGTTACTTCTCTTACGCTTCTAATTCAAGAATTCACGGTCTTTGCACAGTAAATAAAGAGCTTGCTGAAATGCTTAAACAGGTTGCAGAGGTAGCAGGTTTTGAGAACGATGCAAACGAGTGGCTTAAAATTTGTAAATATTATCAGTCTTATGGTAAAAATGCAAAGCAGCTTGATGACCCTATAAAGGGACTTGCTACATTTTCAGCTTATGAAACAAAACTCGGTAAAAATGTTCCGTCAAATAATTTCTATTATGACAGAGTAGTTCTTCCGAGAGGTTACTTGTCAAAATTTGTCCCATCAAAATCCGGCGTTTACAGATTTACTTCAAAGAGCGATTATGAAGAGGGTATTGATGCATGGATTTACAACGCAAAAGGTGAAATAATCTATACATACGAGCATGATGAAAGAATGTATTCAGATACTTCTAACTGCTCAATGGTTTATTATATGGAAGCCGGTAAAACATATTATATTGATATGGCGTTCTGGGATCTTTATGCAACAGGTACAATCAATTACGATGTTGAGTTCATAGGCGCGTCATATAAACTCTTCCGCGCTTGCTCACCCGGTTATTTCACATATGATTCTAACGCTACAGGCGATGTAATGTACGATATTATTTCCGGCGGTATCACTCCTGTGTTAAAAGATGGAAAATATTACGAATCAAAGAGCAACAGCTTGATTTACGCTGACTTTACAGGTATTACAAATATTTTTGACCATTCAATTCTTGAAATGATTGAATTGAGCGCATTCGATTTCAGAAAATCTGAAACTGACCATGAAATCCTTGCATATATGGCGCAGAACGGTAACGATATAGAAAAAACTGAACAATATCTGAAAAAGCTCTGGGGTGAAGAGTATGATGCATATGCAGAGTCTTACCAGATAGAAGATATTTTTGCAGGTCGTTATCACGGTGACGGTCCCGATCTTACTAAAGAAATGCGTGCATATGCAGCTAAAATTGATAAGTCCGGCACAGAAAAAGACGGTTGTGTAGTAGTTGATAAGCGCCTTGCTGAAATTCTTCAGCTTCTTATGGATAAATATACATTTAAAGATGTAGATAATTCATGGATTAAGATTTGTTATTACTACGATAACTTCGGTAAATAATTTTTACTCTTTAATTTCCTGTAAAGGAGTTTGATAAAATGAAAAAAATTAAAAGCATTGTAGCTCTTGTTTTGGTATGTTCTCTTCTTTTTGCATTTAGCGCTTGCGGAGGCGATAAAACATATTCAGTTACGGTTAAAGATGCTCTCGGCAACCCTTATAAAGGTGTAGTTGTTAACTTTATGCAAGACGGCAAAAATGTTGCGATGCAGGCTTGCGATGAAAACGGCATAGCAACTAAAAAGCTCGCAAAAGGAGAATATACAATATCACTGTCATTCACCGGCACTGGTGTTGAGTATTATTACGATGAGAACCAGACTGTTACAGCGAACAAAAATGAAATTGATTTAATTGTAGCTTATAAGCTTTCGGGAGAAACCAAGAATATTTTGGTTCCCAGAGAAGAAGATCGCGACGAGTTACTTAAGACTTATGACAGCTTTGATGTATATTATGTATCGGCAGGCTGTACCTATGTTGAGTTGTCAAACGAGCATAGAAACTTCTTCCTCTTCACACCTAAAGAAGCAGGTAATTATGAGTTTTCCATAATCGGCGACGCAAATGTTCAGTTTGGAAATTACGGTTCGCCAAGCTTTGTTCAGCTTGATAATATTTCAGAAGTAACTGATAATAAGTTTACAGAGTCTATCAATGCAGGTATGCTTGGTTCAAGCAGCGACGGCGGTGCAGTAACTTATGTTTTAGGTATTGATGCGCTTGACGCTAATGCAACAAACTGTATTCTTGCTATTAACCGTATCGGCGACCCGATTAAAACTTTTGTTGACGAGCCTTGGACTGTATACCAGTCAACCACTGATATTGCAAAATATACATTGCCGGCAGGTGTACAGATTAAAGAGTTTGACTTAACTGCTTCAACTGATACATATAAGCTTGTTTACAATGAAGACGAAGGCTTCTATCATTTGAATACGGCAAACGGTCCTTTGGTGCTTGTCCGTCTTACTGAAAACAGCGATTATATCGACTGCTTTAAAAAGATTACTGATTCTTCCCATGTTATGAAGTATTTCTTTGATGATAACGGCGACTTTGTTAAGAAAGAAAGCTATTCAGAATGCCTTCTTAATTATATTGAGTGCGTAGATGAAACAGAGGGTGTTTATCCTCTTGACGAAGATTTGAAATACATCATTCAGCAATTCGGCGATTATCAAGGTTGGTGGGATATTAACAGTATGGGCTACATCTTTAAAACTCCCGCAGGTACTAACGATAGCTCAATTAATGCCGATATCGCTTGGCTTTTGATGTGTTGCTATGTCGGCTGATAAAATGAATATCTTTAAACAAAAATTATTATTGATTTTGTCAATTGCCTTAACACTGTGTATAGCTTTTACGGGTTGTACTTCTGATAAAGATGATTCCGAAAAAACGCTTTACACAGTTAAGGTTGAGTCACAGGGAAAACTGCCACTTGAAGATGTAACGGTTGAAATTTATAAAGATGCCGAATTACAAAATCTTCTATGGGCGGCAGAAACCGATAAGAACGGTGCAATAACCTTTAATGCAGATTCATCAAAAGTTTATTACGCTGTTCTTAAAGAGCTTCCAAGCGGTTACAATGCCGAGTCAGTTTATGAGATTAACTCTTCTGATGCTGTAATTTCACTTAAAGCTGTTTTAGGTGATGCAGGCGATATGTCGAGTGCCGTTTATAAATTGGGTAGCATTGTCCACGATTTCACCGTAACGGCAACTGACGGTAAAGAATATACAGTTTCTGATTTGCTCAAAACTAAAAAAGCAATTATCCTTAATTTTTGGTATATCGGTTGTCAACCCTGTAAAATGGAATTTCCGTTTTTACAGCAGGCTTATACAGATTATCAAAATGATATTGAAGTCATTGCAATCAATCCATATGACGGTACAAATGATAAGGTTGCCGCATATGCTGTTGAGAACGGTTTAACTTTCCCAATGGTGTCAACAGATTATTTTTGGGAAAGCTTAATACAATTAACAGCTTATCCTACAACCGTTGTTATTGACCGTTACGGAACGATTTGTATGATTCATAAAGGCTCTGTAACAAGTAAAGAAGAATTTACAAATATATTTGAATTCTTTACTGCCGACAATTATGAGCAGACGCTGATTAGAAACATAAGCGATATTGAATAATTTTAAAAAGAGGGTATATAAAATGAAAAATTTAAAGAAAGTATTGGCAGTTTTGCTCGCTATCGGTATGCTTTTCTGCTTCTGTGCTTGCGGCGGAAATAACGATGACGATCCTAAACAGCCTTCATCATCAACTCCTGTTGAAAATAACAGTCAGCCTGAAAATGATCCTACTGTTGAGAACAAGGCTTCATTTACAGTTAAGGTTGTTGACGAGGGAGGAAATCCCGTTTCCGGCGTTATGGTTCAAGTATGTAAAGACGCTTGCGTTCCTGCAAGAACTGACGATAACGGCGTAGCTTCATTTAACCTTGAGATTACTGACGGCTACAAATTGTCTGTTATGTCTTGCCCCGAGGGCTATGAATATACAGGCGAAGCAGAAATCCATCTCGAAAACGGTGCAACAGATTATACTCTTGAATTAAAGGCGGTATCATAATGAAAAAACTTATTGCATTACTTTTAGTATTTGTTATGTTGCTTACAGCAGTTGCTTGCGGTAAAAAAGAGCCTGTAAATGCTGACCCCGATACTCCAAGCTCAAGCAACGAAAATATTTCTAATAATAATGATGAACCAAATACAGATGATGAAACTTCTTCAAATCCCGAAGAAGAAGGCAGCACTGACGAAGAAGCTTCATCTGACGAAGCTACAAGTGATAACAAAAATAATTCATCAGATAAAAACAACAACAGTAGCAGCGGTAACAACAGCAGCAGCGGCAACAACAATAGTAGCGGCAACAATAACAGCAGCTCTAACAAGAATAAGCCCACCGCCACTCAAATGGCGACAACTACAAATCCTTCAGGTAAAGAGATTTTAGGTGCCGGCAGTAAAAATGAGCCTTATCTTGAAATTCCCAATGAGGATTTCACTGTAACAACAGTTAAAGTTCCCGCAGGCAAATCGCTTTACTACTCAATTTATCGTGTAGGCGGTATGATTTTGACAATTAACGACGCAAATGCTTATGTTGTTTGCGACGGCAAGACTTACACCGCTAAAAACGGTAAAGTTTCTTTTCAGGTTCCAGATGCTTTGGCAAGTCACACAGTTGATTTTGAAATCGGAAACAAAGGTTCATCAGCAAAGTCATTTAAGCTTGTGTTTTCAAAAGTTCTTGGCTCAATTGAAAATCCAAAGAAATTAGATTCAATTTCTAAAGATATTAAAATCAGCCTTTCGGCAGATGATACAGACGGTTACAGTTATCAGTACACTGCTGAAAAAACAGGAAAAATCCGATTCTATATGACGGCAACTAAAGATAGTGTTTTGACGGTAACAGTTGTCAAACCCGGTGACATACCTGTGCAGACTTCAACTGAAGTTCCTGAAGATGTTAAGACCGACGCAAAAGGTAAGGAATATATCGAAGCAGAAGTCACTAAAGGAGAAAAAATTACAATAACCGTTTGCGCTATTCCCAATAAGAGATTTAAATATCCTGCTACTGAGATTACTTGGCACGGTGAGTACGTATAAAATCAATATTCAATCCACTTTTTTAGAAAAAATCCTAAAAAAGTGGATTTTTTCTATTGCATTATGTTTTCAATAGTGATAAAATACAATAAATATTATATAATTAGTACTTTAGAGTTGTATATTAGCATTTTAAAGTATTAATTGTATTAAATAAAAGGAGGAAAAAATCATGAAAAACATGATGAAAAAAGCTTTAAGCGTAATTATTGCATTGGCTATTGTTATCGTTCCAATGACAGTATTTGCTGCAACAGGCGATTTTAGTGAACCTTACACTTTAAATGAAGGTTTTGCTAACAACTTATTTGCAATAGTTGACGCCGGTGAAACAATTTATGTTAAAGCTGCTGACTGCAATGGCTCCACAGTAACCTTCGAATATGTTGGTTATACTTCAACCGGAGCAAATGCTTACGAGTATACTGTTGAGTATCTCGGCAAGGAAGTTATGCCCGTTGAGAATGAGGTTTTTGTGCTTCAAATGATGCAATACAATGACACTTTCTCAATCACAAACACAAGTGCTGAATCGCTTTATTTCAGCCTTACTTTACTTGAAGCTGAAAAGACAGCTGCAGGTACAGAATCAAATCCCGAAGTGCTTGAATTCAACTCTAACAGAGGCGTTATGATGGCATACGGCGAGGCTGTTTTGAAATACGACAATAACGGCTATTTCTTTAATGTAACTGCTCCTGATGACGGCGAACTTTCTGTTAGTGTTGGTTCTGATGCGGGTTGGATGTTCTATGTTCAGAATAAGACAACAGAAGTTATGTCAGAATGGCATTACAGTGACGATTATGAGCCGATTTCTCAAGAAATCCTTAAAGTTTCTGCAGGCGATTTAATTACTATTTATGTTCAGACTCTTGGCGATTGGGGCGAACCCAATCCTGATGGTACAGTAACAGCTATTGTAACTTTTGCAGGCGGTTCAAAAGGCACTTTTGACAATCCTGAAGTACTTACACTTGCAAAAGAAGGCGATTATCTTACAACAACATCTACTGCTAATATTGCTGCAAATTCAGAAGAAGGTTATTATTATACATTAACTGCTCCTAACAGCGGTATTCTTAACATTTACTTTGAGTCAACTAATGGCTTGTACTATTACGTAAACAACGTAACAAGAGAAGTTTATGGCGATATGGCATTCCTTGATACAAATGTTCAAGGCACAACATTAAATGTTTCAGAAGGCGACGTTGTTGAAATTTGTGTTGCAACATACAATCCTATGGATTGGTTGTTCCCCGAAGGTCAAGTAACAGTTATTGTTAGTCTTCCTGTTGACGGCGGAAACACAGGTACAGATCCCGAAGATCCTACAAATCCCGATGAGCCTGCTATCAACTATACAAACACTTACATTAACCTTGAAGTAGGCGACAATACTTGCACACCTGTTGCAGGTTATGATTACACAATTTATCAGTTCGTACCCGAAGAAGAAGGTAAATATACTTTCACAACATCTGACGGTGTAATCGGTATCTTACCGGGTAGCGTATACTTCTTCATTGCTCCTTCAGAGGATTATGTTAACTCTACAAGCGCTGTTTTTGAATGCAACGGCGTTGGTCAGTCTGCAATTATTGCAATTAAGGCAGACAGCACTGTAAATGTTACAGTTACAAAAGAAGATCTTACTGTTGAAGTTATTGAATGGGTAGTTTATGAAAACCAGGCAGAGCTTTCAAAATTCACATTTGACAGCGATGCTGCTGATCTTGTATATGTTGACTTTGAAGATGATGTAATCAACACAGCAGTTCTTGGTGAAGATGGTTACTATCATTTAGATTCAGCTAACGGTCCTATTCTCTATGTAAACTTGAGCGATGAAATGCTTCCGTTGGCTGAAATTCCCGGAAACGACAAATTAGCTTCTGTTGTATATGATGAAAACGGTAATATCGTTGAAATGATAGATTACACAGCAGCTTTGATGGAGTATTTGAGCTATGGTGCTTCAGCTAATGGCGGTTTGTACTACCCCTTGACAATTGACTTAATCAAGATGCTCCAAGACGGCGGTGAATCACAGGGCTGGTACGGCGAGTACGGATGGCTTGGCGCTTCTGAAGATGCTTGGATGTTCGCTTGCTACTATTTCCCCGGCACAGGTACAGAGCCTGTAGATCCTGTTGATCCTACAGAGCCAACAGAACCTACAAATCCTGTTGATCCTACAGAGCCTACAGAACCTACAAATCCTGTTAATCCCGAAGATCCTACTACTGAACCTTCAAATCCTGTTGAGAATCCCGAAATTCCCAACACAGATAACGAAGTTCTTGCTTGGGCAATGGCTGCAATGGTTGCTACTGCAGTAGCAGGTTCTGCAATCGTTATTAAAAAAACAAAGAGAGTTAAGTAATTAAATCTCGAATAATAAGGAGGGTAATCCGAAAGGATTACCCTCTGTTTTTTATATCCAAACTAAACCTAATCAAGCTTTCTGTATTGTGTAGGAGTAACATTTTTAAAGCGTTTAAACTGCTTTGAAAAATAACTCATATCATTATATCCGCAGGATATTGCAATTTCAGTTATAGTTTTGTCAGTGAGCTTTATAAACTCTCCTGCATATTCAATTCTATAATAGTTAAGATAAGCAATAGGAGTTTTGCCTGTCAATGCACAAAATGCACGGCAAAAATACCGTGGCGACATTCCTGCAATTTTAGCCAATTCCTCTAAAGTAATCTGTGTTTCATAATTGTCCCTTATATATTTAAGAACAGCTTTAAACTTTACAATCTGCTGACGGCTTGGATTATAATTTGTTGTTACGCTGTTCTGTTCCTTTAGCATATTTCCCATAAGCTGCCACAAAAGTCCAACTGTTACCCATTCATAACCGCTTTGTTCCTTTTCCATAGCCTCAAAAATTTTATCGGCAAGGTGAGCGCTTTCACTGTCCTTTTTAAGCTTGCCTGTGTATGAATTGCTGTGAATTAAAAACTCTTTAGCTGATTTTGTACATAGCGGTGTGTCTCTTAAAAGTGCCTCAAGATCAAATACAACACATTCATATATGCAGTCCTGTGGTTCTCCGCCGTGTATTGCACCGTCGCTTATCCACGCACTGTCGCCGGCTTCAAGAACATATTGCTTTCCGTCAAGGCTTAAATTGAATTTACCGCTCAAAACTAAAATCAATTCATATTCAAGGTGCCAGTGAAGTGGCATTTGGTATCTCGGCGATGTAAAATCAACATAATATAACTCAATGGGAAAATCAAATTTTCCTCTCTTTTTATCTTCGTGCAGTGAACTGTAATTCATAGAGCATACCTGTTCCCTAAAAAGTGAATTTTATCATATATATTTAGCTTTATTAACCAAGAAATAAATATAAATATACACTATAATACAATTAGAGTATCATTTATTGAGCAATAAGTCAATACGGTGATACGGAAAGGAGAAAATAATGAGTAATATACAAGAGCAAAAAGAGCTTATATGTGACATTTGTCATAAAATGTGGCAGCTTGGATGGGTTGCCGCTAATGACGGTAATGTCAGCGTTAAACTTGACGACGGCACAATACTTGCTACACCCACAGGTATGAGCAAGTCTTTTATCACCCCCGAAAAGCTTATCAGAATTGACCGTGAGGGCAATGTGCTTGAAGCGGCTGAAGGATTAAGACCGTCAAGTGAAATTAAAATGCATCTTCGCTGTTATGACAAGCGTGAAGATGTAATGAGCGTTATACATGCGCACCCTCCGGGAGCAACAGGCTTTGCTGTGGCTCATAAGGCGATGGATATGTACAATATGATTGAAGATGTGGCGGTTATGGGCGCTGTTCCGCTTACACCCTACGGTACACCGTCAACCACAGAGGTTCCCGACGCTATTGAACCTTATCTTGAAGACCATGATGTTATGCTTCTTGAAAATCACGGCGCACTTGCCGTAGGAAGCGATGTTGTCACAGCATTTTACAGAATGGAAAGCCTTGAACTTTGGGCAAAAATCACAATCAACGCAGTTATCCTCGGCGGAAGTCATGATATAAGTCCTGAAAATATACAAAAGCTTATTGATTTAAGAGGTTATTATCGTGTCACAGGCAGACATCCGGGTTTTAAAACTTTTAATCCCGATGATCCGCTTCTTCATAAAAAAGATTAGGAGAATATTTATGCTTAAAGGAATTTCACCTATAATTTCACCCGAACTTTTAAAGGCGCTTTGTGAAATGGGTCATGGCGACGAGCTTGTGATTGCCGACGGTAATTTTCCCTGCGAAAGTGTCGGAAAAAATTCTGTTGTTGTGAGGGCTGACGGTCACGGTACTGCTGAAATTTTAGATGCAGTATTAAGTCTTATTCCTCTTGACAGATACACCGATAAGCCCGTAGCTTATATGGAAGTTGTCAAGGGCGATAACTGTCCCGAACCTGTAATTTGGAATACATATGAGGGAATATTCAATAAATATGAGCCGGATCATCATTCTGTTGAAATGACAGAACGATTTGCCTTTTATGAAAGAGCTAAAAAAGCTTACCTTATAATTGCCACAGGCGAAACCGCAATTTATGCCAATGTGCTTTTGAAGAAGGGAGTTGTTACTCTTTGAGTACAGTTCTTGCATTTGATTTCGGTGCGTCAACAGGCAGGGCAATAAGGGCAGTATATAACGGCGAAAAGCTTGAATACAGGGAAGTTCACAGATTTGAGAATATTCCTATAACCGATAACGGACATCTTTGTTGGAACTTTCCTTATCTTTTAAGTGAGGTAAAAAAAGCGATTGATATGTGCGGTAAGGTTGATTCCCTTGCCTTTGATACATGGGGTGTTGATTACGGCTTGCTTGATGAAAACGATGAGCTTATGGGCTTGCCTGTCAATTACCGTGATACGAGAACAGACGGTATGCCCGAAAAGATATTTGAAAAAATATCTCCAGCCGATTTGTATAAGGAAACAGGCAATCAAATTATGCCTATTAACACGCTTTTTCAGCTAACTGCTGAAGAAAGAAGCAATGCCAAAACACTGCTGTTTATGCCCGATTTGTTTGTTTGGGCGTTGTGCGGTGATAAATCGGCAGAAAAAACAATCGCTTCAACCTCACAGATGTACAGTTTTGAAAATTGGGCTTGGAATAAAGAAATTGCTAGTCTTTCGGGAATTAATACAGATATTTTGCAACCGCTTATTGACAGCTCAACCGTTGTAGGCGAATATAACGGTATAAAAATTATTAAGGTTGCTGGCCACGATACTCAATGTGCAGTTACCGCAATGCCTGCTGACTGTGAAAAATGCAGTGCTTTTCTTTCTTGCGGTACCTGGTCGCTTATCGGCTGTGAATGTGATAATGCTGTGCTTACTGAAAAGAGCATGGCAGATGAGCTTTCTAATGAGTTGGGTGCAAACAGCAAGGTTAATTATCTTAAAAATATAAGCGGTTTGTGGCTCATTCAAGAAATCCGCAGAAATTTCAAAGCCGCAGGCAAAAATTATTCTTTTAATGATATGGAACAGCTCGCAAGGGCTGAAAAAAACTTTATATGTTTCATTGACCCCGATGCTCCTGAATTTGCAACAGCAGGCTCTATGCCCGAAAAAATACAGAATTACTGTAAAAAGACAAATCAATCCGTACCCGAAAGCGATGGTGCGATTATACGCTGCATTTATGAAAGTCTTGCGATGAAATATAAATTCGCAGTTAATCAAATCGCCGAAAATACAGGCAGAAAATTTGAGGTTCTTCATCTGCTCGGCGGCGGTACAAAAGACGGTTTTCTTTGTCAAATGACGGCTGACAGTTTAGGAATACCTGTTATTGCAGGTCCTGCTGAAGCCACTGCACTCGGCAATATTATTCTTCAGCTTATTGCGCTTGGCGATATAAAAAGTATTGATGAGGGCAGAGCAATTATAAGAACACAGGAAAGTGTTAAGCAGTATCTTCCCGAAAATGCTGCCGTATGGGAAATTGCGTATGAAAAATTTTGCACGGCAATATGCTGTGACTAAAAAATATGGGAGGCAAATTTTATGAATTATCCTAAAATAGGTATAAGACCTACTATTGACGGCCGTTGGGGCGGTGTTCGCGAGGGTCTTGAAGTACAAACAATGGGTATGGCAAAGTCTGCTAAAGAGCTTATTGAGTCAAATCTCCGTTATCCCGACGGAACACCTGTTCAGTGCGTAATCAGCAATACAACTATCGGCGGCGGAGCTGAAGCAGCAAAGTGCGCTGAGCAGTTTGCCAATGAAAATGTGGTTGCAACCTTGTCAGTTACTCCTTGTTGGTGCTATGGCTCTGAAACTTTTGATATGGACCCTCAAACAATTAAGGCAGTTTGGGGATTTAACGGTACAGAGCGTCCCGGCGCTGTTTATCTTGCGGCGGTTATGGCGGCATTTGCACAAAAAGGACTTCCTGCATTCTCTATCTACGGCAGAGATGTTCAAGATATGACTGATACAACAGTTCCTGCTGATGTTGCAGAGAAAATTCTCCGTTTTGCAAAATCAGCAGTCGCAGTGGGCTGGATGAAGAATAAGGCATATGTTAATCTCGGCGGTGTTGCTATGGGTATTGCAGGATCATATTGCAATGCAGATATGTTCCAAAAGTATTTTGGTATCCGTGCCGAATGGGTTGATATGACTGAAATCGTTCGTCGAATTACTCTTGAAATATATGACCACGATGAATATGAAAAGGCTCTTGCATGGGTTAAAGAGAACTGCAAAGAAGGCTTTGACCTTAATGAAGGTAAGGATTTACCCGAAATTATCAGAAAATCAAAAGTAGTTCCTGCTGATAAGGATTGGGAATTTGTCACCAAGATGACTATGGTTATGCGTGACATTCTTTACGGAAACGAAAAGCTTGACAAAATGGGCTGGCACGAAGAAGCACTCGGTAAAAATGCTGTTGCAGGCGGTTTTCAGGGTCAACGCAATTGGACTGACTGGTTACCGAATGCTGACTTTACAGAAGCTATTATGGCGTCTACTTTTGACTGGAACGGTGCAAAAATGCCAACTCCTTTTGCGACTGAAAACGATACTCTTAATGGTGTATCAATGATGCTCGGTACACTGGTTTCCCATTCCGCCCCTTGCTTTCATGATGTCCGTACTTATTGGAGTCCCGATGCTTGCGAGCGTGTAACAGGTGTTCGACCGGACGGAGTTGCAAAAGACGGATTTATTCATCTTATCAATTCCGGTGCTACGGCTCTTGACGGAAGCGGTGCAGCTAAAAATAATAAAGGCGAAGGTTGCATGAAGCCTTTCTGGGAAATGACAGAAAACGATATTAAAGCCTGTCTTGACGCAACTGATTGGTGCAGAGCAAATTATGAATATTTCAGAGGCGGCGGATATTCAAGCCATTTCCGTTGCAGTGCACAAATGCCTGTAACAATGCTGAGAGTTAATGTTGTTGACGGCATTGGTCCTGTTCTTCAGCTGGCAGAAGGATATACTGTTGATTTGCCCGATGAAATTCATAATACTATTGATAAGAGAACCGACCCGTCATGGCCTACAACTTGGTTTGTTCCGCGTCTTACAGGCGAGGGTGCTTTTCGCGATGTTTACAGCGTTATGGCGAATTGGGGTGCAAACCACGGTGTTACTGTTTACGGTCATGTTGGTGCAGATTTAATCACACTTGCATCAATGTTGCGTATTCCTGTTAATATGCACAATGTCGATGACGAAAAGATTTTCCGCCCGCACGCTTGGTCTGCATTCGGTACTGAAGATAAACAGTCAGCAGATTTCCGTGCCTGCCAAAATTACGGTCCGATTTATAAATAATTGAAATTCTCATAGCAATTTAGCCTGTCGTGTTGAATTGCTATGAAATTTTTTCATTTTTATTATACATAGTGTTGAATTTTTAAAATTGGAGTAGTATAATAAAAAACATAATCAACACTGTGTTGGGAGTGTTCAAGGTTGAAACGCATTTTCTCTGTTTTAATAGCTTTTATTTTAATGGTTACTTCGCTTTCCACAGGGTTTGTTGCTGTGGCTCAAACCGTTCCTGTGAACAGTGACCTTACCGCTTTTGCAAGCAGTCTTAATAATATGATTCGCATATATGACAATGCAAATAATAAAAGCAATAAAATTTCAAATCCCGATTTATTAAGTGAAATAACCGATTATTTTCCGATTGCATATTCACAACAGATATCTGCTTCTTCTTTTGCCGAAGCTGAAGATGTAAATGAAGCCGAGAATAATAATTCGGAATATATTGAGAGGTTGCCCGATAACGCATTTGAATTAAAACGGTTGATAGTAAAATCGAAAAATGAAATTGATAACTGCGGTGCAATTGACTGTGTAAGCGGTTATAATGATATGTACATTTTGCAGTACGGTTCTGTCGAAGATACAGTATCGGCATATAAATATTACTTGTCACTTGATACTATTGAATATGTTGAACCGGATTTGGTCTATAAAACACAGGAATCAGAAATCAAAGAGGTTACTCCGTCAGAGGATCTCGGTGTTGAAACAGAAGTTTTTGTTGAAGTAAAAGATAAAGTTGACTCTTGGAATACAAAAGAGATTGGCTTTGATGCTATCAAAAGTAAGCTTGCCGAAACTAAACTTGTTGATGTAGTTGTTGCAGTACTTGACAGTGGTATTGACACTGACCACGAAATGTTTGAAGGCAGACTTATTGATAACTTTGTCAATTGCAGTACATCCGGTGCCGAAAATAGCGTAGAAGATGATTTCGGGCATGGTACTCATGTTGCAGGTATTATTGTAGATAATTCACTTAAAAATGTTAAAATTAAACCGTATAAGGTTTTGAACAGCGAGGGTAAAGGCACACTCAGTTCCATTGTTGTTGCCATTGACCTTGCAGTAGAAGAAAAAGTAAATGTTATCAATATGAGCTTTACTGCGGAGGGCGAGAGCCAAGCAATGACCGATTCTGTCAACAATGCAGTTGAAAAGGGTATCAATGTGGTCGTTGCGGCAGGTAATAAAGGTGTTGATCTTACTAAAAAAACTTATACGCCTGCTTGTATTGACTCTGCTATAACAGTAAGTGCCACTACTAAAGACCACAAGCTTTCAAAATATTCAAATTATAACGGACCTATTGATATTGCCGCTCCCGGTGATGATGTTATAAGCGCGTATCTTAATAATACTTATGTTTCAATGAGCGGAACATCTATGGCAACTCCGCAGGTGTCGGCGGCTGTCGCTAATGTCCGTTCAATATATAAAGAAAAAAATAATTATGAAATAAAAGAATTTATAGAGAAGCATGCTATTAAAATAAAAGATGACAGCGGCACTAATAAATTCGGCGCAGGTCTTTTGTATATTAAAAATATTTTTGAGAGCAAGCCCAGAACAGTAGAGCCTATATTCAGTGTTGAAAGCACAGATTTTGTAAATTCATTTAATCTTTCAATTAGCTGTCTTGAAGAAAATGCAAAAATTCTTTATGTTAAAATTGAAAAAGAACTTGACGGTAGCTTTGACATAAATAAAAATCTTCAAGCTGAACTTTTGAATGCAACTGCATATACAAGTGCTATTTCAATTTCTGTTGATACTACAGTGGCGGCTATTGCAGTTGCCGAAGGTAAATCCGTAAGTCCTGCTGTTATAATGAAATATAACCGTCGAAATGACAGCGAAGCCGATTTGTATGATATTAACAGTTCAGGTATGATTACAGGGTATGTCGGCAGTGAAACCGACCTCATTGTGCCTGATACAATACAGGGTAAAGTAGTTAGGGGAGTTGGCTCATCGGCTTTTAAGGGTAATACAAAAATTCATTCAGTTGTTCTTCCGTCAACTGCAACCCATATAGGTGTTGAGGCATTCCAAGACTGTACCAATCTTGAATTTGTTAAGGGTGAGGGACTTACCCATATAAATATCAGTGCTTTTGCTAACAGCTCTATTTCTGATTTTTCATTTGAAAAAGTAAAAAATATAAGCGATAAAGCATTTTACGGTTGCAAAAATCTTAAAAATGTAGATTTGACAAATGCAGAAGTAATCGGTGTTTCCGCATTTGAAAACGCAAGCGGTATCGGCATAATAAATAATGAAAAGCTTACAGCATTGGGTAACTATGCTTTCAGAAATTCTGATGTCGTATCAGTTAATTTGCCAAGTCTTAAAACTTTAGGAACAAGTGCGTTTGAAAAATGCGCAAAGTTTGAAAAAGTTGAATTATCGTCAGTAACCGCAATTCCGTTAAATGCATTTAAAAACTGTACTTCATTGACTAATGTTAGTATACCGAACGCTTCTTCAATCGGCAATTACGCTTTTCAGGCTGTTGCATTAGAAAAAGTGTCCTTTGATAATGCCGAGACAGTGGGCAATTATGCCTTTACAGGTATCACTTCGCTGAAATATGCGTTCCTGCCAAAGGCAACAGAGGTTGGTTCAGCGTGCTTTATGAACTGCTCTAACCTCCAATTCCTTTATATGCCCGCTCTGAATGAGTTAAAGGCAAATGTTCTTTCAAAGTGCAGTTCTTTAACATCAATTTATCTTCCTGCGGTAAAAACAGTAAATAAAAATGCGTTTAATAATTCTTCGTTGAAATATGTTCAGTTTAATGCAGTTGAAACAATCGAAAGTCTTCCCAATACTTTAATGGGATTGGTTTTGCCCTCAACCCTTGTTGAAATTACTGCTTCAATTCCTCAAACCGAATTTGTTGTGTACGGATATG
Source organism: uncultured Eubacteriales bacterium (assembly GCA_964540535.1). Taxonomy (GTDB): domain Bacteria; phylum Bacillota; class Clostridia; order Oscillospirales; family Acutalibacteraceae; genus Fimenecus. The sequence continues at coordinate 110,733 of CAZIMO010000004.1, read as the reverse complement.
AGAATACTTTAGCTTCTAAGTTTGCAGGAGAAAATTCTAAAGAATTTGTTGATGTTCCTGCAATGATTTGCAAAACATCTGAAAGTGTTAGTATTGACGAAAAATACATTTTCACCTATGCAATCGGCTTTAACTGCACATATCAATGGTATAAAAACGATACCGTTTCAAATGAGAACGGCACTGCAATTGAGGGTGCAACTGATTTTTATTATGAGCCCGCAAGAGATGATAATGCAGTAAGTTATTATTGCATTATTATAAGTGACGACGGTGTAAATCAAAGCGAAATCATAACAGAGCCTGTTACAAATATTCTTGAATATCAAGATGCTGATTATTCCGACTACAATTTGACGGTTGAAGAGGCGAATGCGATAGACCGTGAGCTTTATACTGAAAAATCTCTTTCGGTTCTTGATAAGCTCTTGTCAAAAGATATATCCGGTTATTCTTTAGCACAGCAGGATTTAATCAGCCAACACATACAGGCAATTAGAGATGCAATTTCTTCATTAGTTCTTGATTATGTTTTGGGCGATATAAATGATGACGGAAAAATCTCTCTTATTGACGCGCGAATTGCCTTGAAAAATATTTCGGGTACTCAAGAACTAAACGAACTGCAAACTCTGTCTGCCGATATGAATAAAGACGGAAAAATTTCTCTTATTGATGTGCGTACAATTTTGCGTATGATTTCTGAAATGGCAGAAACCGAATAAAATTTTATCCCCGATAGTTTATGCTATCGGGGATTTTTATCGGAATTTTTCTAAAATTGCTTCAATATTTTCTTCGGAATACTCAATTTCAGAAGAATAAAGACGGGCATATTCTGCAATATAGCTATATGTAATTTCACCGTATTTTTTAATATGATACTTGCATAGCATTTCAATTATTTTATAACTGAACACAATCAAACAGGACCGCTGTGAAAGTCTGCCGTCATCTAAATATCCGCTTAAATGCCGGTATGCAAAATATACAAGTAACTGTTCTGCAACAGTATCAAAATAAGAGGGGAGCTGAACGCTTGTAAAATCCTGCATATCCTTGATTTCATTTAAAATCTCTGTCCATTTGCTGTCAAGTCTTTCTAAACTTAAAAGAAAATTTACAGTTGTATTTAAGCTGTTGTCAATGTATTTGCCGTTACAGCTAATTAAAAATTCTTCTATTCTCTTATCAACTGCAATAAATCTGTTTTGCAAAATATTAAAAAGCTTGTTTCTGAATTCAATAAAAGAAGCTTCTTCTTCACTGTATTCGTCATTCTCATTATTGTCTTCAATAACTTCAAGCGTTACCTTTTCTTTTTGACTTATTATAATTTCTGCCGCCGACTCACAGCAAAGTCCAATTCCTATTTCAGTGGCTCCGCTATAAAAATTACGAAATCGTGGGTGGTCATTGCAAATTTGACAGAGAAAATCCTCACCGAGGTTGAGAATAATATCACACAAATTTTTTTTATTTAAAAACGGACATCTTTCATCGCCGTCAAGCTTAAAGCAGGCAATGCTGTCAGCAAATTCAATACCGTCTTTTAATTTTTTACCGAAGTCGCCTTTTACGGCCTTGTATTTCTCAAATGTACCGTCATCAATGTCAATTTCCCAGCCGATACAACAACTATGACGGCATTCATCTGCAATACACCGGAATTTTTTATAATAATTAGGCGCAATAAGCTTCATTAACATCACCCCGTTTATAAAAAAGAATATCACAGTTTACCTTTGTTTTCAATATAAGAATTTTCTGGATTTTTTATATTTTTATAAATATATTGGTATTCATTTTTTCTTCTTGAAAGTATAATTCGTTTATGTTACTATCAATAAAATCTGTTTTGGAGTGTTAATATGACTTTTATTTTAGTTGTAATTTATATTGTATTTATTTCTTTGGGACTGCCCGATTCAATATTCGGCGTAGCTTGGCCTGTTGTACATACAGATTTCGGAATAAACGAGAATTTTGCGTCTTTTTACAGCATAATAACGGGTGTCTGCACGGGCAGTGTAAGCTTTGTCGCAGGTAAGCTTATCAGAAAATTCGGAACTGCAACCGTAACCTTTGTATCAACTTTATTAACTGTCATAGGTCTTATTTGTATGAGCTTTGCTCCCAATATTGTTGTTATGATGATTGGTGCGGTAATTCTCGGCTACGGTGCGGGTGCTATTGATACGGGTCTTAATAATTTCGTTTCTCTGCATTACGAAGCGCGCCATATGAATTGGCTTCACGCATTTTGGGGCGTGGGCGTAACAGTAAGTCCAATTATTATGTCATTTTTCTTGACAGGAGAAACAGGCTCGTGGCGAAACGGCTACCGAGTAATTGCAATCATTCAGCTCGCTATTGCATTTGTTATCTTAACGGCAATCAAAAAATGGCGTTCAGTTGAAAAAAATTCAGAAATAACCGAAGAAAAACAGGAGTCGCATAATAAAACATTTTTTGAACTTCTTAAAATCAGAGGAGTTATCACAAGCATACTGTCGCAGGGAATTTATTGCAGTATGGAGTTCCTTATAGGAACTTGGGGCGCTTCTTATCTTGTTAATGTTTACACTTTAGCGCCAAATGAAGCGGCAAAATGGATTTCACTGTATTACGGCGGAATTATGCTTGGAAGAGTAATTTCGGGCTTTATTTCAATAAAAGCGTCAGATAATACTATGATACGCGGCGGAATTGCGGTTGCATTTGCGGGTATGGTTCTGCTTGCATTACCTTTGGGCAGCGCTTCATATTTCGGATTACTTTTCATTGGTATTGGTTTCGGTCCCATATTTCCGAGTATTCTTCACAGCGTGCCGGCTCGTTTCGGAAGTAAATATTCAGCAGATATAACAGGATTTCATATGGGCGGTGCATATGCGATAGGCTTTGCTGTTCAGTTGATTTTCGGATTTACCGCAACTGCAACCACTTTTGTAATTACTCCCTTTGTGCTTCTCGCTTTCTGTGTATGTCTTTTTACATTTAATGAAATTACAATAAAAAAGCTTAAATGAAAAATTTTTACACATAATAAACAAAAAAGGTTGTGATTATTATGTGTACGGCAATATCATTTCAATCCAAAGACCATTATTTCGGGCGAAATCTTGATGTTGAGTGTGCTTACGGTGAAAAGATTGTTATTACACCACGAAAATATCCCTTTAATTTTAAGCTGGAAAAGCCAAAAGAAAACCATTATGCGATAATCGGTACGGCAGTTGTTGCTGACAGCTATCCGCTTTATTTTGATGCCACAAATGAAAAAGGTCTTTCAATGGCAGGTTTGCTTTTTGCTGAAAGTGCAAAATATCAAGATCCGTCAGAAGACAAACATAATATCGGTGTGTTTGAGATGATACCGTGGGTTTTGGGCAATTGCGCAAGTGTTGACGAAGCAAGAGAACTGCTTGAAAAAACAAATATTATAGCTATGGATTTTAACGAAGAATTTCATTCGTCACCGCTTCATTGGATGATTTCTGACCGAGATTATTCAATTACAGTTGAATGTGTTGAAGAGGGGCTGAAGGTTTATTATAATCCTGTTCATATTCTCACAAACAATCCTCAATTTCCGATGCAAATGTTCAATTTGAATAATTATATGAGCCTTACTCGTGAAGACCCAGAAACCAGATTTGCCGAGGGATTTGATTTTTATAAATACAGCAGGGGATTAGGTGCGCTCGGAATGCCCGGTGATTTATCCTCAATGTCACGGTTTGTAAGAGGAGCCTTCACAAGGCTTAATTCTGTATGCGGTGAGTCAGAAAATGAAAGTATAAGTCAGTTTTTTCACATTCTTGATTCTGTTGCCCAAACAAGAGGCTGTGTCCGTGTTGGTGATTCTTTTGAAATCACTTCGTATTCATCCTGCTGTAATACGGATAAGGGGATATATTATTATAAAACCTATGAAAACAGCCAGATTTCCGCAGTGGATTTGAACCGTGAAAATCTTGACAGAAACGGACTCATAATATATAATATTGTCAGCAAACAGCAGATAAATTATCAAAATTAAAAATATGTAGCTGCCACCGGGTAGTGTGATGCAAAGCATCCGCTTGATATGTCGTTAGGTCTTTGAAGACATATCAAACGGGTGTTTTTTCAGTTTAGGAGGAAATATGAAAGCTCTTGTGAGATATTTTACGAAATTTGAGTTATGCTTATGGCTGATATCTGTTCTTCTAATTACTGTTTCGTTCTGTATCTTTGACAGAGAAAACTATTTAACGCTTGTCGCGTCGGTTATCGGTGCAACATTTCTTATATTTAACGCAAAAGGCAATCCAATCGGTCAGTTTTTAACAATTGTTTTCAGTATTCTTTACGGCATAATTTCATATGGATTTTCATATTACGGCGAAATGATTACATATTTGGGAATGACAATGCCAATGGCTTTTTTCGCTCTTATTTCGTGGCTTAAAAATCCTTATAACAACAATAAATCCGAAGTCAAGGTAAACAGACTTTCCAAAAAAGAAATCGCATTTATGATTGTTCTTTCAGTAGCTGTGACTGCTGTATTCTATTTCATTTTGAGATATTTCAATACAGCGAATATAATACCGAGTACGCTTTCTGTTACAACAAGCTTTTTAGCAGTATATTTAACATTCAGAAGAAGTCCGTATTTTGCATTGGCTTACGCTGCGAACGATTTAGTCTTGATTATTTTGTGGATATTAGCGTCTATGGCTGAAATATCATATTTATCAGTAGTAATCTGCTTTATTGTATTTTTCGTGAATGATATATACGGATTTGTAAATTGGAAAAAGATGGAGTATAAGCAAAAGAACAATATGTAAAATAAAACCGATGTCAAAAACGGCATCGGTTTTATTTTGATTAGTTTGCTAAATCTCTGCCTGCGTCAGATAATCCTTCGCCGATACCGCCGATTGCATCTCCTGCCGCATTGCCTACATCGCCGACAGCGTTACCTACGTCGCTTACAGCATCTCCGAGGTCATCGCCGACATCGCTAACAGCATTATTGCCGTTATTGTTACTGTTGTTATTGTTGGCATTATTATTGTTGTTGTCATTGTCGCCTCTTGTACTGCTTGAAGGTGTGCTTGAGCTGTTGTCGCTTACCTTGCCGTCGTCAGTATTTTTACAACCTACAAGGAAAATGCTGAGAAGCATTGCCACCATCACCATAACTATGGCTGCTTTTTTCATAATTATCCCTCCTTAAATAGTGGTGTTATTATTATTTCTCACGATTAGCGGTTTATACTATTTTGTAAGCACACCGCCGTCGCTGTAAAGCAAAATTAGAATATTATCTTCTTCTCCTGTTTCGCAGTCAACATAAACAAGCAATTCCTGCCCCTCGTCTGTTTTGCAGTGAATTTCATAACAGTATTGCTCAGTCTGCCAATCGGTAGGAATTATGCAAAGCTGTGTATCAATAATTTTAAGATGTTCGTTAAGCAAGGCTTCTGCCTGCGTACTGTTGAGTTTTGCATTGATATTGCCGCGCTCACGGTGATTATATACATATCCCGTTGCGTCAAATGCCATAACCTCGCCGTTTTCAAGGTTAATGCTGACTTTTATAAGGTCGGGGTAAAGTACGGCGTCATCTTTTACAGCGGCAAAATTTATTGTGCAAATTCCGTTATCGGTGAAATAATAGCTTTCACGCATATCTTCATAACCGATTTTTGAAAGATATTTTTTCGCATTTTCAATAGCTTCTTCATATTCAATTTTGATTTCGCCTGCAAAGCCGGAGTTAATCATATATAAAGGCTTTCCGCCTGTTTTTGTAATTGCAACAGTACAGTTATTGCTTTGAAAAATATGGCAGGGAATATTGCCGTTTTCTTCATACGCATATTCCAGACTGTCATTTTCTGAATAACAAACTTTTTTTGCAATTTCAAGAGCCTTGTTTTCGTTTACTTCTTTAAGTCCATCAATGAATTTAGGCTTGCCCTTGTCAATGTGATCCGAGAAAGGACCGTCATATATCAGCGATGGCAAATCTGTCATTACCTGTTCTGCGTCGTCAAGGGTTTTGCTTAAAGTGTTTATATCCGTATTTTCCTGTGGCAGTGTAGAGTTGTAATCGTCAAAGCTGAAACTGCCGTTTTGTAAATCAAAGCACATTTTACTGATTTGCTCATTAAGCGAGGTGCAGTAACTGTAAAGCTCTTTGAGTTGTTGCCGCTCATTGTCTGTAATCTGTTCTCCGCCGGCACTTTTTCGTTGAAGCGACATTACAAATTCACCTATTTGCGATAAAAATTTGTAAGTGTTGTTAAGTGAAATATCTTCTGCGGGCAGTATTGAAAGACTTGTTTTTGCAGATGATGCCTCTCGCCATAAGTCAGTTGAAAGCTGCGAAAGCATTGTCGGTGTGCTGACATAGACAGTTTTTTCAAGATTTGTTGAAATATTATTAAGACATTCCTCAAGCGAAATCAACGCCATCTGCTTTGTTACAGTAGCTTCACGTTCAAACTTTTGTGCTCTGACAGTTTGCACAATGCTGAAAATTCCCAGCACGGTGATAACTGTACCTGCATAAAGCGCAAGCCGAATTTTCGCCCGTCGGGACATAGTTGTCTTTTCCATTTTTTACGCTCCCTTATTCTTGCGAAGTGTTTTGCGAATATTATTAACAAAAAATTCAAAAATATACAGTAAAAAACGTGATTTTATGTTTGCCAAACAGTGTATTTTGTAGTATAATGTATTTTGATTAAATATGCAGAATGGGAGATGTGTGCGGTGTGCGTTTATCTAGATAACAGCGCAACAACAAAGCCGTGTGATTCGGCAGTAAATAAAGTACTTCAAATGTGCACCGAAGCTTTCGGCAACCCGTCATCTCTTCATATGGGCGGTTTTAATGCTAAAAAAGAATTAGATAATGCGCGCAGTACTGTTGCGAGATTTCTTTCTTGCGGTGATAATGAGATTATTTTTACTCCAAGCGGAACAATTGCCAACTATACGGCAATTATGGGTACAGCCCGTACTAAAAAAAGAGAGGGTAAAAAAATCATAACCACACTTCTTGAACATCCAAGCGTGCTTAAAAATTTCGAGTTATTGGGCGAACAAGGCTTTGAAACTGTTTATTTAAAGCCCGATAAAAACGGTAAAATAAATCTTGATGAGCTTTCAAACGCTGTTGATGAAAACACAATTCTTGTGAGTGTTATGGCGGTGAATAATGAGGTAGGATCAATTCAAGATATTGATAAAATTAAAGGTATAATCCGCTCAAAAAATTCAAAAGCGTATTTTCACTGCGACGCTGTTCAAGCCTTCGGCAAAATACCTTTAAAACCAAAAAAGCTGGGAATTGATTTAATGAGCATCAGTGCTCATAAAATTCACGGTATTAAGGGTTCAGGCGCTTTGTATATCAACAGTTCAATACGGCTTATGCCTGCAATATGCGGCGGCGGTCAAGAAAACGGCCTTCTTTCGGGTACAGAGGCAATGCCTGCAATATGCGCGTTTGCGGCGGCTGTTAATGATATAGGAAGCGTCGAAAAAAATCTTAATGCGGTAAGCGAAATAAGAAACTGTTTCATTGAAAGAATAAGTGAATTAGATAAAGTTTATGTCAATTCACCAGAAAATTCATTACCGTATATAATAAACCTTTCGGTTGAGGGTGTGCCGTCACAGGTTATGCTAAATTCCCTTTCGTCAATGGGTATTTATGTTTCGGCGGGTTCTGCATGTGCGAAAGGTCACAGAAGCGATGTTCTCACTGCAATGGGAGTTCAACCTTCAAAAATCGACAGTGCAATCAGAATAAGCCTGTCAAAAACTACCACACAAAACGATATGGATTTGTTGTATAATGGTATTGTCGAAACCGCAAAACGTGTTAGGAGATAAAAATGAAAGAAATTATACTTATAAAAAACGGCGAGTTGGCTCTCAAGGGTCTTAACCGTTCAACATTTGAAGATATTCTTATTAAAAATATACGCCGAAGAATTAAACCTCTCGGTGATTTTGAATACAGAAAAGAGCAGTCAACCGTTACCGTAATTCCTATGGATGATTATATTGATATGGATGAGGTAAGCAATAGAATAGGAAATGTTTTCGGAATTGCGGCATATTCAAGAGCGTTGCAGGTCGAAAAGGATATGACAGAAATTCTCGATAATGCGCCTGATTATCTTGCAGAGCAGTTGAGAAATGCTAAAACCTTTAAGGTTGAGGGAAAGCGTTCCGATAAAAGATTTCCTCTGACATCACCGCAGATTGCCGCTGAGGTAGGCGGTGCAATACTTGAAAAATTTCCTCATTTAAAGGTTGATGTTAAAAATCCCGATATTCTTGTAACAATTGAAATTCGCGAAAAATTTGCTTTTATCCGCGGTAATCAGACTAAAGGTGCGGGCGGAATGCCCACAGGCACAGCGGGCAAATCAGCAATTCTGATTTCCGGCGGAATTGACAGCCCGGTTGCCGCATATATGATGGCAAAAAGGGGACTTTCATTAACTGCAATTCATTTCGCTTCACCGCCCTATACTTCGCCGCAGTCAGAAGAAAAAGTACATAATCTTCTTCGCAAGGTTTCAAAATACAGCGGTAATATTTGCCTGTTTACAGTTGGATTTACCGAAATTCAAGAGGCAATCCGCGATAACTGTCCGGAAGATTTGTTTACGCTTATTATGCGTCGCTTTATGATGCGAATTTCACAGCGTATTGCAGAAAAAGAAGATTGTAAGGCTCTCATAACGGGCGAAAGTCTCGGCCAGGTTGCAAGCCAAACTCTTGATGCGCTTACCTGTACTGACGCTGTGGTTGAAATGCCTGTTTTCCGTCCGTTAATCGGACTCGATAAGGAAGAAATAATCAAGGTTTCACGAAAGATTGATACCTTTGATATTTCAATTGAGCCTTATGAGGATTGCTGCACGGTGTTCACTCCAAAACACCCAAAAACAAAACCGCAAATTTCAATTCTTGAAAATGCAGAAAAAGCTTTGGATTTGGAAGCTCTTATAAACAGAGCAATAGAAAATACAACAATTAAAAATATTTGTTTTTAAGGTAATTTAAAATGACGCTTGAAGAAAGAACGGTTAAAGTTTTAAGTGAAAAATGTTTGGTAATGGCTTGTGCCGAATCATGCACAGGCGGTTTAATTGCCAAAAGAATTACCGATGTAAGCGGTTCTTCATCAGTTTTTAATTGCGGCATTGTGAGCTATAGCAATGAAATAAAAGAAAATGTACTCGGCGTAAAGCACGAAACATTAGAAAAATACGGTGCTGTCAGCGAACAGACAGTTCGTGAAATGGTGGCAGGCGTACTTAAATGCTCGGGTGCCGATATTGCAGTTTCGGTTTCGGGTATTGCAGGTCCATTATCTGACAACACTTCAAAGCCTGTGGGTCTTATTTGGCTTGCAGTTTCTAACGGTAAAACGACAGATGTCAAGTGCCTTAACAATACCTTTACCGATGATGTAAGAAACAATAACCGTATCAGTGCTTCCGATGAGGCTTTAAAACTTATTTTACAAAAGGCAGATGAATAAAGTTGGCAAAATCTGAAAAGAAAATAAGCAAGGGCAGAGTATTTCTCTTGGTAATTTGTATTATTATTTTCCTTTTTTCTGCTTCTCTTGTTATTAAGCACTTTGTTGAAATCAATAATAATAAAAAGGAGTATGAAAACCTTTCCGAGCTTATAACAAGCTCTACTTCTTCCGAATCTAAAGAAGAGAACACTAAAGAGGAAGTGCCGGATTATTCGCCTTTGACTGAACAAAACAGTGACCTTGTCGGCTGGATTAAAGTACCGAATACCGAAATCAACCATCCGGTTGTTCAGTGCGGTAATAATGATTATTATCTTAATCATAGCTTTGAAAAGAAATATAATTACCGAGGTTCAATTTTTATGGATTACCGCAATAATCCCTCAAATCTTGACTCTAATACAATTATTTACGGGCATAATTGTTATGATACAACAATGTTTTCAGAACTCGACCAATATGATGATATTGAATTTTATAAAAAATCTCCCGTCATTGAGTTTAACACTCTCGATGCAAACTATAAATGGAAAATTTACGGCGTATTTATAACTAATGCCAATGCAAGTGAAGATAACGATTATATATTCAATTATATCTATCCTTATATGGACGGTGAAAATTTTGACGGATTTATCGCTGAAGTAAACAAGCGCCGTCTTTATATAACCGATGTTGATATTAACGATGACGATAAAATGCTCGTGCTTTCAACCTGCGTAAGAGCGCTTGACCTTAAGAATAAATACGGAAAAACAACATACCGCGCAAATGCGAGAATTGTTATCCTTGCCCGTATGGTGCGTGACGGTGAAAGTGTTGAGGTCAATGTTGAAAATGCAAAAATCAACCCAAATCCCAAATATCCACAGCTTTGGTATGATAAGCACGGCTTAACCAATCCTTATAAAAACGACGAAAAATGGTATCCTCAGGAGGTAGTACAAGATGAATAACAGCGAAAACAATAACGAAGTACTCTCTTTTGACGAGCTTCGTAAAAAACTTGGTATGGATACCGGCAATGAGCCTGTTAAAAGTGAAAATAACGGGTTTTCAGAGCTTGTTGACGATATTCTTTCGGCTGAAGAAAATAAAACTGCGAAAACCTCTGAAAATGACGATATCGTTTCACAAATTGAAAAAAAACTGAATGAAACAGAGAGCAGTGACTCTGCTGAATTTACCGAGAACGGCAAAACCTTTGTTGACATTACATCGCAGTATGTAAAAAAAGAAGCTGTTGACGGCAAAAATGAAAATAGCTCTGCATCAACTCAAAAGAAAAAGGTTAAAACATTTAATGAGATTTTTTCTGACTTCTTTAAAGGTTTTATTCCGTTGAAAAAAGACAGCGCAAAAGAGAAAATCCGCAAAATAGTTATGGATATTTCCATTATCGCTATAATCGGCTGTTGTATTGCATTTATTGAACTTTACAATCAGTGGAAAGAACAGCTTGATATTCAAGACGATTTAAGCAATAAGATTATTCAGACTGATAATATGGATAATAATCAGTACATCGAAGCGTGGGAAGAATTGTTTGCACAATATCCCAATATCACGTTCCCCGACGGAATGAACCTTAAATATTCATATCTTTATGCAATTAATCAAGATTTGGTAGGTTGGCTTAAAATCAATAATACTAACCTTGATGTGCAGGTTGTACAAAGCCAAGATAATGATTATTATTTAAGGCGCGATTTCTATCAGAATTCCAGCCGTTACGGATGTCCTTATCTTGATTTCAAAAATGACCCCAAGTATCTTGATGATAACACGGTTATTTACGGACATCATATGACTGACGGTCTAATGTTCTCAAATCTTGATAAGTATAAAACTTTAGAGGGATATAAGGAATCGCCTGTAATAGAATACAGTACGCTTTACGATACCTATTATTTCAAGGTTTTTGCGGCTTTTGTCACCAATTCAAACGTTTCAGATGACGATAATTATATGTTCAATATTATGGTTACCGATTTCAGTACTGACGAAAAATTCACAGGCTTTGTTGAAGAAGCTAAAAAACGCAGTATTATCAATACAGGCGTTTCTGTTCAGCCCGACGATAAGCTCATAACGCTTGTTACCTGTACCTATGATTTTGACGATGCAAGACTTATTATAATGGGCAGACTTCTTCGTGAAAATGAAGAGCCTACGGTTGATACAAGTGCGGCGTCGCTTAATACTTCGCCCAAATATCCGCAGGCTTGGTATGATGTAAAGAATATGGAAAATCCTTATAAGGATGATGTGGATTGGACTCCGTAATCGGATTTTTATATAATGGGAAAAAGAGAGGTTTTATTAGATGAAGGTAAGATTGCTGTCGCTTAATATTGATAAAAGTGTATCCTTCAATCGTTTCCAGGCAAGGATTATCAGTAGTATTAAGCCTTATGCGGCAACAGACGGTTCTTTTGAGAATGCTGAAAATATGCGTAACTTTTTCGGTTTATTGCAGGATGCTCTCGAAAATGACGAACTCATTGTTACCGCGGTCGATTTACAGCATTACGCAATGCTTAAAAAAGCGTTTATTCAAGCCTTTGAAACTGATGTTATCTATGATCCGTCAGTGCTTAATATGCTTGAAAGCAATGATGAAATGGATGATAAAACGAGAAAACAGTTCTCTGTTTTCCCCGAACCTGCAACAGTTTTTCTTTCAAAAGACGGATTGTATTCGGGCTTCGGTGTTGAAAACGGCGAGCAGTTCATTTTGTTTTTACCAATTGACAATGAACGAATTAATCATATTCTCCGCAACGGTGCAATTCCTTATCTTGCCGATAATATTAAAACTTCTGCAAATAATTACTCTGTAACTGCCGTAAAGCGAGTGGGCGACGCAAAAGTCAGTAAAGCAGTTGAAAGACTTCTTGAAAGCGACTCTATTGCGGCAATTAACGGCACATCAAATGCCGAAATACTGAAAAGCTGCGGCGATAATATTGAACGATTTGACGATGTGTTCATTTTCACCCCTCATGTTGAGGATAAAGGCGATGTGAATGCAACAGAATATGCGGCTCAGCTTGCAAAAGTAAGCCTTGATTTATCTGCCGCTAATATCGGCGCATCAATCAGTGATATTTATGACTCTGGCGAAGCAAGATACATTTGTATTGCAGTTGCAAATAATGAATCTGCTGTTGTAAGAAAGCTTTATATGAGTGACGGTGAAACCGAATATTCATTTATTGAAAGCGCCGCAATTGAGCTTATTGAGCTTATCGGCGAAAAAGCTTCGGGACTTCGCAGTATAGGCATTGAATTTGCTGATGCAAATAATCAGATTTCCGATGATGACAAAAAGCCTGCCAACAAAAAATCTGTTGCAATAATGGCAGTTATTCTCGGATTGATTATTTTGCTTTGTGCAGTGCTTGGAATTGTTTATAAGGTGCAGGGTGAAAACGGACCTCTTGCGGCTGTTGTTGACGGTATTTTTAGTAAAGAAACTATATCAAGCACAACAGCGCCTCCCACAACAACTGAACCTTCTACCGAGGCTGAACCCGAAATTGTTAATAAAAAGCTTTCTGATTTCATCACTGCTGATCTTATCGCTTTAGAAAAGGCAAAATCAGATATGGAAGAAGCTTCAACGGAAGAAGAGTCTTCAACAAATACTGAAACAGAAATTCAGACCGATAAAGGCGCTCCAAAAACTATGACAGTCAACGGTCAAGTTATCGAGGCAAAAGAAGCTCTTGCAAGACTTGTTATGACTGAAATGGGAGACGGTTACGACATTGAAGCCGTTAAGGCACAGGCAGTTGTAATCTACACTTATCTTAAATACCGTAATACGGATTTCACTATTAACGGCGTTGAAATCAGCGATACATATAACAACGAAGTAAAATCAGCGGTTGACAGTGTTTTCGGTCAGTATCTTACATATAAAGATGAAATCGCCTTAACACCGTATTTTGCCATTGCGGCAAGAAAAACAACAGATTCGTCAAATGTTTTCTCACAGAGCTATCCCTACCTTAAAAGCGTTGAAGTATCTGGAAACCCTGACTCTTTGCATAAGAATTATAAAATAGAAAAAACATATTCCGCAGGCGAGATGAAAGGCTTGCTTCTTGAAAAGAACAGCAAATTTGCTTTAACCGATGATCCGTCGCTTTGGATTGTGATAAGCGGTCAAGACGCTTCGATTTCTTCAAGTATAGGTTATGTCACCAAGGTTACGGTTGGCGGAGTTGAAATGACAGGTATTGAACTTCGTGAGCTTCTCGGTGCAGAGGTACTTGCATCTCACTGCTTTACAGTTTCTTATGATGAAGCGTCATCAGAATTTATTTTGACAACATACGGCAACGGTTACGGCGTCGGTATGAGCCAGACAGGTGCTAATTCAATGGCTGCAGACGGCGTTAGCTATAAGAAAATTCTTTCAACATATTATAACGGTACAACACTTACCGAGGAGGAGTAATTATGAAAATATTGGTTACAGGCGGTGCAGGCTTTATCGGTTCTCATACTTGCGTTGAGCTTCTCAATGCGGGTTATGAAGTAGTTGTTGTAGATAATCTCTACAATTCAAGCGAAAAATCTCTTGACAGAGTTCGTGAGCTTACAGGCAAAGATTTTGTGTTTTATCCCTTTGACATTCGTGACAAAGAGAATATGCGTAAAATTTTTGAAGAACATAAGATTGATGCCTGTATTCACTTTGCGGGTCTTAAAGCAGTCGGCGAGAGCGTAAGAAAGCCACTTGAATATTATGATAATAATATAGGCGGAACGCTTGCTCTTTGCGAGGTTATGCGTGAATACGGCTGCAAAAAAATTGTTTTCAGTTCATCTGCAACTGTTTACGGAAGCAACAATGTTTCTCCGCTTAAAGAGGATATGAAAACAGGCGGTACTACAAATCCTTACGGCACAACAAAATATATGATTGAAATTATCCTCGAAGATTTTCATAAGGGAGACAGCGAATGGGGCGTAACGCTTCTTCGTTATTTCAACCCAATCGGTGCTCATAAGAGCGGCAGAATAGGTGAAAATCCCAACGGAATTCCCAATAACCTTATGCCGTATATCACACAGGTTGCAATCGGTAAATTGCCTTATCTTAACGTGTTCGGTAACGATTATGATACTCACGACGGCACAGGAGTAAGAGATTATATTCATGTTGTCGATTTGGCTCTCGGTCATGTTAAGGCAGTTGAAAAGCTTCTTAATGATGAACCGTCTGTTAATGTTTATAATCTCGGCACAGGTAACGGTTACAGTGTTCTTGATATTGTTAAGGCATTTGAGCAGGCTTCGGGTCAAAAAATTGAATATAAGATTGTTGACCGCCGTCCCGGCGACTTGGATGTTTGTTATTCAGACGCCTCAAAGGCTTATAATGAGCTTGGCTGGAAAGCCGAACGCGGACTTCTTGAAATGTGCGAGGATTCTTGGCGCTGGCAGAGCGGAAATCCTAACGGCTTTGAAGATTGATTATATATAAATTGATTTTCGGCTATGCGTGTATTTGATTTTGATAATACAATTTATGACGGCGAAAGCATAATGGACATCTTTCTGTACTTCTTTAAGAAAGATACAAAAACAATTTTGAAGATCGCCCCTAAATTCATTAGAGATTTTATCAGATATAAGCTTGATAAGATTACTGTTGATGAAGCAATTGCAAGCTACGGCAAGGCATTTAAGGATTACTGTGCAAAAACAGATGATATTTACGGCGACTTTGAAAAGTTTTGGGATATAAATCAGAGTAAGTTGAAACAGTTTTATTTTGATATTCAAGATGAAAACGATATTGTTGTATCCGGCTGTCCCTATTGTCTGCTTAAAATTATTTGCGAGCGTATCGGCATAAAGTATTATATTGGTTCTGATATTGATCCGATTAAAGGTGAAATTAACAGAATTTGTTATAAAGATAAAAAAATAGATGCTTTTCGTGAGGTTTACGGCGAAGCTGTTATTGATGATTTTTATACAGATTCAATGGCAGATAAACCAATGATGGATATTTCACGCAATGTATTTATGGTTAAGGGTGATAAAATCACTCAAATAAAAAAAGACGGAAAACCCGTCGCAAAATAGGTTAAGGTGACGAGAGTCGAGCCTGATATGGTTTAAATCGAAATATTTTCCCTTGCTCTGCATTAAAACTCTCTCCATACGGCAGTATGGCATCGAGTTTATGCCTTGTTCAAGAAAAAATCTGTTTGATTTAAACTGCTCTGCACCGAAAATGCAGAGAGTACGGATGAATTTTTGCTTTTGAAACAGCAGATGGGCTGACGCCTGTCAATGTTGAAAAAGTGAAAAGTCGCCGTAATATCAAGTTTCCGGCATATTGTGTTCAACTCCCGTCACCTTAAATTAAGAGTAGGTTGGGCAGTTGCGCAGGCTTCGCCTGTGAGGAAAGTCCGAGCATCACACAGCAGGGTAACGGCTAACGGCCGCCGAGGGTGACCTTAGGGAAAGTGCATAGAAAATTACCGCCGTTTTTTAACGGTAAGGGTGGAAAGGTGAGGTAAGAGCTCACCGGCGTTGCAGAGATGTAACGGCCGAGCAAACCCTACCCGATGCAACATCGACTGAAGTTGTCAGCTGGGCAGATACTTCGACGGATGGCTAAAGGCACATAGCAATATGTGTCGCAGATAGATAATTGCCTTAAATGACAGAACTCGGCTTACAGACCTGCTCTTATTTTAATAACATAAAGCCTTGACTTTGCGTCTTGGCTTTTTTAACATATTTTTTCTTTCTTCGTATAATGTGTTGAGGTGATTTTATGCTTGACGCATTCATAGGGTCCGTTTTTGTAGCGCTTATTCTTATAGGAACAGTTGCAATATGCTATATTATTATGTTAAAATTATTATTACCTAAAACTAAAGCGGATTACTACATATTTTTGCCGCAGAATAAAAATTCTGTTGATGTAAGAAAACTTGCATACGGAACAAGAATAAAACTAAATCTTATGGGTGATGACTGTCACGGTAAGATTGTGGTTCTTGATTGCGGCATAAGCAATGAAGAAAAAGAAAATCTTCTTGAAATATGCAAAGAAAGCAACGGAATTTATCTTGTGCAAAAGGAATACTTAAAGGATTATTTTGATGGAAGAATTTGAAAACAAGCTTAAAATTAAAGGTACTGTAACTGATATAACCTTTCGCAACGATGTAAACGGTTATACTGTTTTTGCTATTGATAAGGGCGACGAGGAGCTTACGGTTGTAGGCACGGCGGCCGACATAAAAATCGGCGACCGTGTTGAAATTGTGGGCGATTATACATATCATTCTGTTTACGGCAGACAGTTTAAGGCTGATTTGTGCAACGCTCTTCTGCCGGAAACCGTCGACGATCTTTACCGTTATCTCGCAAGCGGAGTAATAAAGGGCATAAGAGAGTCAACCGCACGGAAAATTATTGATCGTTTCGGTGAAAGTACCTTTGATATTTTGCAGAATAATCCCGAGCGTTTAAGCGAAATAAAAGGTATTTCCAAGGAAAAGGCTTTGAAAATCGGTAAGGAATACAACCGTCAATGCTCAACCCGTGCTTTGATTATGAATTTGTCACGCTACGGTCTTAAAACAAGCGAATGTATTGTCGCTTTTGAAAAATTAGGCAACGGTGCAGTTGAGCTTATTGAAAATAATCCGTATCTTCTTTGTGAGGGCGACGGCAGAATTTCATTTGAGCGTGCTGAGCAAATTGCTGAAATGCTTCCTAATAAGCCCGAATCACAATGCCGAATTGAAGCAGGAATAATCTATGTAATCAGCCATAATTTCCGTAACGGCCATACCTGTGTACCACTTGAAAAGATTTATAAACCATCGGGAGATTTGTTAAGAGAATCCCGTGATAATCTTGAGATTGCGGTCGATAGCCTTGTTGAAAAGCGAAGAATAATCATTGAAACAATAGGTGAACGTGATTTCGTTTTTCTTCCTGAAGCATATTATGCAGAAAAATCCATTTCAAACCGAATAAAGGTGTTGCTTAAATTTCCGCCCGAAAATCCTATTGATGTGGCAAAATACATTGAAAAACTTGAACAAAATGATAATATTCAGTATGCCGAAAAGCAAAAAGAAGCAATTGTAACCGCTGTTAATAAAGGTATACTGATTTTAACCGGTGGTCCGGGTACAGGTAAAACAACAACCTTGAACGGAATTATCAGTATGTTTGAAAAAGATATGCTTGATATTGCTCTTTGCGCCCCCACAGGCAGAGCGGCACAACGAATGACAGAGGCGACAGGCAGAATGGCTACTACCATTCACAGACTTTTAGAGGTGGAATGGGGAAATAACGATAAGCCTGTTTTTAAGCGTAATTTGCGAAATCCTCTCGACTGTCAAGCGGTAATTGTTGACGAAATGTCAATGGTTGATATTTTTCTGTTTTCAAGCCTTTTAGACGCGCTTCCGTTTGGATGCCGTCTTATTATGGTCGGCGACAGCGACCAGCTTCCATCTGTCAGTGCAGGCAATGTGCTAAAAGACCTGATTGACAGCGATTGTCTGCCTGTTGTTCAGCTTAATGAAATTTTCCGTCAGTCTTTAGAAAGTAATATTGTCCGCAATGCGCACGCAATTGTTAAGGGTGAAAAAATTGAAACCGATTATAAAGAGGGCGATTTCTACTTTATGCACCGCAATTTTGCTCTTGATGCAGTGCGTACAGTTAAAGATCTTTATATAAAAAGACTGCCCGAAGCTTACGGATTTGATCCTTTAACTCAAATTCAAGTTCTTTGTCCGTCTAAAAAAGGCGATACAGGCACAATGAACCTCAATATGGTTCTTCAAGAAGCAATAAATCCGCCATCAAATGATAAAAATGAATACAATACAGGCTACCGACTTTTCAGAGTAGGCGATAAGGTTATGCAAACCCGAAATAATTACAATATCCATTGGGAGTCTGCGAATGACGAGGGAGACGGTATTTTTAACGGTGATATAGGCTTTATTGAAATGATTGATTTACGCCGTGATGCTGTTATTATTGATTTTTCGGGCAAACGGGCAACTTTTTCAAGAGAACAGTTACAAGAAATTGAGCTTGCATATGCCGTGACTGTCCATAAAAGTCAAGGCAGTGAATTTGATGCGGTAATTATTCCTGTAATATCTGTAAATGAGCGTTTATGTTATAGAAATTTGCTTTATACTGCCGTTACAAGAGCAAAACAACTGTTAATTCTTGTCGGTACAACAGGATGTGTGGGTAATATGATAAATAATTGTAAAACCCAGTTAAGATATTCTGCTTTAAAATATTTTTTGCTTGACAAAGGCGAAAAGAGTAGTATAATGTAAACAAGCCAAGTAAATAGTGCATGGGGGCTGACAGGAAGTCGGCTGAGATTGAGGCTAAACCGCCTCTGACCATTTTAACCTGATACGGATAATGCCGTCGTAGGAAAGCTTTTTCAGTTCAGCCTTGCGGTATATGCTATGGCTGAATTTTTTTATGTGAAGATTGGTTTTATTACGCTTCGCATTAGGAGGACGACAAAATGAAAAAGAAAAATCTCTATTGGCTTGTCGAAAGCGCAATTATGATTGCGTTATCGGCTGTGTTGGAACTTGTGTCGAAGTCAATTATTCCCGAATTGGCTTTCGGCGGACAAATTACAATTGTCAGTATGCTTCCTGTAGTTTTAGTTGGCTGGAAGTACGGCGTGAGCAAAGGTCTTGTAACAGGCTTTATTTATTCTTTAGTAGAGATGGCTATGGGTGTCAGCACAATAAGCAAATTGATTATGCCTGCGTCAGATGAATACCTCGGAAGTCTCGGTAAAATCTTGCTTATGTTCATCTTTGACTACATACTTGCTTACACTGTTCTCGGACTTGGTGCAATGTATAAAAATGTAATCAAGAAGAATTGGGTATCTCTTGCACTCGGTGCCGCAACAGTGCTTATTTTTCGCTATATCTGCCACATTATTTCGGGCTATGTACTTTTCGGCGCATGGGCAGAGTGGTTCTTTACACAAGAGGGCTTTTATTCTTGGGGACAGGTAATAATTGACAAATTCAGCGGTAATATGCTTTCTTTCGTATATTCAGTTATTTATAACGGATTTTATATGGTTCCTGAAATCATAATTACAACTATTGTAGCATGTGTTGTCGGCAAAATTCCGCAAATTACCAAAACTAAATAAGAAAAAAGAAGATTGATAATTTTTCAGTAAATTACACCATAGTAAAAATTAACGTTTTCAGTTATGACTAACTGACCTAAAGATAGGTATGAATCTGCTCGTGCCTATCTTTTTTATTTTATAGGAGGATAAACAATGAAGAAATAGTTTTAGTTGACGGTCATAATCTTTTCTATAGAATGTTTTATGGAATACCATCATCTATTAAAAATTTAAAAGAAAATGAAATAATAGAAAAAATAGGAGAACTGTAATTAACCTTTACTGCAACAATTTCATAATAAAAAAGAGGTAGATTTCCTACCTCTTTAATTTTGCCTTTTTCATTTGTCGTATCAGCCATTTGGCACGTGTTTTTATATAGCTTACAGTGTCAATTTCTTTCAAATTCATCCACCAATCAATTTCGTTACAAAGTGCGTAAAGCTCAACTTTCAAATCGCAGTATTTACTTTTTTGAACACGGTTGCTGTAATTCTTATACAGCTTTAATTTTTTGCCAAGCCCCAGGGTTAAACAGAAAAGTTCATATTCCGGCTCTGTAAATCTTGTATTGAACGGATCAATTATACCTGCAATTTCAGATTTTTCAGTGTCAATAATCATATTAGGCGCCCAAAAATCTCCGTGAGAAAGACAAGGCAAGTTTTCTGCATTTCTGAAAATCTCATCAAAATTTAGCTTGATAAGATTTAAAGCTTTCATTATAGTTTTGTCAGCCTCACCGCAATTGTATTTATCAACAGTAAATTCATAAATTTTGCTAAAAAAATCCCAATAATATGAATACCAACTGTCATAAGTCGGATTATCTACAGGACCGAATTTATCATTATGTACACCTTGCATATTGAGAAAACAATCAATAATATTGTCGGCAAGGCGCTTTTTATCATTAATTTGACTTAATTTTAAATTTTTTCCGCTTGCCCCGTTAATAAATTCCATACCCAAATATGAATTTCCGTTTTCGGTTGCAAGAAAATATGTTTTCGGAACTGTAAAATTAACTTTATTTCTTAAAAAATCAGTCATTTGTTTTTCTTCAAGTAACAAATAATGGTGCAGACTGCGCTTTATAACAAGCTTGAATGGCGGGTCGGTTATTTCTGCACAGTAGCAAGAAGCAGTCGCACCGTTACCGATTGCAGTAACAGACTTGACCTTTGTTTTCATTTCTCTTTCTACTGTTATTTTAATTAATTCAGTATTTTCCATATCTTATAAGCCCTTGTTATAAAATTCGTTTTTAAACCATACATCGTCGACTTCAAATTCTTTACGGTTTAAATAATTCAGTATTCCTGCGTCAGTGGTAAAATCGAAAACAAGCTTATATGAATACAAAAATTGCTTTTTATAACCGTATTTTTTGTTTTGAGCGTTTGTGCCGTATTTTCCGTCGCC
This sequence comes from uncultured Eubacteriales bacterium, assembly GCA_964540535.1. Classification (GTDB taxonomy): domain Bacteria; phylum Bacillota; class Clostridia; order Oscillospirales; family Acutalibacteraceae; genus Fimenecus. Next base: position 89,536 of record CAZIMO010000004.1, on the reverse strand, counting down.
TAAAAGGGGATGTCCTATTGAAGCGAAATGCGCTCTAATTTGATGTGTTCTTCCTGTGAGTAATTCCACTTCAACAAGGCTTAATTCGCCGTTGCTGTCAATCAAATTGTATTTTGTGCGTATTTCCTTTGAATTCGCTTTTGGTACTTTTGAAACTGTGACCTTATTTTTGCTTTCATCTTTAACCAGGTATCCTTCAAGCAATCCGCTTTTGCGTTTAAGATCGCCGTGAACTATGCAAAGATAAAACTTGTGCAGCTCACGGTCTTTCATTTTCTGATTGAGAATTCGCAGTGTTTCGGCGTTCTTTGCTGCAATTACAATTCCGCCTGTGTTTCGGTCAATGCGGTTTACAAGTGACGGCACAAAAGAATTTTCGTCATCGGGTCTGTATTCACCCTTTTCATAAAGATAACGCTTAATTCTGCCTATTAAAGTATCAATGTATTCGTGATCGTCGGGATGTGACAGTACGCCAACCTTTTTATCGCAGAGAATAATATTTTCATCTTCATATATAATATTAAGGTTTTTTGAAGCTTTTAAAAAATCGTATTTTTCAGGGGCTTTCTCGAAAAATTCATCATTTATATACATATCAACTGTGTCGCCAAAATTAAGCCTTGTTGAAATCTCAGCTCGCTTGCCGTTAATCTTAATTCTCTTTATGCGTATGTATTTATACATAAGAGCTTTCGGGAGTAACGGAACAGTTTTATTTATAAACTTGTCAAGACGCTGATTGGCGTCATTTTTATTTATTGTAAAACTTTTCATTTTTGCACCTCAAATTTTATATAAGCTAATATACCACATCTTAATTTTCTTTTCAACTTGAAACTTTCATTATTTTAGTATAGAATATTATAAGGTGATAGAAATGAAAATAAATAAGCTCCATTATAAGATATTGAGCGAGCCTAAAAAAATCTATCTTGATATGTCAACGGTAAAAATTCGTGAGAAGCTCAATATTGCATTCATAAATCCAACTGCCGAAGAAGATATGACGGGTATTTACGGTAAATATAATAAGCTTGATAAAATGTATAAGGTGAAATATATCCATTCGCGCAATAATCAGCTTCAGCCTCAAACCTATGACAGATATTGTTATCTGTTGGATGTTGGAGAAGATGAAACCGGTGCATATATTGAATATGTTATGGTTTATGATAAACTATATGAGCCTTTTATAAGAATTGTTTATATTGTTGCAGTGCTTGCGGTGTTGGCTTATCTTTACTATGCTTATTCAAAAAATGCAATGTCATGGTGGTCGGCAGGAGTTCTCGGTATAATTGTAGCTGCAACTGTTCTGATTGTGCTTAAAAAGCCAAAAGAAAATGCCGAAACCTGTAAAAAAGCCGAAGAATTTTTATTGAAATTAGTTGAAGAATTTAGTAAACCAAAATAGTATTTAAGTCCCTCGTTTTATCGGGGGATTTTTCTTGTATTAGACCTTATTTTGTGTTAATATATATTTGGTGATAATTATGAAAAAAATCATTTCTTCAGCATTAACATTATTTATGTTGATTTCTTTATTCTCATTTTCTGCTTTTGCAGAATCAAAAGCAAAGCTTTCACTCACAAGTGAAACTGTTTATGCAGGAGAGGAGTTCACACTTAATCTTTTCATAAGCGATAATTCCAAAATGAGCGGTGCGGTTATTGATATTAACTACGATAAAAATATTCTTGAGTTTGTTTCGGCAGAGCAGGGGGCAATCCTTGACAAAACTGCAAATATTAGTATAAAAAATATAGACGGTGAAAATGCAAAGGTGCGTTTCACATATCTTGCGCCTAACTCTTCTGTTACATCAGAGGGCGTAATAATGTCGGTTACCTTTAAAGCACTGGCTAATGCGACAGGTAATACAGATTTAAAACTAACAATTCCAAATGCAGGAGATTTTATTACAAGTGATTTGGAAAAAATATCTTATGAGGTAAGTAATTCGGTTGTAAAAATAATAAACAGCACGTATGCCGAACCGAACGAAAGCGAAACTTCTTCAACATCAACAGAAGCTTCATCATCAACACCAACTGACAACAGTTCTCAGTCAAGCTCGGAGCAAGAAAGCGTTACCGTAACTCCCGATAAAAATGATAACGGAAGTAATAACTCTTTAGTTTTTGTTTTGCTTGTAATCGGACTTTTGCTTATAACCGTCGGAGTTGTAATACTCGTTAAAAGCCGTAAGAAAAAGGAATAATTAGATTTTCACCGCATATTATTTAGCGGTGATGTAAATGAAAAGATACATAACAGAAAATGATAAGCTGGATATTTTGGTTCATTTAATTATGAACGGCTATCTTACCGAAAATCAAATAAGAACAATAATAAAGCGAGGTAATTAGAATAAAATTACCTCGCTTATACTTTTATTCAATTGGCTCAAAATCCTCAGCACCATGCTTGCATAGTGGACAAATAAAATCTGGTGGTAATTCTTCACCGTCATAAACATATCCGCAGATTTTACAGATATAGCCTTTTTTCTTATTTGGTGCGTTAAGCTTGGGCTTGATATGCTCAAAATAATATTCATAGGTGACTGACGGCTTATCCGAAATAATATCAGCCTCCGTTACATCGGCAATAAAAAGTATATGTGTACCGCAATCAATTTTATCGGTTACAGTGCAGGAAATATAAGAATTTGTATATTTTGTAAGATACAAAGTTCCGTTTTCTGCTCTTTTTATATCATTAAAATCAGCAAATTTTTCCTTTACCTTACCGCTTATAAATCCGAATCGCTGAAAAACTTCAAAAGGAACATCTGTTGTGAGAACCGAAACCGTGAAATTCTTCGTCTTGTCAATCATTTCACAGGTAAGATTTTCTTTATTAACTGTAATGCTTACTCGTTTTGGCAAATCTGTAATTTGAGATACCGTATTTATAATACAGCCGTTGTCTTTGCCGTTATCATTGGCAGAAACAACAAACAAACCATAGCTTAATTTGAACATTGCATTTCCGTTTATCATAGCTTTCAACTCCTTAATTTACAAATATAGTATTTTGTAAATTTCTGTAAATATGCATAAAAATCACCCAATCAATTGAAAGGGTGATTAAGGAATATTAAAATTTTAACCATTCGTCAAAGCAAGCGTCAGAAGGCATAATCCACGCACCTCTTGGCGAAAGGCATACAGAACCGACTTTAGGACCGTCTGGCGAGCAGGAACGCTTAAATTGACTGACAAAAAATCTCTTTATAAAAGTTTGAAGCCAATTTCTTAATTCATCTTCACCGTATATTCCTGCAAACGCCTTTTTAGCTGAAATCAATATTTCTTCAGGAGCAGTTTTATTATGAAGAAAATGATATAAATAATAATCGTGTACTTCATAAGGACCAAGCGTATTTTCGGTTTTTTGCTTCATTTTGCCGTTTTCGTCGGGGGGCAGTAATTCCGGGCTAATCGGAGTATCAAGCACGCTGTAAAGAATGCCAGCCGTGTTTTTATCGCTGTTATCAGCAACATAACGAACGATATGCTGCAACAGTGTTTTGGGAACAGAAGCGTTTACACCGTACATACACATATGATCTCCGTTATATGTGCACCAACCGAGAGCCAATTCACTTAAATCTCCCGTGCCTACAAGTATAGCGCCGATTTTATTGGCATAATCCATAAGAATTTGAGTGCGCTCTCTTGCCTGTGCATTTTCATAAGTTACATTGTGAATTGAAGCATCGTGGTCAATATCCGCAAAATGCTGTAAGCAAGCATTTTTGATACTGATTTCTTTAAATGTCGCACCTACTGATTTTATAAGATTACAGGCATTTGTATATGTCAAATCCGTTGTGCCGAACCCGGGCATTGTAATGCAAGTGATATCTTCAACAGGATATCTGAGCTTTTTCATCGTCTTAACAGAGGCAAGCAGAGCGAGCGTTGAATCAAGTCCGCCCGAAATACCAAGCACAAGCTTGTTTGTGTGCGTATGCAGCATTCTTTTGGCAAGTGCTGTACTTTGAATTTCAAGAATTTCTTCACAACGTTCTGATAATTCAGCTTTATCAGCGGGTATAAACGGGTGAGGGTCAGTTACTGATATTGATGTATTCTCAATTTCATTTATTCTCGATTTTGACGAGCAGTTGCTGATGTTTATTTCACTGATAATCATTTCGCTGTCAAAGGAATATCTTTTGCCCTCTGCAAGTAATTTTCCGTTTTCTGCTATTATGCAAGTTCCCGAATAAACAGCGTCGGTTGTGGATTCTCCTGCGCCCGCCGATGCGTAAACATATCCGCAATCCAAATGCTCAATAGAGTTTTTTAACTTCTTATATTTTGTAACTTCACTGCCGACAGCCGAAATATTTATTATAAAGTCAGACGCAACGCTGTTCAATTGATTTTCACCTATAACGAGAGTAAAAGGAAGCGCTGCACCGTTTTCATATTCAAATTCATCTCCGCTTGCAAACCAGCGTCTTTCTTCAAGTGAGAGATTGTTTTTTGCCTTATTATAAACGACCTTACTGTTGCTTATAACCAATGCGCAGTTAAAAAGCTTGTTATTTTTTTGAACAGGTGAACCTATAACTACATATCCGTTATATCCTTGTGTAGCACGGCAAATCTTACGAATACCGTTGTGGCAAGCGTCAATCAATAATTTTTGAAAAAGCAAATCACCGCAAGTTGTCCCGCACAAGCAAAGCTCGGGAAAAACTATAATATCAGCATTATCTGATTTTGCCTTTTCAATCATACTTGCAATTTCATCACAGTTTGCAGATACATTACCTACTGCGAGCTTTGGCGAAATCGCCGCAATCTTGTGAACCTTTTCTGACATAAATATTCTCCTTTCAAGAAAATCAAAATAAAAGGCGTTCATTCCGATACTGACAAAATCAATTGCGGAATGAACGCCTTTGCTCAATGCAAATCATTATACCGCTGTGTTTTCGGTTTGTCAATCAGTATTTGAATGAATATACATATTTCTCATTGAATGAAAACTGTGCTTCAAAAAGGAAGGCTCCGTTATTGTCAACAAAATCACAGTCGCTGATTCCGGAAATCTCATATTCCATTTTTTCGAGCAGACCGCTGTTGTTTACCGTTATGATCGCAGTTGCTTTAGAATATGTAGATTTATAGTCTCTGATGTTCTTACTGTTTTCAAATGAAAAGCCGTTAATGATTGAACTAATGCCGTTTTCAGTGGAAATTTTGCTTGTGGTCTCCGGTAAAAATATAATTGTAATAATGTATCCGCCGCTTCCGTTCACAACATTGTATTCTTTAATGCTGTCGGCATTTCCGATTGCCTTTTTATCCGACGGTGGAATAAAGCTGTTAAGTGAAATAGTACCGTTTGTTCCCCTGTTGAAAGTAATATCTTTTTTCTTTGTTCCATTGGCATTCTCTAAAGACTTTTTTATGGCAGATTTTGTAATTTCAGATGTGTTGCTTATACTCGACTTATCGTCAAATTCTGTTATTTGAAGATTAATCGTTTGCGTATAGCCTACATTTAATTTATCATTATATGATTTCGTCTTGTTTATAGCATTTACTGCTATTTCTAATGCACGGTTCTTGCTGATTTTTTCAACAGCAGCGGAATTATCATCCATTTCGTTGCTGTTTTCGTCATTTGCATTTTGTCCGAAAATATTATCCAAGGATAATGTAATTCCAACTTCATATTCTCTCTGTGAAAGCTCTAAATCTGTATTAAAAACAGTGTTGAGTTCACCGTTTGAGAGCTCGTTGAAAATATAAATTTGTTTTGAATGAATTGTGTTAAGCGTGTCAGAAATATAAAGAATTTCTGAAAGTGCGTCCTTCAAATCATTCATTGAAGATGCAATGACATTTACATCGCTTGTTGTAAAACCGTTATTTAACGATTTTAAAGCTTTAACAGCTTGATTATGAGCATTTTTATAATCATCAACAAGACATTCCTGCGGGTTAAACGAGCTGTGTTCAAACATCAAAGCAAATTTGTACGCCTCGTCAAAGGCAAGGCTGTTACCGTCATTTTCATAAGCGTGCAAAGCGTTTGTTATTTCATTAAGATAGCCTGAATTATGAACCTTTTTCAGAAGCGAATAAATCTCTCTGTATTTTGTGTAATTGCACATTTCTGCATAGTAATGCAGATACATAAAATCGCTGTAATTTTCGTTATCCTTACTGATTGAAAATGTTTTCGCAATATTCCAAAGCTTTCTGCATTTTTCTGCAAAGCTGTTGTTAAAAGTGTCTAAAGCATAAATATCATTGGTGTTTATCTTATTTTCAGCTATAAGCTCATTATATTCATCTGAAATTAAGAACAAAACAGTATCATTGATTTGAGTTTTAGTATCAATCTCTAATTTGTTTGTGTATTCAAGACATTCATTGTATTTGTTTTCTTCAAAATACTCTTTAATTTGAGCAACTGCCTTTTCTGTTGGGCTTGCACCGCAAGACGAAAGAAGAAATGACATAACTAAAATGATTGAAACCGTCTTAATAAGCTTACGCATAATTTCACCGTTTTTTAATAAATATTATACTTTAATTTATCACAAATAAACCGAAGTGTCAATGAAATAGAAAAGGGTATGACCGTAATCATACCCTAAATTCAAATGTTTTATTTCTTTTGAGGACCGTTATATCCGTTTGCTTCTTGGAAAGCTTCAATCTTATCAATAACGCTGAGAATAACATCAAAGCCTGTGCCTACTGTTTCCAAATCAAAGCGGTCGGCTTTATCTCTCCAAGTATGATAATAATAAGTCATTGTTGGGTCTTGTGCTGCAAAAGTAACAGATTTAACACCTGCTTTTGTCATTGGTGTGCTGTCGCATCCGCCGACGGGGTTATGAATACAACCGTTTGTTTTGCTTTCAATACCCATTTCTTTAAAGGTATCCTTGAACATCTTTTCAAGGTCAGTATCAAAACGGCACATCTGCCAATCGTCTTTAATAACAACCTCAAAATAATCCTTGTCAGCAACAGAGTCGATGTTGATGTTCCAAGCATTTTTAAGCATGTCGTCATTTCTGTGTTCTTCCGCAAATGCCATTGAACCGCGAAGACCGGCTTCTTCAGAACCGCAGTTAAAGTCAATAATGCGGCAGTTTTTAGGCATTTTGTCGGGATTTTCTTTGAAATACTTTATAACTGCATAGCTGAGTGCGCAACCTGTTGCATTATCCATAGCGCCTTTAGATGCTGTGTCATCGTGTGAGTCATTCCATGCTGTAATAATCAAACTTCCCACAGCAGTAACAAGAGGAATAAAATGTAATGCAATGGTAAAGCCTCTGAATGATGCGGAAGCAAGTGTTGCCATTGCCCAGTATTCACCGAAGAATGCACCGCCGTAAATTACAGCCATTGCAACTGCAACACCGATTATAAAGAATACTGAAACAGCTCCGAATCCAACCTTCGCATATGTAAGAATAAGTCCCTTTATGGGATTGTCGCGGTATTTGTAATTGTTTTCAGAGTGACGCCAAGTCCAGCAAGTGTCTGTATGACCCGAAAGAATAATCGTGTAATCGTATTTGCCGTCTTCGGGAACTAATTCGCCGTAAACATTTTGTGAAATTCTTTGTCTAAAGAAAATGTCAGACCATTTGCTGTAGAGAAATACACAGCTGAAAAGCCAAAATACAACAATAAGGCCGAAAAACGCCATTCCAAACCAAATTGAAGGATTACCGAGCGCAAAATAGGTGAGTACGCTCAAAATTAAGCCTGCCCAGCCTGCATAAGGCAGTCCGCCGATTGCAGAACGTGGAGAAACTGCAAATTCTTCTTTTGTAGGCTTAATGCCGATTTCTTCAAGCTTCTTTCCCATAAAGTCGGCATACTTTCTTTCTCCTTCAGAACCGGGAAGACGCGAACCCATTGCTTCTGCATCTTTTACAATGCCATAAGCAACCTCTGCGTATTTTCTGTTTTCATTTTTCATTATATAACCTCCGAACTGCCAAATAATACATAAATAAATAATATTGCATTTTAGGCTGAAAATCAAGTGCAAAATACAATTTTATCGGTAAATATTATAATTATTCAAATGAAAGACTTGCAACAAGTGAAAAGTGGTCGCTTGAATAAGCGCCGTCATAAGTGTCTGTTACAACTTTATATGAATTTACATTAAGACCTGTTTTTGAAATCATTATATAGTCAATACAGTCATTATCAAGCTTTTTACCCCACGCTTGATATGTAGCGCTCGTCCTTGTATTTTCAGTTTGATATTTTACATCAAGAAAGCTGTCGGTTGCACTTTTATATGTATCAGAATTTTCGTCGGAATTGAAATCGCCCATAAGTACAGCAGGTATTGAGTCGAATTCTTTAATTTTATCAAGAGCAACTTGAATTCCGTTTATGCGCGCTTCATCGCTTACTATGTCCTGCATTTTTTTAGCGTGCTTTTTTATAAAATACAACTCCTTTTGTTTAATATTAATTTGTTTAATATTAACATATATTTGTCAAAAAGGCAAAACAAAATAGAAATATAACAAAATTGTCAAAAAAGTGAAAAAAGTACTTGCAAAATTAAAAGTAATGTGTTATTATAATGTGCGTTACCGCATCGGGGTGTGGCGCAGATGGGAGCGCGCTTGACTGGGGGTCAAGAGGCCGCAGGTTCAAGCCCTGTCACTCCGACCAAAAAGAAACGACAATTTTCGATAGAAGATTGTCGTTTCTTTTGTTCTCTTCTCTTTTCGTTCTTCTCTCTTCTCTTAATTTGTCGTTTCGGATAAAAGATATGAGAGAATAGTGAAAAGAAAAGGTCGCTTTGCGTTTCGCAAAGCAATTATGAAATATTATGCGAGTTCAAAACTATGAGTATTGAATATTAAAATCGCTTTACCAATGAATATTTAATTACTATTTTAGTAGGTATATTTACATTAAATACATTCTCTTTTGTCTGCCGAGGCAAGAGAGTTTTTTATTTTTTGTAATATTTTTTAGTATATAATATAATCTGATTAGTCAAAGAACACCTTGTTGATTTTCAGGTAAGTTACTTGACATATGATTATTTTTTGAATATTATATATATAACTTTAAACAAATTTAAGTCAAAATATTTTAATAGGGATAATATTTTGATTATTTATGAATAAAGTGAAAAAATAAAGAAACGAGGTAATGTTATATGAGTAACAATTCCACGCAAAGTCAACAGAAAACAAGTACAATACATAAAGTTTTTACTGTTATAGGAACGGTTTTGTGTATCATTTTAATCCCTATTCTTATAATAAATTGTACGCTTATTATCCGCAGTTATACTAACAGCGATAAGGTTCCGTCAATCGGCGGATACAGTCCGATGATTGTTTTGACGGATTCTATGTATGATGTTATTGAAAGCGGAGATTTAATTTTCTGTAAAACCATTGATGCAAACGATGTTAAGGAAAAAGATATTATTGCCTTTTTTGATCCGTCAAGCAGTTCACAGTCTGTTGTAACGCATAGAGTTATAGAGGTAACAACCGATACAAACGGCAATCTTGCATGGCGTACTAAAGGTGATGCGAACAACATTGAAGATCAGGTGCTTGTACCCGCTGAAAACCTTGTCGGAATTTATACAGGAACAAGCATTCCGGGCGCAGGAAATTTTGTTATATTTCTCTCTACTACATGGGGACTTATAATTTTTGTTGCGCTTCCGCTTTTGCTGTTGATTGTATATGATGTTATTAGACGCAAATTGTATGAAAAGAGTAAACAAAAAGATACAGACGCATTACTGACAGAACTTGCAATGCTTCGTGCTGAAAAAGCTGATAAAGAGAACAGTATTGCTGAAGAAAAGAAAGATTAGGTCTTTCACAAAATTATTTAATTGTATTCACAGCCAAAGGAAGCCACGCCTAAGGCTTGAATAAATTGGCATATCAGTTGTTTTTAACGGTGATATGTTAAAAAATACATGAGTGCATATTAAAAGCACAATTCAGCTAAAGGAGTTTTATTTATGAAAAAGAACAAAATGATGCGTATAGCTTCTGCACTTTTGGTTGTTTGTCTTTTAACAACCTGTATGATAAGCGGAACATTCGCAAAATATACAACTGCAAATTATGGTAGCGACGATGCAAGAGTTGCTAAATTTGGTGTTAATATTGACATTTCTTCTAACTCAATTTTTTCTATATCATATAACAATGATTCAAATGCTGTAACTGTTGAAGCATCAAATAAGAATAATGTAGTTGCACCGGGAACAAGCGGTAGTATGGCAGACATTGAAATCTCCGGTACACCGGAGGTTGCTGTTAATGTTACTTATGAAGCAGATCTCCAACTTGATGGTTGGGAAGATGCGGATGGCAATTATTATTGCCCACTTGAAATTAAAGTTGGAAACGAAGTACTTAAGGGTATGAATTATTCAAATTCAGGCTTGTTTGAAGCAGCTGTAGAAATGGCGATTGCAAAGTCTTCAGATCAGTATGATCCAAATACTGTCTTGTCAACTGATGCAACAGCACCTTCAGTTTCATGGTCTTGGGCATTTGATGACGAAGAAAATGAAGGCGTTAACGATGTTCAGGATACATATCTTGGTGATCAGGCTGCTGCTGGTAAAGCTGCAAAAATTGGGCTTGAACTTACTGTTACAGTAACCCAGATTGACTAATTTCACTAATTGAAACAATTTGAATGTTTTCTGTGCGGTACAGAAAGTTGCCGCACAGAAAATTTAATTTTATTATTGATATGCGGAACAGTTTTTCGTGGCAATCTGTTTCGCATACAATAATTAAGGTAATATCTTATTCCTGTTTATAAGCGCTCATTTGTATGTGAGTGTTTATAAATGCGAATGATGTATTCATTTCAATATCAATAAGGAGGCTTTGGCATTTTGAATAATATAAGCCGTAGAAATAAATATCATAAAAAAAGTCTGCCTATTGTAGCGGCTGTGATTCTTGCTGTTTGTGTTTTGGTAAGCTTAATAGTTTTGTCTAATCATTTAGGCATTTTTGCAGGCAAAGAAATAAAAACAGATATCGATTTACTTTCCGTTTCTTCAGCTCTTGCTCAACCGTCAGGCACTTCTTCTAATGAAACAGCAGTTAAAGATATTCCCGGCTTTAATGTTTCTGATAATGACCAAATATGGAAAAGTAACACTGAAATAGACATATTTAAAGTGTCTTATCAAAACGGAGACAGTGTAATAACCGCTCTTTCTCAAAACGGTGACAAAATTATCGCCCCCGGTGTTGCAAATGACTATTCGTTTGTGCTTAATAACACAGGAAATACCGCAGTTGACTATGTTATGTCTGTTGAAGCGTATATGTCAGATAATATAACATCTATTCCTGTTGAAGTTAAGCTTAAAGATTATACGGGCAAATACCTTGTCGGCGATGAAAATAATTGGCAGTCTGTTTTAGATTTAAACAGTGTTTCTGACTCTGCCTCGCTTTCTCCCGGTTATCATTCAACCTATACATTAGGTTGGCAGTGGCCTTTTGAAAGTGACGATGAATTTGATACTAAAATAGGAAATATTGCCGAAGGTGAGGATGTTACGCTCACAATCATCATTAAAACGGTGGCTTCTGCCAACGAAAATATCGGTAATAATGTTATAGGTCAGCCGCCTAATACAGGAGCCGATTTGGATATTCTGATTTGGTATGCGCTTGCCGCAGCATCTATGTTTATTATATTTATGCTTATTTTTTTCAAGCGTCGTGCAAAAGAGGAGGAGTCTGCAAATGCAGCGTAAGACTCAGATGAATAAGGCAAAAATAAAAATAAGCAGATTTTTCCGTTACATTCTTATTGTTTTTATAAGTATTGTAATTGGATTTAGCGTATATATTTGGAATGCAGGAACGCTTGCAGGCAATAATTTGCCTATGCCGTTCGGAATAGGCGCCGCCGTAGTGCTTTCGGGAAGTATGGAACCGAATATTTCTGTTGATGATATGGTTTTGGTTCGTGAGGGCGGTAGTTATCAAATTGGCGATGTTGTTGTTTATGAGTCTGACGGAATATTAATAACACATCGTATTTGTTCTAAAGAAGACGATATTATTGTTACCCGGGGCGACGCTAATCCTGTTGCTGACGACCCTATAAGTATTCAGCAGGTTAAGGGGACTGTTATTGCGGTTATTCCCAATGTGGGAGTGTTTGCCAGATTTATTAAACAGCCGTCAGTAATAATATCATTGATTGTTATTGCATTTCTTTTGTTTGAACTGTCTTACAGAAAAGAAAAACGAATAGATAATGAAGATATTGACAGTGTAAAAGAACAAATCAGAAAATTAAAAGATGAGTTAAATAAAGAGGATAATTGAAATTTTGTTCAGAACGGAGGATTACCGTGAAAAAAAGAAATATTATATGCACAGTAGCGGCAGTTCTGCTTTATTTAGTATTGATAACAGTTTATCTGCTCTGCGGTATTTTTGCTAAATTTATTGTTTCGTCGAGTAACGGCAGTGATGCGAGAATTGCAAAGTACGGAGTATCAATAACAACTAAAGGATATGTGATAGATCAAAAAACAGAACTTGTTCCGGGATTTGCAGAAACAGAAGGAATGATATTTTCTTTGTCGGGAAAGCCCGAGGTCGCAGTGTCTATCGGTTGTGAATTAACAGGTAGTGATGTTTGCCTGCCTAAAGGTTATTATCATGTTGATTACGGTGAAAGTACAATTCAGTTTATTGAAGAATATAATCATGAGGCTATGGAAATTGATAATCCCGATAAATACCGTTTTTGCTTTCATGTAAAACAGAATTATTATCCTATCAAATTTAATATTTATCATAGGGATGACGAACATTCCGAATGGATTGCGGTTGAGAATGCGCAAAATATTACCCAAGAAGAAATTTCTTTGTGGTTTGAAAATGAGTTTAATGCAATAAGCGATGTGAATACTGATTTGTCAGAGCTTGGCGAATGGAAAATAACCTGTGATTGGCCGCAAGAGCTTGATAACGTTGTTTTAGACGATCAATCTTATATGGATACATTGCTGTGCGCTTCGCCGAGAATAATGTGGTTTGACAGCAACGGTGATGCAATCAATGCTCCTGACGGATTTTACAATCAAGAAAATATTGAATTCTCTTTTGAGATAATTCAGGTGGATTAAATACAGAATATATGAATTAAGGAGGTAACATAATGAAGACTGAAGAAAATAACATAAACAACAGTGCAAAAAGAAGCGGTCTTCTTATTATACTTGCCATAATCGTTTGTATAGGCTTACTCGGATTTTCCTTTGCTCGTTACATATCTGTTGAAAATCATAAAGAAAATGCTAATCTTGCAGATTTTAACATTCAAGTTTTGGATTTGGACACAATAGCGCCTCCGGATTGGCAAATTGAATTGCCTGCAACAACAAGACTTTATGACGATGTAAATTTTAATGATGTTGTTATCAGCAGACGTCTTATGATAACCAATTTGAGCAACCAGACCGTAGAAATAGGCGCAAAATTAAAAGATAAAACCACTACTGACAATCATAATCATCAAGATTACACGGCTCAAAGTGATGATATTTTTATTTTGGTATTCAATTATGATGTTCAGAGCGATTTTCAGTCAGAAATTCAGTCTGCACTTGACGGTAGTTTTAATGCTGACACTTCGTTTGCCGATATTAAAGCTAATATTCAAAGCGTTTGCACTGAAAATCTTAAAAATTGGTCTTATGATTTAAAACCCGGTGAGTCAAGATTTTTAACAGTTTTTGTATGGAGAGAAAATGCGGATGTTAATAACGAAAATTCTTTTGGAAAAACTGTTTATTTGAAAGAACATCTTGAACTTGATGTTATACAGAAGTAGGAGGTTCTTTCAGTGAAAATCAATGAAAAAAAATCAAGCAGATCCAAACTTATTATATTATCAGCAGTAATTATTTTGATTGTTGCTGTAACAGCGCTGTCGGGCTTTTTGGCGGCAAGATTTTTTATGGACGACGGACATGATGTTGTTGCTTCGCACGATACCTTTGATGTGCGGATTGTTGCGAAAAACAGCGAAACAGGCGATTTATATAATGTCGAAAACGGAATAATTACAATAGAAAATGGCGAGGGATTTAAATCTAATACCCCCTTGCCGATTTCTGTTGATGTATATTATAAAGGCGAAAGCTATGCTTATGTAAGACTTATGATTATGGAGAACTGGAGCGGTACGTATGCCGAAACCATGGGCGGACCGGTCAATCAAAGCGGAATTTTGCCGGAACCCTTAATGACCTTGAATTTGAATGAAGATGTGCCGATGGCAGATAACAGATTACAAGACGGATATGTTTATTTAACACAAATTCAAACAACTTTGACAGAGGCTGAAGCTGATACAAATTTGAAAAATCAGAACGAAATTTTAAATACAAAGTCATCTGACGAAACAATGTATACATATCAAGACGGGAATTTTGTTCAAAGTGAAAACGGCGAATACAAAAAGCTTACAATTATAAAAGACGGTGATGCGTTTACCCCGCAGTTTTCAGATGAGTTGGACAGTGTGAACAGTGCAACGGCAACAGTGCTGAAACTTTATCTTGAAGCGGACGCAGTGCAGTTTAACCGCTTTAAGACGTTTTGGAATATTACCGAAATTCCGCAACAGACAAATATTCCAGATGAAATAACAGAATGATTGAGCAAGAGAGGAATATAACAATGATTAAACATAATCACTCAAAATTGAATATGCGTATAATCAGTATTTTTCTTGCAGCTATAATACTTTTGGAAATGATTCCGGCAAATATAGTTTTTGCAGGTGATATAACTGACAGTCAGTCAAAAGAAACTATAATCAGCGAGGCAAGAGAAAGCTCTGAAAAAGAAGTTGCCGACGCTTTAGAAACTGCTGGTCATGAAAAAATTCCGACTCTTGAAGAATATTATGCTGAAAACGGTACTCCTAAAGTTATATCTTTAAGCGAATTTATTGATGAGGTCGGTGTTTATTCAACATTTGACTCTTCTGCGGCAAGCAAATACAGCGATTACAAAATAAGTATTGGTACAGCCGACGAACTATATTTGTGGAGCTTGAACTGTAACAGTATTATTTCGCAGGAAAAGAATTTTTATCTTTCTGCAAACTTTGTTTTGGGAAATAATATTGAGTATAACGGCGGATATTATGCTGATGAATTCAATGCGTCATATTATACGCCCGTAGGTACAACAAATGCGCCGTTTAACGGTACTTTTGACGGACAGGGCTTTGAAATCCGTAAAATTGCTTTTGATACATACCGTACTCCCGATGATCCTTATGGCTACGGATTATTTGGAGTTATCGGCGAACAAGGAACAGTTCAAAACCTTGGTTTATACGGCGTTTCTGATATGATTGTAGACGGTTATTCACCTATTGCGGTAAGACTTGGTATGATTGCCGTCATAAATATGGGTACAATCAATAAGGTTTATTGCGATTTAACTGAATTAAACGGTACAGATTATTCTGCAAACTGCGGTTTTGCAGGTATTGCGTATGAAAATCAAGGTACGGTTACAAATGTTTATTATGCAGGCGAAGATTATGCCGAGGGTGAAAGCGTATTTTATCATGACCCAATCTGCGCAGAAAACAGCGGTAAAATTCAGAATGCTTATTATGATAAAACAATTTTCACACAGCCTATAACAGGTGTTTCTTCTGAAGAAGCTTCGCCTGTTGTTGCAATGACTACCGTTGAGCTTAAAACTCTCGGTAAAAACGATACTGACGACGGTATTGAATTTGCTAATGATACCTCTGAATTTTATCATTGGCACATTTTGCGTAAAATTGTTGATGCTGGTGCTATTGCTACTTTAACAACTGCCGGCAATATCAACAGATATTTCATATATCCCAAATTATACGGTTTTTCTTCTGAATTATTTAAATATAATTCTGCGGCAGGAATGCAGAACGATTTGGAAATTTCAACTCCTGCGGATTTAGTTTATTTCCCAACTTCACCCGAAAGTTTATTTAGTAATGGTAACTACCGTTTTGTATTTCATATGACTGATAATATTGATATGAGCTGTGTTGCAGACGGCGCATATGTTCCGTCAAGTCTTTTTTACGGTCATTTTACGGGCAAAACAAGCGATGAGTCCCAGCCTAACAATTGCTATTCAATTATAAATCTTCGCATTACCAAGCCGGGTGTTGCTACTGACGGTAACGGAATAAATTATTACTATTATGGCTTAATAGGAAGATCAAACGGAACTCTAATACCTGACCCTGATGTAGAAGGGCAGAATTTAGGTAACATTTCAAATGTCAATTTTATAGGCGGCGGAATTATCACGGGCAATTATGGTTTTACAAAGGGATATTCTTCGGGAACGACCCAAATTTATATGGGTATGGCAGGCGGTTATGACATCAACGGTTCTGTTGTAAACATCACCTCAACGGCAGATGTAATATTTTCTGATGAAACTCTTGCAATTAAGGCTTATATCGGCGGCATTTTCGGTTATGTTTATTGTGAAAGACTTGAAAATATCGTGAACTACGGTAATGTTTACGGCGGTACGCACAAATATGTTGAGGGTTATAACGGCAACAGTAGCGCAATAGGCGGTGTTGCAGGTTATGGAATTACAACAATTAATAATTCTAATATCCAACGCTATCACATAAAAAATGTGGTCAACTACGGTTCTGTTACAGGCATAGGCGTTTACGGCAGTTTAAGCACGGACCCCGAGCGTATGCAGGCAGACCATACCGATAATAACTCTGCCAAATATGTAAACCGTGCTATCTACTATTATACAGGCGGCGTTATTGGTTATAGCGATAGAGGTTTATGTATTGATATGATCGCCAATTTCGGTGAGGTGCTTGATGTGCCTGCCGAAAAAAAAGAAGTGCCAGTTTATGACGATAAAAATAATCAAGTAGGCACCGAAATGCGATACGTCGGCATTGTACCCGATGAAAATTCATATATTCTTAACTATAATCCAAGATTGGGCGGAGTTACAGGCTACTATTTAGTTTCTTCAAGCGATAATTTGCAAGCTCATTACGGTTTTGACACTGTAACCGAAAAATTTGTCAGTGACACAGGTTTTTATGAGCGTTGTTATAATTTCGGTGATGTAACAGCCGTTGAGTCAAGATGCGGTTATGTTGGCGGCGTAAGGGCACATGAACGTTATTCTGCTAACATTAATCAGCGTAATTTCGGCGATGTTACATGCTATTCCTTTAATTTTACTTACGGAGTAGGAAAATATGAAAACGGCGCAACATATAAAGACTATGATTCTGCCAATTACGGCGATATTTATGTTGATAACAGCAGCCGTTCAGGCAGACAAACTCATTTTACTAATAATCGTGCTTGCTTCACTACTTACGGTTACGGTTCGGGTTATACAGTAAGATGTAATAATTACGGTGATATTACATTGAGCTTTGGCGGTTATGTTCCTTGGTCATACAATGTCACAACAGTGAACGGTGTGACATATAATGACACATATGCCGTTCTCGGCGTTTCGTACAACTGTTACGGCTGTAATAATTACGGTAATATCGATGTAAATACCTTTGATAAATGGACAGGCGAGTATTCATATGTTGATATGACCGCTGACCATTATTTAAAGGCGGCAAATGGTCAAGAGCTTTATACCTCATACACCTCTGCGTGGTACGGTCAGTCAAGCCGTTGGCTCTATATTTCAGGTGTAGCCGCCGATATTGCCGATGGTTGTATAAACTACGGTAATATTACCGTAACAGGTACTCCCGAAGACTGCGGTAGGGTTCCCGCAACCTATGACGAGCTTGTTGAAATGCTCGGCTTCAGCCCCAACGCCAAAAGAAGGCAGGAGATGGAGGAGCTAAAGGGAGAAAACGGTACTATAAGCTCCGGCTCCATAAACGGTTGGGAGGCTCGTACAATCAACGGTGTGTCCGTTGCAGGAACAGGTCTTTCATCCGATATTGATGTTGCAAACTGCCGTCAAATCTACCGTGCACTTCGTGTTACAGGTATATCAAATGCGTCAAGTACCACCATCACTGTAAGCAACTGCGTGAATTTAGGCGATATTACTGTCAGCAATTTTGCAGTTGATAAATATGTGAACGGAATTTCTTATCAAGGAAAAGTATCAAACTGTGTTAATAAGAGTGACATTACCGTTAATTCAGATGTAGGCTCATCTATTAATGTGAACGGAATTACACAGATTGCGTACAATGTAACCAACTGTATGAATACAGGTAATCTCACCGTAAATAGCCTTAATGATACTGTTTATGCTTCGGGAATTATTTATGAGCTGCAGCAGGGTACTGTATTTAATGTTTCTGACTGTATTAACCTCGGTAATATTGCCGTAAACAGAATGGGCAGGCAAAGAAAGCGTATCGGCGGAATTACTACAGGCGTTGCAGGCATCGTTAGATATTTGAGGTCTGACAATGAAAGCTCGTTATACGGATGTTCAAATTACGGTGATATAGATATTAAAATCGATAATAAGCGATATGTTTCAGATGACCTTGACACAACCTGCGACACAGTCCGTCTTGAATATTCAAACGAAACAAATACCACCAACCTTTTATATGACCGAGCAAATGACAGCACCTCTGCAGGCGGCATTATACAGTATGTAAGCTATTCTACGGGAATAGCCGCTCACGCGATAAATGTGAACAGTTGTATAAATCAAGGCAATATTTCTGTTGATGCTAAGCAGATGTATGCAAGCTCTGCATATTATGCAGGCGGAATTGCTGCTCTTTTTGAACCGGCAACAGCAAATTACGGCGGCGACACCTGTGTGCTTTCAAATCTTGTAAACCACGGCGATGTAACCGTAAATATTGAACAAGAGCCTTATAATGCCAATAACGCAGCTACCTCAAGTAATGCAGGTGGCGTATTCGGCTATTTACAAGGCAATAGCGCAGGCGTAAACATGCCTGCAATTCGCTCAATTGTTGAAAATGTTGTAAATACGGGTAAGGTGAGTGGTACCTCTAAAAAGGCTAACGGCACCGCTTCGTTTTATCCTGTAAATGTTGGCGGCTTGGCAGGCAGATTATACTACAGTGGAAACAATGACTCTAATTTTACAATAAAGAATGTTTTGAGCTATTCCGATAATCAGTTAATCGGTTATCAGCAAGGCTTAACCGACTGGGTTTTTACTGCTGACGAAAACGGCAACGGTGTTGCATTAAATAACGGCAATGTTACATATTCAAACCGTATAACGCTTGAAAATCTTTATTCTGCTTCAACCGAGCATGAAATTATAAAAATCGGTAATCCAAGTTCAAAAGATCAAAGCGGTAATCTTATTCCTCAAAGACAGTATTCTGTCGGCGTATTAACAACCGATAAGCAAAAAGACAGCGAAAAGGTTTCGTCCGATGACAGCGATTTACGCGCATATAAATATATTTATCCCGTTGCCGAAGAAAACGGCGCTGAAACATCGCCTGCATTTTTCACAAGAGGCGACGTTGACAGCGACACAGGCGTAGTATGCGCAATCGGTTATCTTGATTACGGCGCTCTTTCAACCGCTTACAGAGAAAAATACAGCAAATTAAACAGCGGTAAATATGATAAATCCGATATGGAAGAGCCTGATGATGCATCTTCACCCGAATATGAAGAATATCTTGATTGGTTTAAACAGCTCGGCGGATTTGTTTTAACGTCTGCAAAGCCGGGCGCAAACGGCAGTGACTACTTCCCCAATCAGTTTATTCCGTCTTCGGTAAAGCCTAACGGTTCTGTTGATATTTGGTATACTGACGGTATCCGTACAAGGCTCGGCACAGAATGCGCTCAAATTGATTTGCTCGATTTAAACGATATTTTGCAGTTTGTTGTTACAAACGGCGAAACCTCAACAATTACAAAGCGTTTTGAAAAGTCTGAAACAGAAAATACAATTTTTGTCTATGTTCAAGACGAAATTGCAAGCGATGCGCTGTCCGTTCTCTCTTATCAGATTTCAAGCGGTGCAGAGGTTGTTTTTTATAATGACCCTGCCCACACCTCTGTAATTGAAGATATTTACAGCAAACCGATTGTTATGAATAAAGAATATGACAGTGACGGCAACGAAGTGCTTACCTATCAGCTTTATGCCCGTGTAACTGCACAAAACGGCGACAAAGCAAATTGGGTAATTAAGCTTCAAAGCGTTTCGGCAGAGCCGAGCATATCCGTAACATCTGCACTTATTACGAACTCCGCAACAGAAAGTAGCAGCACTAACAGAACATATTATCAGAATATTTCTGAAGAAGCGTCAAACAGCTATAACTTCTGGGACTATCCTGCTTATCAGTATAATTCGTTGCTGAATTTTCACATTGAAACAAAGAATATTGAAGACGGTTATAATTTATATAACCGTATGTCAATATACTATTATGTTCAAAACGCTTACGGAATTACCGAAGCAGGTTCCGCTCTCGGGCTTAATAAGGATTCCTGCCTTGCAGATTTGCTTAAATCCGACCACTCATATACGGTTGACGGCAACGGCAACATCCGTCATAACGGTGTGCTTGTCGCAGAACTGATTTATGTGGGAAAAGACTATAATTTAGTTCCCGAAACCGATGGCTCATATAACTTAAAGGCTGAAAAATATAATTGCGTTAAGCCCGATAATGCGCCCGACGACTATTATCTTAAAAATGAGAGTGCAAATATCCGTTGGGAATTTGTAAAGGCTGACGGTAAAACCCTTATTTCACGAAGCAACGCAGATTTCTTTGATGAAAATGGCGCATTAAAGCTCAAATGCTCATATAATTCCTTTGGCTTTGTATCAACAAATACCGTGCACACAAATGAAGAAGCCGATATAAACGGCAACCTTGTCGGCAGTTATCAGCTGTATACAGGCGGAATAGCTAGTGAAACCGAGGGCGGTTACTACGAGCTTGTGTTTGAGTTTCCCAACGGAAGCACACAGTCAGTCTATATAGCAATCAGAAAAGCTGATAGTTTAAAGCTAGCAGGTTATACCGATTTCGGCACCACGACCTTGGGCAGTACGGCTGTGCTTGATATAACAGGTCAATGGAGCGCAAGCGAAAGTGTAAGAGAGCAAAAATATGACGGCTACGGCGCTTGGGCAAGCTATGAAGCCGCCGCAAATGCCATTGAACAGGCTTATTCAAACGGCGAAGATGTTCCCTATGCAGGCAGGCACACCTTTGCACAGTATTATAACAACGTAATCTTTACTGAAAATTCAAATTTCACTTATGAATATTACGCAGGTACGGGTACCAACTATTTGCTTAGCCTTTATGTGAGAAATTCGGGTGATGAAAACACACTCAAACAAATGTTCCATTATCGTACATCCTATTCTGCTGTACTCTTCAGACCCATGATATACAAGATTCATCGCAGAGCCGACGGTTCTGTAGATTATATGGATGCAATTTATCAGACTATGAGCGAGGATTTATCAGTTACAAGATATTACCCTGTTAAAATTGTATTCCCCGGCAGTTCTGTTGACAAAACTATGGTTCAGTATAAAACTGCCAACGATAAGTTTTATTCAGATCCTGTTTCTTCTGTTGTCAATATAGACGGTGCTGAACAGACCGTTTATGAGGTCCCCAAGGGTACAGAAAGCAATTTCTCAATGCTCTCTACTTACAGCACCTCTCCTTTGAGCGCGCCTTTTGCAGTATTCAACTTTGCATCAAGTTCTTCAAAACCCGAATCCAATCCGACACATAATTTTGACAGCTTGTTCACTGTTGAATTCTGCCCCGAAGACGGTAACGAATTTACACATATCGGTAATGCTACCTTTGAAAGAGGCGTCGGCTTCAGAATTATAACCGACAAAACTTCGCCCGCACAGGTAACTGCCACAATTAACCGAAATAATGACACTTCGGTTGTAATGAACCTTAACGGCAACGCAACAATGGGTTATTACCGTATTACTCCCATTGCGGCAAGAACAGAATATTTCTATCTTTATGAAGACGCTGTGAAGTTTGCTGAATCTTTAGACGCAGGAGTCAGCATTAAAGGTCTTGATAAGAGCTATGAAATTGTTGAAGAAATATCTGACCGTGGCTATCCTATATATAAAACCATTATGTATATGGCATACGACAGTACAATTATCCATAAGCGCGCTAATGACGACAGTTATCTGAAAAATATTTATATGAGTAATGAAATCGGCTCAACAGTAAATCTTTCGTCTATCAATGCAGATGTAGCTTGGGACAGCAAAAATACCTATGCTCTTGCCGAAAGCAATCAAAACCTTGAATCGCACATAAGCTTAAAGGGTAAAAGTAATATAATTCGCTTCTCTGACGGTAAAATTACATACAGTGCAGATCCGCTTACAGACAGCACTGATACTTGCATTGAAAATGTCAATTCCTTTGTGGTTTATTGTTATATTATGACAAACAGAAGAATTAACGGGGTTCAGACAAGTATTTCAGATGCTTATTTGGATATGAAAAAAGATTATATTCCTGCAAACAGCGCTTTGTATTATTTAGACGGCGCTGAGCTTGATGCAGACGGTGACATTATAGACGGTACCGGTGAGTGGGTACAGGTTGAATTTGACAGCAACCGACAGGTTATTGACAGCCATAAGCACTTCTTCCGCTATGAACATTTTGCAGATGAAAACGATGTTAAAGAGGCAAAAATGTTTAAGGTTGTTGCTGAAAACGGCAATGTATCTTACTATACCATTAATGCTTTGCAGAATAAGCGAAACAAATCTATAAATGTCAGAGTCGGAGATTTCGTAAGAAACGGACTTTCAATAGCAGAAAGTGATAACGGAACGCAGAAAAATCTTTCTGAATTGCTTGAAACATACGGTACATTCGGCGTTTCAATAAGATGTATGGTAGATTCTTCTGCTACAACAATGCAGACAGGATATTATTCTGAAACAGGTATTGACGGAAATAATTTCTATAATCTCAAATTCGGTAACTATGACATCATTTTGAATGTTCCCGAATCATCAGATTATGAGTATGATGTTTATTATTTCGGTAGCGGCAATAAGGTTGAGCTTGAACGCTCTCCTGACAATCCAAATGCATATCGCTTGCCTTTGCGTTTTAAAAACCTCACAGGCGAGGCTAATTCTATTGAGCTTTGCGTTTCGGTAAAGAAGAAAGAGCAAGCCGATTGGGGCTATGTGATTCATAATGTCTTTACCAAAACACTAAAAAGCTTACTGTAAGCACTGTACACTCATAATAAATGTCCTAACAAATAATTAAAAAAGACAACCGATTTTTATGCAAAGTCGGTTGTCTTTTTATAATTCGGCTTATATGCACTTTTAAAGGCAGTTGAAAAAATTAAAAATTGATGTATAATTAAAATAATTTTACTTATTATTTCAGGAGCGTACAGCAATGAAAATTTTGGAAATTGATTTTGATCTTTACAAATTCCCCGAACAAATTTCTTCTATTGAAGAATTTATACAATATGCAGACGAAAATTATAATTCTTTTATTCCTATGGTTCAGTATCAAACAGAAAACTGTGTTTTTCCTTATCTGATTGAAGAAGAGGTAAAAACAGTTTATCTGAATGTTGCAAAAATGGATAAAATATGTGCCGAAGATGCAACTGTTTTATGCCGTGCAGAATACAATGCCCGACTTGAAAAAGTTATTAAGCAAAAATGTGTCAACTGCGAGCATTATGAAGAAGATTTTGATGGGGATAATATACATGGTCACGGAGATATGATTTCTCTTGACGGCAAATGTTTGATGTATGAAAAGAAAGCGGATTAAGGCGGTAGATATATGGAAATATGGGATGCTTATGATGAAAATTTCAATAAAATACCCAATGTAGAATTGATTAGGGG
The DNA here is from genome assembly GCA_964540535.1 of uncultured Eubacteriales bacterium. GTDB lineage: Bacteria > Bacillota > Clostridia > Oscillospirales > Acutalibacteraceae > Fimenecus. Next base: position 65,555 of record CAZIMO010000004.1, on the reverse strand, counting down.
CGAAGTTGTTCCCGACGGAATGTTTCATTTAGTTTGCGATGTTATTGTACGCCATAACGACGGCGATTATTTAATTATGCAAAGAGATATGAGAAAGCATTTCGGCGGTATGTGGGAAGCTACCGCCGGCGGTTCGGCATTAAAAAATGAAACACCTGCGGAATGTGCTGTAAGAGAATTAAAAGAAGAAACAGGAATATCCGGAACTGTAAGCAAAATAGGGCAGGTAGTAAACAGCCGACACCATTCGATATATGTTGAGTTTTTATGCGTTACAGATTGTGATAAAGAAAGCGTCACCTTGCAGGATGGCGAAACTATTGCTTATAAGTGGGTGAGTAAACAATATTTGAAAAATATGAATAAGAGTGAACTTGTAACCGAACGAATACAAAAATTCATAAATGAATTACAGTGATTTTTTGCTGTTGTATTCATTGACAAAATTTTCATTCTGTGATATTGTATTTACAATTGAATAAGAAAATACGGTTTGAAAAGTTGTTAGCTGAGTAGATGCAAAAGGGAATCCGGTTCGAATCCGGAACAACCGCCATTACTGTATTTGACGAAATGAAGAACATATTGCCATTGGATTTTTTCTGAGAAGGCTGTTTTTTTGCGGTGTTTAGTTTTAACTCCGCTGTATCATAAGTCAGGATACCTGCCGTATTTTCCCCAAAGGTTTACGAGATTGGGCGAGAAGAGTGTAACCGATTATCAAGTGCCGTACTGTCGGCGTTGAAATATGTTGCACTTTATTTTTGCTCATTTTCAAAGCTTTTGCAGTGTTGTGCTTTTAATCTGTTACGCTCTTTCCTTCATTTTGAGGGGAAGAGCCTTTTTGTTGTAAAACAGAAATTTTTTTATTCGGAAAGGGGGATGAAATCGGTATGGGAGAAATGACAAATTGGTCGCAAGAAGAAAAGCAGGTTTGGGCGGTAAGCAAGCTCATTGAAAAACAGACTGAAATAGGCAGAATACCTCATAAAGATGATTTTGATGTTGTGACCCTATCCCGAATTAAAGCCTTTTTAGGACCTTGGCCCAATGCTTTGGTAAAAGCAGGGCTGAAAGAGGCAAAGCCAAAGCCGTTGAAAAAGAAAAAGCGTTCGGCAAAAGGCTTACATACCCAAGATAATTGTAAGAAAAATAATGAAAAATAAAAGGAGGATTTTTAATGAGAACAAATACAAAGCGTTTTTTTGCCGCTTTGCTCAGCGTTATTATGATACTGTCTATGTTGCCGATTAATATAATTTCGGCATATGCGGCTGACAGCAATCAAGTGCGCGTAATTGTTGAAAATACTACTTATACAGATGACTCTGCCCCATGGTCGGGAACTCTGGTAGACAAATTTGTTGATTTAAAACCGGATTCAACTATGATGAGCTGTGTTGTAGACGCACTCGGCAGTTATTCACAACAAGGCGCAGAGAGTAACTATATCAGCGAAATAAACGGACTTAGTGCCTTTGACGGCGGAAGTATGTCCGGTTGGATGGGAACACTCAACGATTGGTTTACAAATGAGGGTTTTGGAGCGTTTACCGTAGCAAAAGGTACTCTATCTGCGGGCGATGAAATCCGCATTATGTATACTATGAACTATGGTGCCGATCTTGGCGGAAGCTGGGGTAATACTGATAAAACTCTTAAAGATTTAGCGTTTAGTGCAGGAACTCTGTCAGATTCTTTTAACGGAAGTGTTCATACGTATACACTGTTTATACCATCTGGCGTAAACAGTCTTTATGTAACACCAACTGCTAATAACAAAAATTATCAAGTTCGCACTTATGTTGACGGCGAGGAATATAAACGGACAAAGGCGGTTCCCGTATCTGACGGAACTGTTATTACAGTTAAGTGCGGAGATCCCTCATGGCCAAGTATGAACGGCAACAGCGGTGAAGCGGAGGTATACACTGTTGAAGTAAAAGCGGAAAGCGATACGCCAAAGCTTATTCTTTCATTAAAAAATCCTGTTGTTGCAGCAGGAGTGACAAATGAACTTGTTGCAAAAGACCAAGACGGAAATTTCGTCACATGCAAATGGGAAATAAGTGACGAATCTTTATTCGGTAAAAAGACCAGCAATGGCAGTTATTTGTCTTTAAGAGCTTCAGCAACCGCTGAAAATGTCACTATATCAGCAACATCCGTAGATGATCCGACATTTACAGCAACAATAACTTTTGATGTAGTTCCTATGGCTGAAATTTATGCCGTAGTAAACGGAAAAGCAGAACAAAAGCTCGAAGTTAAAAATTTTGCGCGTTCATATTGGGGTGTTGAGGTTCCGAGCTATGCCGAATCTGTAATGCTTCGTCCCGCAGACGGCAGTAATCTTACAGCAGGTTCTTCTGATTGGACATCTACATTTGATGAAAACGGCTTCTGCAATATTTCAATGACAGTCGGCAGTATGCCTGAAACAGCATATATACCCGAAAAACTCGCGTTTAACAGAGAGATATTGCCGAATTATCCTGCTGATAAGTGGCAATCCTCAAGAATTGAAGTAGGTAATTCAGGAACTTTTTGGATTTTCTGGGAAGTTTCTGACGCAAAGAATAACGATGTTAAAGCTGAAAATGCTTCATTCTATACACCTATAAGTCAAAGCGGTTCAAACTTTCAAATGCTTCTTAACCGCGGTGTATCTGAAGCGGCATTTCTCTTTAGAGGCGATGCGGTAAAGGCGTATTTTTCTGACAGCGAGTTCAAAATAAAGGGTGATGAAATTCCGCGTAGAGATGACGGATATTTTGCAATGCCGATTTGCGCAGATGACCTTTCAGGCACTCAAAACGATATTCCGCAAAAACAGTATTATATTATCGCTGAAAATGAGAATGCACCTGCAACAAAGATGATGATAACCGTATATCAAAGAAACGAAGAATTTGATACTCCGACAGCGGTTGACGATTATCTATGTTTAGCAAGCCAATATACCAATAACAGCAACAGTGCATTTGGTAATTACGGTGTAATGCCCGAAAGAACTCTTATCGGTAAAACACAGGCAGGTACAGGCGAGCTTATATCTCTCGGCAATTTCGGCGGTTACATTGTATACCGTTTTGACGATTTAATTTATAATGACCCTAAAAATCCCTACGGAACAGATTTTGTTATCAACGGTAACACAATGGGCGGTGCAGGCTTTTCAGAGCCGGGGAATGTGCTTGTTTCTCAAGACGGCGAAACATGGTATACTTTGGCAGGTTCTGACCATTACAATAATAATGCACTTTGGAATTATACGATCACTTATACTTCAAACGATAAATTAAAGGCTGAATGGACAGACAGCACAGGTGCTTCAGGTATTAGCTATAACTTTCCGTCAGAAGATGGTTACCCGTTATTTAATTGGACAGAAGATAATAAAAACAGTATCACAGTGTCAGGTACCCTTTTAGTTGCAGAGGGAACAGACCCTTATGGCAGCCGAACAGCAGCCTTTCCCAATTGGGGTTATGTCGATACAGGCTATAAAGGCCTTAATCCGTATATCGGCGGACAGGCAGGCGAAGTTTTTGACTTGTCATGGGCTGTTGATGAAAACGGTCAGCCTGTAAATCTTGATTGGGTTAAATATGTAAAAGTACAAACTGCATCAAATGTTGACGGCGGCAGTATTGGGGAAAAATCAACCGAAATCAGCGCTATTTACAAAACCGTAGCATCGCAGAACAGTGTCGGTCTTACAGATGCACCTTTCAGTATCGCTGTAAACGGTCGGAATATTGAATTAAAAAACGGTTTAAATGTTTATTATGCTGTTTCAGAAGAAGCAGTTGATGTATCAGTAGATGTTCCCGAAAGTACAAATGTATATATTAACAGCACTTATGGTAATGAAGCTCATTTTGATTCATTAGCTCACAGAATGGTTCGTGTAATTGTTCAAGAGGGCGAAAAAGAGCCTGAAATTTATTACATAAATCTTCGCACACACGAAGAGCAGGCTGGAATTGATAAAGCAATTGCAGAGAACGTAATCGAAAAAATTGATGCTATAGGCAATATTGTACTTTCTTCCGTTAATGCAATTGAAGATGCGCGCACTGCATATAATGCTTTAACAAAAGAACAGCAGGTTTTTGTTACCAATTATTCTGTACTTCTTGATGCAGAAAATAAATACGCAAATCTGATTGCAGCGTTTAACAGAAAAATTGAGGATATCTATCAGTCAGTAGGCGATTATATTTCATCTCTCGGCACTCCTTCTGTGGGTAGTGTAGGCGGTGAGTGGATGGTAATCGGCTTAAAGAGAGCTGACCGAGATATTTCCGACGGATATTATTCTTATGTATTAGAATATGTTGCAAGTCATATTAACGATAAAGAACAGCTTCACAGAGTTAAGTCTACTGATAACTCAAGAATTATCTTGGCATTAACTGCAATGGGCTATGATGTAACAAATGTGAGCGGTCATAATTTGTTGGTAGGATTAACAGATTTAGATTATGTAAAAGCACAGGGAATTAACGGTCCTATTTGGGCATTGATTGCATTTGATTCACATAATTACGTTATTCCCGATGGTAATGTAACCCGTGAAGCTTTGATTGAGTCAATTTTAGACGGACAGTTTGAAGACGGCGGCTGGAGCGTATGGGACACATCCGATCCCGATATGACAGCTATGGCAATTCAAGCACTTGCACCTTATTACAACAAAAACAAAGCTGTAAAGAATGCAGTTGATAAAGCGCTTTTTTGGTTATCCGCTGTACAAAATACAAACGGCGGATTCGGCAGTGTAGACGGAGCAAGCTCAGAGTCCTCAGCACAGGTTATTACTGCACTTACGGCACTCGGAATAAATCCGCATACCGATGAGCGGTTTATTAAGAACGGACACAGTGTTATAAACGCATTGTGCGAATATTACACTGACGGCGGATTCCGTCATACAATAGACGGTGAATTAAACGGTATGGCAACAGAGCAGGGCTATTATGCACTTGCCGCTTATTTCCGTTTTCTTAACGGTAAGACATGCTTGTATGATATGAGCGATGTAATAATCCGCACAGACATAAATTCAGAGCCTTCAGATGACCCGGCAGAAAATCCGAAAGATGATAATAACAGTGACGCAACAACACCGTCTGATAATAATCAAGGCGGAGAAAATGTTACATCAAAGCCAATAGGTAATGAAAATGTAAATATTCCCAATACTGAATATAACTTCACTGAGGTTGTTTATACTGGCTTTATTATGCTGTTACTTGCTGTATTTTCGGCAACTGTAATATGTAAAAGAATAATAAAATAGAGTTCTAAATGTAAATAGCGTTATATCCCTTGTGCTTTTTCGGCACAGGGGAACTTTGCTTTTCTTATACAGACAGGCGATTAGCGTGAAAAAATAATGAAAGGAACGATATCGCGCATAAAAAGCTGTTTGTTTAATGACTTTTTGTGCGAATTCTGTGTCGCATGGCGATTTATATGAAAAAAGTATTATGCTTGTTTTTAGTGCTTGTATATATTCTTACAGCGTTTTGCGGTTGCAGTAACATAAACAGACAGCCGATTACTCTCGCAGATGCTATTTCAATTTCCCAAGACGGAATAGTTGATGCCTCTGTTTTTAACACATTGAAATCTGAAAACAAAGCGGTTACATTTGCAGGCGGCTCAAATGGCTTGCGATATGAGTGGATTGTATTCGGCGGAGATATTAAAGAACCGAAAACTTTAAATTTGGGAATTGAAATCATATCGGCAAATGAGAAAAGAGTAGAGTTTCGATTTCTTTCTGAAGAAAACTTTGATTTTTCTCCAACTCTTTCAATTTATCTGAATACCGTATGGGATGCGGACGGCGCCTCTGTGTCACCGTTAAATTCGTCTGATACAACTGCTAAACAGGATGTAAGTATAACAAATTCAAAGCAAACTATTCTTAATTTCACACCGAAAGTTCAAAAAGGCACCTTTGTGATAGTTCCGAACGAAAAGTTTGATACTGAATTACCGTCATCTGCTGTCAACGAGCCTGTTTCTGACATTTCAGACAAAACTGACAAATCAGAACCGTCTACTACACAAACCACAAAGCCTGCGGTGTCAGAAAGCACCACTAATACAAAAAGACCTAATTCCAACGGAAAAAACACGACCGCGGATAAATATAAAACAGATCCCGTACCGGAGGGAAAGCCTTTGCCCGTAGAGCCTAGTACTCAAAGGGTTGATGAGCGCAAAGCATATACTTGTATTTTTTCAATTGAATGTACTTCAATTTTAAATAATATCGACCGATTAAGACCTGAAAAGCTTGATGTTCTTCCTAAAAACGGAGTAATTTTTCCAACGCAGACCGTAATCTTTTATGAGGGAGAATCAGTGTATGATGTACTGTTAAGGATATGCCGTGATAATAAAATTCATCTGGAAGCTTCTTTTACGCCGATGTATAACAGTGCTTATGTAGAGGGAATAGGTAATCTTTATGAATTTGACTGCGGAAGCGGTTCGGGGTGGATGTACCGTGTGGACGGTTGGTATCCTAACTACGGATGCAGTCGTTATCAGCTTAAACAGGGCGAAACTGTTGAATGGAGGTATACTTGCAATCTCGGCAAAGACATCGGCGGAGGATATGCAGTCGGAGAATAAATTTTTAGGAGGAAAAAGATGAAATACAGAGATGCATTCAGTGCGTATCATCCAATAGTAAATTTTGTTTACTTCGGACTTACAATCGGATTTTCTATGTTTTTTATGCATCCTGTTTGTCTTGTGAGTTCGCTTTTTTGCTCTATATGCTATCACATTCGTTTAAACGGTAAAAACACGATTAACTTCCTTGTAAGATATGCTCTTCCTGTTATGCTTTTGACGGCGTTAATAAACCCTGCTTTTAATCACAAGGGTTCGGTTATTCTTTGCTATCTTCCTACAGGAAATCCGCTTACACTTGAAAGCATTATATACGGATTTGCCGCCGCGGTAATGCTTGTATCTGTTCTTTTTTGGTTCGGATGCTATACAGCAGTTATGACAACTGATAAATTTGTATATTTATTCGGCAGAATAATTCCGTCAATGTCTTTGCTTTTAAGTATGACGCTTCGTTTTGTGCCGAAGTTCAAAAAACAGCTTGAAACTGTTAAAGAAGCACAAATCGGTATGTGCAGGGATACTTCTGACGGCAGTCTTATAAAAAGACTTAAATCTGTGCTTATCTGTTTTTCTATTATGGTTACTTGGTCGCTTGAAAATGCTATTGAAACGGCTGACAGTATGAAAAGCCGTGGCTATGGGCTTAAAGGCAGAACAGCTTTTTCAATATATATTTTGGCAGACCGTGATAAAGGCGTTTTGCTTTGGCTTGCATTTGCAGGAGTTTATCTGTTAAGCGGTTGCTTGTCAGATGGGCTTTTTTGGCGGTATTTTCCAAGCATCCGAGGAGAGCTGACAGCGCCTATGACCGTTGGCTTTGAAATTATTTATTTTGCAATGTGCGCTACACCGTTGATTCTTGATGAAAGGGAGGAGCAAAAATGGAAATTATTGAAGTCAAAGATTTGACATTCTATTATCCGCAAACAGAAAAGCCGGCAGTCGATAACTTGTCGCTGACAGTTAATGCAGGCGATTTCTTCGTATTGTGCGGAAAATCGGGATGCGGAAAGTCCACCTTTCTTCGTCAGTTAAAGCCACAGCTTGCAGTACACGGCATAAAAAGCGGAGAGATTTTCTTCAATGGAAACCTTCTTTCCGATATGAGCGAGAGAAATTCTGCGGCAGAAATAGGCTTTGTTTTGCAATCTCCCGATAATCAAATAGTTACCGATAAAGTGTGGCACGAGTTGGCATTCGGTCTTGAAAGCCTTGGCTATGATACACCGACGATCAGACGCAGAGTAGCTGAAATGGCATCTTTTTTCGGAATACAAAATTGGTTTTATAAGAATGTCAGTGAGCTTTCGGGCGGTCAGAAACAGCTTTTAAATCTTGCGTCTGTTATGGTTATGCAGCCCAAGCTTTTAATACTTGATGAGCCGACCGCTCAACTTGACCCGATTGCCGCATCTGATTTTTTGGCAACGCTGAAAAAAATTAACCGTGAGCTTGGCACAACCGTAATTCTTACAGAACACCGATTAGAAGAAGCATTATCGCTTGCAAATCGCGCCGCAGTAATGGAGAACGGAAAGCTGATGTGCAGCGGAAGTGTTTCTGAAATAGGCGCATATCTTAAGAAGAACGAACACGAAATGTTTCTCGCTATGCCGTCAGCAATGCAGATTTGGGGGGCGGTGCAGTCTGAAGAAGAATGTCCTGTTTCAGTCAATGAGGGAAGAGAATTTATTTCTGTATATTCGGCGTCACATAAAATTAAGTCGTTATCAAAACAGCCGATTATTCATTCTGATAAAGAAGCTGTAATAAATGTTGCAGATGTGTGGTTCAAATATGATAAAAATACGCCCGATGTGATAAAAGGAGTTAATTTGACCGCATATGCAGGGGAGTTACTTTGCATTTTAGGCGGAAACGGTACAGGAAAAACCACAACACTAAAGCTTTTATCGGGGCTAAAAATTCCTTACAGAGGAAAAATAAAAACAATGGGAACAATCGGATTTCTTCCGCAAAATCCGCAAACGCTGTTTGTGAAAAAGAGTGCTTACGAAGATTTAAAAGATGCGTTGACTGATATAAAACTCTCAAAAGAAATAAAAGAAGAAAAAATTTCTCAAACAATCAAGCTTTGCCGTTTAAATGGGCTTGAAAATAGGCATCCCTATGATTTGTCGGGCGGTGAACAACAGCGTTTGGCATTGGCAAAACTGCTTTTGCGCAATCCCGACATTCTTCTTTTAGACGAGCCTACTAAAGGCTTTGACGTACAGTTTAAATCGGAATTTGCCACTATTTTGCAATCACTGCTTAAAGCAGGCATATGTATTGTTACGGTCAGCCATGATATTGAATTTTGTGCTCAATATGCTGACCGATGCGCTCTTTTCTTTGACGGAGCTATTGTTACTGAAGGAATACCAAGCGAATTTTTCTCGGGCAACAGCTTTTATACGACCTCTGCCAACCGTATAGCACGAAATATTATTCCAAACGCTGTGACAACCGAAGATGTAATTAAAGCAATTGGCGGAAAATCCTTTGCTTTTATTTCTGATGATGTTGAGTATATCCGTGAGTATTCCGATAGCACTTCAGAAGAAAACACCAAAACCTTTCCGCTTTGGCGAAAAATAGGTGCGCTATTTAGCGGAATTTGTGCTTTTCTTATTTTTCTGTATGCAGTGAAAACTGAAGAATTAAGCGAAATGATTAATAAAAACGGCTTAACATCAATAGGCATAAAGCAAGTTTGTATTTACATAAGTTTAATCGTGTTTTTGCTGCTGACTGCATTATTTATCGGGCAGAAGTCCCAATCGTCTATAACGGTTCAAATTCAAAAAAATAAACGAAGGCTTTCAAAACGAACTGTAACTGCTATCGGTTTAATTTTGTTTTTTATTCCTTTAACCTTGTTTGTCGGTGTTGTTTATATCGACCGTAAACAGTATTATTTAACAGCATTTGCAGTACTTATTGAATGTATGCTTCCATTTTTTATGGTGTTTGAGAGAAAAAAACCAAAAGCACGTGAGCTTACAGTTATAGCTGTTCTGTGTGCTGTCAGTATTGCAGGGCGTGCGGCATTCTTTATGTTACCGCAGTTTAAGCCTGTGCTTGCAATGACCATTATTGCAGGTGTTGCTTTCGGAGGAGAAACAGGATTTTTGGTTGGTGCTGTGACTATGCTTGTGTCCAATATGCTGTTTTCGCAAGGAGCATGGACACCGTGGCAGATGTTCGCAATGGGTATTATCGGATTTTTGGCAGGTGTATTATATCGTAAAGGTCTGCTGCGGAGAACAAGAGCATCGCTCTGCACATTTGGAGCATTGAGTGCCGTGTTGATTTACGGCGGTATTATGAATCCTGCTTCTGCATTGATTTGGGGAAGTGAGTCGCTGAATTTTAAAATGCTTATGAGTTATTATCTGACAGGATTTCCTATGGATATAATTCACGCACTGGCAACAGCAGTGTTCCTTCTCTTCCTTGCAGAACCTATGCTTGAAAAGCTTGACCGAATAAAAACTAAATACGGATTAGTTGAGTAGAATACAACAAAAATGCAGGTGAAGTTATTTCAGCCTGCATTTTTAATAATATGTTCAATTTTAATATTTATGAGTATGTTTTAATTATTTCTTCTGCAATAACTCTCTTGGATACGCAGCGATTCATAGCTTGCTTACCGATGTAACGGTGCGCCTCCGGTTCGTCGAATTTCAGCTCGCTGATAAGAAGCCATTTAGCTCTGTTGACAATTCGTATTTCCTCCATTTTATCTTCGAGTGAAAGAGTTTTCTTTTCTGTTGTTCTGAGCCTTTCTCTTGCACTTGAAAGCCAATTAAGAGCAGTAATCATAGTGGGCTTTGATGTGGGTTTTGATAAGACAAATACACCGTGATCGCCAACCTTATCGTGAATTTCCTCATAAAGCTCCGAACGCACTATTTGCAGAACAACGGTTTCTTTTGAACTGCCTGCATCAATTGCAAATCTTGAACCTATATCATCGGGCAGGGGAGAATTGATAATTACAAAGTCAAAATACCGTTCAGCCAACACTTGCTTTGCGGCAGTTATACTTGATACAAAAACTGTCGGCGAATATTTTGATGCGGAGAGCAACGGTGAAATTGCGTTATTAAAGCCTTCTGCTGCCGAAACAACCAAAACGCTGTAAATTCGTTCTTTAAGACTCATTTGCTCTCCTCCTTTTTATATTCTTTTATTTGTTTTATTTATTGCAATATATATTCAATATTGCCGTGGGAATATGCTTTTGGATAAACTTGCTTGATGCTGCAATTTCACAGGCAGAGCTTAAATTCTCAGGAAGTCTTCTGAATTTATCCAATGTTATGCTGTCTGCTTTGTAAAAATTGATATTTGCCGCATTGGGTAAATCAAGCTTGTTGTCAAGACCGTAAAGTGCCGCGTAAATGATAAGTGTAAAAGCAAGGTACGGATTTGCCGTAGGATCGGGCGAACGAAGCTCTGCACGGCGGTATTCACCGACAGCGGCAGGAATACGCACAAGCTGTGAACGGTTTTCGCTTGACCATGAAACATACCCGGGCGCTTTATTTTGCCCGAAACGCTTGTACGAATCTTCGGTAGGATTAAGAAATGCAGTCATTTCAACAGCCTTATCAAGCACTCCTGCAATCATATAGCAAAGATTTTCCGAGCTGTCACATGGCTTAACCGACATATTGATGTGAAAGCCGTTTCCGGGTGCGTTTGCAATAGGTTTCGGAGTAAAATCAACAAATACACCGTTACGGCGGCATACTGTTTTAACAACAGTTTGGAATGTCATTGTATTATCGGCCGCCGTGAGTGGGTCGGAATAACGAAAATCAATCTCATTTTGCCCCGGACCCTCTTCGTGATGTGAGCTTTCGGGACGAATTCCCATTTGTTCAAGCGTTAAGCAAATCTCACGGCGAATATTTTCGCCCCTGTCCTCCGGCGCAATATCCATATAGCTGGCTTTATCATAAGGAATTGCAGTTGAGTTGTTTTTTTCGTCAAGCTCAAAAAGATAAAACTCCTGTTCAGCACCGAACGAAAAAGTATAACCTGCTTTTTTGGCATCGTTTACAGCTTTTTTAAGCAAGCTTCTTGTGTCGCACTCAAAAGGTGTTCCGTCTGGATATGAAATAGAAGAAAACATACGGACAACTTTGCCGTGTTCCGGTCGCCAAGGCAACAGCGTAAGCGTTTCCGGGTCGGGATGAAGCAAAAGGTCACATCTTGATTCGTCACCAAAACCTGCTATCGCAGAAGCGTCAAAGGCAATTCCGTATTCAAAGGCGCGGGGCAACTCGTCTGGCATAATTGAAATATTTTTTTGTTTGCCGAATACATCGCAAAAGGCAAGCCGTATGAATTTAACATCTTCTTCCATTACATACTGTAATACTTCTTCCTTTGAATACTTCATAGTGATAACCTCTCTTTTATACAATTTATTATTTAGAGAATTATAATTTTTTACATTGTATCACAACCTTTAATTTTTTTCTACGGTTTTATGATAATTTTGAAAACTTTTTGCAGGATTTTTAATGTAAAATTTCAAAAAAGGGGTTGACAAATCTTTTTCATTGGTGTATAAAATATGACATAAAAAATAAAGTTATGAATAATTTATATGTAAAGAAGGCAATGGCGTCTTTAATGTGTAGGGTATACCTACCGTTAAAGGCGTCTTTTCTTTTTTACAGAGGAGGAAATATTATGTCGTATGTAGACGAAGTAATCGAGAGGGTAATCAAAGAAAATCCCAATGAACCCGAATTCCACCAGGCGGTAAAAGAGGTTCTCTACTCTCTTCGACCTGTGGTTGAAGCTAATGAACAGGCTTTTAGACGTGATGCGCTTCTTGAAAGACTTGTTAACCCAGAAAGACAGATTAAATTCCGTGTTCCGTGGATTGATGATAACGGTCAGGTACAAGTTAATACAGGCTACCGCGTTCAGTTTAACAGTGCTCTCGGTCCATATAAAGGCGGACTTAGACTTCATCCCTCTGTTAATCTCGGAATTATCAAATTCCTTGGATTTGAACAGATTTTCAAAAACTCACTTACAGGTTTACCTATCGGCGGCGGTAAGGGCGGTTCAGACTTTAACCCTAAAGGCAAATCAGACCGTGAGGTTATGGCTTTCTGCCAGAGCTTTATGAGCGAGCTTTGCAAATACATCGGTGCAGATACTGACGTTCCTGCAGGCGATATCGGTACAGGCGCCCGTGAGATTGGTTATATGTTCGGTCAGTATAAGAAACTCCGCGGATTGTTTGAGGGTGTATTAACAGGTAAAGAACTTTCTTACGGCGGTTCTCTTGCAAGAACGGAAGCAACAGGCTTCGGACTTCTCTATATCGTTGAAGAAATGCTTAAATGTCATGACGAAACTCTCGAGGGCAAGACAGTTACTGTTTCCGGTGCAGGTAATGTTGCTATTTACGCTATTAAAAAAGCAGAACAACTCGGTGCAAAGGTTGTTACATGTTCAGATTCAAACGGTTGGATATATGATCCGGACGGTATTGATGTCGAAGCACTTAAAGAAATCAAAGAGATTAAGCGTCAAAGACTTACTGAGTATAAAAACTACAGACCGAATGCCGAATATCACGAAGGTAAGGGTGTATGGAGCGTTAAGAGTGACATCGCACTTCCTTGTGCAACACAGAATGAGCTTGATTTAGAAGATGCAAAAACCTTGGTTGCAAACGGCGTAATTGCTGTTGCAGAGGGCGCAAATATGCCAACTACTGCAGAAGCTACTGATTATCTTTTGGAAAACGGAATTTACTTCTTACCCGGTAAAGCTGCCAATGCAGGCGGTGTTGCAACATCAGCTCTCGAAATGTCACAGAACAGCGAAAGAACATATTGGTCTTTTGAAAAGGTTGATGCAAAGCTTAAAGCTATTATGGTTAATTTGTATCACAATATTGACGATGCCGCAAAGAAATACGGCTTTGAAGGCAACTATGTAATCGGTGCTAATATTGCAGGCTTTGAAAAGGTAGCAGCCGCAATGAATGCACAGGGTATTGTATAATTAAATAATTGAGCAAAGGCGTCTTTAATGTTAATCATTAAAGGTGTCTTTCTCTTTTGCAATAAACAAGTTAGTCGATTATATGTTAAGGAGAATATATCTATGAAAACTGTAACGGAGTATTTTGGAAGTCGTGTTTTTGATGATAGAATAATGAAAGCAACTTTGTCAGCTAAAGTGTATGCGTCGCTGAAAAAGACTATTGATGAAGGCACTGAATTAGATATCAGTGTTGCAAATGCAGTAGCAACAGCTATGAAAGATTGGGCAGTATCCAACGGCGCAACTCATTATACTCATTGGTTTCAGCCGCTTACAGGCATTACAGCCGAAAAACATGACAGTTTTATCTCTCCGTCGCCAGACGGCGGTGTAATTATGGAGTTTTCAGGCAAAGAGCTTATCAAAGGTGAGCCGGACGCATCTTCTTTTCCCAGCGGCGGACTCAGGGCTACCTTTGAGGCAAGAGGTTATACTGCGTGGGATCCTACTTCATACGCTTTTATCAAAGGAAAAACCCTTTGTATACCAACGGCATTCTGTTCTTACGGCGGTCACGCTTTAGATAAGAAAACACCATTACTTCGTTCTATGGAAGCACTCAATAAACAAGCTCTGCGAATTTTGCGATTGTTCGGCAATGACAGTGTTAAACGTATTACAAGCTCTGTGGGTCCCGAGCAGGAATATTTTTTGATTACAAAAGAGATGTATGAACAGCGCCCGGACCTTCGTTTTACAGGCCGTACTCTGTTTGGTTCAAGACCGCCGAAAGGACAGGAAATGGATGATCACTATTTCGGCGTAATCAAGCCCAAAGTTGCAGCTTATATGGAAGAACTGAATAATGAACTTTGGAAGCTTGGAGTTTTAGCGAAGACTGAACATAACGAAGTTGCTCCTGCACAGCACGAACTTGCACCTATATATACAACGACTAATATTGCAACCGACCATAATCAGCTCACAATGGAAATTATGCAAACTGTTGCCGCTAAACACGGTCTTGTGTGTTTATTGCACGAAAAACCTTTTGCAGGTGTCAACGGAAGCGGCAAGCACAACAATTGGTCAATTTCTACCGATGCAGGTCAAAATCTGCTTTCTCCAGGTGAAACTCCATATGAAAATGCACAGTTTCTTTTATTCCTGTGCGCTGTAATCAAAGCGGTTGACGATTATCAGGATTTGCTTCGTATTTCAGTAGCTACCGCAGGTAATGACCACCGTCTCGGTGCAAATGAAGCACCGCCGGCAGTTGTATCAATTTTCCTTGGCGATGAGCTTAATGGAGTTCTTGAAGCAATCGAAACCGATACACCTTATCACGGAGCAGAAAAGACACAAATGAAGCTCGGTGTTGATGTTCTGCCTAAGTTTAACCGTGATACCACTGACCGTAACAGAACTTCTCCATTTGCTTTCACAGGCAATAAATTTGAATTCCGTATGCTCGGTTCTTCTAACAGTATCGCCTGTGCTAATATTATGCTTAACACAGCGGTTGCCGAATCTCTTAAAATATATGCGGACAGATTAGAGGGCGTTGACGATTTTGAAACAGCTCTTCACGAGATGATTCAAAAAACGATTAAAGACCACAAGCGTATTATTTTCAACGGCAACGGATATGATGAAAGTTGGATAAAGGAAGCAACAGAAAAGCGCGGACTTCTCAACTACCGTACCACAGCAGACTGTATACCGCATTTGCTTGATAAGAAGAATGTGGATATGCTGACTGCTCACGGTGTATTCACAGAAGCAGAACTTCATTCAAGATATGAAATTATGCTTGAAAACTATTGCAAAACAATAACAATCGAAGCAAATACAATGGTTGATATGGCAAAAACACAAATCATTCCTGCAATTGAAGCATTTACTGCTGATATTGCCAAAGTTGCTGCTGCAAAGAAAGCTCTTGACAGCTCGCTTGCTTGCGGTTATGAAACAAATCTTGTTCGCAGACTTTCGGCATTAACAGACAGCATTGCAGAAAAAACTGAAGAGCTTGAGAATGCGCTTTTATCGCTTCAGAAGGCAGAAGATATAGGTTCAGAAGCTGAAATGATTCGTGACATTGTGCTTATTAAAATGTGCGAGCTTCGTCTTGCCTGTGATGAAGCTGAAACCCGTACGGCTAAGTCTTATTGGCCTTATCCGTCATACGCAGACTTGCTTTTTGGTGTAAAATAAAATATTTTCAATAACGTCAAAAAACTCCAATGTGACTTTTTTCAAAACCTTATTATAAGTTGTTGACAAAATACTCAAAAAAGAGTATGATATTGGAGGAAAAAGGCAAAGGCGTCTTTGGGTGGTTCTCAAAGGATCTTTGCCTCTTTTTGTGACAACAATTAAATACATTTAAGGGCAAAGTTGTATTTTAATGTTCCCTCATTAAAACATCAATGCCCTATTTGTTTGAAGTCGTTAATTTTATTTGGAGGTATTAAAATATGACCACAAGAGAACAACTTTATGAAGGAAAAGCCAAAAAGGTATTCACCACTGACAATCCGGAGCTTCTTATTGTTTCCTATAAGGACGATGCTACGGCATTTAACGGACTCAAAAAGGGTACAATTGTCGGCAAAGGTGTTATCAACAACAGAATGAGTAATATGTTAATGCAACGCCTTGAGAAGGCAGGAGTTCCCACTCATTTTGTAGAGGAACTCAACGACCGCGAAACATTGGTAAAAAAGGTATCAATCGTTCCTCTTGAGGTTATTATCAGAAACATCGCCGCCGGTTCTTTTTCAAAGAGATTCGGTGTAGATGAAGGTTTAGTTTTTGAAACTCCCACTATCGAGTTTTCTTACAAAAACGATGACCTCGGCGATCCGCTTATGAACGCATATCATGCAATTGCAATGAAGCTTGCAACACCCGAAGAAATTGAAACCATTAAGAAATATGCCTTTGCTGTTAATGAGCAGTTAAAAGCATTCTGGGCAGAATGCGGTGTAACTTTAGTTGACTTTAAATTGGAGTTCGGTAAAGTAGCAGACGATTCTATTGTTCTTGCAGACGAAATCAGCCCCGATACTTGCAGACTTTGGGACAGCAAAACAGGTGAGAAATTAGATAAAGACCGTTTCCGTCGTGATCTTGGCGGAGTTGAAGATGCTTATGCAGAGGTAATGAAGCGTCTTACAGAGCATATATAACGGAGGAATAATTATGGCAAACTGTGCAATCGTAGGTATCAACTGGGGAGATGAAGGAAAAGGCCGAATGGTAGATCTCCTTACCGAAAACTATGATGTAGTTGTACGCTTTCAGGGCGGCGGTAATGCCGGACATACTGTAATTAACGAGCTTGGTAAATTCGCACTCCACCTTCTTCCTTCTGGTATTTTCAGAAACGGCGTTGTCAATATTCTCGGTAACGGCGTTGCCCTTGACCCTCAAAATCTCTGGACAGAGATGCAGGAGGTTATGGCGAACGGAGTATCCCTTACTCCCGAAAATTTAAAAATCAGCGACCGCGCTTCTCTTCTTCTTCCTTGGCATCGTGATATGGACGAGCTTGAAGAACAGCGTCTTGCCGATAAAAAATACGGTTCAACCAAGCAGGGTATTGCGCCGTTTTATTCAGATAAATATCAGAAAAAGACTGTTCTTGCAGGCGAACTTTTTTATCCGGATGAGCTTAAAGCACATCTTGCAGATTTAATGGAGTGGAAAAATCTTACTCTTACAAAAGTTTACGGTGCAGAACCGTATACGATGGAAATGCTTGAAGAGTGGATTGAAACCTATTGCGAAAAAATTAAGCCTTATGTTTGTGATACAGGAGCATTTTTAAGAGATGCTCAAGCAGAAGGTAAGGGTATTCTTTTTGAAGCTCAGCTCGGTTCTCTCAGAGATTTGGATTACGGTATTTTTCCATATACAACATCATCAAACACAACAGCAGCTTATGCACCTATCGGTTCAGGCTTGCCGAGTGCTAAAATTGACGAGGTATACGGCGTTGTAAAAGCATATTCAACTTGTGTCGGCGAAGGTCCGTTTGTTTGCGAAATGTTCGGAGATGAAGCAGAAGAGCTTCGTAAAAACGGCTTTGAATACGGTGCAAAAACAGGCAGACCCCGCAGAGTAGGTCCTCTTGATATTGTTGCAACCCGTTACGGTGTTGAGGTTCAAGCGGCAACAGCCATTGCTCTTACCAAGCTTGATGTACTCAGCTATATGGATAAAATTCCTGTTTGTACGCATTATGTGCTGAACGGCGAACAGATTGACCGTTTCCCATTGCCTTTCGCTCTGAAAAATGCAACGCCTGTAATTGAATATTTCGACGGCTGGAAATGTGACATTTCCAATGTCCGTACTTGGGAAGAACTTCCTGTACAGGCACAGGAATATGTAACATACATTGAAAAACAAATCGGATGTTCTATTAAATACGTCTCTGTAGGACCCGAAAGAGAAAGTATTATTATCAGATAAAATACAGTAAAAGACATTACGAAGATTTACATAATAAGGAGATAGATTATGACTAATAAATACGAATCCCCATTATCATCGCGCTACGCTTCCGATTATATGCTTGGACTGTTTTCTTCTGATACAAGATACCAAACATGGCGTAAGCTTTGGGTAGCTTTGGCAAAGGCAGAAATGTCACTTGGTTTACCTATAACACAGGCTCAGGTTGATGAGCTTTCCGCTCATATTACCGATATTGACTATGATTGCGTAAGCGCTAGAGAAAAAGAAGTGCGCCATGATGTTATGGCTCATGTTTACGCGTACGGAAAGGTCTGTCCATCTGCCGCAGGTATTATCCATTTGGGAGCTACAAGCTGTTATGTAACTGACAATGCCGATCTTGTAATTTATAGAGATGCTCTGACGTATTTACGTTCAGAGCTTTTGGGCGTTTTGGCAAACCTTTCTGATTTTGCTGAAAAATACAAGGATTTACCAACTCTCGGATATACCCACTACCAGCCTGCGCAGCTTGTTACTGTCGGTAAGCGTGCATCACTTTGGATGCAGGATTTCCTGTCAGACCTTAAAGAAATTGATTTTGCAATTGAAAATATTAAATTCCTCGGTTGCCGTGGAACAACAGGTACAGAGGCAAGTTTTGTGGATTTATTTGAAGGCGATAATGCAAAAATTGATGAAATGAATAAACAAATTGCCGCTGATTTCAGCTTTGATGAATGCTTTGATGTTGCAGGACAAACTTATCCCCGCAAGGTTGACAGCCGAATTTTAAACGCTCTTTCATCTGTAGCGCAGAGCTGTTACCGTATGGCAAACGATATTCGACTTTTACAGCATGACCGTCAAGTAGAAGAGCCTTTTGAGAAAAATCAGATTGGTTCATCAGCTATGGCATATAAGCGCAATCCAATGCGCAGTGAACGTATCTGCTCTTTGGCAAGATATCTTATGGCTGACGCTATGAACGCACCTATGACAGCTTCTACACAGTGGCTTGAAAGAACACTTGACGATTCTGCAAACCGCCGTATTTCCTTGCCTGAGGGCTTCTTGTGTGCAGACGCTATTTTGAGATTGGCGCAAAATGTAACTGACGGTTTGCATGTGAATGAAAAAATTATTGAAAAGACAGTGAAAGAGTATCTTCCTTTCATTGCAACTGAAAATCTTATGATGGAAGCAGTTAAACGCGGCGGTAACCGTCAACAGCTTCACGAAATCATACGCAGATGCTCAATGGAAGCTACCGCAAAGATGAAAAACGGTGAAGAATGCGATTTGTTATCAAGATTGGCTGCAGAAAAGGAATTCGGTCTCAGCGAGGCTGAAATGAACGAGCTTCTTACACCGAGTTTATATATCGGAAGATGTCCCGAGCAGGTAACGGCTCTTGTAAACAAGATTAAACCTCTACTCGTGGGTGCAGACGGAAAATCAGCAGAAATAAATCTTTAATCTAAGAGGTGCAAATACAGTGGATAAAATTCTTGTTTTGGATTTCGGCGGTCAGTATAATCAGCTTATTGCCCGCCGTGTGCGTGCAGCACAGGTTTATGCAGAAATAAAGCCTTATAATAGAATTACACCGGGTCAAATCAAAGAAATCGGATACAAAGGCATCATTTTTACAGGAGGACCTAACAGTGTTTATGACAGCAGTTCTCCGCATTACACTCCTGAAATTCTTGATTTGGGAATACCGATACTCGGTATTTGTTATGGCGATCAACTTATGGCGTATATGGCAGGCGGTGAAATTACTTCTGCTGAAAATTCAAGTGAATATGGAAAAACCACTGTATTTACAGAAGATAATATCTTGTTTAACGGAGTTCCAAGCGAAAGTATTTGCTGGATGAGCCACACTGATTATATCAAAAATCCTCCTAAAGGATTTACTACTATTGCGCATACATCTAAATGTCCATGTGCCGCTATGTGTGATGAAAGCCGTAATTTATACGGTGTTCAGTTTCACCCGGAGGTTACTCATACGGTTTACGGCAAGCAGATGCTTCATAATTTTATTTTTTCAGTCTGCGGTTGTAAAGCAGATTGGAAAATGGAAAACTTTGTTGAAACATCTATAGAAAAATATAAAAAAGAGCTTGACGGCAAAAAGGTGCTGTTGGCACTTTCCGGCGGTGTTGATTCCTCGGTAGCGGCAGTTCTGTTACATAAAGCAATAGGTAAAAATCTGACTTGCGTATTTGTAGATCACGGATTATTAAGAAAAGATGAGGGTGATTTTGTTGAAAACACCTTCGGTAAACAGTTCGGTATAAATCTTATAAGAGTAAATGCCGAAGACAGATTCTTGTCTAAACTTCAAGGTGTTACCGAACCGGAGAAAAAACGTAAAATCATAGGCGAAGAATTTATTCGTGTATTTGAAGACGTTGCCAAAGGCCTCGGCAAAATGGATGTGCTTGTTCAAGGAACAATCTATCCCGATGTTATTGAAAGCGGTAAAGGTGATTCTGCGGTTATTAAGAGTCACCACAATGTGGGCGGACTTCCGGATGTAATTGCATTTGATGAAATTGTTGAGCCGCTGCGTGACTTATTTAAAGACGAGGTGCGTGAAACAGGAACACAGCTCGGTATTCCGCATGAGCTTGTTTGGCGTCAGCCATTCCCGGGACCCGGACTTGCTGTGCGTGTAATAGGCGAAATCACTAAAGAAAAGCTTGATATTCTGCGTGAAGCTGATGCTATTTTCCGTGAAGAAGTTGTAAATGCACAGCTTGAAAGTATCACAAATCAGTATTTTGCAGTGCTTACTGACCTCCGTTCAGTAGGTGTTATGGGTGATGCAAGAACTTACGGTTATACCGTAGCACTTCGTTCGGTAACAACCGATGACTTTATGACTGCTGAATGGACAAGACTTCCTTATGAGGTACTTGAAAAATCAAGCAGCAGAATTACAAATGAAGTAAAGGGAATTTCAAGAGTGGTGTATGATATAACCTCTAAACCTCCGGCAACGGTTGAGTGGGAATAAGGAAGTGAGCATAAATGACAAAATATATATTTGTTACAGGCGGTGTTGTTTCAGGACTTGGTAAGGGTATTACCGCCGCTTCTTTGGGAAGATTGCTTAAAGCAAGAGGGCTTAAAGTTGCAGCTCAAAAGCTTGACCCATACATAAATGTTGACCCGGGAACTATGAGTCCCTATCAGCACGGTGAGGTTTATGTTACTGAAGACGGTGCTGAAACCGACCTGGACCTCGGACACTACGAGAGATTTATTGACGAAGATCTGAATAAATATTCTAACCTTACAACGGGTAAGGTTTATTGGAATGTACTTAACAAAGAGCGCCGCGGTGAATATCTCGGCTCAACTGTTCAAGTTATTCCGCATATTACAAATGAAATAAAAGAGTTTGTTTACAGCGTAGGCAAGAAAACAAATGCAGATGTTGTTATAACCGAAATCGGCGGAACTATCGGTGATATTGAATCACAGCCGTTTATTGAAGCTGTTCGCCAAATTTCACTTGAAGTAGGCAGAGAAAACAGTCTGTTTATTCATGTTACATTAGTTCCTTTCCTTAGGGGCTCTGATGAACATAAATCGAAGCCCACACAGCATTCTGTTAAAGAATTGCAGGGTATGGGAGTTAATCCCAATATCGTTGTTCTTCGCTGTGATGAACCTTTGGAAGAGTCAATATTTAAAAAGATTTCTATGTTCTGTAATGTAAAGCCGGATTGCGTAATCGAAAATATTACACTTCCTAATCTCTACGAAGCTCCGCTTATGCTTGAAAAGGCTAATTTCTCTTCAATAGTTTGCCGTGAGCTTGGCATTGACGCTCCGGAACCTAATCTTACTGAATGGACAACTATGGTCGAGCGTGTGAAATCATCAAGAACACACTGTGTAGATATCGGTCTTGTGGGCAAATATGTAGCTTTGCACGACGCGTATCTTTCAGTTGCAGAAGCTCTTCACCATGCAGGCTATTATCATAATGCGCATATACAAATTCATTGGATAGATTCCGAAGAAATTACCGCTGAAACCGTTGATGAAAAGCTTTCACGACTTGACGGTATTCTTGTTCCGGGCGGATTTGGAAACCGCGGTATTGAGGGTATGATTTTAGCGGCAAAATATGCCAGAGAAAATAATATTCCTTATTTCGGTATCTGTTTAGGTATGCAAATAGCAGTTATTGAATATGCAAGAAATATATTGAATATAAAAAATGCTAATTCTGGCGAATTTGATGAACACAATGAAAATAAAGTCATTGATTTTATGCCAGGTCAAAGTGATGATATTGATAAAGGCGGTACACTTCGCCTTGGTGCTTACCCCTGCAATATAAAACAGGGTACAACCATGGAGCGTTGCTACGGTTCAACCTCTATCAGCGAGCGTCACAGACACCGCTATGAATTTAATAATGACTACCGTGAACTTTTTGAGAATGCAGGACTTACGCTTAGCGGAACTTCTCCTGACGGCAGACTTGTAGAAACGGTAGAATTGACTGAAAGACCTTTCCATGTGGGCGTGCAGTATCATCCCGAATTCAAGAGCAGACCGAATAAACCTCATCCGCTTTTTAAAGGATTTATCGGTGCGGCGCTTGAACGAAATGTCGGAGGTAAAGCATGAGTATCCATGAGGAATGCGGCGTGTTTGGGGTAATAGCACCCGAACCTTGCGATGTTGCAAGCATTTCTTATTACGGTCTTTATGCCCTTCAGCACAGAGGTCAAGAAAGCTGCGGTATTGTTGTTAATGATGACGGTGTATTTGCGTCGCATAAGGATTTAGGACTTGTAAACGAAGTCTTTTCGCGTGATGTATTATCTTGTTTGCCAAGCGGAAATATGGCGGTTGCACACGCTCGTTACGGCACTACAGGAAAAACCAACAGAAATAACTGTCAGCCTATTGAAGTCAATCACCAAAAGGGCAGAATGGCACTGGCTCATAACGGAAATCTCAGCAATGCAGCCGAGCTTCGTGATGAATTGGAGCTTACAGGCGCTATTTTCCATACGACAAGTGATACTGAAACTATTGCATATATAATCACTAAAGAAAGACTTAAAGCGCCATCTATTGAGGATGCTGTAAGTAGTGCTATGAACATTCTTGACGGTGCATATTCCTTGGTGCTTATGTCGCCGCAAAAGCTTATCTGCGCAAGAGATCCTTACGGTTTTCGTCCGCTTTGTTTCGGCAAGACAGCAGACGGTGTGTATGTTGTAGCGTCAGAAAGCTGTGCAATTAAAGCGGTCGGCGGAGAAATAATCCGTGATGTTGAACCGGGAGAAATCCTTGTGTTTACTAAAAACGGGGTAGTTTCAAGACGTGAGCATTGCGAAAAAAAAGATAAAAAGCTTTGTGTTTTTGAATATATTTATTTTGCTCGCCCCGATTCTGTTATTGACGGTGTTTCGGTACACGCTTCCCGTGTACGGGCGGGTAAAATTCTTGCCCAAGCGCATCCTGTAGAGGCCGATGTTGTAATAGGCGCGCCCGATTCAGGTCTTGACGCGGCGCTCGGCTTCAGCATAGAGTCGGGAATACCGTACGGTATAGGACTTATTAAGAATAAGTATATCGGCAGAACTTTTATTTCTCCGGGGCAGGGCGCAAGAATTGATGCAGTAAAAATCAAACTTGCCGCTGTGGAAGAAAGTGTAAAAGATAAGCGTGTAGTTTTGGTAGATGACTCAATCGTTCGCGGTAATACAATGGGTCGCGTTGTAAAGCTTCTTCGCGATGCAGGAGCAAAAGAAGTCCATGTACGCATATCTTCACCGCCGTTTCTTCATCCATGTTATTACGGAACGGATATTGATTCAGAGGAGCATTTGATTGCCTGCAAATACAGCATTCCCGAAATCGCAGAAATCATCGGTGCTGACTCTTTAGGTTATTTCCCTGTAGAAAGATTAAGCTCGCTTACCGATAACCGCGGTTTTTGCAGTGCTTGCTTTAACGGCAACTATCCTACTAAAATTCCGACAGATATTAGAAAGGACCGTTTTGAACAACGGTTGTCAGATAAAAAGAAATGAGGTGCCGTTTATGATAAAGGAATTTAATAAAAAAATTATTTTAGAAGACGGACAGGAATATTATGGCTATGGTTTCGGTGCAGATAAAGAAAAAGTGTGCGAAATTGTATTCAATACTTCTATGGTAGGCTATCAAGAAATATTGTCAGACCCCTCATATACTTATCAAGCGGTTGTAATGACATATCCGCTAATCGGCAACTACGGTATGGCTGATGATGACTATGAGCGTGACACACCTACTCTCGGTGCTTTGATTGTTCGTGAATATAATGATGAGCCGTCTAATTTCAGAAGTACAGCAAATCTTTCAGATATTATGAAAAAGTTTGATATTCCTGGAATTTACGGTATTGATACAAGAAAACTCGGTCGTTCTATCCGCGATTTCGGCAGTCGAAAGGTATTGATAACAAATGTTGAAACATCAATTGATGAAGGTCTTAAAATTCTAAAATCGACTGAAATTCCAAAAGATGCAGTATCTCGCGTTAGCTGTAACAAAATTATGATTTCTCATGCAAAAGAGCAGAAATATCATATTGTTGCCATTGACTGCGGTATGAAAATGAATATTGTAAGATCGCTTAACGAAAGAGGCTGTAAGGTAACTGTTGTACCGTGGAATACTTCGGCAGAAGCAATAACAGCTTTAGACCCCGACGGTATTTTTATTTCAAACGGTCCGGGGGACCCCACTGATGTACCGCAGACGGTTGAAACTATAAAGAAGCTTATCGGCAAATACCCGATTTTCGGTATTTGTTTAGGTCATCAGATTATTTCCTTGGCTTACGGAGCTAAAACTTATAAGTTGAAATTCGGACACCGCGGCGGTAATCACCCTGTTCGGAATTTGGAAACAAATAAAATTGAAATTACTTCGCAAAATCACTCTTATGCAGTTGACGTCAACAGTTTAAACGGAACGGCTTTAACAGCAACCCACATTAACCTGCTTGACAATACTGTTGAAGGTGTTAAGTGCGATAAAGATAAAGTATTCAGTGTGCAGTATCATCCGGAAAGCGCACCCGGTCCGCAAGACAGCGCATATCTTTTTGACCGATTTATCAAAATGATGGAGGAACAGAACAATGCCTAAAAGAACAGATATAAAAAAAGTGCTTGTTATCGGTTCCGGTCCTATAGTTATCGGTCAAGCGGCTGAATTTGACTATGCAGGAACACAGGCGTGTCTTGCACTCAAAGAAGAAGGGTATGAGGTTATTCTTTGTAACTCAAACCCTGCAACAATTATGACTGATACTTCAATAGCGGATAAAGTATATATGGAACCGCTTACTTTGGAATATATTGCGAAGATTATCCGTTACGAGCGCCCTGATGCAATTTTACCGGGCATTGGCGGTCAAACCGGACTTAATCTTGCTATGCAGCTTGAGAAAAAAGGAATACTTTCTGAATGCCGTGTAGAGCTTCTCGGTACAAAAAGCAGCAGTATTGAACGCGCAGAGGACCGTGAAATGTTTAAAGAGCTTTGTGAGGAGCTTGGCGAACCTGTTTTGCCATCTGATATTGCAAGCTCTATGGATGAGGGCTTAGAGGTAGCACAGAAAATCGGCTATCCCGTTGTGCTTCGTCCTGCATTTACCCTCGGCGGTACAGGTGGCGGATTTGCTGATAATGAAGAAGAATTTTTGCCTTTGATGAAAAATGCTCTTTCATTGTCACCTGTAAATCAAGTGCTTATTGAAAAGAGTATTAAGGGGTATAAAGAAATCGAATACGAGGTAATGCGCGACAGTAATGATACCGCTATTACAATATGTAATATGGAAAACCTTGATCCTGTCGGTATCCATACAGGCGACTCTATTGTAGTTTGTCCTTCGCAAACTCTTACTAATAAAGAGTATCATATGCTTCGTGACAGTGCCTTGAAGATTATTCGCGCGTTAGAAATTGAGGGTGGATGCAATGTTCAGTTTGCTCTTGACCCGAATTCATTCCAATATTATCTTATTGAAGTAAACCCAAGAGTTTCCCGTTCATCGGCTTTGGCGTCAAAGGCAAGCGGATATCCGATTGCCCGTGTATCTGCAAAAATCGGTGTAGGAATGACATTGGATGAAATCAGAATTGCCAATACACCTGCCTCCTTTGAGCCTGCGCTCGACTATGTGGTTACTAAAATGCCGCGCTTCCCATTTGATAAATTTGCTGATGCTAACAACTCTCTTTCCACGCAAATGAAGGCGACAGGAGAGGTTATGAGTATCGGCAGAACTGTAGAAGAAAGCTTGCTTAAAGCAATTCGTTCTCTTGAAATCGGACTTTGCCATTTGTATAATCGCAAGTTTGACGCAATGAGCGAAAATGAGCTTTTAAACTATGTTAAAATCGGTACTGATGACCGCATTTACGCAATTGCACAGCTTTTGCGAATGGGTTGCAGTATTTCTAATATCGCTGAAGCAACCGCTATTGATAAATTCTTTATCCGAAAGCTTCGCAATATTGTGAAAGAAGAAACTGAAATCAAAGAAAATTGCGGTAATATAAAAGTTTTGCGTGTGGCAAAAGAAATGGGATTTTCTGATAAGGTAATCAGTCAGTTCTGGAATATGTCAGAAACAGAAGTGTATAATCTTCGTAAAGAAAACGGCATTGTTCCTGTTTATAAGATGATTGACACCTGTGCTTCTGAATTTGAAAGCTATATTCCGTATTTTTATTCTACATATGAAGATGAAAACGAGTCGATTGTTTCTGATAAGAAGAAAGTTATCGTGCTTGGCTCCGGTCCTATTCGTATCGGTCAAGGTGTAGAGTTTGATTATTCTACTGTTCACGCAGTTCAAACTATAAAAGCTTCGGGATATGAGGCAATCATTATCAATAATAACCCCGAAACCGTTTCCACCGACTATACATGTTCAGATAAACTGTATTTTGAACCTTTGTGTGTGGAAGATGTTATGAATATTATCGATCTTGAAAAGCCCGAAGGTGTTATCGCAACACTCGGCGGTCAAACTGCAATTAACCTTGCAGAACCGCTTCGTGCACGCGGAGTTAAGATTATCGGCACAGACTGCGACGCCATTGAAAAAACAGAAAATAGAGATGCTTTTGAAAAATTGCTTATTTCTTTGAATATTCCTCAACCTAAAGGTCAAGCAGTTACAAGCATTGAAGAGGGTATAAAGGCTGCTGAGAATATCGGATATCCTGTTCTTGTAAGACCCAGCTTTGTGCTTGGCGGCAGAGCTATGCAGATTGTTGCTAAAGAAGAAGACCTTAGAAACTATCTCAAGACGGCGGTAGAAATTGATGAGGATAAGCCTGTTTTGGTTGATAAGTATATCCGTGGCAAAGAGGTTGAGGTTGACGCTATTTGCGACGGTAAGCAGGTATTTGTTCCAGGTATTATGGAGCTTGTTGAGAGAACAGGCGTACATTCAGGTGACTCTATCAGTGTATATCCCTCTTACAGCCTTTCTAATAAGGTAAAGGAAACTATACTTGATTATACCCAAAAGCTTGGACTCGGCATAGGTATTATAGGTCTTTTCAATATTCAATTTATTGTTGATGAACACGACGATGTTTATATTATTGAGGTAAATCCCCGTTCATCAAGAACAGTACCGTTCCTTTCAAAAGCCACAGGCTACAGCCTTGCAGATATTGCAACACGCTGTAATCTCGGTGTGTCTTTGCAGGAACAGGGTATCTTTGAGATTTATCCTAAAGAAAAAGACCGTTTTTATGTAAAAGCACCTGCATTTTCTTTCTCAAAGCTTCGCGGTATGGATGCTTATCTGTCACCCGAAATGAAATCTACCGGTGAAGCTATCGGATATGATAAAAAGCTTCACAGAGCGGCGTATAAGGCAATGATCGCCTCTGGACTTTCTCTTCGCAATTACGGAACAGTTATTGTTAGCGTAGCTGATGAAGATAAAGAAGAAACCTTACCGCTTGTTCGCAGATTTTATAATATGGGCTTTAATATTGAAGCTACCACTTTAACAGGTGAGTTCTTAAAGGCTAACGGTATAAGAACACGAATTCGCCGTAAACCGAGTGAGGGCAGTGAAGAGATATTAGACTCAATACGTGCAGGATATGTAAGTTATGTTATAAACAGCCGTGCAATTCTTTCGGGTAATCATTTTGGTGACGGTATCGCTATCCGTCAATGTGCATCGCAAAATAATATAACTATGCTGACTTCTTTGGATACAGTAAGAATGTTGCTTGATGTTTTGGAAGAAGTTACAATGGGTATATCAACAATTGACGAAAAATAAATTCGTTATAATATGATTTTATTATCAGCAGTTTGCTTTCGGGTAAACTGCTGAATTTTTATATTGACAAAAGAACAAATGTTCGCTATAATTATATCATAAACTTACGGAGGGGATATTTTGAAAAGAATTATATTGCATTGCGATCTTAATAATTTCTATGCATCGGTTGAATGTGTAAAAAATCCTGCTCTCAAAGGTAAGCCTGTTGCTGTTTGCGGCAGTGATGATGACCGCCACGGAATTGTACTTGCAAAGTCACAGCCTGCAAAGCTTTTCGGAGTTAAAACAGGCGATACAATATTTGAAGCACGTAAAAAGTGCAAGGATATTCAAATAGTTCTTCCCGATTTTAATTCATATCGTTTTTACTCTGATGCGGTCAGAGATATTTATGCGCAATATACCGATTTAATAGAACCTTTCGGTATGGATGAATGCTGGCTTGATGTGAGCGGAAGTACAATTTTGTTTGGCGAGGGTGAAAAAATCGCAAATGCTATAAGAAACCGTATACGCTGTGAAACAGGATTGACAATCTCGGCAGGAGTTTCATTTAATAAAATTTTTGCAAAGCTTGGCAGTGATATGAAAAAGCCCGATGCTACAACCGTAATCTCCCGTGATAATTTTAAGGAAAAGATATGGCAGCTTCCTGCGTCAGAGCTTCTTTTTGTAGGTCGACGCACAGCTAAGGCTTTAGAAAAATACGGAATAAAAACGATTGGGGATATCGCTTTGTCTCATAGTGATTTTATGCGTAAAATTCTCGGTAAAAACGGATTTGATTTGTGGATTTATGCAAACGGAATGGATTCTTCGCCTGTTTCTCATATTGATGCAAAGCCCGCAATTAAAAGTTTGAGCAGGGGAATTACCTGTGTTGAAAGCCTTTTTTCTGTGTATGAGGTTGAACGGGTGCTTGCAGAGCTTTGTTTAAGCGTGTCTAAAGGGCTTCGACGTGAACAATTGCTTGCTATGGGAATTCAAGTTGCCGTGAAAGAAGATAATCTTACAATTAAGCAGTATTCTGCACCGCTTGAATTTCCTACATTTAGTACAAAAGAGCTTTTTGACGGTGCTATGTCAGTATTTTTCGAAAAGCACATATGGAAAGGAAACATTCGCTCATTGACCGTGCATACTTATAATCTTGTTAATGAAAAAAGCTTTCAGCAATTATTTGTGGGATATGACATCAAAACTCATGAAAAGCTTGAAAGAGTTGACGGCGTACTTAGCGAAATGCGTGAAAGACAGGGCAAAAATATTGTTTTTAACGGATGTAGGCTTTTAGGCACAAAAATGCCGGCAGGCAAAACAGATTACTCTGCATTACCGCCGGCAAGCTTTTAGTATTATGCTAATTCAAGCCATAAATTTTCAAGCTCTTTAAGAGATTCTTCCTTTGATTTAATTTCTTTAAGAATTTCTGAAAGCCGTGTATAATCGCTTGAAATATCCGGGTCATCAATAAGAGCTTTAAGACTGTCAATCTCGCTCTGCAACAAATCCATTTCCTTTTCGGTATTCATAAGCTTGGCACGGCGTTTTCTATCCTGTGCTTTGTTTTTTCTTTGCTCATTATATTGATTTGCATTGTCGCTTAAAGGCTTGGATTTAGCAGATTTTTCTTTTATCTCAGTCTCAATATGCTCTTTATAATAATCATAATTTCCTTTATATATTATTACCTCATCAGATTTCATCTCTATTATTTTATCGGGTACAGAGTTAAGCAAATATCTGTCGTGAGAAACCATAATTAAAGTACCCTCATATTGGCTCAAAGCAGTGTCTAAAGCTTCTTTTGCCTTGTAATCAAGGTGATTTGTAGGCTCATCTAAAACAAGCACATTTGAGCGTTCAAAAACTAATATACATAAAGCAACTTTGGCACGGTTAGCACCGCTCATTTCGCATATCCGTTTAAATACATCTTCATCTTCAATAAGAAAACGAGCAAGCATACTGCGAATTTCATATTCAGTCTTTGTAGGGAATTTTCGGTGAACAGCCTCAATAACTGTCATATTAAGGTCAAGTGAAGCTAATTCTTGGTCAAAGTATGAAATTTTTACATTTCCTCCCCAACGCACCGAACCTTCATATGGTATTTTTTTAAGAATAGCCTTTAAAAATGAAGATTTTCCTATGCCGTTTTTACCGATAAAAGCAACTTTTTCACCACGTGAAATTTCTAAATCAAGATTTTGGAACAGTATGCGCTTACTGTCGTTTTTGCCGACACTTACCTTTAAACCTTTACATTCAAGAATGATTTTATGCGGCTCAATATCAAAGGGAAAAGCTATGTGCAAATCCTTAACTGTAGAGTTAGGCTTTTGAGCAATTTCCATTTTTTCAAGTGCCTTAACACGGGAACCTACGCTGTTTGTACTGCTTGATTTTGCAAGATTTTTGCGAACATATTCACGCAATTCCTCAATTTCACGCTGTTGCTTTTCATATTCTTTAGTGAGTGTTTTAATCCGTTCTTCTTTTTGCTGAAGAAAAGAGGAATAACCACCCTTATATCTGACAAGCTCGCCATTCTCAATTTCACAAATATCAGATGCCACTGCATTCAAGAAATATCTGTCGTGAGATACAATTAAAACAGCGCCTTTATACTGTGAAAGATAGCTTTCCAGCCAATTAAGCATTTCAAAGTCCAAATGGTTGGTAGGTTCATCAAGAATAAGCAGATTCGGATTTTCAACAAGAATTTTTGCGAGTGCAAAACGGGTCTTTTCCCCGCCCGAAAGTACAGCAACCGATGTGTTCATATCAAAATTTCCAAATCCCATTCCGTTTAAAACGGTATTTATGCGTACTTCGGCATTGTATCCGTCAGCAGCGTCATAAATATTCGTAAGCCGTTCATATTCAGAAGAAAGCGTTTCATATTCATTTGCACTTGATACAGACATCATTTTAGAAATCTTTTCAAGCTGTTTTCTTGTATCAAAAACCAATTGTAAAGAATTTTGAATTTCTTCTTTTAAGGTATTTGATGTATTCAAAGCCTCATTTTGCTTTAAATATCCTATACGCAAGCCTGCTTTTGCCGCAATTGTGCCCTCGTCATATTCAATATTACCGGAAATAATATTAAGAAGGGTAGTTTTGCCGACACCGTTAATACCTAAAAGACCTATTCTGTCTTTATCGTTAATAG
The DNA here is from genome assembly GCA_964540535.1 of uncultured Eubacteriales bacterium. Classification (GTDB taxonomy): domain Bacteria; phylum Bacillota; class Clostridia; order Oscillospirales; family Acutalibacteraceae; genus Fimenecus. Next base: position 33,852 of record CAZIMO010000004.1, on the reverse strand, counting down.
TGAGATTTACATTTTTTAATATGCTTTTGTCAAGAAAATCTTTATTGATATTGTTGAGTGAGATAAGCATAATTTTTCCTTTATTTTGTAGCTAAATTATTTATATTCTTTTTCCATGTGCCTGTAAAATAGAATATACAGGATATTGCTGTTGCTAATAACCAACCAGCCGGCCATGAGTACCAAATTCCGCTTTCATTGAAAAACGGAGTAAGAGTATAGCATAAAACAACTCTCAAAAGTAAGTCAGAGAAAGTTGAAACCATAAACATTTTCATAGCGCCGCTTCCGCGAAGCACGCCGTCAATTATAAGTTTAATTGATATAAATAAGTAGAACGGCGATACGGTTTTAAGAAATTCTATTCCTGAATTTATAATTTCAATGTCATTATCATTGACAAAAATTTTCATCATAAGCTCCGGGAATAAGAAAAACAGAATAAACAGCGGAATGGTAATTAAAAATGATATGAGATACAGGTATTTAACACCTTTTTTTATCCTGTCAGTTTTGCCGGCACCCACATTCTGCGCTGTATAGCTTGACATACTGTTGCCCAATGCAGTCAACGTGGTGATTGTAAATGTGTTGAGCTTTCCTGCCGCAGAAAATCCTGCAACAATAATATCGCCGAATGTGTTTACAAGACCTTGAATGAAAATATTGCCGACAGATACAAAGCTCTGCTGTAAAACACTCGGAACTGCAACAAAAAGTATCTTTTTAAGCATATCAAAAGAGAATAAAGAAACCTTTTCGCGTGTGATTTTGCGAATTCTGTAGATCAGACAGGCGAGTGATAATAAAGACGCAAATCCCTGTGCTAAAAATGTAGCCCACGCAACACCGGAAACACCGAGTGAAGTAAACTTCACAAGTATGTAATCAAGAATAACATTGAATACAGAGGATAATATCAAGAAATACAGCGGAGTTTTTGAATCGCCGAGTGCGGTGAAAATTCCGTTGCAAATATTGTAAAGAAACAGAAATACTAAACCGAAAGTATAAATATTAAGATACGCTCCTGAATCAACAAGCAATTTTTCGGGAGTGTGAAGAGCTATAAGCAACGTATTTGAAAACATCCATCCAAAAACAGCAAGAACAGCGCTTAAAGTAACAAAAGAAATCAGCGATGTGCTGATACAGGTTTTCATTTTACCGAATTTCTTGTTGCCAAATAACTGTGAAATAACAACGCAACAACCAATATTTGATCCGTTTGCTATTGCCATATAAATCATTGTAACAGTGTATGAAATACCGATTGCAGCAAGAGCGTCACCGCCCAAAATTTTACCTGCAATAATACTGTCAGCAATATTATATAACTGCTGAAAGCATACGCTGATAAGCATTGGTATTGTAAATTTTATGAGTATTTTAGCAGGATTTCCCTGTGTCATATCCCGTACCATAGTGTCACCCAAAAAGAAAGGACTGAATATCAGTCCTTTTATTTTTTAAATTGATTCCAGAATACTTCTTGCAACGCTTATACCGTTTGAAGAAGCCTGCATAAGTCCCCGTGTAACAGAAGCTCCGTCGCCGATAGCATGAAGTCCTTTAACACTTGTTTCAAAGTTTGTGTCAACCACAACTTTGTTTGAATAGAATTTAACCTCAACGCCGTAAAGAAGCGTTTCATCACTTGCAATACCTGGAGTAACTTTATCCAGCGCCTCAAGCATTTCTTCAATATCAACCATAATTCTGTGCGGAAAAACAAGCGATAAATCACCGGGAACCGCGTCTTTAAGTGTAGGAATAAGATTGTTTCTGCAAAGTCTTTCAGCAGTTGTTCTTCTTCCGCGCTTAAAATCACCGTAGGTTTGCACAAGAATTTTTCCGTCGCAAAGCATATTGCTTAACTGTGCTATGTGTTTGCCGTATTCTATAGGCGATTTAAATGGCTTTGTAAAGTTTTTAGATACAAGAAGCGCAAAGTTTGTGTTATTTGTCTTGTATTCGGCAGATTTATATGCGTGACCGTTTACAACTGCAAGACCGTTGTCGTAGTATTCGGTTGCAACTTCTCCTGAAGGATTAGAGCAGAAAGTACGAACTTTGTCGTCAAAAGTCTGCGAATAATAAACAAGCTTTGCTTCATAAAGATTTTCGTTGAGGAATTTCATAACCTCATCACGAACCTCAACACGCACGCCGACATCAACTGTGCCGACTTGTGTTTCAATATTGTGGTCTTTACAGATATGGCTTAACCATTCTGCGCCCTCACGGCCGACTGCCGCAACAATTTTATCTGAATAATATGTTTGACCGCCTGCAATAATTCCTTTAACCTGATTATTTTCAATAATAATATCTTCAACCATAGTGTTAAAAATAATATTACAGCCTTTTTCTTCAAGATGATGCTGAAGTCTGCCGTAAATTTTATAACCCTCTTCAGTGCCGAGATGGCGTATGGGGCATTCAATAAGCTTTAGGTTTGCGTTAATGGCTTTTCTGCGGATTTCTTCAATTTCTTTTTGCTTATCAACGCCGTATACGTTGGTGTCAGCTCCGAAATCAAGATAAACACTGTCAGCTTCTTTTAAAAGCTCCATAGTTTTTTCATAACCGAGAATCTCAGGTAAATGACCGCCAACATCCGGTGAAAGCGAAAGCTTACCGTCAGAAAATGCGCCTGCGCCTGCAAAACCTGTGGTTATTGAGCAGGGCTGACATCCAACACACTTTTTAGTTTTGCGTTTAGGACACATTCTTTTTTCAATTGAACGTCCTTTTTCAACCATAAGAATGTTTATATCCGGCTTTTTAGCTAAAAGCTCATAAGCGCAGAAAATACCCGAAGGTCCGGCTCCTATGATTATTACATCAAACTTGTTTTCCATATTTAACACCAATTATATTTTTTATTATTTATTATTTATTATCTTTCTTCTCTGAAATATGTAAGACCGAGTGATTGTGGAGGTAAGTGCTCTCTCTTTTTACGCATACTTGTAATAATAAGAACTATAATTGTTACAACATAAGGAAGCATTTTAAAGAGTTCCTGTGTTTCGGTTCCAAGGCCTTGAATGTAGTTATTTGCATTACAAAGCGCACCGAAAAGGAATGAACCGAATATTGCAAACGACGGTTTCCAAAGAGCAAAAATAACAAGTGCGATAGCCATCCAACCTCTGTCGCCGAATGCGTTGTTTGACCAAACACCGCTTGCGTATGCCATAACATACTGAAGTCCGCCAAGTCCTGCAATTGCACTTCCGATACATGTTGCAATATATTTATATTTAATGACATTAATTCCTGCGGCATCTGCGGTTGCAGGATTTTCACCGACAGAGCGAAGATTAAGACCTACTCTTGTGCGGTTAAGCAAGAAAGCTGTTATCAAAGCAATAACAATTGCAACATAAGTAAGAAAATCGTGTGAAAACAGTAATTCTCCAGCCCAGCCTAAATCATCTGCAAAGGGTAACTTTGCAGAAAAGAAACTGCTGGTTTTTGTAAGAGAGATTGAGGGAAGTTCGCTTTTAGTAATATTTATAAGCGAAGCACCAAGAAAGTTACCCAATCCAATACCAAGTGTTGTTATGGCAAGACCTGTAACATTTTGATTTGCACGGAGTGTAACAGTGAGAAAGCTGTAAATCAACCCCATAATAGTTGAACCTATTATTGAACAGATGAGAGGAATTATAACCGCTAAAAATCCGTTCATACGGCTTATATCGTTTCCGCACGCATTCTCATAGAAGAATGAGCCTACAACACCACTGATTGCACCCACGTACATAACTCCGGGGATACCGAGGTTTAAATGACCTGATTTTTCTGTTACAATTTCACCTGTTGAACCGAAAAGCAGGGGAGTGCCGAGGAGAATTGCACGACAAATAAATTGAATAATCATGCTTTTACCTCCTTTTTGTTCTTGTGACGAAATTTAATTGAGTAATGAACAAAGAATTCACAGCCGACAAGTAAAAGTATAACAACACCTACAACAATATCGGCGAGAGATGAATTAAGGAATGATGCGTCGGCAATTTTTGCAACGCCCAATCTTAAAAATACAATAATTGCGGTCATAATAACCATTATAAAAGGATTAAACTGACCGAGCCAAGACATCAAAATCGCCGTAAAGCCCTGTCCGTTGACAAGATTTGTGTTTATGCTGTGGTCTTTACCTGCAACAAGAAGCATACCTGTTACACCGCACAACGCACCCGAAATAGCCATAGTTCTAATGATAACTTTTTTAACATTTATTCCTATATATCTCGCGGTATTCTGGCTTTCACCAACAACTGAAATCTCATATCCTTGTTTACTGAATTTAAGGTAAACATACATCAAAACGGTAATTATCGCAACAACTAAAATATTGATAAAATAATCGTTATTGCCTACCGACGGAAAATTACCTGCCGAAACAGGCTGAATTACATTTGAACCGCCGCCCTCTAAATAAACATAATATGCAATGATTTGAGTTGCAATATAGTTCATCATAAGAGTGAACAATGTTTCGTTAGTGTTAAATAGCGCCTTAAAAACAGCAGGAATAAGCCCCCAAACAGCACCTGCAACGATACTTGAAATTACAATAACAGCAATCAGCATACCGTTTGAAAGCTTGTTACCGAATTCAATCATACAAAACATTGTGGCAAGACCGCCTATAAGGGCTTGTCCTTCTGCGCCGCAGTTCCAAAATTTCATTTTGAAAGCAGGCGTCAGTGCAAGAGAAAGAGAAAGAAGAATTGCAATTTCTTGAAGATATTTCCAAAGCATCGTTGTGTTTCCTTCAAGCAATCTGCCGAAAACACCTGTAAACATTACTTGGTATGTTTCGCCGAAGCTCTTATTTGTAATTGTCATTGAAACGAAACCTATGAGTAAAAGAGAAATCAAAATTGTTGAAATTCTGATTAACCATGCTTGCCAATTAGCCATATCATCACGTTTAACAACATGAATAAGAGGTTCATGACCTGTTTTAAGAGTTGATTTATCAGTCATTATCATTCTCCTTTCCCGATTTTTCAGACTTTGTCATTAAAAGTCCGATTTCTTCTTTTGTGGTAGTTCGACCTTCAACAATTCCTGTGATTTTTCCCGAACCTATAACCATGATTTTATCACAAAGTTCAATTAAAACATCAAGATCCTCGCCGACAAATATGACGGCAACGCCCTGTTCCTTTTGTTTATTCAAAAGATTGTAAATCATATATGATGAGTTTATGTCAAGACCTCTTACGGGGTAAGCAACCATAAGAACCGTAGGTGAAGATGCGATTTCACGGCCGACAAGAACCTTTTGTACATTACCGCCTGAAAGACGGCGAACAGGAGTGCTTGCACTCGGTGTTACAACCTCCAAGTCATTGATTATCTTCATTGCAAGGTCTTTAGGTCTTTTTCTTTTCAGAAAAATTGAATGACCTTTAGAGTAACTTCTCAACATCATATTGTCAACAATGTCCATATTGCCGACAAGTCCCATTCCAAGTCTGTCCTCGGGAACAAACGAAAGGCGGACGCCCATATTTCTTATTTGAACGGGAGTTTTATCTCTTAAACTTACTTTTTTTGCTGTTTTCGGGTCAAAATAAAAAATGTCTCCGTATTCAAGACGCTGAAGTCCTGCAATAGACTCAAGCAGTTCTTTTTGACCTGAACCTGCAATTCCTGCAATTCCGAGAATTTCACCGCTTTTGGCTGTAAATGATACATTATCCAGAATTGTTGCTCCCATTCTGTCAACACAGGTTATACTATTGACAACAAGTCTGTCTTTCGGATTTTTCGGCTCATCTCGCAAAATATTAAGATCAACCTTTTTACCGACCATCATTTCGGTGAGTTCGCTTTCACTTGTCTCGGCGGTGTTTACTGTTCCTATGTATTCGCCCTTGCGCAGAACTGAAACTCTGTCAGAAAGCGATAAAACTTCATGCAGTTTATGTGTAATAATGATGATACATTTACCGTTATCACGCATACGGCGAAGTATATTGAATAATTTTTCTGTTTCTTGAGGAGTAAGAACAGCAGTCGGTTCATCAAGAATAAGAATATCTGCACCGCGGTATAAAACTTTGATAATTTCAACAGTTTGCTTTTCAGAAACAGACATAGTGTAAATCTTTTTATCAAGATTTATGTCAAAACCGTATTGCTGGCTGATTTTTTGAATGTCTGATTTTGATTTCTTTAAATCGTATTTACCCTCATCAATTCCGAGTACAATATTTTCAGCAGCACTGAAAACATCAATCAGTTTAAAATGCTGATGAATCATTCCGATTTTATAAGAAAAAGCGTCTTTAGGTGAGGCGATAATAGCTTCTTCACCGTTAATGAAAATCTGACCTTCGTCCGGAAAATAAATTCCCGAGATCATATTCATAAGAGTGGTTTTTCCGCTACCGTTTTCGCCTAAAACAGATAGAATCTCACCATGGTATGCGGTAAGATTTACGTTTTTATTTGCTATAACTTTTGTGCCGAATCTTTTGGTAATGTTTTTTAATTCAATAGCAGGTTGCTTATCCAAGAATAAACCTCCGTTCTGTTAAATTTTCAAGAAACCCCTATCCAAAAGCGCATAGAGGTTTCTTGAAAATTCAGTCTAAGACGGGTTTACCCGCCTTAGACTTTTAAAATATTAGCCGTAATTTCTGTCAAGAAGAGTGATACCGTCAATTTCTACATCAAAGTAAGGAGCTGAACGGTGCTTTGATTCAAAGAATACGCCGTTTTCAACAGCTTCTGTATCTTTTTCAAATTTTTCGTCAGTATTTACATCTGCCATGTAAGATGTTAATGCCTGTCCGCCTACAGTAAATGTTGAGCAATCAAATACATTTAAAGAACCGTCTTGAAGCTTTGCTTTAACTTCTTCAAGTTTAGCAACAGTACCTTCTGCAGCGGCTGCTTCATTTACATCTGAAAGAACAACAGAGCCAGTTGCGATTGTGCCGATCCAGTCAGCATCAATTTCTTTACCGTTCTTAACACATTCAATCATATATTTGTAATATGGTGTCCAGTCAATTCTTGAAGAAACAATAAATGTGTTGGGGCAAGCAGCAACTGTTGAGCCGTTGTAAGAAACATTGGGAACACCTGCTTTTTCGCAAGCTGTGGGAGCGCCCATTGAGTCAGCGTGCTGGCTGATAAGTACACAGCCGCCGTTGATAAGAGCCTGCGCTGCTTCCTTTTCAAGCTGTTCGTTATACCAAGAACCTGTGAATTTAACATCCATTGTAACTGAAGGGCAAACAGATTTTGCGCCGAGATAGAATGATGTGTAACCGGAGATAACTTCAGCGTATGTGAATGCGCCTACATAGCCCATTTTTGCTTTTTCAGCAGTGATTTTACCTGCTTCAATCATTTCATTGAGTTTAAGACCTGCTGCAACACCGGCAAGGTATCTGCCTTCATAAATTGAAGCAAATGCATTGTGGAAATTTGCAACGCCGGCAGTATGTGCCTGAGTACCTGTTGCGTGGCAGAACTGAACATTAGGATACTTTTTAGCAGCGTCTAAAAGGAATGATTCGTGGCCGAAGCTGTCTGCAAAAATAATGTCGCATCCGTCAACTTCAATGAGTTCAACAGCGGCATCATAGCAGTCTCTTGACTCAGTAATCTGAGTTTTCTGTACATACTCAACGCCCATTTCTTCACAAGCAGCTTTGGCAGCGTCCATGAAGTTTTTGTCATAAGTTGACTGTTCGTCGTGAAGGAAGATGAAGCCAACCTTCAGTGTTTTCTCGCTGGGAGTAGGGTCTTTTTCGTCGCCTTTACCGCAAGCAGCAAAAAGTGTTGCGATAAGAGCGATAACCATTACAACCGCAAGAACTTTTTTGAGGTTTTTCATAGTTTTTTTCTCCTTTGCTTATATAAAATTAACAGCAAACTGCTGTTTAAGCCTTATCTGAAAACGATTTCGCCTGTTTCGTCATTCATTGACTCAATAATAGCCATTGATTCAATGCGTATACCTTTTTCTCTTAACTTATCTCCGCCGCCTTGATATCCCTTTTCAATGGCAATACCGCATCCCGCAAGCTTTGCACCCGACTGCTTGACAATATCAATAAGTCCGATAAGTGCATTTCCTTTTGCAAGAAAATCGTCAACAATAAGAACAGTGTCATTTTCGTTTAAGAAATCCTTTGAGACAATAATGTCATATGTACACTGATGAGTAAAGGATTCAACCTTGCTTGTGTAAACATCACCTTTAATGTTTAGCGTTTTGGTTTTCTTTGCAAAAAGCAGGGGACAATCAAAAAACTGCGCCACCATACAGCCCACACCAATGCCCGAAGCCTCGATTGTAAGCACTTTTGTGATGTCACAGTTACTGTATAATCTTTTAAGCTCAGCACCCATTTCAGAGAGAAGCTTCACATCAAGCTGATGGTTAAGAAAACTGTCTACTTTCAAAACATTTCCCGAAAACACCTTGCCGTCTTTTAAAATTCTTTCTTCTAATATCCGCATAAACATCCCTCAATGTATATTATAAATGTAATTATAAGTCAAAACAGGAAAAAAAACAATATTTTTTGTATTTTTTTATTGGATTTTTTAAAGATTATTTGTAAAAAATACATAAAAAGTCATATTAAACAAATAATGAAAATGAAAATACAGGAGGTATATCAATGAAAAAACTTTTATCAATCTTGTTAGCAGTATCGCTTTTCGGTACTTTCTTCACTGCATGCAACAAAAGCGACATTAAAAATCCTACCGGAAACTCTAAGGATGAAACGGCAACAGTTCGTTTTTTGAACTTTAAGCCCGAGGTTGCGAATGTATATGATAAAATAGCAAAAGCCTATAAAGAAGAAACCGGAAATACTCTTATTGTTGAAACTGCGGCAAGCGGTAATTATGAGCAAACATTAACGGCAAAAATGGGAACAAATGAAGCGCCTACTCTTTTCCAAATTAACGGACCGAAAGGCTATGCAAATTGGAAAAACTACTGCGCAGATTTGTCTGACAGCGACCTTTATAAGCATTTAACGGATAAGTCGCTTGCGGTAATATCTGACGGCAAGGTTTACGGTATCCCTTATGTCGTTGAAGGCTACGGAATTATCTACAATAAAGAAATTACAGATAAATACTTTTCTCTTAAAAATAAATCAACAGAATATAAGTCAATGGATGAAATTAAAAATTTTGAGTCTTTAAAGGCCGTTGTGGAGGATATGCAGAAAAATGCCGAAGCACTTGGAATAGAGGGCGTTTTTGCTTCAACTTCCCTTAAAACAGGTGAAGATTGGCGTTGGCAAACGCATCTTGCAAATATTCCTGTTTATTATGAGTTTGAAGAGAAAAACGCAGATTTGACAAGTGACGATACAAAAACAGTTGATTTTAAATATGCTGATAATTTTAAGCAAATCTTTGATTTATATATAAACAATTCAGTAACCGATAAAAAGAAGCTCGGTTCCAAAATCGTTGATGAATCAATGGCAGAATTTGCTCTGGGTCAGTGCGCAATGGTGCAAAACGGCAACTGGGCTTGGGGACAAATTTCTGATGTAAAAGGAAATACTGTAAAATCAGATAATATTAAATATTTGCCTATTTATATGGGAATTGAAGGCGAAGAAAAGCAGGGCCTTTGCATAGGAACAGAAAATTTCTTTGCTGTGAATGCCAAGGCGTCAGAAACAGAGCAAAAAGCCGCAGAGGACTTTATGTATTGGCTTTTTTCAAGCAAAACCGGTAAGAAGTTTGTAACAGATGAGCTTGAGCTTATTGCACCGTTTGACACGTTTTCTGATGATGAACGACCTGAAGATCCGTTGGCACAGGAAGTAATAAAGTGGATGAACAATGCTGATGTAACAATAATTCCGTGGAATTTCACTGTATTTCCAAGCGCAACCTTTAAAAATGATTTCGGTGCAGGACTTTTACAGTATGCACAGGGAACAAAAAGCTGGGATGATGTAAAAACTCTTTTTGTTGAGAGCTGGAAAAGAGAAAGTCAATCATAAATCGTATCGCTGTTTTATTTAGTTGCGATAGTGGGTAAGGGCGGATAATAATGGAAAAAAATATAAAAAAATATTTTCCGATATTTGTATTGCCGACATTTATATCTTTTTTAGTTGTATTTCTAATTCCGTTTATTATGGGAATAGTCTTGTCCCTTACTGAGTTTACAACGGTCGAAAGTGCAACATGGGTCGGTTTTGAAAATTATATAAAGGCGTTTATGCAGGACGAGAATTTTCTCAATGCACTTTGGTTTACGGTGAAATTTACCGTTGTTTCTGTAATAACTATAAATGTGTGTGCATTCTTCCTCGCGTTAATTCTTACAAAAGCTTTAAAAGGCACGGCTTTCTTCAGAACAGTTTTCTTTATGCCGAACTTAATAGGCGGTATTGTGCTTGGATATATATGGAATCTTTTAATCAATTCGATTCTCGGTATTTTCGGGGTTGATATAACCTACAGTGCCGATTACGGTTTTTGGGGACTTGTATTTTTGATGAATTGGCAGTTAATCGGTTATATGATGGTAATTTATATTGCAGGTATTCAAAATATTCCCCGCGAGCTTTATGAGGCAGCAAAAATTGATGGTGCGTCTCGTCAAAGCACACTTAAAAATATTACAATACCGATGGTTATGCCTTCCGTTACGATATGCCTGTTTTTAACGCTTACTAATTCATTTAAACTGTTTGATCAGAATTTAGCTTTAACAGGCGGTGCGCCTGCAAGAAAAACTGCAATGTTGGCACTTGATATTTATAATACTTTTTACGGCAGAACAGGCTGGCAGGGTGTCGGTCAGGCTAAAGCGGTTGTATTTTTCTTAATTGTTGCGGTAATTGCATTTGTTCAGCTTAAAATTACGGGAAGAAAAGAGGTCGAAAACTAATGAAAAAAAGAAAAATCAAAAGCAACTTTTCATTTTCAATATTGCTTCTTTTATCATTTGTTTTCTTATTCCCAATTTATTTGGTTGTAATGAATTCCTTTAAATCAAGATTTAATATAGTGAGCGATCCGTTCAGCTTTCCTAACAGTGACACCTTTGTCGGCATAGAAAATTATATTAGCGGTATAGAATCTTCGGGAATAGTTGGCGCATTTTTAAGAACTCTCATAATTACAGTCGGCTCTGTAGCTGCAATTGTTGTGTTCACATCAATGACTGCATGGTATATTACAAGAGTAAAATCAAAGCTAAACCGAGCTATGTATTATCTGTTTCTGTTCAGTATGATAGTCCCGTTCCAAATGGTTATGTTTACAATGACTTGGATTTGCTTTAAGCTTGGACTTAACAGTGTATTGGGAATAATCCCTGTATATCTCGGTTTCGGTTCGGGACTTTCAGTATTTATGTTCAGCGGTTTTATTAAAGGATTGCCTCGTGAAATTGAAGAAGCGGCAATGATAGACGGATGTAATCCAATAAAAACTTTTTTCTATGTGGTTTTTCCTGTTTTAAAGCCAACAGCAATAACTGTTGCAATTTTAAACGCTATGTGGATATGGAATGATTTCTTGTTGCCGTATCTGCTTTTAGGGTCATCAAACAAAACTCTGTCGGTTGCAATTCAGCTTACAATGCAGGGTGCTTACGGCTCAATTGATTGGGGCGGATTTATGGCAATGCTTGTGCTTGCTATTATTCCTATAATAATTTTCTATTTGTTCTGTCAGAAATATATCATTAAGGGCGTTATTGACGGCGCAGTGAAAGGATAATTGAAATGGCATCAATAACATTAAAAAATATCAGAAAGACCTATGAAGACGGTGTAACCGTAATTGATGACCTTAATCTTGAATTTAATGACAAGGAATTTATAATACTTGTCGGACCGTCAGGCTGCGGTAAATCAACAACATTGAGAATGATTGCGGGACTTGAAGAAATAAGCAGCGGTGAGCTTTATATCGGTGACAGATTGGTAAACGATATATCGCCTAAAGACCGTGATATAGCTATGGCCTTTCAAAGTTATGCCCTTTATCCTCATATGTCGGTCTATAACAATATGGCTTTCGGGCTTAAAAACCGAAAGGTATCTAAAGAAGAAATTGATAAAAAGGTTCGCGCAGCGGCAAAAATGCTTGATATTGAAAGCTATTTAAACCGCAAGCCCCGTGCCTTGTCGGGCGGTCAGCGTCAGCGTGTGGCACTCGGGCGTGCAATGGTGCGCGAACCTGCAGTTTTTCTTCTTGATGAACCGCTTTCTAATCTTGACGCTAAACTGCGTACAGAAATGCGAAGCCGTATTTCAATGCTTCATAAAGAATTGCAAACTACTTTTGTGTATGTTACTCATGACCAAACTGAAGCTATGACAATGGCAGACAGAATTGTGGTTATGAAAAGCGGTGAAATAATGCAGTTTGATACTCCGCATAAATTATATCATCATCCTGAAAATCTGTTTGTTGCAGGATTTATCGGTTCTCCGCAAATGAATTTTATAGACAGTAAAATTATAAAAAAATCTAACGGTTATTCAGCAATATTCGGCGATTATGAAGTAAAATTGCCTCAGCGAATGAACAATCATCTTGTTGATTATGAGAGTAAAACAGTTGTTTTGGGTATACGCCCCGAAGATTTGTCGCTTTGTAAGAATTACGAAAAAGAAAACACAGTTTCACTTTTTATAGATATTGCAGAAATGACAGGTGCCGATTGCATTCTTTATGGCAATCTCTGCGGTAAAAAATTTGTTGCTAATCTTCCGTCAAGTTCAGATGTAAAAAGTGAAACAGAATGTTATTTAAAAATTGATACAGAAAAAATTCATTTATTTGATAAAATTACCGAAAAACTTATTTGTGATTGACATTTTTCTCTAAAAATTATATATTAAAAAAGGTGATTTTATGAGAACAAGCGGTGTGTTAATGCACATATCATCTTTGCCGGGCAATACAGGTATCGGTACATTGGGTGAAGAGGCATACAGATTTGTTGATTTTTTGAAAGCGTCAGGGCAGACCTATTGGCAGGTTTTGCCCTTATGTCCCACAAGCTACGGTGATTCGCCTTATCAGTCTTTTTCAACATTTGCAGGTAATCCCTATTTTATTGACTTTAAAGCCCTTTGCGATGACGGATTATTGAATGAGAGTGACTATTCAAATGTAGATTGGGGTGTAAATCCCGAAAAGGTAGATTTTAAAAAGATTTATGCAAACAGATTTTCTGTCTTAAGAAAAGCATATACTGCTTTTGACAAAAATAATTCCGATTACAAAATTTTCTGTAATGAAAACGGCTTTTGGCTTGATGACTTTGCGTTGTATATGGCATTAAAAGAAAAAAACAGCGGCAAGCCGTGGAACGAGTGGGAAAGTAATATTAAGCTTCGTAATGAAGATACATTGAATTTTGCCCAAAATGAACTTGAAGATGAAATCGAATTTCAAAAAACAGTTCAGTATTTTTTCTTTTGCCAGTGGAATAAACTTAAAGCATATGCAAATACAAACGGCATTAAAATAATCGGTGACATTCCAATATATGTTGCGGCTGACAGTGCGGATGTTTGGGCTAATCCAAATCAGTTTTTGCTTGATGATGACTGTAATCCCATTGAGGTCGCAGGCTGTCCGCCTGATGCTTTTACTGATGACGGTCAGTTATGGGGAAATCCTCTTTATAATTGGGAATATATGAAGAATGACAGTTATTCCTGGTGGAAAAACCGTATTGAACATCAGTGTCGAATGTGTGATGTAATCCGAATTGACCATTTCAGAGGATTTGAGTCATATTACTGCATTCCCGCTGATTCAGAAACTGCAAAAATAGGCGAATGGCGTAAAGGACCCGGAATGGATTTTTTTCGTGAAATTGAAAGGGATTTAGGCAAGAAGAATATCATTGCCGAGGATTTAGGATTTCTTACTCCTGCGGTGAAAAAAATGCTGAAGCAAAGCAAATATCCCGGTATGAAGGTTCTTCAATTTGCTTTTGATACTGACGATGAAAACGATTATCTTCTTCATAATTTTACAAAAAATTCTGTTGCCTACGCAGGCACTCACGATAATGATACAATATTGGGCTTTATGAAAAATGCACCGCGAAAAACCCGCAAAAGAGCGAGAGAGTATTTAAGACTCAGCCGCCGTGAGGGATATAATTGGGGATTTATGAAAGCTGTATGGGCTTCAAATTCCGATACTGCAATTGTCACAATGCAGGATCTATTAGGTCTTGGCAGTGAAGCAAGAATGAATTTTCCCTCAACAACTCAAAACAATTGGGAGTGGCGCGCAAAGCCCGATTACATTACTTATGAATTGGCCGAAAAGGTTAAGTATTATGTGGCTTTATATCAAAGATTGCCCTCAAAGAAAAGAGGAAAATAAATGGCACAAATTGTAAACGAAATAATCGAAATTGCAGAAAGAAAATATTTGAAGAAATTAAATGAACTTACGGCATATGAGCTTCACGACGCTGTTTCTTCGGCAATAATGAGCTGCATTTCGAAAGATTGGATTAAAAGCCGTGAAAAAAGAATTTCACAGAGAACTGCTTTCTATTTTTCTGCTGAATTTCTTGTCGGCCGCGCAATATATAACAATCTTATCTCAAAAGGCATATATGATGAGGTTGAAAAAGAGCTTAATGAATATGGCGTTTCATTAAAATCACTTGAAGATATTGAAGATGCGGCACTCGGTAACGGCGGATTAGGCCGGCTTGCAGCTTGTTTTCTTGACAGCGCGGCTACGCTTAATATTCCTCTTGACGGCTACGGAATACGTTATAAATACGGTCTTTTCAAGCAGGGGATTGAAGACGGTTTTCAAACCGAAGAAGCTGATGATTGGACACGTTGGGGCGACCCGTGGTCAATTCGAAGTGAAAGCGATGCCGTAACCGTTGAATTTGAAGATATGACCGTGCGCGCAGTGCCATACGATATGCCTATAATTGGCTATAAAACCGATAATGTAGGTACTCTCCGCCTTTGGCAGTGTGAAGCTCTTGAGCCCTTTGACTTTGATATGTTTAATCAACAGAAATATGATAAATCGGTTGCTCTTAAAAACCGTGCCGAAGATATCTCCCGTGTACTTTATCCCAATGATGATAATATTGAGGGCAAAAAACTTCGATTAAAACAGCAGTATTTCTTTTCAAGTGCGTCATTACAGGATATTATAAGAAAATATAAGAAAATTCACGGAAAAGATTTTTCAAAATTTGCAGATTATATTACAATTCAACTCAATGATACTCATCCTGTTATTTCAATTCCCGAGCTTATCAGACTTCTTACGGAAAATGAGAATTTAAGATTTGACGACGCGTTTGAAATCACAAGAAATGTATTTAATTACACAAATCATACCATAATGCAAGAAGCTCTTGAAAAATGGGATTTAAAGCTCATTGCTGATACTGTTCCGCAGGTACTCGGCATTATTAAAAAGCTTGATAAAATGCTTAAAAAAGAGCTTAAAAATGCAAGCGTAGACAGAGAAACTGCCGAAACTATGTATATTATTCAGGATAAAAGAGTGAATATGGCATATATGGCAACATTATGTTCCAAATATGTAAACGGTGTGGCGAAAATTCATACAGACATTCTAAAAAATGATGTTTTAAAGGATTGGTATAATCTTTATCCCGAAAAATTCCAAAACAAAACAAACGGTATTACCCAACGCCGTTGGTTACTTCTCTGCAACCGTGAATTATCGGCGCTTATCACTGAACTTTTGGGTTCTGATGAATGGGTAACAAATCTTAATAAGCTTAAAGAGCTTGAAAAATACGCTGATGATGCTGATGTTATCAACCGATTTATTGAAATTAAAGAAACCAATAAAAAACAGTTGGCACAGTTTATTGAACAGCACGACGGTGTTAAAATTGACCCTAACAGTATTTTTGATATTCAAATTAAGCGCCTTCACGAATATAAGCGTCAGTTGCTTAATGCTCTTGCAATTCTTGAACTGTATTTTGAAATTAAAGACGGAACACTTACCGAATTTGTTCCAACTACTTTTATTTTCGGCGCAAAATCAGCTCCGGGGTATGTCCGCGCAAAAGGAATAATTAAGCTTATAAATGAAGTTGCAAGACTTATAGAAAAAGACAAAAAGGTATCGCAGTATATTAAGGTGGTTTTTGTAAAGAATTACAATGTTTCTTATGCCGAAAAGCTTGTAGCCTCCGCTGATGTTAGTGAGCAAATTTCAACCGCAGGTACAGAGGCAAGCGGTACGGGAAATATGAAACTTATGCTCAACGGCGCTGTAACTCTCGGCACTTACGACGGTGCGAATATTGAGATTGTTGAAGAAGCAGGGGAGGAGAATAATTATATTTTCGGCGCCCGTGTTGAAGATATAGAAAAGATTAAAAATTACTATTCTTCTGAAAATCTTTACGAGAATGATGAAAAAATTCAGCGTGTGCTTGACGCTTTAATTGACGGAACGCTAAAAGACGGCAGAACCAAGATATTTAAAGAGCTTTATAACTCAATTCTTAAAGGCGCTTCATGGCATCAGCCTGATCACTACTATTTGCTCCTTGATTTTAAAGATTATCTTGAAGCAAAGAAAAAAGTCAACTCAGATTATAAAAATAAGCATGAGTTTTATAAAAAATGTTGGCTGAATATGTGCAATGCAGGCAAATTTTCATCTGACCGAACAATTACGGAATACGCCAAGGAAATTTGGCACATTTAAGGTGTCATATCTTGTAAGAAAGTGAAATACTCGTTGAGAAACGCTTGATTCTCAACGAGTATTCTGTTATATTGAACTGAATAAATCAGTATGTGAGGTGATATTTATCTGTATGCAAACATTTGAGATAAAAAAAGTCGACAAGGGTACAGATTTGGCAGACAAACTAATCTGTTTTGTCGAAAACTTCTCATGGGAAGATGTAAAAGACCATATGTTAGGCGAACTTCGGATATGGACATTTACGGATTGGGAAACTCCATTTGTAGCAATGATAAATAGTCAAATTGTAGGAATAGCTTATATTAGAAAAGAAGACTATTATCCGTTGCCTGAAATATATCCATGGGTATCCGGTGTGTTTGTGACTGAAGATTATCGTGGACACAGAATTAGTGAAAAGCTGATTGATTTTGCAAACGAGTATGCAAAAGAAAATGGATTCGATAAAACATACATTCCGTCAGTACATATAGGTTTGTACGAAAAGTATGGATATTGTTATCTTGGTGATATTGTTAACTATGGTAATGAAACAGACAGATTATATGTCAAAAAATTATGACTGCTCAAATTCCTTTATATATTTTTTAACTTGAAAAAGCAGTTTCTTTGGTATATAATGTCGGCGGTGGTAATTTGGAAAAGAAAATACTTAATCAATACTTAAACCAAAAACTGAATATTACAATTTTTCCCGAACTTGATTCTACAAATAACTATTTGAAAAAATTAGGCTCACAGGGCGAAAAAGATGATGCACTTGTTATTGCCGAAGTTCAAACAGGCGGAAGAGGCACCAGAGGGCGGTCCTTTTATTCACCTAACGGTACGGGCGTTTACTTTTCACTGCTTTTGCACCCACAAATGACTGCTGAAAAATCACTTTTTTTGACTGTTATGGCGGCTGTTTCGGTTGCTGAAACTGTTATGAAATATAATAAACACGATGTGAAAATAAAGTGGGTCAATGATGTTTACATTGACGGCAAAAAGGTTTGCGGTATTCTTACCGAAGGTGCAGTAACTGCACAAAAAATGCTTGATTATGCAGTTGTCGGTATCGGTATAAATATTATAGCACCCGAAAACGGTTTCCCCGAAAATATAAAAGATATTGCAACTGCTGTTTTTTCGGAAAAATCTGAAGAAAATATAAAAGAAAAAATGATTTCAGAAGTAGTTAACAGATTTTTTGAAATGTATAACGGAAATGATATTGATTTTGTAAGCAGATATAAAGAATATTCATATCTTACCGGCAAAAAAATAAGTATTATTGCAGGAGATATATTAAAATCAGCTACTGTTTTAAGTATTACTGATGAGTGTCATTTGATTGTGAAAAACGAGAACGGCAAAATTGAAGAAATTTCGTCGGGCGATGTAAGTGTGCGATTGATATAAAAATTACATTGAAAGGTGATTGAAATGAAAAGGAAAAATACGATTGTTACATTAACACTTGCGGCACTTTTTTGTGCCTTGATTTGTGTAGGCTCATTTATTAAAATTCCTTTGCCCAATATGATGCCGATAACCTTGCAGATTCCATTTGTATTGCTTACGGGACTTGTTCTGCCGTTTAAATCAGCATCTCTTGCTACAATAACCTATATGATAATCGGACTTATCGGACTGCCGGTATTTTCAGGCGGCGGCGGAATAGGATATGTTTTAATCCCCAATTTCGGATTTGTTTTAGGCTTTATTGCGGCGGCAATGGTAATAAGCGTAGTAACTGAAAAGCTTAGAAAAAAGACTTATTGGCAATATTTGTTGATTGCTTTGTTAGGAGTTGCAGTTATATACATAATCGGCGTACCGTATTTTGCATTTATAACAAATGTCTATAATAATGGCGGTCGTTCGGCAATTTGGTTTATTCAAACAGTCTTTTTACCGTTCTTACCGAAAGAAATAGTGTCGGCACTGTTAGTATCTTTGGTTGCATATAAAATCAGACCGCTTACAAATAAAATTCAATAAATTAGTAAAAAAGGAAAGGTATGAAATTCATATCTTTCCTTTAATTTATCTTATTGTCTTATAAATCAACGGCATATTTTTAGGCTTTTCAGAACCGATTGTAAATGAAGTTTTGAAAAGTTTTTCTGCGTTTTTAAGCTTTTCATCGGTTTGAGCATAAAGCACTGCAACAGTATCGCCAACCGAAACCACTTCATAAGTCTTTTTCTTTAAAACTATTCCTGCACTGTAATCAATAGTGTCATTTTTCTTTTCACGGCCGGCACCGAGTAATACAGCGCTTTCACCGATGATTCTTGAATTCATATTTTGAATATATCCGTCTTTTTCAGCTTTAATTTCAAGTGATTTTTCATAACTTGGCAAATTAAGCATATCTAAATTTCCGCCTTGAGCTTTAATAAATTCCTTGAACTTTTTAAGCGCAGAGCCGTCTTTTAACGCTTTTTCAGCTTTTTTATATGCATCTTCATAGTCAATGCTATAAGAAATACTTAAAATTGTTGCCGAAAGCACAAGACAAAGCTCACGCAACTGCATATCGCCTTTGTTTTCAAGAATTTGAATAACTTCTTGTATTTCAAGTACATTACCAATGTTGGAGCCGAGAGGAATATTCATATCAGTAATAACTGCCGCTATATTTCTTCCGAAATTTTTGCCGATTTTTACCATCAACTCTGCAAGCCTAACTGCGGACTTTTCATCTTTCATAAAAGCTCCGTTACCGCATTTTACATCTAATACAATATTTTTTGCGCCTGCGGCGATTTTTTTGCTCATAATACTCGATGCGATTAGAGAAATATTGTCAACAGTCGCAGTGACATCACGCAAAGCATATATTTTTTTGTCGGCAGGTGCAAGATTACCTGTTTGACCGATAATTGCAATGCCTATATTGTTTACTTGTTTAAAAAAATTATTAATATCCATTGAAACATTAAATCCGTTGATACTTTCAAGCTTATCAACTGTTCCGCCTGTGTGTCCAAGTCCTCGACCGCTCATTTTAGCCATTTTAATGCCGAGCGATGCACAAATCGGAGCAACAACTAACGATGTTTTATCGCCGACTCCGCCTGTTGAATGTTTATCAGCCGTAATTCCGTCAATAGATGATAAGTCAAGAGCATCGCCTGACTTTGCCATACTTTCGGTAAGATTTATTGTTTCTTCCTCATCCATTCCGTTTATAAAAATAGCCATAAGAAGTGCCGAAGCTTGATAATCTTCAATTTCACCAATCGTATATTTCTGCACAAAAAAGTCAATTTCTTCTTTTGTGAGCTTTTGTCCGTCGCGTTTTTTCTCAATAATATCGTAAATTCTCATACTAATATTCGCATAAAGAGCAGTTTAAAAACAGCTCTTTATGAACGATACCATTCCTTTCATCGTATTTTTACGTTACTCAGCAAATTTTTCTTTATTAAATGAACAAGGGAGAAGCTCTTCTAAAGTGAATGTCTTTATATCAGTTTCGCTTTTTCCCACATAAACCTTGAAATCAGCATCGCAAAATTCTGCTAATGCTTGTCGGCACACCCCGCAAGGCATTGCATAATCAGTGATTTTACCGTTCTTACCGCCAACAACCATTATTGCCTCAAACTCTTTTTCTCCGTTTGCAACAGCGGAAAACAGTGCAGTTCTTTCAGCGCAACAGGTTACGGAATATGACGCATTCTCAATATTACAGCCTTTGAAGATTTTATCGCTTTTTGTAACTAATACAGCACCGACATTGTATTCAGAGTATGGTGCATAAGAATTTTCCATAGCTTCCTTTGCAAGATTAAAAATATATTTTTTATCCATTAAATCACCTTAAACGAAATTATTCAATACGGTTTTGCTGATATAATTATAACCCTTAATTATGCCAAGGTTTTCAGATATAATATCTTTCGAATACATAATAAGCGGAACCTGCTCTCTCGTATGATCTGTGCCTTTATACGCAGGGTCACAACCGTGGTCGGCAGTAATTATAAGCAAATCATTTTCTTGCATATTAGTTATAAATGTACCGAGCCATTTATCAAATTCACTTATTGCGTAGGCATATCCGTCAATATCCCGTCTGTGACCGAATTTCATATCAAAATCAACAAGATTAGTAAAGCATATACCGTTAAAATCTTTATTCAACAATTCTAAAGTCTTATTCATTCCCTCATTATTTGAGTGTGAAAGATATTTTGCGGTAATTCCGCGTTGAGCAAAAATATCAGATATTTTACCGATTGAAATTACATCGTATTTTTTATGTTTTAAAATATCAAGCATAGTTTCTTTCGGAGGTTCAACCGAAAAATCGCGTCTGTCAGCAGTTCTCACAAAAGGATAAGTGCCTGTGAACGGTCTTGCAATAACCCTGCCAACAGCGTGTTCACCGACAAGTATTCTTCTCGCAATTTTGCAGTATTCATAAAGCTTTTCCAACGGTACAATGTCAGTATGTGCCGCAACCTGAAAAACACTGTCAGCTGAAGTGTAAACTATAAGCTTACCTGTTTTAATATGTTCTTCACCGTAATCGGTAATTACCTGCGTTCCGGAATAAGTTTTATTGCAAAGGACTCCGTAGCCCGTCTGCTTTTCAAATTCATTTATTATTTCATAGGGAAAACCGTTAGGGTAGGTGGGCATAGGTTTGTGCGATACAATACCTGCAATTTCAAAATGTCCTGTTGTTGTATCTTTACCTGCTGATAATTCCTGTAATGCACCGAATTGTCCGACAGGGGAGTCATAATTTTCAAGTTTAACACCGTCAATATTGCAAAGACCGAGCATTTTAAGATTTGGTATGCTGAATTTATTGGATTTTGATATACTGCCCAGTGTATTTGCACCTAAATCTCCAAAATTTTCTGCATCGGGAGCATTTCCGATGCCAAAGCTGTCAAGCACAATTAAAAATATGCGTTTATATCCCATCAAAAACCACTACCTTGCCCGTTTTTAACAATTTTAACGATTCTGCTTGTGCCAAGCCTTGAAGCACCGAGCTTTATAAAATCTTCCGCATCTTGAATTGAAGAAATTCCGCCTGCTGCTTTAATTTTTTTACCGTTAGATATATGCTTTGCAAAAAGTTCAATGTCCGCTTTTGTTGCACCGCCGGTTGAAAATCCTGTTGAAGTTTTAATATAATCTGCTTTTGAATTGCTGACAATTTCACATATCTTGATTTTTTCTTCATTAGTCAGTAAGCAGGCTTCAATAATTACCTTTAATGTTTTACCGTTGCAAGCATATTTTATTCGGTTTATTTCATCAAGAATTTTATCGTATTCTTTATCTTTCAGCCAACCTACATTGATTACCATATCAATTTCGTCAGCACCGTTTTTAATAGCATCTGCGGTTTCAAATACTTTAACGGCAGTTGTGCTGTAACCGTTCGGAAAACCTATTACTGTACAAATCTTCAATTCTTCCCCAACATATTTTTTTGCTTTCTCAACATATGATGCAGGAATACAAACCGATGCGGTTTTGTATTCCATACCGTCGTCACAAATATTTTTAATTTCTTCCCAAGTTGCATTTTGAGAAAGTAATGTGTGGTCAACCTTTGTTAAAATTTCTTGAATTTTCATTTTAAATCTCCACGCGATACATCGTTTACACAAAGAGCCAAAACAGCTTTTTATGTACGGCTGCGTTCCTTTCATCATAATCTAAACTAATCTTTACAACAGGTTTTACAAAATGTGTATCCGTTATTCAAATATTCTTGAAGCTCTTCTGCGGTAAGCTGAACAGTCTTTTTGTTCTCATCTTTAGTTCTGCCAACAAAGGAACAGCTCGGTAAGTGTATTTTTTTGCTGTTTATATTCAATATATAAGTAGTTTTGCCCGATATATTATTATTAGCTGTTGTCTGTGGCTTTGTTTGAGTTGTTGATTTATCTTTTGAGGTAGTTTCCTTAGCCTTTGTTGTAGTTTCGGTAGATTGCTGTGTAGTTGGTTCATCTTTAGTAATCTCATCAAATACAGGTACATAATCAGCGAACGTTTTAGTAGTTCCGTCAATATAAACATCCACTACGCTTTCATAATCATTATCATTATCTTTTGTTTCAACTTCAATAACATTAGTACCGTTTGCTGCAATTTCTTTTAAATAAAGATTTGTTTTACCCAATCTAAAAAACAGTGCAGCGAACAAAACGCATATCAAAAATAAATATATAGGAATTCTTTGCAATGATTCTTCACTTGAAAAGAATTTTTTGAGTTTTTCACTGAAATTTTCCATAATTTGCACTCCTTTAATTTAATTGTAACACTATAAAAAACTTTTTTCAATAAAAATAACATTTTGTCCGAATTAGAATATGATGTAACAGTGATATTCACAATTCTGAAAAAAGGAGAAAAACAAATGGAACAATTTGAATGTGATTGCCTTTGCACAGATATGCCACATCTTCCATGTGATACAGTAGTAGCAATGGCTTATGTGCCGTTTCAGACAGATTTGGTAACATATACAAGCGAAGAAGCACTTTGTAATGGAACACTTTTTCCTATATTAGATAAAAAATTCTATGGAGGTAAATGTTGTGGATAAATGTAAACTTTTGCGTGAGATTTCTGCTGTAGAGTTTGCGGCTTGGGAACTTCATATATATATGGACACACATCCTTGCGACGAAAAAGCATTGGAAATGAAAAATAAATATGTGAAAAGAGCAGAGGAGTTAAGAGCAGAATTTGACGAGTGCTATGGACCTTTAAATTATAAAGCAGGCAGTGGTAAGGCTTGGGTAAAAAATCCTTGGCCATGGGAATATATGGAGTGTGATTGCTAATGTTTCAATATGAAAAAAAATTACAGTATCCTGTAAATATTAAAAATCCTAACCCAAAATTCGCGCAAATAATTATTTCTCAATTCGGAGGTCCCGACGGCGAGCTTGCAGCATCATTGCGATATTTTTCACAGAGATACTCTATGCCTTATCCCGAACTTAAAGGACTTCTTACGGATATAGCAACTGAAGAATTAAATCATTTAGAGATGGTTGGTGCAATTGTTTATCAGCTCACTCGCAATCTTACAATTGATGAGATTAAAAAAAGCGGATTTGATAAGTATTTTGTAGACCATACAACAGGAATTTATCCATTAGCAGCAAGCAGTGTGCCTTTCACTGCCGCATATATTCAGTCAAAAGGCGATGTAATAACCGATTTACACGAAGATCTAGCAGCAGAGCAAAAAGCGAGAACAACTTATGATAATATTCTTCGTCTTGTTGACGATCCTGATGTGCGCGATCCGATTAAATTCCTTCGTCAGCGTGAGATAGTGCATTATCAAAGATTCGGCGATACTCTACCGCAATCTTGTAAACTTTTTGCTTAAATCTCGGTGCAAGGTGTACTCCTGCACCGATTTTTTGTTTATATGTTCCAAATGATGTCAATTTTATCACTTGTTGCATAGATTTTTTTGATTACTGCATTTGCAAGCTCTCGCTTTCTCTCAAATGGCAGTTCATCGAATTTGTCAAAATCACAGATTATCTTTTCGTTTGCCGAATATCTGTTTTCGCTAAGTCTTTGAATTTCTGCCTGTAATTGCAGTTTTTCACTGTGGAGCCTTTCAACATTTTCATTGATATATGCCATAACGATTTCGTTTGCACCTGCAACATTTTTAACTGTTTCGTTAATTTCGTTATCTATTGCAATTTGCCGTGCCTTAAACTCCTCTATTTTAGGATTGCTGGCAGCAGCACCTGCAACTTCAAACTCCTTAAAATCAGCCAGTTTTTCCTTGATTTTCTGCAATATAAACTGTTCAAATTCGTCTGCGTGAATTGTTCCACACCCACAGCACAGATTATCATTCATTTTGTGAGAGCAGAGAAAGTAACTGATACTTTTCTTAACATAGTTTTTTCGAACAAGTGCGTAACCACAGTTGCCACACTTCACAAGTCCGGCTAGCCAGGTGTTTTTTGCTTTGGGATTACGCTTTATCTGCTGTTGGTCTAAGGCTCGTTCTCTGCACCTTATCCATAAATCAGAATCAATAAAGCCCTCATGCGGAGCAATAACCAAAACCGCATTTGAAAGGTCGGTTTGCTTTCTTGTATTCTTCTCACCTGTGTAAAGATAACAGCCGTTTGTACCGATAAAATCTTCAGGAGGATTGATAATTTTTACACCCTTCGATTTGAAAAAATTATATACATTTATATCTGCTTTTACATATACTGGATTTTTAATAAAGTCCTGTATTCTCGCCCTTGTGACAGTTCTATGACGCCTGCATTCGGGAGGCATATTTCGCACCGTCTTTGCAATATCCTCATTGGAAAAGTTTACATCCGAATACATTTCAAAAACCTTTTTTACGAGTTCAACCTCATCAGGTATCTGTTCATACATAGAGGTCTTGATACCGTCAATGGTTAAATCAACCTTTTTGAAACCAACAGGCACAGGTCCGCCCATATAAAAGCCTTTCTGACTGCGTGAGATATAATTGTCCTTAACTCTCTGCTGTGTGGTTTCGCGCTCAAGCTGAGCAAATGTTATGCAGATATTCAGCATCGCCCTGCCCATAGGTGTACTCGTATCGAATTTCTCAGTAGCTGATGAAAATTCAACACCAAGCTTACCGAAAGTATCCATCATATTTGAAAAATCAAGAATACTTCTGCTGATACGGTCAAGCTTGTAAACAATGACCTTTGTAATTCCTTTTCGCCCTGTTTTTATGTCCTGCATCATTCGCTGAAACTCAGGACGATTTGTATTTTTACCGCTGAATCCTTTGTCCTTGTATATTAAAAATGCCTCACCTCTTGCCTCGTAGGTACACATTTCAATCTGCGATTCGATTGAAATGCTATCCTCTTTTTCTACCGATTGTCGAGCATAAATTGCGATCATAAATAAGTTACCTCATTTCTGACCGATAACTCAACACCAATATATACGAAGGATTGTGAAATGTCCAGACTATACGGCATTTTTACCGAAAACCTTTGCTAAAATGTTTTTAACATTCATTCGGTTTAACTCGATTTCGTCTTTGGTGAGGCTCGGAGAATATTCGCACACTTTAGTTTTGCCCTTGCCGAAATTAATCTCATAACTATTAATAAGTTTTTCGGTAATCACAGGCTTATCCATAGCAACACATCTCCTCATTCTCATTTATATTATAAGGACAAGGTTCCGTATTCAGGTTTGAAAAATTATGTGGCATAATACCACGGGCTTATGTTTTTTTATATCACTCCAATCTTATTTGATTTCTGCAACATCCGTTGCAATGGTTTTATTTTTGATATTCATAATTTCCTTTCTGCCTGCCGATTCCTCGGCAGGACTTTTGTTTTTACATAGTTAATTGATTATTGTAATAATCTTCATATTCCTCATAGCCATCAGATTTCTGACCATGAGCAAGCTTTTTCTCAATTTCTTTTTGAGATAGTTTAATTCGTTTTCTGTGATAGCGAGTCTGATTATCAATCATTTTAAATAGATTTCCAGCAAAATTGAGAGTATCTGAAAGAACAGTTGAACTCCTAGCATTGTTCCAAAAAATATTGGAATCCATTTCTTCTTCAAGTCCTTCAGTAAATCCTTCATCTGTTTTTCTGCCGAAAGCATACTCTCGCTCATCTTCCCAACCTGTTCGGTTAGTATCGTTTCCTGATTCTTCAACTCTTTCTGAATTGAGTTTTCTTGATCCGACATCTTCTTTTTGATTTGCTGAACTATCCATTCTTTTCGCCGGCTATCGTTTTTTTGTCCGGATGTGTTTCCAAAATCGAATTCAGCTGTTGATTCTGACTTCTGTTCAGATTTATCAGCGCTTTACAGTAATCGCTCTCCACGATTGTTACCTGCGATGCTTGTTCCATCTTCGCTATCATATCGTTGGCTGTAGCCTTCTGCGGTGCGTTTTTCTGTTTCAACTCTTCGTAATTCAAACTCAAGTTCCATCTTCTCCTTTCTGTATTTATCTTGGTGCAACTTAATATCACGGCATTTCATTTTGTTCGGACAAGTGTAAGTGATATACTTTCTTTCATCTGTCCACAGTACTTCATAGCCATTTTTCTTCATTTCATCAATGAATTCTTTCTTGGTTTTACATTTCTTCATTGCATTATCAATCGTAAACATCAAAGCAAATTTCCAGCTTTCACCTTTCATTGCCATACGATATTCAGAATCTGATAAGCGCTTTTCTTTTGTTTTTGTATATGGCTTTAATGGTGTAACATCATATTGAGCACATATCTCATCATTAAGTTTTCTCAAAGATTTTAATGTGTTTGGATTCTGCCTTAGCTTTTTTCCTGTTTCAAAACTGACTGAATTGATAATGAAATGCGTGTGTATATGGTTTCTGTCGCAGTGAGTTGTGACTAAAACTTCGTGTCCCTGCCAGGCTTTCTCTGCAAATTCTAATGCAATCTTGTGTGCTTTATCATAATCAACATTGTCTCTCGGCGAGAAAGACTGCACATACTGATAAAAATATCTGCCGTCATTTGCATTGTTTGCGAGTTTTGTTGTCATAAATTCTTTGTAAGCATTCAAGCCGTTGCAGTTAATTCCAGATACATATCTGTGTCCCGTTAGTGCATCAACTGTCTTATATTTTTGTAAACAGTAATCAATAGAACCTTTCATTGCACTTGGATTCTGCTTTTCATTTTTAATGAATCGTACTATCGGCATTGGCTATTTCAAAAACCTTTTCATAAATTTTGTTCTGCATTTCGATAACTTCATCGAAGTTTACAGAGTACACAGCACCGCTGTTTACCTTAACAGCAATCTGATTGATGTTGTTGCCTATACGCTTTAACTGCGATACAACAGGTCTTAAATTCTCAGGTGTTTTTATGACAGCATTATCTGTGCTTGCAATGATAAATTCAGTCATATTCATTTTTGCTTTTCTTGATTTTGCAATGATTTTCTTTTTCTCACTGTCAGTAAGTCTGATCGTGAGTGTCTTATCTCTTCGTCTGTTTTCCGTTATTTCTTTTACCTCCAAAATATAAATATTTACCTCTTTTACAGCGAAGGATACTTGTACCTTCGCTGAGAGGAGAAACATATGCAGTGATTGTTATATGTTTTGAAATATTTAATCACGGAATATGTTTGGACGAGTGGGTCCGGGCTTCCGCCCGGTTATTGGTTGTCCGGACATCCGGACACTCTGCATTGCCCCAGACAAGTCTGGGATTAGTACAGAAAAATACATAACTAAATCATATATCACACCTCCTGTTTCTAATAAATCTTAACTTTAAAACCTAATTGGAAAAGCACCGAATTTTGGATAAGAAACCCCGTTTTTCTTTCCAAATTTCCTCTACAATCGATTTGTATTCTGAATTGGTACATGGTGCTTAACTTGAATCAAACTGCTCTCAAATCTGCGTACAGTAAGCATAACGATACAAGAGTCATGGCAATTCTGATAATCAAATCAGTAACGGAACCAAAAGTTATCGCTCGTGCATTTGCAGTCTTGGCGTTTTCGTACAAGTCGCTCGTCTTGTGTTTTTATTACTTACTATTTTTATTCAATTCTCAAGGTTCTATGGAATTTTTAATTCCAATATATAAATGTCAACTAAATTACAAATCACAGAAAAAGCTGTGATGATTAAAAAATCAGTTTTAATATTTGTGATTACAAATCATATATGATATAATACCTAAGAGGTGGTATTGTGTTCGGTATTGAATTGTGTGATGCGAAGATACATAATTTTGACTACTTTGCTATTGATTTAAAATCAGATGGTAAATTTGTATTTAATAAAAAAGAATTTTCACTCGGTGAATTTACAAAAGATTTATGTAATTTATCAAAAGAATATATTACTGATTTATTGATATTAAGTGGTGAACTTAATGTAATTCGGAGAAAGTTACTTATTAATTTCGGATATCAAAGGCAACTGTTTGTAGATGCAAAAAATAAGATTAATGAAATTCTTGATTTTGTAAAATCAGTAAAACCATTTTGCTACTTCAATATTGAAAGTTCTCGCAGCATTGTTAATGATGTATTTTCAAATGCAAATTTAAATTTGTATGATCATATGTTTTTTACAGGAGTACAAAACATTATTAAAGATAGTGCAAGAGAAAATTTTAATTTTGCTAATGCTTTGATTACGGTCTATTGTTATTTTGGAAATGATATTGCTAATTTTACAACTGCTGCCGTAAGTTATACTGCAACTCTTATGACAATTAACTCCAGACAGAAAGATGATCTGGCTACCATTGCATTCAATTTCTTTGCTAATGAAGAAATGATAAATAATATGAAAAACAGTAATCCATTTAAGGATATGGAAGGCGTAAATCTTATACCAAGAGTTACACAAGTTCCAACTATACAGATTGATAGCAATAACAAACCATTTATCACCAGACGATTAATATGGCGTGCCTTGTTCCTATGTTGCTAAGCATCCTGAAATAACAAAAACTAAACTCGATAAAGAAAGTAAAAAGGATAATCCTCTTTACGATATTTGGAGGAAGAGAAATAATTCTATCAGAAAAAATAAAAGCCTCGGTAAATACAGCGATGCTGTATCAGCCGAAGCTAAAAGAATTATTGATGAAAAATTTGAACTTGCACAAATTGATTTTGATTATGCAAAAGAGCAATATGAAGAAGAAATGGATTTAACACTAATTTACGATGAGGCAGTAAGAAATGTTAAATAATGAATACATTTATAAAATAGAGAAGCCACCAGCTAAGTTTGATAACTGGAACGATTATTTTGTCAGATATTTAACAGAAAATAATCAAGAATACTTGCAATGCTTTTTGCATTATTATGAGAGAACTCTTAACAAAAAGGCTAAATCATTTATCAAGCAATATAATCTTGAAGAAGATCGTCTTGATGACTTGAAACAGATATTCGTAATGGTGCTTATTGAAGAATTATCAAAATATGATGTGAATGATAAAATTGTAATTCTTCAAAAAATCAAATATCCACTCTGGAAAAAATGGCAAGATTATGTGAGAGAAAACTGTGGTACAGTTGTTATTGATAAAGCAGGCACATACAACAATACTCGCAAGATTGCAAAGTTGTATTTTGAACTGGAAAACATAATATCATTTGATGATATAGTTTGTGAAATATCAAGGCAAACAAATCTAACAGAAAAGACTGTTATGGAATTAATTAACATGGCTATATTATTCAAATACCCAAATGAATTAACAACTGATGATATTGAAAATATTCCTGCTGAAAAAGTAGAATCAAAAGAAGAACAAAGAGAGCTAATCCAAGAAGCAATGAAGGTTCTAACACCTATTGAACGAAAAATTCTCGAACTATCTTCAGGTGTCGATTTAGATAGTCTTGAAGAGATAGACAAGAAAACTTATAACCAAATTTCACTGCTTATCGGAATGTCAGGTTCTAGTGGAGTAGAAAAGAAATTAAAACGAATAAAAAAGAAATATCAAGATGAATTATTCAAATTAAAACTACTATGAAATAATAATTTTTTGAATACGGGAATTAGCGTTATTAAAAAACCAAGCTAGCGTTTTATAAAGGAGACAGCACATTCGAACAGGAATAGTTATGTGTTCTATGCTTAAGTACTTCAAGTGTTATTATTATCATACCAATTCATATAAGAAGATCTAACCAAATTTTTTGATCATATTCAGTATGTTTGCCAACTTAAAAATAATCAAAAATTGCATTCAAAATAGCATCATACTTTTCGTTATTAAATATATCTTGTACTGTAATTTGTGCTATACCAGTATTCCTTGCAATTAACATATTACCGAAAAATGAGTAAAAGTTAAGAAGAATTATAATTCTTCCATCCATCTCTTATACTTTATAGTTAATCTGTCATAATACCTATCAATTGTTTTATTGTATTATTTCATCATTTATATAGATAGTATTCTATTAAAATTTTTAACAATGACTCTTCTATTCAAAATAACTATAATTTTTTTCAAGCGTTTTTTTGCGTTCATTCCAGTCTGGCATAAACATAGCAAGTAGCTGATAAAACTGTCTTGAATGATTAGGCTGTAAAAAGTGTGTAAACTCATGTGTCACTACATATTCAATGCAAGATAAAGGTGCTTCAATAAGTGCAATATTAAATGTTAAAATGCCTCTTTTAGGTTGACAGCTGCCCCACCTTGAAATCATGTATCTAAATCGAAGCGTAGGAAAATTTACTCCGTACTTTTGAAACTTAGGATAAATAGATTCACAAACATTCTGCAAAGTTGCTTTGCAGTAATCTTTTGTCCATTTATCAATTATTTTCTTTTTTAGATCAATATTTGATATATCCTTGACTGTCAATAATATAAATGACTCATCAGTTTCAACAGTATTCTTTTTCCCTTGAACAACCTTTAATCTGCGTTCGTGCCCAAGAATACGAAATGTTTCTCCATTAACATATTGTTTTGGTTTGGATGAATACTTTTCAAACTCCGCGTAACGATCCAATGCTTTTAAAATGTATTCTGTCTTAGAAATTAAAAAACTTTCAATCGTTTTTTCTGTAACAGAGTTGTTTGCCGACACAAATATACTTTGATTAGATTTAATACGTAGATTGATATTCTTCACATTTTTACGCTCAAGATTATAGCATATTTCACGTCCGTTAAGATTGATAGTCTTTATCATTTGAATCTCCTCAGTGCAACTGTAATTATATTCTCAATGATTTTATCAATTGTATCGAAGTCAATTAAAAAATCATTCTCTTTCTCGAATCTATAAAACATATCGTCAATATCTTGAGCAATTTTATTGTGAATTTTTTTGTTTGTCTGCCAGTCCACAGTATCATGCTTTTGAATAATCGAAGTTACTTCAAGAGATATATCTGAGATGATATCTATGTTGTCGTTAATATCAATCTCATTATCCAGAATAGCTGTAATAACTCCGTAAAATGCCTGTGCATGAACATTACCTTTTATCTTTTCGGGATAAATGATGTTTGTAGTGCCATTTCGGTAATCCGCCATAATAGACTTCATCTTATCAAGATATTCAGCTTCAGAAATCACTCTGTTTTTGTAATCTTCAAGAGCTTGTTTAATTCGTTTCGAAAAACTATCATAGTACGCAGGATTTTCATCATGGTTGACTTTAATGCTTTTTGTCATATGAGACATTATTGCATCTGCCTTCGACCGCAACGTGCCTAACTCTTCCAATTCTTTTTCAAGGTCTTCTCTGTTCAGAATATCAACTGGATTAGTTATCTGCTTAATTCCGGCAACTGACATATGTGTATCCAACAAATTTTGCATTTGCTTCTCATATTCTCGGTTGTCAATTACATCAGCATATCTGATTTTAACGCTTCTGCGAAGTTTTGAATAAAAAATAAACGCTGTTTGATATCTGCCGATTTCCGACTTTTCAAATGCAGCATAGGCTTTTTCAGAATTCAGAACCATATTCAGGGAACGTCCAAACACACAGAGTGCATCGTAAAACTTACCACGAATTTCAGAATCAGCTAAATATAACTCAAATTCTTCCGCATCCTCTTTATTTTTGATAGATGTAAATACATCGCAAAGATGAGAGTAGGATTCACGCAGACGCCCTACGCACGCCATTACATCAACAATAACTCCTTTTATATCTGCACTGTCAAATTCCTCTAGACCAGCACCGCTGTATACTTCCATTGCGGAATCAAGTTTATTAATCAAACCGCGATAATCAACAATTAGTCCGAAATCTTTACCCTCGTATAAACGATTTGCTCTTGCAATCGCTTGAAGCAAATTGTGATCTTTCAGTTCTTTGTCGATATAGAGCACTTGTGTTCTCGGAGCATCAAATCCCGTAAGCAGCTTACTGCAAACAATAAGAATATCAATTTCTCCGTCGATAAATTTATTTTTTATAGCTTCTTCGTAGTCATCGCTACTTCCATATTGATCCATCATTTTGTTCCAGAAAGAAACAACCAAATCGTTGGTGCTTTCATCAACCTCGCCGGTTCCTTCACGCATATCCGGAGCAGAAATCACAACCGCAGTTGTAAGGTCGCCGAACTGTTCAAAGCATTTTTGATACCGTATGGCGTCTTTCTTAAAATTACACGCCAACATCGCCTTAAACCCCGTGTTTTTATAACCTTCAATAAAATGCTCATTTACGTCTAAGGCAATCCGCTTTATTCTTGCGTCAGTAGAAGCAAGCTTTTTCATACTGCTCCACTTATCTCGCAAATCAGCTTTTTGTGCATCGTTAAGCCGTTTGGTTACTTGATTAAACCATAGATCAATGTTTTCTTCATCGACATTCTGATCCACAAATTTGCCCTCATAAATGAGCGGAACAATAGCTTTATCTTCAACACCGTCTTTGATAGTGTATTTGTGAATCAACTTGCCGAATTTCACCATAGTATTCTTCTCATTCTTCATAAGAGGAGTACCGGTAAAACCGATATAACAGGCATTCGGAAATACAGTACGCATTTTCGCAGCAAGAGAACCGTAATTTGAACGGTGGCTTTCATCTACAAGCACAAAAATATCACGAGAATCATTTTTCAAACCGCTGTTTTCAACAGTGTTAAACTTGTTGATAATAGAGGTGATTATATCTGCAGAACCTTTGTTTATCAGCTCAATTAAATGTTTGCCGCTCGTAGCTCTTGCAGGAGATAAGCGAGTGTGCGTAAAGGTTTTTGCAATCTGTCTATCCAACTCCTTACGGTCGGTAACAATAATAACTTTGGGATTGCAAGAATACAATTCTTCGAGAATATACTTCGCCACCATTACCATAGTAAGAGACTTTCCACTGCCTTGGGTATGCCAAATAACACCGCTTTGTCGGTTGCCGGCGTCATCATTAGTATTGATGGTTTTAATGATTTCTTCTACTGCAAAGAATTGCTGATAACGGCATATCTTTTTAATATTTCCATCATACAAAGTAAAGTATTTCGTCAGCTTTAAAAGTCTTTCGGGAGAAAGCAAAGACACAATACCTCTGTCTTGAACTGTCGGCTTTCTTCCAGCAACATGCTGCTCAA
>CAZIMO010000003.1:149097-238511 GCA_964540535.1 uncultured Eubacteriales bacterium | reverse complement strand
AAAAACAAAAGCTCTGTTTAAAACGGCTCTACTTAAATAACAGGGATTTTTTAGAAGAAGGGGTCGAATACCTCTTCTTTTTTGATGCAATTAAATTTGTGAGCAGAAAATCAAA
Source organism: uncultured Eubacteriales bacterium (assembly GCA_964540535.1). Classification (GTDB taxonomy): domain Bacteria; phylum Bacillota; class Clostridia; order Oscillospirales; family Acutalibacteraceae; genus Fimenecus. The sequence goes on along the minus strand of CAZIMO010000003.1, from coordinate 238,396 downwards.
AACAAGCTATTGAGTTGTTATGACAATTAAACAAAAACGAATTAAATTTGAAGATGCGAGATAAAGAGGAACTATTTGTTAGTTCCTCTTTCCTTTTTATTGGGTAATATCATTTTAATACATATTAGCTATATTATATAACTTTTATTGTTTGTTAATCTTTACTCTCAATTACCGCCCTGAGCATTTGCAAAACCGCAAATCCATTCGAAATATTCAGCCTTCTAAAATTCTTTCTATGCTATATTCTGTCTTTCAGATATCTTTATCAGATTCAGATTTTATTAACATTATATGCATATCTAATAATATGATTTTCATATATTTTCTAATTAAACATATTTTAACAAACAAACCAATATATATCAAGATACAAATATTTTATATTTAAAACAAAAAAGACAGAGAAATTAAAATCTCTGTCCTTCTTTAATTTTACAGGGTTTGCAAACTTTTTATGTCCAATAAGCCCCGATTATCTAAACAGAGCCTTCAAAACGGAGCTTTTGTTGTATTATTTGCTTATTTTGCAAAATAGTTTTTTATACGCTCAACAGCTTTTATTGTATTTTCTGTTGAACCGAATGCAGTAAGACGGAAATAACCTTCGCCGCTCGGACCGAAGCCCTCGCCGGGAGTACCTACAACTTGAATATTTTCCAGAAGAACGTCAAAGAATTCCCAGCTTGTCATTCCGTCGGGAGTTTTGAGCCATACATATGGTGAATTTACTGCGCCGTAAACTGTAAATCCGCATTCTTTAAGTCCGTTGTAAATAATCTTTGCATTGTTCTGATAATAAGCAATGATTTCGCGGATTTGCTTTTTACCCTCTTCGCTGTAGCAAGCTTCGGCGGCTCTTTGTGTGATATATGAAACGCCGTTGAACTTTGTTGCCTGTCTTCTTGCCCAAAGCGCGTTAAGTTCAACACCGTCGACCTTAATATCGTGGGGCACTACCGTGTAACCGCATCTTACACCTGTAAAGCCTGCTGTTTTTGAAAAGCTTCTGAACTCGATTGCACAGGATTTCGCACCCTCGATTTCATAAATTGAATGTGGAACATCATCCTCTGTAATAAACGCTTCATAGGCGGAATCAAAAAGGATTACCGCGCCGTTTGCGTTTGCATAGTCAACCCACTTTTTAAGCTCATCTTTAGTTGCCGCCATACCTGTGGGGTTATTGGGAAAGCAAAGGTAAATCAAATCGACCTTTTCTGTGGGGATTTCGGGTAAAAATCCGTTTTCAGCAGTGCAGGGCATATAATAAATATTGCTCCAGCCGTTTTCTGTTTTGTCACCCGAACGGCCGCTCATAACATTTGTATCAACATAAACGGGATAAACAGGGTCGCAAACAGCGACCTTGTTATCTGTTGAAAAAATATCGCCGATATTTCCGCAGTCGCTTTTTGCGCCGTCAGAAACAAAGATTTCGCTGTTGTCAAGCTCTACTCCACGTGCTTTATAATCATTTTCATTGATAGCGTCAAGAAGCCATTTGTGACCGTATTCGGGCGGATATCCCATAAAGGTTTTCTCGTCGCTCATTTCATCAACAGCCTTATGCATTGCGTTAATGCAAGCGTCTGCGAGAGGTCTGGTAACATCGCCGATACCAAGGCGGATAATTGACTTGTCGGGATCAGCCGCCGTATATGCGTTTACCTTTTTTGCGATATTTGAAAAAAGGTAAGAGCTTTGAATTTTTAAAAAGTTATCATTTATTTTCATAATTGTCCCTCCGACAATATTTTTACGAAATTATTCACATTCGATAAAGCCGTTAAAAACGTAAACCGCCTCACCGCTTAAAAAAACATCGTCATTTTCGCACCACTTGACCGATAAAACTCCGCCCTTGGCTTGAATTTCAATTTCTGTATTCTTTTTGCAATATCCATTGATTACCGCCGCTACTGCCGAGGCGCACGCGCCTGTTCCGCAGGCAAGGGTTTCACCGCTTCCCCGTTCCCAAACGCGCATTTTCAGATGGTTTTCATCTAAAAGCTGCACAAATTCCGTGTTAATTCTTTGTGGGAACATCTCGTGATTTTCAAATTTTTCGCCGATTTTATCAAGTAAAATGTTCTCTGTATTCTCGCAGAAAACCACGCAATGCGGATTACCCATCGAAAGACAGGTAATTTCGTAATTTTTACCCTCAATATTGAGAATTTCGTTCTTAACGATACTTGCGCCGTACCGTGTGGGAATTAAGTGTCCGTTAAAAATAGGTCTGCCCATATTTACTGTTCCGCCGACCGCTGCGTCGTTTTTTATAAGCATTTTAACAGTCTTTACTCCGCTGAGCGTATCAATTTTAATTATTTTCTTTTTTATTACATTGTCGTATATGTATTTTGCAGTGCAGCGCACCGCATTTCCGCACATTTTTGCCCGTGAACCGTCTGCGTTATAAATATCCATAAAACAATCGGCAACTTCTGACGGACAAATAAGCACCAAGCCGTCCGCGCCCACTCCGAAGTGGTAACGGCTGATATTTTTGGCAAGGCTTTCGGGATTTTTTACCGTTTCTTTAAAGCAATCAACATAAATATAATCATTGCCGGCGCCGTGCATTTTTGTAAATTTCATTACAATCCCCCACTGCATTTTAATCTATATTAAACTTATGCAGTGAGGAATTTATATTATGAATTATTCGTATAATGGGTATTTTTTGCAGATTTCAGCAACGCCGTTACTGATATAATCCTTCTGATTCTCAAAATCGGTAGCGGCAAGATAAATAAATTCTGCAATCTTATCCATATCCTCAACACCGAGGCCTCTTGTTGTAACCGCAGGAGTACCGAGTCTTAAACCGCTTGTTACAAACGGCTTTTCAGGATCCTTGGGGATTGCGTTTTTATTTGCAGTAATATGAACCTCATCAAGACGGTGTTCAAGCTCTTTGCCTGTTACACCAACAGAACGGAGATCAACAAGCATAAGATGGTTGTCTGTACCGCCGGATACAAGATTGATGCCACGTTTTGTAAGTCCCTCTGCCAATGCCTTTGCGTTGGCAACAACTCTCTGCTGATATTCCTTGAAATCATCTTTCAAAGCTTCGCCGAAACAAACAGCCTTGCCTGCGATAACGTGCATTAAAGGACCGCCCTGTGTGCCGGGGAAAATTGCCTTGTTAAACTGCATTCCGAATTCCTCGTCCTTACAAAGAATAATACCGCCGCGAGGTCCGCGAAGAGTTTTATGTGTTGTTGAAGTTACAACATCTGCATAAGGAACAGGTGAGGGGTGAAGTCCTGCGGCAACAAGACCTGCAATATGAGCCATATCAACCATAAAATATGCGCCCACGCTGTGAGCAATGTTTGCCATTCTCTCAAAGTCGATTATACGGGGATATGCAGACGCACCTGCTACAATAAGCTTTGGCTTGCATTCTTTCGCTGTTGCTTCAAATGCTTCATAATCAAGGAAGCCGTTTTCGTCTACACCGTAAGGCACGAAATTATAATATTTGCCGGACATATTAACAGGCGAGCCGTGAGTTAAGTGACCGCCTTCAGCCAAATTCATACCCATAACTGTGTCGCCCGGCTGAATAAGAGCGAAATAAACCGCCATATTTGCCTGTGCGCCCGAATGAGGCTGAACATTTACGTAGCCTGCGCCGAAAAGCTTTTTAAGTCTGTCACGCGCAACATCTTCAACAATATCAACATACTGACAGCCACCGTAGTAACGCTTGCCCGGATAACCTTCAGCATATTTGTTTGTAAGAACACTGCCCATTGCCGCCATAACAGCAGGAGATACGATATTTTCGCTTGCGATAAGCTCAAGATTTTCTCTCTGACGGTTAAGCTCCAAGCTCATTGCAGAAGCAACCTCGGGGTCAGTATTATTTAAAAATCCGATAGAGTCAATTAAGTTATTAAACATAGCTTTATCCTTTATAAGTTATATATTTTATTGATTACATATTACCCGAATAGTTAGGTGCTTCTTTGGTAATATAAACATCGTGAGGGTGGCTTTCTTTAAGACCTGCGTTTGTAATTCTGATGAATTGAGTTTTTGTTTTAAGCTCTTCAATGTTTGCACATCCGCAGTAGCCCATACCTGCTTTAAGACCGCCCATAAGCTGATAAATTGTATCTGAAAGAAGTCCCTTGTAAGGAACACGGCCTTCAACGCCTTCGGGAACAAGCTTTTTGTTGTTAGACTGGAAGTATCTGTCCTTTGAACCGTTGTTCATAGCTGCAATACTGCCCATTCCACGGTAAACCTTGAACTGACGGCCTTGATAAATTTCGCTTTCTCCGGGTGACTCTTCACAGCCTGCTACAAGTGAGCCGACCATAATTGCAGAAGCACCTGCGGCGATAGCCTTAACAATTTCGCCCGAATACTTAATACCGCCGTCAGCAATAACTGAAATGCCATACTTTGCGGCTTCGTTTGCTGAATCATAAACAGCGGTGATCTGCGGAACGCCGATACCTGCAACAACACGGGTTGTACAAATTGAGCCGGGTCCGATACCTACCTTAACGCAGTCTGCACCTGCGTCGATAAGAGCCTTTGTTGCTTCAGCAGTTGCAACATTACCTGCAACAAGAGAAACATTGGGATATGCCGCTTTAACACGGGAAACAGCATTGAGAATGTTCTGGCTGTGGCCGTGTGCAGAGTCAAGAGTAAGAAGGTCGACGCCTGCTTCAACGAGAGCGGCTACACGGTCAAGAACGTCGGCAGTTGCGCCGATTGCAGCACCGCAAAGAAGTCTGCCCCTTGCATCTCTTGCAGAATTTGGGTATTTAACTGCCTTTTCAATATCCTTAATTGTGATAAGACCTTTAAGATAGCCGTTTTCATCTACCAAAGGAAGCTTTTCAATTTTATGACGCATCAAAATCTGCTTTGCTTCGTTAAGAGTTGTGCCTTCGTTTGAAGTAACAAGACCGTCGCTTGTCATATAATTCTTGATTTTCTGACTGTAATCAGAAATAAATCTCATATCACGGTTTGTGAGAATACCTACAAGCCTTCTGTTTTCATCACAAACGGGAACGCCCGAAATTCTGTAACGGTGCATAAGGTTATCAGCCTCTTCAACCGTATTTTCGGGAGAAAGGTAGAACGGATTGTTAATAACACCGTTTTCACTTCTCTTAACATTGTCAACCTGCGCTTTTTGAGCGTCAATTGACATATTTTTATGAATAATACCAATACCGCCTTCACGCGCAATGGCGATTGCCATATTGCTCTCTGTTACTGTGTCCATAGCGGCTGTAATAACAGGTGTATTGAGCTTGATTGTCTTTGTAAGCTGTGTTGAAATGTCAACATCGCTCGGGAGAACATTGCTTTCTGCCGGAATAAGCAGCACGTCATCAAAGGTAAGACCTTCTTTAGCAAACTTGCTGTCTGTCATATTTTTATATCTCCTTTACTTTAATTTTTTGATTCTTTACTAAACAAAAAGAGAAACCGTATAGTTTCTCTTTTATCGCAAATGTAACCGCTGATTTAAACGGAGTATTTTGATTGACGAGAAAATTTTTCGTATTCTGTTTCAAAAAGCGCAGATAATACTCATTGTATTAAGGGGCTTTTTTGACGGAACCTTGAAAAATTATCCGTCAAGACATTTGCCCCGTTTAAATACTTTTATTCAGCAGGGAAAAATGCCTTGTGAACTGCGCTGACAGCACGGTCAGCGTCTTCAGCACTGATAAGAACTGAAATTTTAATTTCGCTTGTAGCAATCATATCAATATTGATGTCATGCTCATAAAGCGCCTCAAACATTTTTGAAGCAGTGCCGGGGTGAGATTCCATACCTGCGCCGACAATTGAAATTTTAGCAACTGATGTGTCGCAGGTAATGTTTGCATCTTCAATATCAAAGAGCTTTTTAATACAGTCAACTGTTTCAGCGGCATTACCCTTTGAAACTGTAAAGGTTATATCCTTTGTAGCGTCGCGGCCGACTGACTGCAAAATAATATCAACATTGATTTTGTGCTTTGCAAGAGCGTCGAAAAGCTTAAAAGCAACACCTGGTGTGTTGGGGATTTTTGTAACTGAAACTCGTGCTACATCCGTATCCTTTGTAACACCTCTGATGAGCATTTTTTCCATTTTAGTAACCTCCTTAACAATTGTACCGGGTACTCTCTTAAGGCTTGAAAGCACCTCTACTTCAACATTATATTTCTTAGCCATTTCTACCGAACGGTTGTTAAGTACCTGTGCGCCGAGAGTTGCAAGCTCAAGCATTTCATCATAAGTGATTTCCTGCAATTTTCTTGTATTCTCAACTTTTCTCGGATCGGCTGTATATACACCCTCAACATCTGTGAAAATCAAGCAGCGTTCTGCACGCATTGCGGCGGCAATAGCCACGGCGCTTGTGTCAGAACCGCCTCTGCCCAAGGTTGTAAGGTCGTCATATTTGTTGATGCCCTGAAATCCTGCTACAACAACAATGTTATGACGGTCGATTTCAGAACGTAGTCTGTCAGTTTTAATTGATTTGATACGGGCTTGACCGTAAGCGGAGCTTGTGTTGAAGCCTGCCTGCCAGCCGAGAAGCGAAACTACGGGGCAGCCCAATTTTTCAATAGCCATTGCGAGAAGCGATATTGAAATCTGCTCACCCGAAGTGAGAAGCATATCCATTTCTCTCTTTGAGGGCTTTTGATTTATTTCATAAGCCTTCTCAATTAAATCGTCAGTTGTGTCGCCCTGCGCAGATACAACAACAATAACATCGTTGCCCTCACGGTAGGTATCAGTAACAATCTTGGCGACATTCATCACTCTTTCGGCGTCACGAACGCTTGAACCGCCGAACTTCTGAACAATAAGTCCCATATACTACCTCCTGTATTAGTAATCAGTAACTCTTATTAAAGATTTTATGCTGATCGTAGATATATTGTTAAGCTTCTCTGTAAGCTCGCCCTCTGCCATAGGAGCGGTAACAAAGGCAAGCTCATTTGATTTACAGCCTGCAAATTCAAGAACCTGAACCTTACCCACAGAAGCTACCACATCCTGCAAAGCGTCTGCTTTATCAGTAACCTCGGCACGGATATAGAGAGGATTTACCGCTGATTTATAATCAACAACATAATTCTCTTCTGCTTCGCCCCAGCCGATAGGTTTTTTTCTGCCTAAATTCCGCGCGCAGTCAATAACATCGGCAACAACGGCAGATGCGGTGGGCAGTTTACCTGCACCCTTACCGTAGAATACAACATCTCCTGTTGCGTCGCCGCGGACAAGAATTGCGTTGAAAACATCATTAACAGAAGCTAACTGACTGCCCTGCATTACAATTGCAGGTGTAACTACTGCAAAAACTTTGCCGTTTTCCGTTCTCTTAGCTCTGCCGAGCAACTTAATAACACCGCCGAATGCGCCAACATAAGCCACATCGTCAAGTGTAATTTTTGTAATACCCTCTGTATAAACAGAATCGGGATAAATATGCTTGCCAAAGCAGAGAGAAGCAAGAATACAAATCTTTCTGCAAGCGTCGTGACCCTCAACATCAGCAGTGGGGTCTTTTTCGGCATAGCCGTTATCCTGCGCAAGCTTCAATGCGTCTTCAAAGCTCATATTCTTATCTATCATCATGGTAAGAATAAAGTTTGTTGTACCGTTAAGAATGCCTGCGATTTCGTCAATCTCATTTGCCGCAAGGCACTGTGAAATAGGTCTGATAATCGGAATACCGCCGCCGACAGAAGCCTCAAACAAGAAATTCACGTTGTTTTCAGATGCAAGCTGTAAAAGCTCATACCCCTTTGCCGCAACAAGCTCTTTGTTTGATGTAACAACGCTTTTGCCTGCTTTAAGGCAAGATGAAACAAACTCATAAGCAGGGTGAAGCCCGCCCATTGTTTCAACAACCGCTTTAACATCGTCATCATTAAGGATAATATTGAAATCCTTAATCATTTTATCTTCATTGGGGTCTCCGGGAAAATCCCTCAAATCAAGGATATATTTAACTTCCATTTCGTTTTGGGTGCTTCGTTTCACTATGCTTTCGTGATTTTTTGTAAGCACCTCTACAACACCGGAGCCAACCGTGCCATAGCCCATAACTGCTACATACATTTCAAATTCACTTCCTTACTGCTACTCGCCGTAGCTAAAAAAGGTTATAAACAAGCATTATAAAAATACTTTTACATATTCTAACACAAAACCGTCACATAATAAAGGGGCAATATACAATAATATTTAAAATATTTTTCATAATTTTTTTAGAAAAATTTACATAAATTTAATTGTATATTGCTCTGAAATGGTTTATTATATATTATATAGCAAAAACAGGACATTTGCTCTGCAAATTATTGATTATGAGGATTTTAAAATGACAGGAATTGAAAAGAAGAAAAATTTTATAATAAACACCGTTTATGCAGGTGTTTTGCTGGCACTGTTTTATTTGTTTTTCAAATACGCTTTCGGCACGCTGTTTCCGTTTTTGGCTGCAATTGCCGTAGCTATGATTTTGCAAAGACCCGTAAATTTTATAAGCCGTAAAACGCCCATAAAAAGAGGTCTTGCTTCGGTTCTTTGCGTACTTTTGGCTTTTTTTGCCGTAATCGCTTTGCTTGTTCTTATTGGAATTTGGGCCGGCAGTGAGCTTAAAGGCTTTATTGACTATATTATTATTCAAATGGAAGATATTCCTGCATTCATCGGCAAAATACAAGGATATATTGCAAACGGACTTTCGTTTTTGCCCGATAAGCTTGAAAATTCGATAACCTCTTTTGTAGGCGACAAGCTTTCTTCATTTCTTGACGCACCTCAAAATCCCTCAAACGGCGGTATGAACATTGACTTTGCCGCACTTTCAACCCCTTTGCTTGGACTTATTGACACTGCAAAAGCGATACCCACAACCCTTGTTTCAATTCTTGTTGCAGTAATTGCCTGCTGTTTTATGACCTCTGACTATAAAACCCTACGCAATCTTGTTCTTGGAATTTTCAGACCTGAAACGAGAGAAAAGATTGTCAGAGCGAAAAACTTGCTTGTTCCGTCGCTCGGCAAAATGGCAAAGGCATACGGCATAATTATCACAATTACCTTCAGTGAGCTTTCGCTGGGTCTTGGGCTTTTAAAGCTTCTCGGAATTTACGACGGCGGATACATTTTCATAATTGCGCTCATAATTGCACTTATTGACATTGTTCCTGTTTTAGGAACAGGAACGGTGCTTATTCCATGGGCGGTTATCTCGCTTTTCAACGGCGAATATTCTATGGCGGTAGGAATTATTATAATGTATGTCTGCATTACGGTTATCCGTCAGATTATCGAACCCAAGCTTGTTGCCTCGCAGTTGGGTATTCCTGCGTTCCTTATGGTTATCGCTATGTTCTTGGGAACAAAGCTGTTCGGCTTTATAGGTCTTTTCCTGTTGCCGATAACGCTTGTTATGATTAAACTGTTAAATGACGACGGAATAATTAAAGTTCTCCATCTGAATGAAAAAAATAAAGAAAACACAGAGCAGGAAGCTCCAAAGGAAGATCTGAATGATTGACATACACAATCACATACTGTTTGATATTGATGACGGCGCAAAATCCATTGAGCAATCATTAGAAATGTGCCGTGACGCTTATAAAAACGGAATAGACAAAATTATTCTCACTCCTCATTTTCTCAGTTATAATAACATTGACGAGTTTGTTGATGAGAGAGAAGAAAAGATTTTTGAGCTTCGCAATGTGCTTAGAGCGGAAAACATACCCGTTAAGCTTTTTTCGGGGTCCGAAGTGTTTCTCAACGATAATGTTTTTTCCGCTGACAGCCTTGACGGTTTGACTTTGGGAGACTCGAAATATATTCTGTGTGAATTTCCTTTAGGTCCTTTTAACGTGAACCGTGTTACCGCTTGGATTGACGAACTTATTGACCGCGGTTATGCGCCTGTTGTTGCACACCCTGAAAGATATTATGAATTTCACCGAAATCTTTTTATAATTGACGAGCTTATTGACCGCGATGTTATTTTTCAAGTGAATTTCGACAGTCTGATAGGCAATAACGGCAGATCTGCGCAAATGATGTCGGTTGATATGGTTGAAAGGGGAATTGCAAAGCTTATAGGCACAGACGCGCATCACCCAATTCACCGCCACAACCGCATTAAAGAAAAAGCCGAGCATTTACCGGAGGAAATTACAGACGAAATGCTTATTGAATGTATGCTGACAAATCCAAACCGAATACTTAGCAACAAAGATATATAGAAAAATCCCCTCGATGATGAGGGGATTTTGCATTTTAGTGAAATATTCGGGTAAACCCGAATGTGAAATGAAATAAATCCACATAGTGGATTTATTTCGTTGCGTGATTGTCCGTTAAGGACATCACGCTGATGAGGGGATTTATTTATTGACAAACTGTTATTCTGTTTTTATTACGGATGCGGTTCGCCTTTGCGATAAGCTTCCATAATATCACGGAAGACTTCGCCGTTTGACGGAGGAGTCCACGTAATTGCGTCTGCGCCTGCTTTGATTGTGGCTTTAATTGTTGCTTCGTTCGGTCCGCCCGTCGCCATTATGGGTACATCGGGGAATTTTTCACGGATTTTCGCCACTAATTCGGGAGTTTTCGCCGCCGCTGAAACATTGAGAATTTGTGCGCCTGCGTCAAGCCGTGCTTGAATATCATCTTCTTTTACAACGGTTATAACAATGGGCAAATCAACAATACTTGCAACATTTTTTATAGTGTCGTTCGGTGTCGGCGCATTAAGAACAACCCCTGTTGCGCCTTGATATTCAGCATGGCGGGCAAGATTTATTACACGTTCGCCCTTTGTTAGTCCGCCGCCCACACCCACAAAAACAGGACAGTCAGCCGCCATCATAACCGCTTGAGTTATAACCGGCTGGGGTGTAAAGGGATAAACAGCAATAACAGCGTCAGCATTGCAGTTGCGGATAATACTTACATCAGTTGAAAATACAATCGACTTTATCCGTCTGCCGAAAATTTTAATTCCCGTGCAGTCATACACAGCCTCGGGTACATTGATACGAAAATCTCTTAAATATCCTTTAATTTCGTTCATAAAAATTCCCTTTCTTAATACCTTTTTTAATCTATTTTACAACTCAAATTTTACTAAATTGTGTTGGCAGTGTTAGAAGCTTGTAAACTATTCACCTTTTTCATAACCTGCCTGCCGATTTTGTTATGCTCTTCTTTTTTAAAACTGCGATCACTCGCCATTATTTCCTGCGCCAGCTCCTGCGTTTGCATAAGAATTTTTGTGTCGGTCAAAATATCGGCTATGCGAAGCTTGGGAAGCCCATGCTGACGGGTACCGAAAAAATCACCGGGACCGCGAAGCTTTAAATCCTCATCGGCAATTTTAAAGCCGTCGCTTGTTTCGCAAATAATTTTCATTCGGGCTGTTGCCTCGTCGCCTGTAGAGTCAGTTACAAGAATACAGTGAGATTTTGCCTTGCCTCTGCCAACACGGCCTCTTAACTGATGAAGCTGTGAAAGCCCGAAACGCTCGGCATTTTCAATCACCATAATAACTGCGTTGGGCACATCAACGCCAACCTCAATGACAACCGTTGAAATTAAAAGCTGGGTTTCTCCGCTTTTAAAATTCATCATTACTTCATCTTTTTTCTTTGGGGTCATTTTGCCGTGAAGCAAGTCAAGACGGTAGTTACTGAATAACGGCTTGACTTTTTTATAATATTCTTCCGCCGACATCACGCCCTGAATCAGCTCGCTTTCTTCGACGAGAGGGCAGACGATATATGCCTGATAGCCCATATCAAGGTGTTTTCTGATAAAATCAAACATTGCTCCTCTTTTGCCCGATTTAACTGTATATGTTTGAATTTTTTGTCTGTTTGGGGGTAGCTCATCAAGAATTGACACGCTCAAATCGCCGAAAAATATTAAAGCAAGGGTTCGGGGGATTGGCGTTGCCGACATAACATAGACATGGGGATTATCTCCCTTACTGCAAAGACCTGTTCTCTGCTTGACACCGAAACGGTGCTGTTCGTCGGTAATTACAAGACCGAGATTTGAAAATTCAACATCGTCCTGTATAAGCGCGTGCGTACCGATTATTAAATCTATATTGCCGTCTTTAAGACCTTCTTTAATTATTTTTTTATCTTTCGCCTTTGTACTGCCTGTTAAAAGCGCGCAACATATTCCGCTGTTCTCAAAAAGCTTGGTAAAGGTTTCAAAATGCTGAACCGCCAGCACCTCGGTGGGCGCCATAAGCGCCGACTGCATTCCGTTTTTTGCCGCCGTATATACAATCGCCGCTGCCACGGCAGTTTTACCGCTGCCCACGTCGCCCTGCAAAAGTCGGTTCATCTGTTTACCGCTTTGCATATCGGCAACTGCTTCACTCACGGATCTTCGCTGCGCATTAGTCGGCCTGAACGGTAAAAGCGAGAAAAATTCTTCGGTATAATCTTTATTTATAATATTTTTCGTATCTTCCGCTGAATTATCTTCTTTCAAAGTCAAAAGACTTAACTGAAGAATGAACAGCTCGTCAAAAATTAAGCGGTCACGGGCTTTTTGCAAATCGATTTCATCTTTAGGAAAATGAATATCCCTTATCGCCCTGTCAAGCGTGATAAGATTAAACCGTTTCAATACGTATTCGGGCAGATATTCGGGAATTTCTTCAATGTCTTTTAACACATTCTGCACCGCTGACTGAATTGTTTTTGAGGTTATATTCTTATTTTGCGGATAAATCGGCTTAATTTCAACGCTTTGTGCAGACTTTATAAACATTGGCGAAACCATTTCTCTTGCAGAAAATTTGCCAAGAGTTATTTTGCCGCAAAAAAGGTATTCTTCACCGCTTTTAAGCATTTTATCAATGTATTTGTTGTTGAAGAATGTGACGGCAATTATATCTTCACCGTCGGTCACAGTGCCCTTTGCTATAAGCATACCGCCGCGCACACGCTGATTTTTCGGCGGAAACATAACAGTCGCTTTAACACACACATTCTCGCCGATTACGCACTGTGAAATCGGTGTAATATTGCTCCAATCCTCATAAGCGCGGGGATAAAAACGCAAAAGCTCCCCGACGGTTGACACACCGAGTGAACGGAACGCAGCTGCTCTTGCTTCGCCCACACCTTTGATGTATTTAATATCGTCGGAGAACTTCATAAATTTCACCTGTTCAATTATAGGTCTGCGGTTATATACCGCTGTAAAGAAAATAAGGCATTTGAGTTAAATCAAGCTTTATATCATTAGAGCTTACCACATAGCCTGTTCTGAACACCACAGGCACAAAGGGGTATTCCTCTGCAAAAATCCCATAATATTCCTGTGCGGTAATTTCGCCTGCACGGTAATTGTAATATTGAGTTACAGCACGGTCGGTTTTATTTATTCGCATACCGATAGTACTTTCCTCATTAAAAAACACATTTAAATCCATTGAACTGTCAAGAATTACTTCGCCCAAATACATATCATAGCTTCCCGAAGCAATACGCTCTTTGTAATCGGCAAAGGAGAGTGTCTGCACATTTATGTTAAATCCGCATTCCTTGAGACTGTCAGCAATGCTGTAAGCCGCCGCAACGCGATATTTGTTATTCTTGTTCACAATCAGATTGAACGAAAGCGAATATGCACCGTTGGTTTTTGCCTTGCCCGAATACCGAATAAATCCGCATCGGTCAACAATACCGTCGGCAAGGTTCTTGTTGCCAAGCGTACTGATTTGTGTTATTTCGTCGGTCAATGCACTTTCGGGATTTAACGGCAATTTTGACGCTTTTGCGTGACCTTGATATGCTGAAAGAGCGATTTCTTCGCAGTCAATTTTCGCCGCAATTGCGCTGCGGATATATTTATTCAGCGCACCGTTTTCGCTGTTAAGTCCAAGATAAACCATATTGTTAAGCATTACCGATTGGGTATTGCCCGACGCGCCTGTATAATTGCAATCTGACATATTGCTGAAAAACACATCGGAAGCACCGATTTTCAAAGCGTCCTCAACACTGTCACGGGTACCGACCGAGCAAAGATAAATTTGCTTTTCTCCGTCAGCAAGACTTATAAGCTTATCTTCAAGTCGGTAATAATCGCCGCTGCCCGTGGGTACTGCTGTTTGTTCGTCGGCTGTTCCTGCCTTGACAACAGGAAAGGTAAGCTTACCTGCAATAAGCTTATCAGAATAATCAAGAGTAAAATTCACCGTATAATTGTTGGATTTTACCGCTGAAGAAATGCCTTTTAAATCATCAGCCCAAGCATAAGAAGCCTTGGCAAGCTTAAAAGAATATATCACATCGTCAGCATTTATATTTGACGAGCCTCGGCAGGAAATTCCTTGTTTAATTTTCACCGTTGCGGTTGTTCCGCTGACAGAAATACTTTCGGCAATTACTCCGTTTGCATTATAAGCGCTGTCAACTGAATACAACGGTTCAAAAAGAAGCTTGCAAATATATAAATTCTCATCGCTTTTTGCGAAAAACGGATTTAATCCATCGCTTTCGTTATAAGGGAGCGAGATTTTACCGTCGCTTTTCGTAAAAGTATTTTCGGTATTTTCTGTATTCGTGTTATTTTCGGTTGTACTTTCGGCAGGGGTTGTTGTGTCTTCGGGATTTTCAGCCGTCATATTGCAGGCGCAAAAAATCACACAAAGGCACAAAACCAATGAAACTAATTTAATTGCGGTTTTCATTTGCTCACCTCACCGTAATTGCCTCAACACCCGTAGTTTTTCCGCTTTGGCGGTCAACCGTAAACACACAGCCCTGCATAAACGGGGCGGTGTCAGCCGTTTCAAACATAGTTGAAAAGCCTTTTCTGAATTTTTCTATAATAATTTCTTTTTTTACGCCGAGAACCGATTCTTCAGGACCTGTCATACCTAAATCCGTTATATATCCTGTTCCGCCGCTCATAATTTGTGCGTCAGAGGTCTGAATATGCGTATGCGTGCCGAATACTGCGCTGACTTTTCCGTCAAGAAAATATCCGAGAGCCTTTTTTTCAGAGGTTGACTCTGCATGAAAATCCACAAAAATAATATTTGTTTCTTTTTTAAGCTCGTCAATGATTTTTTCGGCAGTTTCAAAGGGATCGGCGTGACCGTCAAGCCATACTCTGCCCATAAGATTTATAACGCCTACTCTGTAAGCGCCTTTGTCAATAATGCCGCAGCCCTTGCCCCAAACTCCCTCGCCGTAATTCGCAGGGCGGATAACATTTTCATTGCTGTCAAGATATTCAAAAATCTCACGCCGTTTAAGTGAATGGTTGCCGCCTGTAATCATATCTGCGCCGCTTGTGAAAATGTGATTGCAGGAAGAGGGAAGCATACCGTTGCCAACAGCTGAATTTTCACCGTTGACAATGCACACATCTATGTTATTCTCTCTTTTATATTCAGAAAGTTTTTTTCGTAAAAATTCACAGCCGACCGAGCCGACCGTGTCGCCCACGCAAAGTACTTTAATCTCCTGTGACATAAGCTCACCTTATGGATTTAATTTTATGCCCCGAAGCCGTTGTGACATCGGGGCAATTTTTAATTATTTAGCAAAGTCGATCACACGGTTTTCTCTAACGATATTAACCTTAATCTGACCGGGATATTCAAGCTCATCTTCGATTCTCTTTGCAATATCACGGGCAACAATAAC
This sequence comes from uncultured Eubacteriales bacterium, assembly GCA_964540535.1. GTDB lineage: Bacteria > Bacillota > Clostridia > Oscillospirales > Acutalibacteraceae > Fimenecus. Next base: position 222,677 of record CAZIMO010000003.1, on the reverse strand, counting down.
CATTTTTTCGTCTGAAACCTTTTCGGGATTAACCATAATTCTGATTTCACGGCCTGCTTGAATTGCAAATGATTTTTCAACACCCTCAAATGAAGTTGCGATTTCTTCAAGCTTTTCAAGACGCTTGATATAATTTTGAACATTTTCACGGCGAGCGCCCGGGCGAGCGGCAGAAATAGCGTCTGCGGCTTGAACAAGCACTGCAACTATTGTTTTAGCCTCAATTTCGCCGTGATGAGCGGCAATAGCATGAACAATATTTTCGTTTTCTTTGTATTTTTTAGCGGCTTCAACGCCAAGCTCAATATGCGTACCCTCAAACTCACGGTCAAGTGCCTTACCTATATCGTGAAGAAGTCCTGCGCGTTTAGCCTGTTTTACGTCGGCGCCAAGCTCCTGCGCCATAAGACCTGCGATATAAGAAACCTCAAGCGAATGATTAAGAACATTCTGACCGAAGCTTGTGCGGTATTTGAGCTTACCGAGAAGCTTAACAAGCTCCGGATGAACACCGTTAACGCCTGCGTCAACAACTGCTCTTTCGCCGGTCTGCTTAATTGTATGCTCAACCTCACGCTTTGACTTTTCATACATTTCTTCAATGCGCGCGGGGTGAATTCTGCCGTCTTGAATAAGCTTTTCAAGAGTAAGACGGGCAACCTCACGGCGAACAGGATCAAAACTTGAAACTGTAATTGCTTCGGGAGTATCGTCAATAATAAGGTCAACACCTGTTATTGTTTCAAGTGTTCTGATGTTACGACCCTCACGTCCGATAATTCTGCCCTTCATTTCGTCATTGGGAAGAGCTACAACAGAAACCGTAGCTTCTGCCGCGTGGTCTGCGGCACAGCGCTGAATTGCACCTGTGATAATTTCACGGGCAAGCGTGTCGCTTTCGTCGCGGGTTTTCTGCTCGTAATCCATAATTTTAAGAGCTTTTTCGTGGGTAAGCTGTTCGTCAAGCTCCTGCATAAGCAAAGCTTTAGCCTGCTCTTTACTGTAACCGCTGATTTTCTCGAGCATTTCAAGCTCACTGCGTTTTAAGCGGTCAACCTCTTCAAGTCTGTCGTCGGCAGACTTAATTTTTTCAGCAAGAAGTTCTTCTTTCTTTTCAAGATTTTCGGTTTTCTTATCGAGATTTTCTTCTTTTTGAATAAGTCTGCGTTCCTGCTTCTGCACCTCTGCGCGTCTTTCACGAAGCTCTTTATCGGCTTCGTTTCTTAACTTGTGTATTTCGTCTTTAGCTTCAAGAATAGCTTCTCTTTTTTTACTTTCAGCAGTTTGCTGCGCCTGATTAACAATTCTTAACGCTTCTTCATTAGCGGAGCCGATTTTAGCCTCGGCAACTCTTTTACGGTGGAGACCGCCGAGAAAGAACCCGGCAACTCCAAATACAACAGCAGAGATAACAGCGACAATGATACCAATTGGCTCCATTGTGTGTACCTCCTAAAAATAATATTTAATTTCAAAATATATATCAAAAATATGTAATGAAATTAAGGTGATACAGTATTTAGATATAAGAATACAAATATCCCATACTATCTTTATTATTTTACACAAAAATGGGCTTTCTGTCAAGATGCAAATGGTTAAAAACGTAAAAAAGCAGACCGAAAGGCCTGCTTAAAATATTCAAAATCAAAATATTTCGTAAATATTGTTTTTAACTGCTTCAGCAATTTCGGGTTGGGTGAGTATACCTTCATACATCATTTCATAATACTCACATACATAAGCATCTGATGCACCGGGCATTGTGTCACTGTCAAGGTCGCCTGCCATGAACTGATAAAGAGTGTCAATGCCTTCGTACATCATTTCATAATACTCACATAAGTAAGCATCTGATGCTCCTACAAGGCCGTCCATATCAACATCGCCGAAGTAAATAAATACATAAGTTTCAACGACATTTCCGTCTTCATCAAGAACATTGACAATTGTACCTGTTGTTTCAACACCTGCGTCGCCAACTACTACCTCAAGGTATTCGTCGCCGTATGCAGTTGTAATGAAGTCTGCGATTGTACCATCTGCTTCAAGCATATCGTTCCAACCGAGTGTATCAATACCGTAAATTGCACCGTCAAATTCGCCGCCGTTTACTGTGTCGATAACTGCTTTATAGGGAGCGTCATTTTTAAGAGCAATTGTGTTTTTACCGTCGGTTACTTTTATTGATTTAACTGCGTTTGTCGTATCAATTTTCTTAACATTTTCAGGCAAAGCATTGATTACATTCCCGTCGGGCTGCGCGCCGAAATAAAGCATACCCTGTGAATTGCTGTCAGTTTTTGCTGACTCGGTTATAATCTTAATTACTGCTTCGCCTTTAACATCTGCTTTTGCGGTAAGCTTAAAAGTCAGCACGGCTTCATCGTTAAGCATAGTTTTAACGTTTTTTCCTGCGCCTGCAATATAATTTACAAGCACAAAACCGTATTTTTTGCTGTCAACACCTGTGTTTGCATAAATTTTTGCCGTATCAACGGCGGTTAAATCAGTTGTAACCGTGTTATTAGCATATTCAGAAAGGGGGGCAAAGCAATCAGACACATCAGTCAATGTTTTATCGTAAAAAACAGGGATAGAGATTGTACCCACGGCATAATTGGTTGTTGCTTTTACTGTAACAACGGTACTTTCGCCTGTTTTAAGCTCTGTTTTGTCAACGGTAAGGATAATTTGAGTTTTGCGTGAGTTATCTTGGGCATTGGATATTATAACTGCCGTGCCGATGGATATAATAAGCATGAGAACAAGAACCATACTTATAATTTTTATGCTTTTTTTCACATAATCACCCAAACCTGTGTTGATTTTCTGATTTAATTTTATCATTTTTCTTACATATTGTCAATAGAAATGCAAAACCCCCGTTGGAGTTACCAACGGGGGAAAGATTATTCTTTTTTATCACTGCTTTTCAGTGCGGAGTTATTAGCCCCACCAACCGCTGTCGCCGCCGTCAGGAGCGCCTTCACCGATAGAAAGAGTGATTACATCTTCGATTTCGTAAACTGTTACATCGAAATCGGGTGATACATATTCACGAGTCATAGCTGTATTAGCTCCTTTCAAAATTTTATATAAGTTAATTATTGTAATTATTCAGTGTTTCTTGGAATTATCCTGCGAATGCCTCTGAATAATATTCGTTATATAAGTCTTCGAAAGAACCTGTTACAACATCTTCGTAATATGCATACTTAACCTCGCCGTCCTGCATATATTTTACATAAGCAAGAGTTGAAAGTGTAGTTGCTACATCAGCGTCAGTAATGCCGTAAACTACGCATGCCATTACAACGCTTCCGTCCTTCATTGATGTTGAAAGGTAAGTGTTATTTGTCTGTGTATAAACAGCTGCACCTGTACCTTCAACCTGAGCCTTAGCTACTGCTGCATCAAGAGCTGTGCCCTTGTTGAATACAAAGCCTGCGTCAAGGATTCCGTCGCCGTCTGATGTGTCAACAGCGTCTGCAACATCATCAAAGATTTCATAGATGTTGTTAAGTTCAGCCAATGTTCTGTAATTGAATGTACCTGCATAAGAACCGTCTTTGTTTGTATCAAACTTAATCTGGTCTTTCCACTTAATTACTGTAAGAGGAGTGCCGGGAGCAACGGGTTCACCAACTGTTGAACTTACTACTGTCTGTGAAACATCAAATGATCCAACAGCAAGGTTTGCTGATTTTGTTGCGTTACCGGGATTTGAGTAGTACTTCCATGCTGTCTGAGCAGGAACAGATGTTAAAGAACCTGAAGGGATAGCAGCGTTAATCACTGTACCGTCGGGAACACCTGCAGCTACTGTAAATGCAATAGTCATAATAGGCTCTGTGGGATCAAATTCTGAACCGTAGAAACCGTCTTTATTGTTAAGAGCGTTTTCATGTGTACCAGCAATATTCTTAGCAGCTGTAAACTTCAAATAATGGTCATAGAGAGCCTGTTCTTCTGCAGTGTTGGCAGCTGTAACTTTTGTTGCAACAGTAGTAGCCAACCAAGAAAGGTTTGTCTCTGCCTGCTTCCAGTATGAAGCAAACAAATCACTTGTTGTTGAATTTGCTCTTACATCATTAATAGAGTTATCTGCCTGTGAAATTACAGAAGAATTCAAACCGATAAGGAATGAACCTGTGAATAAAGCTAAATCGTCTGCAGCATCCATATAGACGCTAAGAACTGCTGTATCACCAGCATTATAGTATTCCTTATCCCACTCAAGTGAAAATGCGATGCCAGCATCGCCGAGTTCAACAGTGGCTGCTGATGCAGGTATAACAACTACAGAAAGACAAAGCACAAGTGCAAGAAGAATTGCACTAATCTTTTTAATCATAGTAGATTGTCTCCTTTTTTATTACTTAGTTACCTAACAGTTTTACCTGTTAGGTAACCGTTAAATGTTTGTGTAAATTACTAATTAGTAAATCTCGTACTCAATTGTTGAAGCATTTTCAGCAACTTCAGACTGAACATTCATACCTTCGTACATCATTTCATAATACTCACATACATAAGCATCTGATGCACCGGGCATTGTGTCACTGTCAAGGTCGCCTGCCATGAACTGATAAAGAGTGTCAATGCCTTCGTACATCATTTCATAATACTCACATAAGTAAGCATCTGATGCTCCTACAAGGCCGTCCATATCAACATCGCCGAAGTAAATAAATACATAAGTTTCAACGACATTTCCGTCTTCATCAAGAACATTGACAATTGTACCTGTTGTTTCAACACCTGCGTCGCCAACTACTACCTCAAGGTATTCGTCGCCGTATGCAGTTGTAATGAAGTCTGCGATTGTACCATCTGCTTCAAGCATATCGTTCCAACCGAGTGTATCAATACCGTAAATTGCACCGTCAAATTCGCCGCCGTTTACTGTGTCGATAACTGCTTCATAAAGAGCGTCTTCCTTGAGCATAATTGTGTTAGGCTCAGAGGGTTCTGCTGTTGTCTCAAAGTTAGCGATAGCTGCTTCGAGAGCTGCATTTGAAGCATTTACTCTGTTCTGGTTGCTTGCACGGTTAGGACGGTCGTTATCACGGTACTCATAAGCTGAATCCTCATAGAGATCGTATACTACACCGTCTTCACCTGTGTAATAGTAACCAAGAGCCTTAATAAGAGCTGCGTAAGCCTTATCAGCATTTACGCCGTCTTTAACTACCCATTCGCCGTCTGCTGCGCCGAGTGATGCAAAGATTGCCTCTGCAATGTCGATGTTAGCAAGAAGGTCAGCTGTACCGCCGTTTTCAATGAGTGAGTCAGCCTTCTTAAGAAGGTTCTTTTCAGCAACCATAAGGTTGTATTTAGCTGCAAAAATTGTTGAGTTGTAATTTGCATATTCTGCTGTGCCTGCTACAACTGACTGAGCGTATGCAAGATTTTCAGCATAGTTAGCCCAAGAAGCTGCTGTATAATCAGCCTCATTGTACTGCTGTGCTTCAGCGTATGCAAGTTCTTTCTCGAGATATGCCTTACATGCTGTGCCAGCGTCTTCTACAAAGTTCTTGTAGTATGCAAGACGAGCTGTCATATCTTCAACATAAAGGCTTGAGTTCATGGGCATTTCCCATTCGTTGCGAGCTGTAATAGAATCAGCGATTGCTTTAGCGTCGTTCTTCATTCTTGAAGCTGCGATACCTGCTGCAATTGCAGAATTATTTTCAGCTGCGATTACATTGTTGAGTTCATCTTCTCTGATGCCTGAACCGTCAATGTAATATGTGTCCATAACTTCGGGAGCATAGTATGTCTTAACAAAGTTACGAGCTTCTGTTCTGAGGTCAGCATAGCTGAAGTACTCATAGAAATCGTAGTCCTGGAAGTTAATTTCTTTCTCGCCGTCGTTATCGTCTTTTGCGAGCTGTGCTTCAAGATCTGCAACATATGAAGGAATGTTTGCATCTGCGCCAGCTGCGCCGTTTGCCTCTGCAATGAACTTGTTGAGAGCTTTGTAAGCATTCTCAAGAGCTGTCTTTGCAGCGGGGATCTGAGGCATAATTGTTGCAACATAGTCAGTAGCTGCGTTGCCGTTATCCTCTGTCATCATAGGATATGTTGCGAGTTTTACAGCATTTTTAAGTGCTGTGTTGTATGCGTTATAAGCTGCAACAGCTGCGCTGTCGTTTCTGTTAACGTCATACATTGTGATACCCATATCAACATAGGGTTCTACGAATTCTTGAATGTCATAGTCATTGTAGTAGATATAAGTAATATGCCAAACTTTAGAGTCGTTACCGTACTTAACTGCTACCTGACCCATGTCATAAGTGCCGTAGTCTTCACCGATTGTCTTTTTAGTAACACCATCTTTAGCGTAGTAAAGCTTACCTGAAGTTGAACCTTCAGCAGGCTTTTGGCTACCCCAACCGCCATCTCGATTTTGATAGTATGCAAAGTACTGTTTAGCCTTAGCATTCATATCAATATCATAGTCGTCGCTTGTGTCGCAAGATGTACCGTTGTCGCTTCTGTCGGGAGCTGTTACACTACCGAAGTTTTTAGCTGAAGTACCGCCAAGAGTAGCTGTTGTAGCGAAGATGACAGGCTCAAATTCTGTTACTGTTGTGTAGATATCTTCAGTAAACTGATATCTGCCGAAGTCTTCGATACCTGCATAGTCAGTATCATTGTCACCGTCTTGACGGCCGCTGATGTTAGCGTCTTCATACTGATTTGAGAAGAGCACTGTAACTGACTCATAAAGATTACCGCCGGTAGGCTTACCATCTTTACCTGTGAACTGATAGGTAATTGTAATAGTTACTGCTTCTTCGCCGTTATAAGTACCGCCGATCTTGATCGGAAGTGTCTCATAAGGTGAAACAATGCCGTCGCCGTAATCAAATGTAAGAGTATTTACGGTTGCGTCAGACTCAACCTTAAGAATCTTAATTTCATAAGCGTGGTCATTAACACCGGCAGCTATATGCTTTTCAAGCATACCGGATGAGCTGTTCAAGAAGTTGATAATTGTGTTCTCTGAATCAATCTTCGGATAAACACCCTTATTATCCTGCCACTGGAACGCATAGTCATTACCGTCTCTGAATGAAGTTGTGATTTCAGGATCAGCCATAACCTGAGCATCCATCTTCCAACCGATGAAGTAACCGAGAATCGGAAGTACAGTTTGAAGAAGACCGTTGTTAAATGCTGTGGGAAGCGCGCCGAGAAGGTTGTTTAAAAGTGTTGCAATGTTATCTTGATTTGCAAGTGTATCAAGGTCTGTCATAGCTGCGGGAAGGAATGCGTATGAACCGCCGCCAACCTTAGCGAAGAGACCGTTGATAAGGTTCTTGAGAACGCTTGCAAGTGAGTCGAGAACATTAGTCTGTCTTGCAAATCCGTCCGGAACTGCAAGAAGGTTTACGACATTTTCCCACTTGAGATCAACAAGTGAAAGGATAAGATCGTAACGGAGAAGCTGTTCAAGTCTTGTTCCGCAGTCTGTTGCAGTTACATTAAGGATTTGATCAATGGGAAGAAGTGAATAGAAGATATGATCAAGCTTTTCCCAAGGATCTTGAGCTGTGTCAAGGTCAATTGTGAGACCTGTTGTATCAACAAGGTTCTCCATTGAGAATGTCCACTCGTTACCATTTGAAAGCGCCCAGTCGATAAGATAATCAAGAAGGCCTTCCCAATATGCGTTAAGAGTTTCCTGTGATGTACCTGCTGCCCATGTGTTGCCTCTCTTGAGGCCTGCACCGTTTGATGCAAGTGTTTCGTATTTGCCGCCCATATCAGCAAATGCTACTAAATATTCATAACCGATATCAATACCCATTGTCAAGATAACATCAAGCCAATAGCTATTGTCTTTACCGCTCAAGAATGTCTTAACATTGTCTGATTTGCTTGTTCCGTAGTCAACATAGATAAGGTTATCATAGTTGTTTTCGGGAAGAAGGTTTGTAGCAAGCTCACGAACAACTGCTGCAAGGATAGCGCCAGCCGATGTATTCTGAACCATAAGTTCGTCAACTGTCGGAAGGAGCATTTGAGGCATAAGCATATCAACTGCGCTTGCTGCGATACCAGTAAGAATTGTCTGGTTGTCGCTGCTCATAAGCATCTTGTAGTAGCATTTGGGGTTAGTATCATAATCTGAACCAAAGATTGATGCAGGATTATAAGAAATAACTTCCTGTGCTACTGCCTTGATGTTAGCAACAAGATTTGAATTTGCACCGTTTGCAAGGTTAACTTTAGAGAGTATCTCATCAGAAAGAACAGTCTTAACTAACTTAACAAGGAAATCGTTAAGGTGCATAAGAATTGTATCTGATGTTGAACCGCCGTTTGCAGGAATGAACTCATCCATAAAGTCAGCTGTGATTTTGTAATCCCAATTAACAATGTTAAAGTAGGGGTTAGCGTTTGAAATATCAGCTGCAAAGATTTGATCCTGGAAACGATAGTAGTGGTTACCGTTGATTACTGCGTAATCTGACCACTCCCAAAGATACTCGCCCTGTTCCTGTGTGAAGAATGTGTTTGAAGAATCAGCAAGAGCGTTAACTTCGTCACTTCCTACTTCGCCAACATAGTTGTACTTAACACCGAATAAGCCGCCGACAATCTTCTTAATTGAACCGTTAAGAATTACGGGAGCCATTTCGCCGAATACAGGAGAAACAAATGTGTAAAGAAGTTCAGCAAGGCTCATTGCGCTAATATCAATAGTAGCTGTCAATGAGGGAAGGAACTGAGAATCTTCTTCATACCATTTAAGGTTCCAATGGTCGCCTTCTTCGTTAGTTGCTGTCCAAACATAATCATCTGAACCAGTCTCTTTTGTAAGAGTGTAAGTCTGCTCGTCAGCAACATATGTGTAAGCTGTAAGAGGTGTTTCGGTCTTTTCTGAAGCTTTTGCTTCAGCAGCGTCAACATAACGGTAAACTGTAAGAGTATTACCATTAATTACATAGTAATTACGAGAATCACTGCCTTCACCGGGAAGGTTATGATTTGAAGTAATGTTACCGTTAGCATCAGCCTTAACAGTTGTCAATGACATATTGTTTGTAAAGAGGTCTTTAACAAACTTAACAAGTGTTGATTCAACCTTGCCGTTGCCTGTCATTGCATTGTCAAGATCTTTAACTTCCTGTTGAGTGTCATCCATTCTCTCAAGCATGGGGAATACCATTCCCTTGATGAGACCGGGAATGTCAGCGATGATGCTGAGGTCAAGGCCCTTAAGAGCAGAAGAAGCGAGACCGAGGTCAACTGAACCGGTTTTAACGATGTCAGAAATAATACCCTTATTATCGTTGAGAACTGCTAAAAGATCTGAAACGATTTTAAGCTGATCGTTCTTATCACGAGTCATACCGGAAGTCCAACTACTCATATCAAGCTTACCTACAATACCTAACAAACCGCCAAGCAAACCAACGAGGAAGTTGCCCTTGAGTGACTTAACATTATCAAGAGTACCGCAAAGAGCATCTACTGAACGAAGGTCGATTGTAAGTGACAAACCTGCCAAATTGAATAACTGACCTGGGTTGATGTTAAGCTTTGTCAGCATATTGTCGAGGAAATCAAAAGTAATTGACATACGCTCTTCTGTTGAGAGTCTTGTTACTTTACCGTAAGGTGAGTAAGCATCAAGAGCTGTAAGTTCTTCAACAGTTTTATAATTTGTTCTTGCAGCAGAAGCCAAAACGGTCATGCTTGACAAAATCATAACAACTGCGAGAAGAACACTCAACAATTTTTTCATTTTGTTCATGTTTTTTCCTCCTATTAGGATTTTGCATACATAATATATGCAATTAACATCTTTCGGCAATTATTTTACATCGCCGCCGAAAACGCCGAAAAGCTGCGATAAGAGAGCAACGATCACTCACTCTCTGACCTACCGTGCAACTACATCCTGCATCGGCAGAGCTCGTCAAAAGTGCCCTTATTACCCGGACTGCCCTCCACCGCTTCCGCTTAACAGTTAAGAAAAGCAACGGCGGAAGACTGATGATACACACCCGAGTTATTACCTTAGGGATGTGTATCACTGCGGAGTAAGAAGTGCTTTCTAAAAAAGGAGACACTTCACCCCAGCACACCATTCCTATGGTTGTAACCATTGTACAACGTATTTTTTAAAATATCAATAGAAAATTTATACTTTTTCAAGTTTTTTGCAAATTACATAAAACTTTTTTGGTTGATTTGTGCAAAAGCACAAAAGAAAATTTTGGCAATTCGACGAAATTCTGAACAATATGTTAATTTATGAACATATTGTTTATTATTTTCGTATTTTTCGCTAATTATAAGGCATTTAATGCACATTTTGTTTATTTTTTGTCTATTATTTCGTAAAATCACAATATATTGGGTAATAAAAATTTTATTGACTATATATTGAAAAAATTGTGCGCTGCACAGAAAAACCGTGCAACGCACAATACAACTTGCTTGAATATCACTGCAAAGCAATAAAGCTGTCCGCAGAGACAATATCACCTAATTGTAACGCTGTTTTTCATATAGTCTGCAAAATCAAAGGTTTCGTCATAGCCTTTACCGCTTTCGCAGACATACGCTATATTATAAATTGCTGTGCCGGCGGTATAATATCCGCTTTCGGCATAATGAACCATTTTTCCGTCAGCGTCAACAATTTTATATACATATAAAATTACGTTAAGTCCTTTATCGCTGATTACAGCGTTCTTTTTATCAACCGTTACGGTATAACCTTTTTCTTCAAGCATTGAAAACGCTTCAGTCTCCTGCGCATCAAGTTCAGCAAGGTATACGTCAAGATTTTCATTATCTTTTAAATTTTTAACCTTATCCAAACGAATGTAACACATATCGTCTGTATTATCTTTTATAATTCTGCCATTGCTGTCGTTTGAAGTCCAGCCTTCGGGTACGGCAAGCTTATAATTTTCGCCTATAAGATAACCGTCAACCGAAAAAGTACCTGTAATTCCTACCCAACGGGTTTGATCTTCGCCGTTTTCATACTTGATAATCTTGCCGTCTGCATCTGTTACGAGAACCGCAATCTGATTATCGTCATTAACTATTGTATTGCCGTCTTTATCAGTCGCAAGAGCCACATTTTCACCGTTGATATTAACGGTATCAAGCTTTTTCTTTTGACAAGCCGCAAAGCAGGTTACTACAAGAACAAATACTAATAAAATGGCTATAATTTTTTTATTCATAATAATCACCATGTGATACAGTATCCGCACAAAATGCCATTAAAAACGGCTGTTTTATGCACGGTACTGTTCCTTTCGTTATATTTTTCACACTAATTTTTCCTTAAAGTGAAATTTAATAATATAAATTTTACTCTGTAATTGTTGTGAGAGTTCTGTTCTTTTCAGGAACTACGGCTATAAAGCTTTGACCGTGGTTGATTATAAGCTCTTGGCCGTCTTTACCGTAGAACTTCAAAGCCTTTGTTACGCCGTCTTTCTTCCATGTGATTGATTCACCGTAGCCGTTTGATACAAATACTGCGTCACCGCTTGTCAAATCCCACTCCTGGTGGCCTTTTTTGTCGCCGAGCGAAGAAACAGGACAATACATAATAATTACATTTGCAACTGATACCTTTTCGCTTGTTGAACCGTCTTTGCAGAGCGTTGAATTCATATATACATCATATGTTTTATTCTCTGCATCATATTTAAAGGTTCTTTTATAGCTTGAAGAGTATGTAATATTGATTGATGAACAATTTCCGCTTGCGTCACCGAAAGGCATTCTCTGACCGCTTGAAAGAACCTTAAAAGGCATCCAATTTGTATCTTTTGCCTTTGTGCTGAATCCGAGATTTTTAATTGCCTTTTGAATTGAAGAGCCTGTGGTATATCCACGGTGCTCTGAACTTACATTTCTTGAGGTATCACGGAAGAAATATGTACCACTGTAAGTCATACCGTCAATATGGTCAATACCGTATTTTTTAATTGCGCCATAGGCGAGGGTATTATCCTCTCTGCCGCTGCCGCCCCAATGAACATAAATTGCGTTAAGTCCTGCGGCAATTTCAACGAAATCGTGTCTTGCGCTTCTTGTAGGACCTACTTTAGCCGGAATATCCTCTGCGTCAGCATAAATCCACATCATTCGGGTAATTCCGCCCTCAACCATACCTTCAAGAATTACATCGGGTGTTGACATACCCCACTGCGGTCTTGCAGAAGGTGTATTCTCAACCATAATCGCAACGGGTCTTGCGCCTATTGCACTGTCGCTCAAATCTGCTTTGCCTGTAAGGGGGTTTATATTTTTAGGCTCTGCATTATTAGTTGTGCTTTCGGTTGTAGGCTCTGTTGAGTTTGTGTTATCGGGTTCATAAGACGGCTTATCCTTACAAGCCGCAAAGGTGAGCATTATAAGTGAAAGAGCCATAATAACACTCACAATTTTAACGATACTTTTTTTCATTGTATATCCCTCTCCAAAATGAATGCCATAAAATGAAATTCGTTAAGAATTATTTTTCAATCTTTGATTTTCCGCCCATATACATCTGCAATGGCTTAGGAATGTTAATACTGCCGTCCTCATTAAGGTTGTTTTCAAGGAATGCGATTAACATTCTCGGCGGTGCTACAACCGTATTATTAAGTGTATGCGCAAAATAATTGCCGTCTTTTGACTTAATGCGAATTCCGAGTCTGCGAGCCTGTGCATCACCGAGGTTTGAGCAAGAACCGACCTCAAAATATTTCTTTTGACGGGGGCTCCAAGCCTCAACATCACAGCTTTTAACCTTTAAATCTGCCAAATCGCCGGAACAGCATTCAAGTGTTCTTACGGGAATATCAAGCGAACGGAAGAAATCAACTGAATTCTGCCAAAGCTTATCGTACCACATCATACTGTCTTCGGGCTTGCAGACAACAATCATTTCTTGCTTTTCAAACTGATGTATTCTGTAAACTCCGCGCTCCTCAATGCCATGCGCGCCGACTTCTTTACGGAAACAGGGCGAATAGCTTGTGAGAGTTTTGGGAAGCTCGTCCTCGGGAATATGAGTGTCGATAAATTTACCAATCATTGAATGCTCGCTTGTACCTATAAGATAAAGATCCTCACCCTCAATTTTATACATCATATTTTCCATTTCTGCGAAGCTCATAACGCCTGTAACAACATCGCTTCTGATCATAAACGGAGGAATATAATAGGTAAATCCGCGGTCTATCATAAAATCTCGTGCGTAAGAGAGAATTGCAGAATGAAGTCTTGCAATATCGCCGCACAAATAGTAAAATCCGTTACCGCTTGTCTTTCTTGCGCTGTCCAAATCAATACCGTTGAGATTTTCCATAATATCAACATGGTAGGGAACTTCAAAATCGGGAACAGTCGGCTCGCCGTATTTCTCAATTTCAACATTTTCGCTGTCGTCTTTGCCGATAGGCACGCTGGGGTCGATAATGTTGGGGAGTACAAGCATAATCTTGCGGATTTCTTCTTCAAGACCGTTTTCTTTAACCTGCAAAGCGTTAAGCTCGTCGGCAATGTCTTTAACCTTTTGCTTTGCCTGCTCGGCTTCGTCACGCATTCCCTTTGCCATAAGTCCGCCGATTTCTTTGCTTACCGAATTACGGAGTGCGCGAAGCTCGTCGCCTCTGCCTTTAGCCTCTCTGTATTCTTTATCAAGCTCAACTACCTTATCAATAAGGGGAAGCTTTTCGTCTTGGAACTTTTTCTTGATGTTTTCTTTTACTGCATCCGGATTAGTTCTCACAAATTTGATATCAAGCATATGTTTATTTCCTTTCTTATTTATCTAAGTCTTTGGCAAGCTGGGTTAAATCTTCTTTACCGAAGAATTCAAATTCAAGAGTTCCCTTGCCGCCCTTTGAAAGATAAACCTTTACCTTTCTGCCGAGCGCCTCGGTAAGTGCCAGCTCAACCTCGTCATAGTATTTATCTCTTTTTTTATCGCGTTTCTTGGGAGCTGTTTTCTCTCCTTGAAGCGCATATTTTACCATTTTTTCAACTTGACGGACAGAAAGCTCATTTGCGATTGCCGAATCGGCAATACGAAGCATCTCTTTTTCGTTGTCAAGCGAGAGCAAAGCTCTTGAATGACCTGCTGTAATTTTGCCCTCATCCAATAAAGCTAATACTGATTTGGGAAGCTTTAATAATCTTAATGTATTTGTAACTGCAACACGGGATTTGCCCACACGGTCTGCGGCTTCTTCTTGGGTAAAGCCGTAAGTATCTATAAGTGATTTAAGTCCCTGCGCCTCTTCAACGGGGTTCAAATCTTCACGCTGAAGATTTTCGATAAGAGCAAAAACGCTTGCTTCTTCGTCAGTCATTTCACGGATTGTTACGGGTACCTCGTGAAGTCCTGCTATATGTGCCGCACGCCAACGGCGTTCGCCTGCAACAAGCTGATAACTGCCGTCGGACATCGGCCGAACGAGCAAAGGCTGAATTATTCCGTTTTTCTCAATACTCTTTGCAAGCTCCTGCAATGCCTTTTCGTCAAAAACCTTACGTGGCTGATCACGGTTCGGTTCAATTTCGTGAATTCCCAGCTTTACCGCCGATGAACCGTTTTCAGTTGCCGAATTATCAAGAAAAAGCGCGTCTAAACCTGTACCTAATCCGCCTTTTTTAGCCATCCTCATTCACCTCATTTTTGCTGTGATAAAAATTCCTCGGCAAAATCGTTATAAGCGACTGCGCCTTTGGAATTTTTGTCATAATACATAATCGGCTCGCCGAACGAGGGAGCCTCTGAAAGTCTTACATTTCTCGGAATTGTGGTTTTATAAACCTTATTGGGAAAGAATTTTTTAATTTCGGTGACAACCTGCTGTGTAAGATTAAGTCTGCCGTCATACATTGTCTGCAAAACGCCTTCAAGTTCAATATGCGGATTATAAAGCCGTTTAACCTGACGAACCGTCGCCATTAACTGCGCCAAGCCCTCAAGCGCATAAAATTCGCACTGAACCGGAACTAAAAATGTATCGGAAGCCGTCAATGCGTTAATCGTAATTAAGCCAAGAGAGGGGGGGCAGTCAAAAAATATGTAATCATATTTATCCCAAAGCTGCGCCACGGCAATTTTTAATCGGCTCTCACGCTTGTCCTTTTCAATCAGCTCAACCTCTGCACCTGCAAGATTTAAATCGGCAGGAATAATATCCACATTCTTAAACGCAGTTTTTACTACTGCATCATTGGCGTTTATATCTTTAATCAAAATATCATAAGAAGAATTAACTATTTTTCGCTTGTTTATACCAAATCCGCTTGTAGAATTTCCCTGCGGGTCAATATCCGCAAGCAAAACCCTATAACCCTTTGCGCCAACTGCGGCGGCAAGGCTTACGGCAGTTGTAGTTTTACCCACACCGCCCTTTTGGTTGATTATTGAAACGACC
Source organism: uncultured Eubacteriales bacterium (assembly GCA_964540535.1). Lineage (GTDB taxonomy): Bacteria > Bacillota > Clostridia > Oscillospirales > Acutalibacteraceae > Fimenecus. Next base: position 207,240 of record CAZIMO010000003.1, on the reverse strand, counting down.
TTTGACAAAAAATCCCACTCCGAAACATTAAAAAGGTTTTTATTTCGCCTTTTTACTCAAATTCACTTTAGTATAACACATCGGTTCAAAAAATTAAAGTCCAAATGAAGAATTTTTACATTTTTGTAACGAATTTAATAGTTTTATAGTTTTTAAATCGAAAATAAAGGTTTCACGTGAAACAATATTTTGGGAATTCTGTCAAAAACAGCAAAAGACCCCTCTTGCGAGGAGCCTTTCGCTGTGGATGTGGGGTGTGAAAGAGAAGGATATGGGTGGCTTTCGCCACTTTATAAAATCACTCTTCATCGGGGGATGGAGTGGTTTTACCGATAAAAATAAATAAAAGTTAAGTCGCGATTTTCTTTACGTTATCGTCAAGCTTGGGAATTCTTACAATGTACTCAACATATTCATCAGTTTCGGTTTTAACCGAATCTGCGTCAATTCCTGCTCGGCGGATATTATCGACCGCATTGTTAAGAGTATTTATAAAAATGCGAATGTCTTTAAAGCCTTTAAGCATCTGCCGTTTCGGAGCTTCATTTTTACGAAGCATTTGGTCAATAAGCGTTTCGCTTTCGCTGACGGTGAGATGTCTTTCAATTATTATAGATAACGCTCTTGAACGCTGAATTTCATCTGTCAGCGACAGCAATGCTCTTGCGTGGCGTTCGGTAAGTCCTGCGCGGCTTATCTGATAACGCATTTCATCGCTTAATTTTAACAGTCTTAATTTATTTGAGAGGGTGGACTGCGCTCTGCCCAATCTTTTGCAAAGCTCATCTTGACTTATTCTGTAATCCGCTATGAGAGTCGCAAGTGCCTCTGCCTCTTCAAAATAGTCAAGATTTTGCCTTTGCAGATTTTCAAGGACTGCAAACACAGCGGAGTCTGTTTCAGAAATCTCGCTGACAATGCATGGCACCGTTGTCAGTCCGATAAGTCTTGAAGCACGGAGCCTGCGTTCGCCTGCAATAAGCTCATATTTTCCGTTTTGCAGTGAACGCACAAGCAAGGGCTGAAGAATTCCGTTTGTGCGAATACTTTGAGCCAAGCCCTCAAGCTCGTCATAATCAAACCTTTTTCTCGGCTGATTAGGATTTGGGAGAATGTCGCTTTGAGGAATTGAAAGTATTCTGTTTTCTTCTTTGACCTTGTTTTGTTTTCTCATAAGAAAAACCTCCGCAGTGCTTGTCCTTGATTAAAAGTTTAGCACTTCAGAGGTAGTTTTGTAAAGAAAATCCGTTCGCCCTAAATGGCTTGAAATCAACGGTTTTCGAGTTTATTTTAAAGGTTTTTTTGCGATTTGTGCAGACGGCCGAGGATATTTTGTCGGGGTTTGCGAATTCTTTTTAATTTTTATTATTCTTCGCGGCATATTTTCGACTAAATCAAACACAATATCATCTTCAATTTTTCCGCCGAGTATTCCGATTGCCTTTTTTGCTTCTCCGATTTCTTCATTACTCTCGGCAGATTTCATAGAAATAAAACTTCCGCCAACCTTAACAAAGGGCAGACAGTATTCAGAAAGAACGGGGAGCGCCGCAACTGCCCTTGCAGTTGAAAAATCAAACTGCTCACGGTATTTTACAAGCTGCGCTGCTTCTTCGGCACGCATATGAAGAATTTCACCTTCTGCGCCGCATTCGTTTAAAACATTTTCGATAAACCCAAGCTTTTTGCGTGTACTGTCTAAAAATGTCATTTTAATATCGGGTCGGGCAAGCTTTAATACAAGTCCGGGAAAGCCCGCTCCTGTACCCACATCGATTATTTTTGAATTTTCGGGAATATCCGTGTATTTAAAAACAGCAAGGCAATCTGCGAAATGCTTAACGGTTACATCGTCAGGCTCTTTTATTGCCGTCAGATTAAAGCTTTTATTGGTTTCAATAAGCATTTCTGCAAATTTATCAAGACGCAAAAATGTATTTTCATCAATTGTAACATCAAATTTTTCAATTGTATTATAGAGAAGCTCTTTATTTAACATATTTTAGACCTCAAATTAAATGATATTGATGAACTAACCTTTATTTTTTTCATTCTTACTTAAATAAATAAGCAAAACCGAAATATCTGACGGTGAAACACCGCTTATGCGTGAAGCTTGACCCACGCTTTCGGGGCGAACCTTTTTAAGCTTTTCACGGGCTTCAAGACGAAGCGAATAAACATCGTCATAATTTATATCTTCGGGGATTTTTTTAACCTCAAGCCTGCGCATTTCGTTGACCTTTGCCTGCTGACGTTTAATATATCCCTCATATTTCAAATCTATTTCAACCTGTTCAAAAATATCTGAAGTCAGTTCAGGTCGGGTTTTGTCGAAAGGAGTCAAACATTCATAGTCAAGCTGCGGCCGCTTAATAAGCTCTGCCAAGCGAATACCTGTTTTCATAGGCGCTGTTTCACGTGAAACAAGCATTTCGTTTATTTCGGGAGAGGGGGCTATTGTAATGTTTTCAACTCTTTCACGCTCGGCTTCAATTAACTCTGTTTTTTTACAGAAGCGGTCATATTTTTTCTGCGATACAAGCCCCTGCTTATATCCCAATTCTGTAAGACGAATATCCGCATTGTCTTGGCGAAGTAAAAGTCTGTATTCACTTCTTGATGTCATCATTCTGTAAGGGTCGGAACAACCCTTTGTAACAAGGTCGTCAATAAGTGTTCCGATATATGAACTTGCACGGTCAAGAATAAAAGGCTCTTTACCGTTGATTTTATTATAAGCGTTAATACCTGCAATAAGTCCCTGCGCCGCCGCCTCCTCATATCCCGAAGATCCGTTAAACTGACCTGCGCCGAAAAGTCCCTCAATATTGTTAAATTCAAGCGAAGCTTTGAGCGCTAACGGGTCAACGCAATCATATTCAATAGCGTATGCGGTTCTCATAACCTCAACATTTTCAAGACCTTTAATGCTTCTCAAAAATTTAATCTGAACATCTTCGGGCAGTGATGATGACATACCCTGCAAATACAGTTCTTCTGTATCAAGTCCGCAAGGCTCAATAAAAAGCTGATGACGCTCTTTTTCTGAAAATCTTACAATTTTATCTTCAATGCTTGGACAGTACCGAGGACCTACGCCCTCAATTTTTCCCGAATAAAGAGGGGAACGGTGAATATTTTCAAGTATTATTCTTTTAGTTTCTTCATTTGTATATGTAATATGGCATACAGATTTATTTTGGGGCAATTCAGTTGTATCAAAAGAAAACGGTACAATCTGCTCATCGCCCTCTTGAATCTCAAGCTCCGAAAAATCAACACTGCGTCTATTAACTCGTGAGGGAGTACCTGTTTTAAATCTGCGAAGAGGAATATTCATCTTTTTAAGCGCTTCTGAAAGCCGTGTAGCGGCAAACATACCGTCGGGACCGCTTTCATATGAGACATCGCCTATATAAATTCTGCCGCCGAGAAATGTACCTGTTGCAAGAACTACTGCTTTTGCAGAATATATTGCTTTAAGCTGTGTTTTAAGATAAAAAATACCGTTTTCTTTATACAAATCAACAATCTCTGCTTGCTTCATATCAAGATTTTCCTGCAATTCGAGAGTGTGCTTCATATATTTGGAATATTCGCGGCGGTCAATTTGAGCGCGCAAAGAATGAACCGCAGGACCTTTGCCACGGTTTAACATTCTTGTTTGTATGGAATTTTTATCTGCGGCAATACCCATTTCACCGCCGAGCGCGTCAATTTCACGGACAAGATGTCCTTTTGATGTTCCGCCGATTGATGGGTTGCAGGGCATATTGCCAACCCAATCCATATTTATAGTAAAAATTACCGTTTTTGCGCCAAGTCGGGCAGAAGCAAGAGCCGCTTCAATACCTGCATGACCTGCGCCGATAACGGCAACATCATATTCCTTTGCAAAGTATTCCATAATATTTTAATTCCTCAAATTTATTTAAAGCCTCCCTTAAATAAGAGAGGCTTTCATATAAAACTTAAAAATTATTCTTCTGTTGAAGAAACGGTTGAACGAAATTCGACTTTACCGTAAAGCGAACCGCCGTCGATATCACTTTTAGGCGCTCTGTCGGGAGAAATTTCGGGCTTATAAGCTTCTTTTTTCTCACGTCTGCCGTAATTGTTTCTGCCGCCGCGGTTTCCGTTATTTCTTACACCGTCAGCAGGAGTAATAACAACTCTTCTGTCAAGGTCAGAGCCTACTGAATGAGATGTTGCGCCCTCAACCTCCTGAACAGCAGTATGAATAATTCTTCTTTCATAAGGATTCATAGGCTCAAGAGAAATGTTTCTGCCTTGGCGGATAGCTCTCATAGCTGTCTTTTTAGCCAAAGCCTTGAGAGTTTCTTCACGCTTTGCGCGGTAGTTGCCAACATTGATTGAAACTCGTTTATAATTTGTATTGCCTTTATTGGCAGTCATTCTTGCAAGATATTGAATAGCGTCAAGTGTTTCGCCGTGTTTACCGATAATAATACCGTAATCTTCACCGCAGTCAAGCTCAAATGAAATTTCTTCTTCGTTTGACATTTCTTTGATTTCGCACTCTGTTATTCCAAGACCGAGAACGATTGATTTAATGTAATCGGCAGTATCTTTATAAAGATTTGTTTCTGCCAAAGGAAGCTCAGATTCAGTCTTTTTTACTTCGGTTACTTCCTTTTTAGGCTCTGTTTTCTCTTTGGGAGCCTGTTTTTTTACCTCATTTTTATTTTGAGGCTTTTTATTGTCAAATTTCTTATTATTTTTATTACTGTTATTGTTATACGGTTTCTTTTCCGGCTTTGGATCTGCAACTTCAACTGTTACCTTAACTTTAGCGGGATTTCCGCCGAAAAGACCGAGAAATTTCTTTGCCGGCATTTGTAAAACTTCAACATTAAAATCATCAAAATCGCTGATGCCAAGCTCAACCATGGCAGCGGCCTTTGCCTCGTCAACCGTTGTACCGGTTCCGATTGCCTCTTTAATCATTATTTACACCTCAAATTAGTTTTCGTCGTTCATTTTTTCTACAGTTTTTTTGAGAACTTTTTCTCTTGCACGGCTGTTGATTGTTTCTTCAACCATTGCTTTTGCAAGCATCTTTTTAGGTTCAAATATCTTGTTTGTAATAAGCATCTGAATAAATGAAAGTGCGCTTGAAATGATAATATAAACACCAACGCTTGCAGGGAACAGGAATGAGAAATAAATGCTCATTGCAGGTGTCATAAGCGACATACATCCCATTGACGGATTTTTAGCCATTTCGGGATTTGTCTTTTTCTGTCTGATGTAAGTGTAAACAGCCATTGCAAAAGATGTTACACCTGTAAGTATGGGAATAAGCCATAAAAGATCCCAACCCATTTTAATATCGGGAGTTCTTGAAAGGTTTATACCGAAAATTGTAAAATTATCAATAAATGCAGAAATTTTGTTAATTACTTCGGCAGGTACGCCGTCAAGCTTACCGTCGGCAACAAGTTGGTCAAAATTTCCAATAATAATTGATTCAAGTCTGTATTCTGCATTTGAAGTATTGCCGTTTTTAATAAGGCTTGTATAAGGCTCAAGCGTTCTTCCTGCTTCTTTAATTGTTTCAAGAACAGTGCCTTTAATACCAAGAACATAAGAGATAAGTTTATAGTTTACATAATAAACGCCCATCATAACAGGAAGCTGTATAAGCATAGGCAAGCATCCGCCTGTCATTGACGAATAGCCTTCGCGTGAATAAAGCTCAGACATAGCTTCATTCATTTTTTGCTGATTGTTTCCGTATTTTTCTCTTATCCGTTTAATTTTCGGCTGCATTCTCTGAGTTTTAACCATACTGTGCTGTTGCTTAATTGTTGACGGAAACAAAATAAGCTTAACGCAAATTGTCATAAGCAGCAGCGAAAAAAGATAGTTATTGCTTATGTCATAGAAAAAGCCTATAAGATAGCCGAAAGGTATAGAAAATATTTCTCTGATTATACTCATTTTTGTCCTCCAAATTTTGCGGACTTACTTTTTTTCTTTTTTCTCGGAACAGGGTCATACCCTCCGGGAAAAAGCGGGTTGCACCGTAAAAGTCTTGAAACAGAAAGAAAGGAACCTTTAATGACGCCAAATCTTTCAACTGCCTCTAAAGCATACTGCGAGCAGGTCGGGTAATAACGGCAACGCGGCAAAAACAGCGGGGAAATTTTTCGCTGATAAAAGCGAATTGCTTTAATTATCAGCTTTTTCATCAATAACCCCTGCCTTTTTAAGATGTGAAAGCATAACTGCCGCCAAATCGCCGCTTTTTGTAAATATCGTTTTAGTGCGCGCTACAAAAACAAAATCGTAATTTCCGCTGACCTGTGCTTCAATAGAAGTATATGCCGCACGGATAACACGCTTTGCGCGGTTACGCTCAACAGCATTTCCTATCTTTTTTGAAGTGGTAATTCCAACACGACAAATTCCCGCACGGTTTTTCATTACATAAGAAACCAGTGCAGGACTCTGAAATGATTTTCCTCTGCCGTAAAGTCTGCGGAAATCACAGTTGTTTTTAATTGTTACTGTCCGTTTCAATTCAAAAAACCCGAACCGACAAAAATTAGTATGTCAGCTGCTTTCTGCCCTTAGATCTTCTGCGAGCAAGTACCTTTCTGCCGTTTCTGTCAGACATTCTCTTACGGAAGCCGTGCTCCATCTTGCGATGACGCTTCTTGGGCTGATAAGTTCTTTTCATTTTTACTCCTCCGTTTCATAATATAGTCACACATTGTAAAAATATCTGCGGATAAACATTATATATAAAAAAAGTCAAATTGTCAACTTAAAAAAATAAACTTAATTTTTTCAATATGTTCGGTTAAAAACTTAATTCTAAAATACTTTTCAACAATATATTGTGTTTTTTGTCGAAAAGCTTCGCTAAATTTTTTCAAAATTACTTTTTTATTTTTATAAATTCAAGAAAAACTCACTATATTTTATATATATAAAATAGTATATATTTATTATATTTTCCATTGAAATTTATTTAAAAGTGTGCTAAAATTGTTTATGTATGAAATTGGGTTTTTATACTTAAAAACACATAAAACGCAAAATAGGGCGTATTTTATTAAAATTACAGCATTTACCTGTTTTTTAATCTTATAAAGAAAGGATGAAACTATTTTGAATTCATATTCTCAATTTTGGGAAACTATTTGCAATTACTGCAAAGAAAATATGGAATCAAACACAGCTTATGAAATGTGGATTAAGCCTTTAAAGCTTATTAAGCTTGAGGCTGACCGTGTTATCATTGCGGCAGAGCTTTTTAAAATAAATGTTCTTAAAGACCGTTACAGCAAGCTTTTAAAAGAAGCCTTTTTAAATATTATGGGCTTTGATGTTGATATTGATATTATTCCTTTTGAAAATATTCCCGAGGAAAAGCCTAAAGAAAATCAAAACTCCGGCTTTACAAGTGTTGAAAATGAAAAATTTACATTCAATAATTTTATTGTAGGTCCGTCAAATAAATTTGCTTATACCGCTTCAATGCGAGTTGCCGAAACTCCCGGTTCGGTTTTTAATCCTCTTTTTATTTACGGTAATTCGGGACTTGGCAAAACCCACCTTTTAAATGCAATTATCGAAAAGCTTAAAAATAATAATCCAAATGCAAATATTGTTTATACCACAAGCGAAAATTTAACAAACGAGCTTTATTTTGCATTGCAGACAAAAACAACTCATGATTTGCACCATAAATACAGAACCTGCGACGCGCTGTTAATTGACGATATTCAGTTTATCGCAGGCAAACCGCAGACAGAAGAAGAAATTTTCCATACCTTTGATACTCTTATCAAAGCAGGCAAACAAATTGTTCTTACATCGGACAAGCCGCCGAGTGCAATTCCGAAAATTGAGGACCGTCTTAAAACCCGTTTTGAAAGCGGACTTCTTTGCGATGTTCAACCGCCAGATTTTGAAACAAGAGTTGCAATTATTAAAGACAAAGCTAATTATCTTAATTTTCAAATTCCCGATGATGTTTGCTTTTTTATTGCTGAAAATATTAAAGGTAATGTGCGTCAAATGGGAAGTTCAGTTAAAAATGTTTACGCTTACTGTTCATTTAATAATGTTGTTCCCACTGTTGAAATTGCAAAGGATGTTTTAAAAGATATTCTTATTACAAGCAGACCTATAAGCGTTGTAATTGATAATATAATTGATAAGGTTGCTTTCGCTTTCGGTATTAAAGAGGCTGAACAGTTAAAGAGCGAACGCCGTGATTCTCCTATTAACAATGCAAGGCAGGCGGCAATGTACATAATCCGTGAGCTTACCGATCTTTCACAGGACGAAATAGGTAAAATATTCGGCAGAAACCATTCAACCGTAAATTCTGCACTTAAAAATGTTCAGAACAGAATTAATACAGACTCAAAATACAAAAATACTATCAACGATATTATTAAAAATATAAACGACTGATATTTAGTTTGAAACTGACTTTATTTTCAACAATTTATAAGTTTTCAACAATTGAGTTTTCAACAAGTTAAAATCTGTCTTAAATACCGACAAATTTTTGAAGCCCTTTTCAAAGCTGTTTTTTAAGGCTAATTACTTAATAAATAAGAAAAAAACAGGTTTTTCAACAGTTTCAACCGACTCTACTACTAATACTATACTTTATATATTTCTTTATTTATGAAAAAGGAGAATGATTATGAAATTTATCTGTTCCTCTCAGATTTTAAGTGAGGCTTGTATGAATGTTCAAAGAGCAACTTCTGCAAAGTCCTCAAATCTTCCTACAATTGAGGGTATTTTAATAAAAGCCGAAAATGACCGAATTATGCTCACAGGATATGACCTTGAAATGGGTATTATCACTTCTGTTGAAGGAAGAGTTGAACAGACAGGCAGTATTATTCTCAATGCAAAAATTCTTTGCGATATTTTAAGAAATACTCCCGATGATTTAGTTTCAATTGAGTGTGACGAGCGTCTTATTTGCAAAATTAAGAGCGGTGACTCTGAATTTTCAATTACAGGCTTTTCAGAAGCTGATTATCCCGAGCTTCCGTCAGTTTCGGGCGGTTTTCCCATTGTAGTAAACGGCGAGATTTTAAAGGATATGATAAGAAAAACTATATTTGCATCTGCTGATAACGGAGCAAAAATGGTACATACAGGCGTTCGTTTTGAGGTTACAAATGAAAATATACGTCTTGTTGCGGTTGACGGCTATAAACTTGCTGTCAGAAATGAAAAAATTGACTATGTAGGCGAAGAAAAGGTATTTATTATTCCTAAAAAGACTCTTAATGAGGTTGTTAAGCTTGCAGGCGACGGTGATGAAACAGTTTCAATGGTAGTGGCATCACGCCATATTATGTTAGAATGCGGTAAATATGTAATAGTTTCAAGACTTCTTGAGGGTGAATTTTTAAGTTACAGAAGCGCTATTCCGACAACTGCAAAAACAGAAGTTAAGGTAAATACAAGAAAGCTTATAAGCAGTATTGAAAGAACATCGCTTATTATTACCGAAAGAATAAAGAGCTATATAAGATGTATTTTTGATACTGACTCAATCAGAATTTCAAGTACAACTGCTCTCGGTACTGCAAATGACAGACTTCTTGCAGATATACAGGGCGAAAGAGTTGAAATTGGCTTTAACAATAAATATCTTCTTGACGCGCTTAAAGTTTGCGATACAGATGAAATTACTCTTCGTTTAAACGGTGCAACTTCACCTATTATTATGGTACCCGAAGATGACAATTCGCTTATTTATGAGAGAAGCTTCTTATTTATGGTACTTCCTGTAAGGATGAACTGAGTATGAAAAAAATTTCTGTACGAGTTAAACCTAAAGAACACCGTGAAATTAAAATTGACTCGGATTTTATAAGACTTGATTCGCTTTTAAAGCTATGCAATGCAGTTATGACAGGCGGTCACGCTAAAATTGTAATTCAAGAGGGCGAAGTTAAGGTAAACGGAGAAATCTGTACTGCACGCGGCAAAAAAATCCGTGTAGGCGACGAAGTTTTATTTGACAGTGTGATTTATGAGGTTGTCTGATGTATATTAACGAAATTAAAATTGAAAATTTTCGTAATATAGATTTTATGGGGATTTTTCCCGATAAAGAAATAAATGTAATATACGGTAAAAACGGTCAAGGCAAAACTAATCTTTTAGAGTCAATATGGCTTTTTACAGGCTGTAAAAGCTTTAGAACCTCAAAAGACAGTGAGCTTGTGAAGTTTGAACGTGAAAATTCTAAAATTTCAATGAGCTTTCAGACCGAGCTTCGTGAAAATAATGCCGCAATTTTTATTGAAAAAAGAAGAACGGCAAATTTAAACGGAGTAAATCTTACTTCTCCCCGTGAATTGATAGGCAAATATTACAGCGTGGTATTTTCTCCTGTTCATTTGTCCCTTATTAAAGACGGACCTGTAAACAGAAGAAAATTTATTGATACGGCTATCAGTCAAACCGATAATGTATATGCAAGAAAACTGACATATTTTAATCATCTGATTCAGCAAAAAAATGCGCTTTTAAAAAATGCAGGCGAAAATCCGTCGCTTTTAGATACTCTTGATATTTGGGACGAGAAAATTGCCGCCGCAGGCGCAGAAGTAATCGTTGACAGAATAAATTACATTAAAATGCTTCAAAAAAAAGCGGCTGAAATTTATTTGGGTATTTCGGGCGAAAAAGAAGAGCTTGAAATTAAATATTTAAGCAATGTCCGTTATGAAAGCGAAGAAAAGCAGGATATTGCAAGAATATATTTTGAAAGTATGCAAAAACACCGCCCAAATGATTTATATTTAAAAAATACTACAAGCGGACCTCACCGTGATGATATTGAAATACTGATAAACGGTATTTCAGCAAGAAAATTCGGTTCGCAGGGTCAGCAAAGAAGCGCTTCGCTTTCATTAAAACTTGGTGAAGCAGAAATAATTAAAGATTTAAAGGGCGAGCATCCTGTAATTTTGCTTGATGATGTTATGAGCGAGCTTGACAGCACGCGTCAAAATTACATTCTCAATAAAATGAGCGGAAAACAGGTGTTCATTACATGCTGTGAAAAAGAAACGGTTTCACGGCTTTGCGCAGGTAAAATATTTAAAATAGAAAACGGAAAAGCGGTGGACTGATGTATATTGAATTGGGTCAAGAAACAGTTATAACTGACAAAAACATTTTAGGCATTTTTGACCTTGATAATACAACAGTTTCAAAATCTACGCGTGAATATATAAATACGGCGTCAAAAAACGGCGAGTGCATAACGGTATCCTTTGAAGAACTGCCGAAATCCTTTGTTGTAACAGATGACGGCAGTGAAAGAAAAATATATATATCACCGTTTAATACATCAACAATATTTAAGAGAATAAAATAAGTCATATTTTTGACGGAGGAAAAAAATGAGCGACCAGATTAAAAACATTGAAGAAGAAGAGGTTATGGATACGGTCGTAACCGAAACATACGACGCCTCTGCCATTCAAGTTCTTGAAGGACTTGAAGCGGTAAGAAAGCGCCCCGGTATGTATATCGGCTCTACGGGTCCCAAGGGACTTCATCACCTTGTATATGAGATTGTGGATAACTCAATTGACGAAGCGCTTGCAGGCTACTGTACTCATATTGAGGTTGAAATTTTACCCGATAATATTATTACAGTAAGAGATAACGGCAGAGGTATTCCTGTCGGCATAAACGAAAAACAGGGACTTCCTGCGGTTACGGTTGTTTTGACAATACTTCACGCAGGCGGTAAGTTCGGCGGAAGCGGTTATAAGGTTTCAGGCGGCTTGCACGGCGTTGGTTCTTCGGTAGTTAACGCGCTTTCTGAATGGTTTGTTGTTGAAGTAAGCCAAAACGGCCATATTCACCGTCAAAAATTTGAACGAGGTAATATTGCGACCGAGCTTGAGGTTGTAGGAGATACAAACGAAACAGGAACATATATTATGTTCAAGGCTGACCCCGAAATATTCACTGAAACAACTGTTTATGAATATGAAATTCTTCAAAAAAGACTTCGTGAGCAGGCATTTTTGAATGCAGGGCTTTCAATAACGCTTACAGACAGCCGTGACCCCGAAAACATTGTAACAGAAAATTTCTGTTATGAGGGCGGTATCAGATCATTTGTTGATTATATAAATACAAGCCGCGGTCTTACTCCCGTAATTAACGATATTATGCATTTTTCAACCGTAAACGGTGACAGAAGTGCCGAAGTTTCGCTTTCATACAATGACGGCTATAATGAAATAATTTTAAGCTTTGCCAACGGTGTGCGCACAATTGACGGCGGTACTCACGAAAACGGCTTTAAAACTGCGCTTACCCGTGTATTTAATGAATACGGAAGAAAATTCAAATTACTTAAAGATAACGACAAAAATCTTTCGGGTGACGATGTCCGTGAGGGATTGACTGCCGTTATAAGCGTCAAGCTGACAGAAGCAGAATTTGAAGGTCAGACCAAGGGTAAACTCGGTAATACTGAAATGCAGGCTATCGTATCAAAAATGATATACGAAAAGCTTATGACATATTTTGAAGAAAATCCTTCGTCTGCAAAGGCTATTTTCAATAAGGCCCTTGACGCTTCGCGTGCAAGAGAAGCTGCAAGAAAGGCAAGAGACAGCGCAAGAAGAAAATCAGCACTTGAAGGCAACTCACTTCCCGGTAAGCTTGCCGACTGTATTGACAAAAACCCTGAAAATACAGAAATATTCATCGTCGAGGGAGATTCTGCGGGCGGTTCTGCAAAAGAAGGCAGAGATAACAGAATACAAGCAATTCTTCCGCTTTGGGGTAAAATGCTCAATGTTGAAAAAGCAAGAATTGACAAGGTTATAGGCAATGATAAGCTTACTCCTGTTGTTACGGCTCTCGGTACAGGTATCGGCGAGGAATTTAACATTGAAAAGCTCCGTTATCATAAAATCGTAATAATGGCGGATGCCGACGTTGACGGTCAGCATATCAGAACACTTTTGCTTACATTCTTTTTCAGATATATGCGTGAGCTTATTGATGACGGTTATATTTATATTGCGCAGCCTCCGCTTTTTAAAGTAAGCAAGGGCAAGCGCCACGAATATGCTTTCTCTGATGAACAGCGAGATCAGCTTATTGAAGAAATGGGCGGTAACTGTGACATTCAGCGATACAAAGGTCTTGGTGAGATGGATCCCGAACAGCTTTGGGAAACCACAATGGATCCTGCAACACGCACAATGCTCCGTGTAACACTTGAAGACGCTATGGAAGCTGACGAAACATTCTCTGTTCTTATGGGCGACAAGGTTGAGCCGAGAAGAGAATTTATTGAAAAGAACGCTAAATACGCTACTAATCTTGACATTTAAGAGGTAAAAAAATGGCTAAATCAAATATGAATCATAATCTCGGCGGATATGTGCCGCTTGAAGAACAGAATATTATAAATGTTGAGATTAACAATGAAATGAAAAGCTCATTTCTCAGTTATTCAATGGCTGTTCTTACTTCTCGCGCGCTCCCCGATGTTCGTGACGGCTTAAAGCCTGTTCACAGAAGAATTCTTTATACAATGTATGAAAATTCACTTTATCCTGACAAGCCATACCGTAAGTGCGCTGACACAGTCGGTTCGGTGCTTGGTAGATACCATCCCCACGGTGACGCGTCTGTTTATGACGCAATGGTTCGTCTTGCGCAGACATTCTCAATGAGATATGTGCTTGTTGACGGTCACGGTAACTTCGGTTCAATCGACGGCGATCCGCCTGCTGCATACCGTTATACAGAATCAAGAATGAGTAAAATCGCTCTTGAAATGCTGACAAATATTGATAAAGATACAGTTGATTTCACAACAAACTATGACGACCGTCTTAAAGAGCCTACTGTATTGCCTGCAAGATACCCAAATCTTCTTGCAAACGGCTCAACAGGTATTGCGGTTGGTATGGCTACAAATATTCCGCCCCATAATCTCGGCGAATTGGTTGACGGTATTTCATGCGTGATTGATAATCCCGACGCTTCTCTTGATGAAATTATGGAGCATATTAAGGGACCCGATTTTCCGACACAGGGTATTATTATGGGCAAAGCAGGTATTCGTGCCGCTTATGCTACGGGCCGTGGCAAAATCACACTCCGCGGACGTGCTGAAATAGTTGAAAATGAGAAAAACGGCCGTTTTCAGATTATAATTACAGAGCTTCCTTATCAAGTAAATAAAGCAAGACTTATTGAGTCGATTGCAGATTTGCATAAGGAAAAGAGAATTGAGGGCCTTTCAGATATAAACGACTATTCATCACAACGCGGCGGCGGTATGAGAATAGTTATCGACTTAAAGCGTGATGCAAATCCGCAGGTTGTGCTTAATCAGCTTTACCAAATGACACAGTTGCAGATTTCATACGGTATTATTCAATTGGCTTTAGTAAACGGCGAACCGAAAATTCTCACTCTTAAACAGATTATTGAGGAATATATTAAGTTCCAATGTGAGGTTATTACACGCAGAACACAGTATGACCTTAAAAAAGCCCAGGCAAGAGAGCATATTTTAGAGGGTCTTGCCCGTGCAATTGATATTGTTGATGAAATTATTGCTACAATCCGTGCCTGCAAGGGCGGTCAGGCAGAGGCTAAAACCGCTATTATGGAAAAATTTGATTTTGATGAGCCTCAAGCAAGCGCAATCGTAGCATTCCGCCTCGGTCAGTTGGCAGGTCTTGAAATTATTAAAATTATTGCAGAACGTGACGAATTGCGCGCAAAAATTGCAGAATATCTTGAAATTCTCGGCTCTGAAACAAGAATTAAGGAAATTTTAAAGGATGAACTTCAAGTTATCGGCAAAAAATATAATGACGATAGAAGAACCGAAATCGTAAATGTAAGCGGTGAGGTTGATATTGAAGACCTTATTGCAGAAGAGGATTGTGTATTCACTCTTACAAAGATGGGATATATCAAGCGTCAGCCTGTTGAAACATATCAGGTTCAGCGCCGTGGCGGTAAAGGTATTAAGGGTATGACACGCCGTGAAGAAGATGTTGCAGAAACAATGTTTATATGCTCATCTCACGATTATATTCTTTTCTTCACTTCCGAGGGAAAGATGTACCGTCTTAAAGGCTATGAAATTCCGGAGGGTACACGAAACAGCAAGGGTATGAATATTGTAAATATTCTTCCTATTACTGCGGAAGAAAAAGTTACCGCAATGCTTAGAGTACCTGATTTCGGTGAGAATAAATACTATCTTTGTATGGCTACAAAGAACGGTATTATTAAACGTACCGAGCTTGACGCTTACAGAAATATTCGCAAGAGCGGTATTATTGCAATAAATCTTGACGAAGGCGACGAGCTTCGCTGGGTAAAGCTTACTGACGGTGAACAAAATCTTATGGTTGCTACACGCAAGGGTATGAGCATTTGCTTTAATGAAAATGACGCCCGCGCAATCGGCAGAACGGCCCGCGGCGTCCGCGCAATTACTCTCGGTGAAGATGACGAGGTTGTGGGAATGGTCATCTTCAGCAATGAGGGTAAGGTGCTTACCATCAGTGAAAAGGGCTACGGCAGACGAAGCGATGTTTCAAATTACCGTGTTCAGAACCGTGGCGGTAAGGGTCTTACAAACTACCATACAGAGCAGTTCGGCGAAGTTTGCGCTATCGAAATGGTAGAAGACGGTCAAGATATTATTATGATTTCTTCAGACGGTATTATTATCCGTTTACCGTCTGAGCAGGTTAGAGAGTGCAACCGTCCCTCAAAGGGTGTTATTCTTATGAAAACCAAAGAGGGCGAAAAGGTTGTTACGATTTCGATTGCTCAGCATGAAGAAGAAACAAATGAAAATATTGAAATTACGGAAAAAAATACGGATGAGGTTACAAAATAAAATATAATCTTAAAGTATTTTGTCCGTTAAAATATTTAGGATACAGCGTAATTTTTTCTGCTTGTGAAAGGAAAGAGATTTATGGAAAACAACAAGAAAGAATTAACAGGAAACGATATTATTCAAACACCTGATGATGAAAAAAAGAAGAAAAAGAAAAAAGCACTTTTGATTATTCTTCCTATTGTTGCTCTTATTCTTGTTATCGTACTTGTAGCCGGCGGATTTTTAATTCAAAAGCTCGGTCTTATTAACATTGACAAGAATGAAACTACAACAATTGACCCGACTCAAGAATTCAGCGAACACGAAGACGAAACTCTTGACTTTGCTGAAATGGACGATGCAACAGGTAACGATTTCAGAGAAATTCTTAAAAATTGGGCTACTAACGGCGGCGACAAAATGAGTAATAAGAATGTTATCAATGTTCTTCTTGTAGGCAGTGACGCTTCTGCCGAACAGCCAAAAAGAGCAAGCGTTACCGATAAGGGCAATACAGACGCAATGATTTTGGTATCTATTGACAAGAAGAATAAGACAGTCAAGCTTGTTTCATTTATGCGTGACAGCTACACTTATATGGATCAGTTTGACCGCTATGCAAAGCTTAACGCTGCTTGCTCAAACGGCGGACCCGCATATCTTGTTGAAACAATAGAAAACGATTATAAAATTGAGATTGACGGTTATGTGCTTGTTGATTTTGATTCGTTTACCCAGGTAATTGACATATTGGGCGGAGTTACAGTTGATGTTCCTGCGTATGTTATTCCTTATATGAACAAAGGCATAAGAGAAGTAAAGGGTACTGAAATTACCCAAACAAAGGGCGGAGTTATGACTTTAGACGGCAAGCAGGCATTGGCATTCAGCAGAGTAAGATATTCTGATGCCGACGGCGATGTAAGCCGTGTTGCACGTCAGCGTCAAGTAATCAATGCTCTTATTGACAAGTGCTTAAATGCTTCGCTTTCTCAAATCAATGAGGTCGCCGATGTAATTCTTGCAAATGTCAGAACAAATATCAGCCAAAAATCAATTCTTTCTTATGCGGCACAGGCAGTTGCAGGCGGTTGGGCAAAGTTTGAAATATCAGAAATGACAATGCCCACTCCCGATACACGTTATGGATATTCTTCACGTTCAACTGCTTGGATTTGGGTTGTTGACTATCCTCTTGCGGCGCAAAAGCTTCAGCTTGAGCTTTACGGCGACACAAATATTCATCTTGAAGAGGACAGAAAAACCGCTGTCACAGTTATAGGCGGTTATGTTTCAAAGAAAACAACTGATAATTAACTGACATTTAAGGATCCTGTAGTGTGAAAAAATACAATGGAAGGAACGATACCGTGCATAAAAAGCTGTTTTTAAATTGCTTTTTATGTGAATACTGTATCGCATGGCGATTTTAATGGATAACAATTATAATCCTAACGGTCAGTTTGGCGGATGGGGTCAAGGAGCATACGGCGGATATAATGCCTCTTATTATAATTACTATAACGAGCAGTATCAAAAACAGCAGGCAAAAAAGAACGACAAAAAAATACTCAAAACAATGGGTAATTGGTTTGGATTCGGCATAATTTGCTTTACGGCTTTGGCTTTTGCGGTGAGCTTTATAATCGGTTTGCTTGCAACAGTATTTCCAAAGCTTGAATTGCTTTATAATGATGATAACCTTTCTATGGCATATCAAATTCTTGCCACAATTATGTTCATTTTAGTGCCTTTTGTTATTGCCTATGCGGCGCTGAAAAGAAAAAAAATTGCGGGAGTTCTGCCATTGGGTACGGTTTATAATACAAAAGCCGCCGCAGGACTTACAATGCTTTGCATTCCGTTAATGCTCTTCTCAACATTTATAATCAATTTTGCATCGTCAATTATTCAGAGTTTTCTTGGTATCACCTTTACAACAGGAGCTGACGATCCTGCAATAGTCGGTGCAAAGGGTATTTTTTTAGCAGTTCTTTCAACTGCCGTTCTGCCTGCAATTCTTGAAGAAATTGTAGTTCGCGGAATTATTATGCAGCCTTTGCGCCGTTTCAGCGATAAATTTGCCATTGTTGCCTCGGCTCTTATTTTCAGTCTTATGCACGGAAATATGGTGCAAATTCCCTATACCGTTGTGGCAGGTCTGTTTTTAGGCTATCTTGCAGTTGCAACAGGAAGCATTTGGCCGTCAATAATTCTGCATTTTGTAAATAATTTCTATTCGGTAATATTACTTGCGGTATATGATAATTTAGGCGATACCGCAGGCAGTGTTGTTGCGGTTTTGTGTATCGGACTGTTTGTGATTTTGGGAATAGTCGGCGGAATAATTTATTTACCGATGAATTATAAAGTATCATTGAAAAATGGTGTTGATACACTTAAAACAGGCGAAAAATTCTCGGCGCTCTTTTTAAATGTACCAATGATTTTTGCAATTATATTCTTATTGATTGAAACAGTATCAACTATTGAGTTTTAATTATGGATAAGCTTGTTTTTATGAATTATGCCTTAAACCTTGCCCGCCTTTCAGCAGAAGAGGGCGAGGTTCCCGTTGGGGCAATTGTGGTGTGCGACGGTAAAATCGTCGGCGAAGGCAGAAATCGCAGAGAAACTGTGAAAAATGCGCTTCATCACGCAGAAATTGAGGCAATTAATGACGCCTCTAAAAATTTGGGCGGTTGGCGGCTTTGGAAATGCGATATGTATGTAACGCTCGAGCCTTGTCCAATGTGTGCAGGCGCAATTATAAATTCAAGAATTAAAAATGTGTATTTCGGCGCAAGCGATAAAAAAAACGGCGCTGTCGTTTCGGCAGCACAGCTTTTTGATATGAACTTTACCCATAAGCCCTTGTACGAGGGCGGAATTATGAGCGAAGAATGCGCTGAAATACTTTCTTCGTTTTTTAAAGATTTACGAAAAAAGAAAGCCGGTGAGTAAAAAGTGAGTACGATTGCGGCAATTTCAACAGGAAAATCACCCGGCGGTATCGGTGTCGTAAGAATTTCTGGAGAAAATGCGATTGAAATAGGCGATAAGGTTTTTTTCTCATTCAACAGTAAAAAGCTTTGTGAAACAGACGGATATTCGGCGCTTTACGGCAGGGCTTATGATGAAAACGGCGCTATTGATAACGTTGTAGCGCTGCTTTTCAGAGCGCCGAAAAGCTATACAGGCGAGGATGTTGTTGAAATTTCGTGCCACGGCGGACTTTTTGTCACTGATAAAGTGCTTAAAGCGGTACTTAATATGGGCGCAGTGCCTGCCGAAGCAGGTGAGTTTACAAAACGGGCGTTCTTAAACGGAAAAATGGATTTGACAAGTGCCGAATCCGTTATGAATATTATTTCCGCGCAGGGGGAGCAGGCAGAAAAAATCGCTCTCGGTGTGCTTGAGGGCAGACTTTTCAAAGAAATCAAGAAAATAACCGATAAATTGGTCTATGATATGGCTCTTCTTTCTGCGTGGGTTGATTATCCCTATGAAGAAATTGAAGATTTAAGCGAAAATAATCTTAAAAATCACATAGACGAAAGCATTTTAAGCCTTGAAAAGCTGATAAATGATTTCGGAAAAGGGCAAATTATAATGGAAGGTGTTGATACCGCCATTGTGGGCTGCCCGAATGTAGGCAAGTCCACTTTAATGAACTTGCTTTCAGGTACTGAAAAATCAATCGTCACCGAAATTGCAGGAACAACAAGAGATGTTGTTGAAGATACAGTGAATGTGGGCGGAATTACTCTTCGGCTTGCAGATACGGCAGGCGTTCGTGAAACTGATGATGTGGTTGAAAGCATCGGTGTTGACCGTGCGGTCAAAAGACTTGAAACAGCACAGCTTGTGCTGGCGGTCTTTGATGCAAGCCGTGAATTAAACGAATCTGACCGCAGGCTTATTAAGCTTTGCAAGGGCAAAAAAGCTATTGGAATTGTCAATAAAATCGATGCAGATAAAAATCATCTAAACGGCGAAATTGAGAAAAATTTCTCTAAGACAGTTTTTATCTCAGCCAAAACAGGAGAGGGTAAAGCGGAACTGAGCCGCGCTGTTGAAGAGATGTTAGGTACTGCCGATTTTGATACATCTGCAACGGCGATAGTAAATGAACGGCAGTGCGATTGCTGTAAAAAAGCCCTTGACGCCTTGAAAGACGCCGACAATGCTTTAAAGCTGGGTATGACAATGGACGCAGTTACGGTTTGCCTTGACAGCGCTGTTGAAAATCTTATGGTTTTAACAGGCGAAAAGGCAACTGAATTAGTTGTGAATGAAATATTCGCGCAGTTTTGCGTAGGCAAATAAATCCATAAAATTTTATGGATTTAACAAATATAACTATTATTAAAATTGGGTATTGACCCATATTGAAAAGAGGTTTTCAAAATGAGCGGATGCAGTGGCAACTGCGAGAGCTGTTCATCAAATTGCGACAGCAAAAAGCAAGATTTAAGAATTCCCGGTAATCCTATGAGCAATGTAAAAAAGGTTATCGGTGTTGTAAGCGGTAAGGGCGGCGTAGGCAAAAGCCTTGTTACCTCAATGCTTGCAGTAACAGCGCAGACAATGGGTTATCAAACAGCTATTCTTGACGCTGATGTTACGGGACCGTCAATTCCTAAAGCATTTGGGCTTCACGGCAATGCCGAAGCAAGCGAAGAGGGTATGTATCCTATGGTTTCAAAGCTCGGCACAAGAGTAATGAGCGTTAATCTTCTTCTTGAAAATGAGGATCAGCCTGTTGTATGGCGCGGACCTGTTATCTCCGGTCTGATTCATCAGTTCTGGCAGGAAACAGTTTGGGGCGATGTTGATTTTATGTTTGTTGATATGCCTCCGGGAACAGGCGATGTTCCGCTTACAGTGTTCCAATCTCTTCCTGTTGACGGTATTATTATTGTTACAACTCCGCAGGATTTGGTTAATCTTATTGTTAAAAAAGCTGTTAATATGGCTCGTCTTATGAATGTGCCGATTATCGGTTTTGTTGAGAATATGAGCTATTTTGAGTGTCCCGACTGCAACAAGAAGCACTATATTTACGGTGAAAGCAAAATTGATGAGGTTGCAAAGGAATTGGGTATTCCTGTTCTCGCAAAGCTTCCTATCAACCCTGCAAATGCCGCTCTGGTTGATAAAGGTGCAATTGAACTCAGCGAAGAAAAGCAGTTTGTTGATGTGATCAATAAGCTTATCTGATAGGGAATGTAAAAAAGTGCATTTCTGATTTGCCAATAATTGAACAACACTAAAAAACGGACTTGTTCATTTAACAAGTCCGTAACTTTATGCTTAAATCAATTAAAATTAAATGATTATTTTACACCTATTCTCATTTTATAACAAAATTCAATATCAAAAATTTCATCGTTAAAACAAGAATTTATTTTCTCATAAAATTCATTAAGCTCTTTTTCAATAAGGTCGGGACATTTTTTCAAAACAGCCTGTGTACTGCCTTGACTTAAAATAATATTGCAAAACCGTTCTTTTGTGCAGGGTTCTGAATTGCAGAACAGTATTTCCCTTGCATATATGAAATATCCGCTTTCAATTATATTATCCAAATGCTTATTTTTAGGATAACGGATAAAGCTGTTTTTGATTTCGGGAACTTGAGCCTCAAGCTGTTTTACCTTATTATATAATTGCATATATGCCTGTTCGGCTTCCCATTTTGTTACGGGCGGCCAATCGCAGTCAATTGTTGCAAACACACCGCCTTTTTTTAAAATTCGGTTTACTTCTTTCAGTGTGGATTTCGGTTCCATCCAATGAAAAGACTGTGAGCATACAACAGCATCGGCACAACTGTCATTTAATCCTGTGCAATCAGAAAACGCATTGACGAAGCTTATTTTTGAATTTGCTTTTTTCTCTGCTATACTGAGCATATCTTTGCTTGGTTCAATGCCGATTATTCTATTGCTGACTTCTTGCCAAGGTTCAGTTGAAAGCCCTGTTCCGCAGCCCATATCAACAACGAGTTCTGAATTTCTGCCTAAATATCGGCAGATTATGTCAATAGGATATTTCGGCACTCTCGGTCTGGCATTTTCATAAATATCCGCAAATCCCGAAAAGCGATCCGCATTATTTTGCTTGTTGCTCATATATACCTCCGTAAATTGTTATCAATATAAAACAAAAAAGCGAGAAAATTCCCGCTTTTTTTATTATAAGATTATTGACTTGAAGAATTACTCTTCGTCGCCGCAGTCGCAGCAATCTTCACATTCGCATTCGCAGTCAAATTCAAGAACTTCACCGCAGTTGGGGCATTCTGCCTCGCCGTCAAGAATGATTTCTTCATCAAAGTAAATCATTTCGCCGCAGTTAGGGCATTCAACCTCATACATTTCGTCGTCGCAGTCACAGCAATCGCAATCATCGTCGCAATCGCAGTCACAGTCATCACACTCGTCATAGAAAACTTCTTCAAGGTCTGCAAGATCCTCGTCAACAGCGTCAAGCTGTTCTGTAACAAGCGCCATTTCGTCGTCAAGGTCGCTTACTGTGAGGGCAAGGTCATCAAGAACATCAAGAACTGCTTTAATAACCTTTGTTTCTTTATCATCTTTGTCAAAGTCAAGACCTTCAACAAGACCTTTAAGATATGCTACTTTTTCTGTTACTGTCATCATTTTAATTTCCTCCAATCAGAAATATTATTCGCTTATGCGCGTGACATATACTCGCCTGTACGAGTATCAACATTAATCATTTCACCCTCATTGATAAAGAGCGGAACTTTAATTTCTGCGCCTGTTTCAAGAGTTGCAGGCTTTGTAGCGTTAGTTGCAGTGTCTCCCTTGAAGCCGGGGTCTGTCTGTGCAACCTGAAGAGTTACGAATGTGGGCGGTTCAACACCGAAAACACTGCCCTTGTAAGAAAGTACCTTACAAACCATATTTTCTTTTACAAACTTAAAGTTGTCGCCTAAATCTGATTCGTTGATAGGCACGAGGTCATAAGTTTCCTGATCCATAAAGTAGTAAAGACCGCTGTCATTGTAAGAATATTCCATATCCTTTCTTTCAATGTAAGCAGTGGGATATTTTTCAGTGGGGTTAAATGTTCTTTCAACAACACCGCCTGAAATGACATTTTTAATTTTAGCTCTTACGAAAGCGGCGCCCTTGCCGGGTTTAACATGCTGGAATTCAATGATTTGATAAACATTGCCGTCCATCTCAAAAGTTACGCCGTTTCTGAAATCACCTGCTGATACCATAGGTAATATACCTCCGTTTGTTTTTTAGTCACTATAAATAATACAATAAAATTCATTGTATTTCAAGTCTTTTTGTAAAATCAAGGCACAATTATATAGCTGTCAGCCTTACTTTCGGCAAGTTTTTTGTAAAATTGCGCGTCTTCGGTCTGATTTTTAACTGTGGGAATGATTTTGAGAGTTGAAAAATTATTTTTTGCGCTGTCATTCAAAATTATATATGAGTCAGCAACAAACTCTGTGTAATCGCTTTCTTCGGTGTAGGAAAGTGAGGGCGAGCAAATTGCCGCCGCAGTGTCGAAAAGAGTTCCGCCCCATTTTTCAGCGTCACCGCCCACAGCGCCCTCATAAGACACACCGATTATCACAGGGCAGGTTCCTGCCGATTTAACCGCTTTTTCAATGAACCCGAGAAGCACGGTGTTTCTGTTAAGGGCGGTATCGTCTTCAGTATAAACAGGCTTCGTACTTGTCTGTACCGAGGGGAACTGAACCGATTCAAGGTAAACACAGTCTGCGCCCAAGTCAGTAACCTCTTCAATTATACCGCAAAGATAATTTTGTGCTTTGGCATTTGCGGGGTCAAGCCAAACCTTGCCGCCGAGAATAGCGGAATTGTCAAACCATATTTTAGTTTTTTCAATATCCTCATAAATATAAGCGTTTATGCGTTGAGGCGCAACGGTATCTTCAAAGCAGAAAATTCTGCCTATAAGCATAAAGCCTTCAGATTTGATTTTTTCGATTATAACGCTGTCAATTTTATTCAAAGCAGTGTTTTCGGCTTTTAAGCTTTGCGAGCCGTATGTGAGATAGCCCTCTTGGGTTTTAAAATCGAGCATAACCGCATTAAAGCCGTTTTTCTTTGCATCGTCAAGGGCTGATGACAAATCTGAAATCTCGCCCAAAATTTTATTTTCAATTGCGACTGCACGGACAGTGCCGATATTATCGGTTGAAATTACGGGAGCGTCATTTTCCTGAGGTTCGGGCAAGGGTCGGGTAATGAGGTTTTGACAAAATTTTGCAAAAATAAAGGTCACTGCAAAAAGGCACACCAAAAAAACGCAGAAAAGAATTTTCTTAATGCGTGCCTTTTTCTTCGTCTTACGGCTTTCGCTGATTGCTTGATTGCCGCGGCGTGACGGATATTTTTTTGAGAAAGGATAATATCCTTTAAGCTTGCGTGGTGGATTTTCGTTATTAGCCATTAAATAAACACCGATGTTCCTGAAATTCCCGTAAAGGCAAGGGATAAAAGCGCTGTGTAGATAAACATAGCCGGAGTTCCCTTAAAGCAACGGGGAATAGATTTATTCATATCAAGACGTTTAAGACCGCCGTTAATAAGCAAAACAGCAACAATATATGCCGCGCCTGCGCCGATACCTGCACCCACAGCTTCAAATACTGTAAAAGCGGAGCGATAATTTATAAACGGAACGGCAAGCACAAGAGTATTAAACGCGGCAATACCGATTCTGCGGATTGTACGGGGAGAAATTTTGCCGTAAATCAGCACAACTGCCATTGTGATTACATAAACCGCCGCAAGAACTCCCACAAAAATCAGTGCGTGAAGCATTTCGTTTAAGTTTTTAACAGCTTGAACTGTATCAAGCAATACGCAAACAGCAGAAACCACTGCCGAAAAATATGTGATGAATATTGCCATTGGGAAAAGCTGGCGTGGCTTTGCGCTCATTCTCACAGCCTCGCTCAAGCCGTAGCCTGCGTTGAATATAAGGTTTTGAAAGAGCATAACATAAAGTGCGGCAGAAATTATTTTTAGAAATATACTCATTCTGCGTCACCCCCGTCGTTATTTTCAGAGCTGTCAATATTTTCAGCATCGTCGTTTCGGCTCTTGTAATCTTCAAGTTCAGAAAGCATATCGGAGAAATCGTCAAGATAGGTACGTCCGCCGTCATTTTCGGTATGCGTTGCGCGTCGCGGAGCTTCATCAGCCGTAATTTTCGGCTTTTTCTCTTTTTTATGCGCTTCTTTTTCCGGTTTTTCTTTTTTAGGTCTGTCTTTTTTTGGTTTTTCTTTTTTGGATTTTTCGTTCTTAATGCGGACAAAGGCCGACTCTGTTTCAGCTTCTTCGCCATAAGGATTAAATTCATCGTTCATAAGCTCACGGAGCGTGCCGCGGAGAGAACGGCGGATTTCAGAGGTGTCAAATGCCTTGTCGGGATTGGCTTCGGGATATTTTTTGCTGATAACGGCTTTTAGAACTGCCGCCATAAAGCCTAAAATAATAAGCGCGCCGAAGGGCATTGCAAGTCCCGAAAATTTAACGGGCAAATTAAGCTGTAAGCCTGCAATTGTTCCGTTTGCAAGAATTTCACGGATAACACCTGTAAGAATTGCTACAACGCCGTAGCTTATTGAGGCAGAAAGCGCGTCTATAAAGCTGTCTTTTACGCTTCTTTTAACTGCAACACGCTCACAATGGAGAGCTATAAGCGAGTTGACAGCCATAATCGGCAGATATACGCCGAAGTTCATTGACATTTGCGGTAAAAATCTGTTTGTGATATATGTTATCGGGAAAATTATTGCTACACCGAAAATCACATAAAGCAAAACGCGCCAATATCTGCGTACATTCTTGAGAAGCAGGGCGGTAAGTACTTCACAGACTACCATTTCAACGGCTGTTACTAAAGCCAAAAACAGTGCGGAGTTGAGAGAAGTCGCAATTGCCACAAGGGGACAAAGCCCTATTGCCTCAAAAAGCAAGGGATTTTTAATGACGGCGCTGTTGCGTATAGTTTTGAATACGGCTTTTTTATCACTCATTGCCGTCACCTCCTGCAATGAACGGAGACTCATCAACGGTAACATCGTTTTCTTCTGAAATAACCGCTTCAAGAGTTTCGCTTTCCTGAACCGAAGGCTCTGCGTATTCCTGTTCTTCGTTTTGCTCTGTGATTTCTTCTGAAATATCGGGGATCTCGTTGAGAACCTCATCGGGTACGAATGTGGGTACAGGCACTTCAACGGGTTCGGCGTTGTTCACAAGAAGCTTTTTATCTTTTTTGGATAAAGGCAGTTTATCAAAGAAGCCCGAAATTGCACAGGCAATAAGAATACCGAAAACTGCGGTTTCTTCATAAGCTCCTGCATAGCGGATAAGCATACAAATAACTCCGCTGACCGCACCCCAAACTGCGCGGGGCAAAGGTTTTTCAGGCAGGATTGACGGATAAGACATAAAGAATACTGCCGAGAAAAGCATCATTCCGCCGCAAAGCTCCATAATCACCGAAAGTAATCTGCCTGTGCCGACTCTCGGAAAAGCCAGAGCCATTAAAGCCACGGCAAGAATAAATGTAAGTGATGAAATACTGTCTTTGGGTCGGCGAATTATAAGATAAATCAACGCGCCCAAAAGCGCAAGCACAGAGCCTGTTCCCATAGCTGACGGAACATTGCCCACAAGCACTTCAAGCACAGCCGCAACATTTTGGCCTATCGAATTGCCTTGGCTTAAAAGCTGTGTAACAGAACTGCCTGTTTCTGAATAGGCGAACACGGTGTCGCTCCAACAAAGAGCCGCAAAGCAAAATGCCGCCGCAGGGGGAACAAACGGCGCGTCATTAGCAGTGCCGAAAGGCACAACACAAACCGCCATTGCAAACGCAGAGGCGCACACAATAAGCCACCACGGTGCAGAAGCAGGCATCATAAGAGCTGTGCAGGCGCCCAAAAAGAAAGGTGAAAAGTCCCTCAAAGGAAATTTAACCTTGAGAATTTTTTCTGCAATTTTACCGCATACGGCGCAAGTCAGCACACCTAACAGCACAGAAACAACAGCCATTGCTCCGTAGTTGAAAATACCGACAAGTATGGGTGCTGAAAGCATTATTGAGTAATCTGTCATAATGCGGCGGATATTTGTAAATTCAGTTTTATTTTGTTGTGACGCTGAATTAGCCAATTAAAATTCCCCACTTTTTCCAAGATTTATTTATTGCACATTGCCCGTCCGTGTAATATGATGAAATAGACATAAATTTTATCAGCGGAGGTAATCAAAATGATTTATGAAGCACTTAACGATAATATGATGCTAATAGAATTGTCGCAAGAAGAAATGAAGAAATACCGTATTACATATGAAAATATAGAAAACGATGAACAAACAGCCCGAACGGCAATTAAAAGTATTTTAAGCCGTACCGATGCGGCAGAAAGATTTGAAAAAGGCGAAAGCGTAATTGTTGAGGCCCTGCCTGTGACGAACGGAGGTTGCTTTTTCATTCTCACATTTACCGAGAAAAAGACGAGATATAGAGTAAAAAAAGAGGCTTTTTATGTTTTTGAAACCGAAAAGCTTGATAATCTGCTTGACTTTGTTTCTGTTATAAGAAAAACAAACGAAAAATCGGGCAAATGCAGAGCCTACAAAATGAATAATAGATATTTTTTGTCTATTCCCCGCGATTTGCCGAAAGCCGTAAGAATAATGGGCGAATTCGGTAAACGCTCGTCTGTTGATACATATAAGCTTTCTGAATACGGAAAGCTCATAGGCAATATTTATTTAAACTGATTTTATTTGCAGTAATTTTCTTCTGCAATTGCTTTAAATTTCTCAACTGCCGCCTTACGGTCGGGGCTTGAGAATATAGCATTGCCCGAAACAAAAACATCTGCGCCTGCCTTTGCGGCAATGGCAATTGTTTTTTCGTTTATTCCGCCGTCTACCTCGATTTCGCAGTCGAGTCCGCGGCGGTTTATTTCTTTGCGGAGAAGTGAAACCTTGGGCATCATATCTTCCATAAAGCTTTGTCCGCCGAAGCCCGGCTCAACGGTCATAACAAGCACCATTGAAAGCTTGTCCAAATAAGGAAGAATTTCTTCAACGGGAGTGTTAGGCTTAACGGTGAGCGACGCTCTTATTCCGTGAGAAAGAATTCTGTCAATTGTTTCGTCAATCGGCGAGTCACATTCTGTGTGGAATGTTATAATATCTGCGCCTGCCGCCGCAAAATCATCAATATACTTTAACGGCTCGCTTATCATAAGGTGAACATCAAATGGGACAGCCGTAGCTTTTTTGATGCACTTTACAACAGGCGCGCCGAGAGTGATGTTGGGGACAAAATGACCGTCCATAACATCAATGTGCATATAGTCAACTCCGCAGGCTTCCATATTTTTTAATTCCTCTGCAATTTTGCCGTAATCGCATGAAAGAATTGAGGGTGAAATTTTCATCATAAGCCAAATCTCCGAAAATAAAAATATTATTGAATTATTTTATCATACTTTCAGATAAAATACAATACAAATAAATTTGCTTTGCCGTTCCATATATTACAATATACTTGTCTTCGCCTTGTACCTATGGTATAATTATTAGAAAATTAGATTTAACGGTTGTGATTTTATGAAGCTCAGCAAAAACGGCAGGGGCAAAAATCTTTATAACATATTGATAATTGTTTTGGTGATTGCATCTGTTGCGTCAACATCAATCATATTAGTGCATTCAAAGGATTATTCTTTGGTTTTCTCAATTTTGCAGACTGTCGGGCTTATTGTGTCGCTTGTTGTTGCGGTCAAACAGCTGAGCGACTCAAAAGAAATTGCAAGAGCGGATTTTATTACGGAGCTTAACTGCTCATTCGTTGAAAACAGCAGTTACACAAATCTTTATAATTATTTGCAAAACTGCATTGACGGTGTTTGCAACTGCGCGGACTGCACAGAAGAGGGGCATTGCACCTTGCAGGTCGAAAAGGGTGATATTTCAAATTATCTTACATTTTTTGAAACAATGTATCTGCTCATAAAACAGGGTGCAGTTTCATTTGAAATAATAGACGATTTATTTGCATACCGTTTCTTTTTGGCAATTCACAGCCAATTGGTTCAAGAAAAAAAGCTCTGCTTACAGCCTGAAAACTTCAAAAATATTTATAAGCTTGAAAATGAGTGGATGAATTTCCGCAAGAAAAAGGGAAGGAGCCTTGATGGAATTTACAGTCAGCGAATGCTTAAAGATATGGTCGGCGAAAAGCGTTATAATGAATTGATTAAATGACGGCGGTGAAAAAATATGAAAATCAGTGACAGTGAATTTGTATTTGAAAAGTGCAGTATTGAAGATTTAGAAGAAATCCTGCAAATTCAAAAGGAAACTCTTGAAACTCTTGAAAATTCCGAAATTCTGCGCGCTAACACTAAAGAAATGCTGGCAGAATGTCTTGCTTCTCCGAATGTTACCGTCTGTGCGAGGCATAACGGTAAAATTGCAGGCTTTTCTGTATTGTATTACCCGAAAGACGACGGCGAAAATCTTGCCAAATGTCTAAAAGCTGTTAAAACAGACGGAATAAGAAACGCAAATTATAAGCTTTGCATAGTCCGTAAAGAGTTCAGAGGAAATTCTTTGCAGTATAAATTAGCCTCAAAGCTTATTGAAATTGCTTCAGCTTCGGGAGTAAAGCTTATTTGCGCAACAGTTTCGCCGCACAATCCTTACAGTATAAAAAATATTGAACGTTTGGGATTTGCTTATAACCGAACACTCACTAAATATGGCTATGACCGCAAATTGTATTATAAATTTCTTTGAGTGAGGGATAAATATGATTGCTGATTTTGAACGGAATTGGACTTCAGATAATAACGGATACCCTCTGCTTGATAAAGAGGTTGAACGTTACATATCCGTTGTGCCTACCGAAAGCCAAATAAAAAACGCTGATAAGCCGTTTTACTGTTTTATGCATTTCGGTATGAACACTGCAACCGCAAGAGAATGGGGTACGGGCAAGGAAACTGTAAAGGATTTTACAATTAAGCGCATTGACGCTGAACAGTGGATTTCCGCAATAAAAAAAAGCGGTGCAACAGGCGTTATTTTAACCTGTAAGCACCACGACGGCTTTTGCCTTTGGGAGAGCGAATACACTGATTTTTCGGTTAAAAATGCTGACTTTCAAGGCGACATTGTGAAAATGGTATCTGACGAATGCAAAGCGCAGGGAATGGATTTCGGCGTTTATCTTTCACCGTGGGATATGCACGATAAGCGTTACGGCACAGAAGCCTACAACGATTATTTTTGCAGTCAGCTTACCGAGCTTTTGACAAATTACGGCGAAATCTTTGAGGTTTGGTTTGACGGCGCAAAGGGCGCAAACGCCGTGTATTTTGAATACGATTGGAACAGATATTTTGACCTTGTGCGAAAATTACAGCCCAACGCAAATATTGCAATCTGCGGTCCGGATATCCGTTGGGTCGGCAATGAGGGCGGAAAAACCAGAAAATCTGAATATTCGGTTGTTCCTGCTGTTTTAAGTGAAGCTGAAAGAACAGCGAAAAAAAGCCAAACTGATGAAAATATGGCTGATGAACTGAAAAAATACACCTCAAAAGATGAGGATTTAGGTTCAAGAAAAATTCTTAAAGAAAATGAAAAGCTTTGCTGGTATCCTGCTGAGGTTGATGTGTCAATCAGAAAAGGCTGGTTTTATTCAGGCAATGAAAACATAACCGTAAAATCCGCTAAAAAGCTGTTCAGTATTTATCTCAATTCGGTGGGCAACAACTGTACTCTTTTGCTGAATGTTCCGCCGACGGATAAAGGTGTAATTCACCGCAAAGACGCTGGTAATCTGAAAAAACTCGGCGAAATGATTAAATCCGTAACCGAAAATCCTATTATTGTTGACAATCACGGCGAGCTTACAAAGGCTGACGGGTATCTTGAATATAATTTCGACGGTACAAAAAAGCTGAAATATGCCGTTATCGAAGAGGATATAAGACATAGCCAAAGAGTTGAAGCGTTTGATTTGTATATTAAAAAGCCTAACGGCAAATACGAGAAAGCTTATGAAGGCACTGTTATAGGCTCGAAAAAGATTATACCCATTGATAAAAAGTGCATCGGAGCCTGCCTTGTAATACGCCAAAGCAGAAGTAACCCTATGTTAAAAACGGTCGGGTTTTATGAATAATAATATAAAGATTGTGAGGAATTTAAAACTATGAACAAATTAAAAAAATGTATGTGTCTTGCATTATCCGGCTGTATGGCTGTTTCGTTTGCCGCTTGCGGTAAAACAAGTGCGGATATTGACGGAATTTTTGATAACGAAAACAAAATATCATACTGCACTTCATATGATGAATTATCCGAAACCAGCCGAAATAAAACAAAAACCTGGCGTCAAGGTATGGTGTCCGGCAACGGCTTGCAGGGCGTCGTTACAAGCGGTTCGCCTTACAGCGATTCGCTTATTTATCAAAATATACATTTTATAATGCCGAATGAGAAGCCACGCACCTGCCCTGTTACATCGGATGAGCTTGAAACAGTGAAGCAGAATATAGTTAAGGGTGAGGATATTGTTGACAATGCAAGCTACGATGATGTTTACGGCTTTCATCCCGGCGGCGCACTCCGAATTACTCAAGATAAGCAAAAAGCAAAGGATTATATACGCTATACTGAATATGAAACTGCCGAGGTCGGCGTTAAATATACAGATAAAAACGGTACTTGGGAAAGAAAAACCTTTACCTCAAAAGCGGATAATATAACTGTGACAAAAATTGAAAAATCATCAGAAAACAGCAAGGTCAATCTTGTACTGTCTTATGATGACATTTCCACTTTTGCAAATTTCGGAGACGGAACTGAAAAGGATGTAAAATATAAAAAGCTTGTTGATGAAAACTGTGACACAATTTCATTCCTTGCGCATTATCCCGATTACGATAACAGTGAGCTTAAAAACGGCGGTTATTCAACCTTAACATATGTTATCTGCGAAAACGGATCTAAAGAAAAGGTTGACGGTGCTGAAGTCAGCGACAAACAGTATGCCTGCGCCGATAATCCGCAGATAAAAATCAGTGATGCGGATGCAGTTTATCTCATAACGGTTTCAGACAGAACATATGAAATGGGCAGTTATGACGGTTTTGCTGAACAGAAAGAATTTGATTTGACTGATGAATTAACACAGACAGCAAAGGCTGTTGCAGAAAAATATACAGTTGACGGTAAATTTGATTATGATTCTGTATTAAAAGCACATCTTGAGATATATCAGCCGCAGTTTGATGCGGTAACGCTCACATTAAATAACGGAACAAGCACTCTTTCAAACGAAGGTTTGATTAAAGCTCAAAAGGGTAAAAAGAAAATTAACAGCGCCCTTGCTCAAAGAGCCTATTATTCAGGCAGATATGCATATCTTTGCTGCGCAGGATATTCAACAAGCAGATTAGCGGGTATGTGGACAGGCGAATTTAATCCCGGTTGGGGAAGCAAGTATACAATGGATGCAAATGTAAATTTGCAGACCTCATCTATGAATTCGGGAAATATTTCATCTGCTCCGATTGGCTATGCGTATATGCTTTTGCGTCAGCTCCCCGATTGGGAAGAAAATGCTTATGCAACTCACGGCTATACAGACGCAATACAGGCTCCTGTCAACACTGACGGAGACTGTGCGGTTATTACCGAAACCTGTTATCCGTATCCGTTCAGATATTGGAATGCAGGAGCAAGCTGGATGATTCAGCCGTTATATGAAACACTGCAATATTACGGAAATATTCAAATTCCTTTGAGCGATGAGTTCGACTTGAATTCTTTGAAATCCGTTCTTTCTGTCACCGCTGAAGATTTGACTGACGCGGACATTAATAGAATTAAAGAAAAAGGCTATCTTGATTTAGAAAAAGAAATTCTCTTGCCCATTCTTATTAAATCGGCAAATTATTGGGAACAGCTGATGTCTGCAGAATACTATACAGATTCAAAGGGCGATATTCACTATGAAAAGGGAAAAACCGAGCTTGCAGATAACGAATATTACTGCATTCTGCCAAGCTATTCGCCCGAAAATAACCCTGCAAACTATCCAAGCCCCTCTGATGCAAACTGCGCGATTGATATATCGGCTTGCAGAAATAATCTTGAAATGCTCATTGATGTTGTAAATGACTTATCTTTGCAGATTGATACATCAAAATGGCAAAATATGATAGATAAGCTTCCGCCGTATCTTTATGATGAAACAGGAGCATTAAAAGAATGGGCGTGCAATCAGTTTGAAGAAAATAACGAACACCGCCATTTAAGCCACCTTTATTGCGTATGGCCTCTTACTGAAACTCAAAACGATGAAGAGCTGAAAAATGCCTGCATTAAAGCAATCGAAAACAGAGAAAGCGAAAACGAGGCAAGCCATGCTCTTGTTCACCGTTCGCTTATTACCGCAAGATTAAAGGACAGAAATGAGTTAACAGCTGCTTTAACTGAACTGATGTCAAGCAAAATTTATTATAATTCGCTTTTGACAAATCATCATATGAACGCAAGAAGCGCCTACTGCACAGATTATGCAATAGGTTATCTCGGAATCGTAAACGAAAGTCTTCTTTATTCAAATTCTGGAGAAATTGAAATTCTGCCTGCGCTTCCGACAAGCGGATTTGAAAGCGGAACAATAACAGGACTTCGCGCAAGAACTCAAGCTGAGATAACCAAGCTCAGTTGGGATATCGAATCAGGAACAGCGTCTGTTACAATTAAATCCGATATTGATCAGACAATTAAAGTTACTTGCGGACTGTCAGATGATGCCGAAGTGCTTACATTCAAGAAAGGCGAAAGTAAAACGCTTGAGTTCAGCCTTTAAATCATATAATTGAAATGAAAAAAGGGGATACTGTGTTGCTTGCAGTATCCCCAAAGTTGTTTGTATATGTATTTTTTACCGAAGTTTTATAACTTGCATAATCGTTGCGCTTATTCTCTTATAAATTCTTTATCGGTTTCAGAGTTTTCGGACACATAGCGTTCCGCTTTCATATGCAAATCGTATTTTTCACGAAGCTCAATGATTTTTGACATCATAGGAGAAGCGTGGTGCAGGTCGATTGAATGCTGATCCTTCCAGCTGTCGATTAAAAGCACGGTTTCGCAGTCATCCATTCTGAAAAAATACTCATATCTGAGATTTCCTTCTTCTGCGCGAATGTCGTTGACAACACCGCTTGAAATCATTTCTTCTGCAAACTTCTTTGCGTTTCCGTTTACACCGCTGTAATAGATATTTACCGTAATCGCCATTTTAATGACTCCTTTAATATTTTTGAATGAATTTTGCACCGCAATATCAGAATGAAATATTTCTGAATTTCAGCGGAGATATTCCCGTTTCTTTTTTAAAGAAATACACGAAATTTGACGAGCTGTTAAAGCCTGTTTTATACGCGATTATTTCAACTGAATTATCGGTTTTGCGTAACAGCTCCTTGGCTTTATCAAGCCGAACTCTTAACAGATAATCATAGGGCGAAAAACCTGTGTTTTCTTTAAAAGTTTTTGATAAATACGATACGCTCATATGAGCGGAGCTTGCTATTTCTTTAATTGATATATTTTTATCGTAATTTAATATTATAAATTTTTCTGCCTCTTCGATTTGAGCAGTTTTTAAATTTTCACGGGTTACGGTTCGGCCATTTGTCATATTGCAAAGCAAAGAATACAGCTCTTTTGAAATAGTGTATTCGCTTTGGTTAGATTTAATATATTTTATAATATTTGAAATACATTCGGCAGTTTTCAGGGTGCATTTTATTTTTTGCCCCCTTTGAGCCGCAATTTCACTGTACCATTCACAAGAATTATTGCCGTCAAAATGCACCCATAGGGTGTGGGCGGAACTGTCGGTAAAATAGCTATGCGGTTTGTAACAGTCAATTAACAGCAATTCGTCTTTTTGAGCGGTCAGTTTCATATTATTTTGCACTGCCGTTAGATTGCCGTCAAGAACATATATTGCAAGAATGCTGTTGTAATTATCTCTTTTAACGCTGTATTCGCTGCTGCAATAGAATTCGCCTGCCGCAACAGGATAATACAACAGTTTTTTAGAAATTTGAGATGCGGTATAAAAATACATATGTGAGCCTTTGTTAAGCCCGTTTCCTATAAGTTCCATGGCAATAATATAATAAGATTTCTAAATTTTTTGATATAATTTCAAAACAAATCTTCCTGTAAAGATAATACAATAAAAGTAAATCAATGTCAAATACGAGGTTGAAAAAATAAATAATATTTCTAAAGTTTAGGGTTGGGAATAAGTTATTGTCATTAACACATATAAGGCAGGTAAGGAAAATGAGATACAATATTTCTTTAAACAAATGGAATTTCAGAATTGATGAATTGAATTACTCGGCAAAGGTCACAACACCTCACACATGGAATGTTGATGTCAGCGTTATGAAGCACCGAGGTTCGGCAGAATATGAAACGGCAGTATTCATAGATGAAAACCTTAAAGATAACAGGGCATATATAGCATTTAACGCGGTTTATCACACTGCAAAGGTTTATGTGAATGGTATTTTTGCGGGCAAGCACAGCCGTTCGGGCTTTACGCCGTTTAAGCTTGATATAACAGACAAAATTATTTTTGGCTCGGATAATAATATCAAGGTAATTGCTGACAATACACATATCGTTGAAATGCTTCCGCATAAAAACGATTTCGACTGGGCAGACGACGGCGGTATTATCAGAAAAGCAGAATTGCAGTTTATGCCGAAAAATGCGATAGAATACATAAGAGCCGAAGAAAATATCACATCAATAAATAACGGTTTATGTGACGGCAGTATTTTAATTCAAACTGCGTTTCTTGATAATCTGCCTAAAAATGTGAGTGTAAAGGTTATTGATTATCACGAAAACAAAACGGTTATTGAAAAGCGGTTTGACAATGTTGAAAACGAAATCGCCGTTGATTTTTCGGGGCTTAAACTGTGGAGCTGTTATTCACCCAATCTTTACAGAATTTCACTTGAAACCGATAACGACCGTTATGAAATTCGCACAGGCTTCAGAACCGTTGAGGTAAAAGGCGAAAAAGTACTCTTAAACGGTAAAGAAATATATCTTAAAGGCTGTGAATGGATGCCCGGCTCCCACCCGGATTTCGGTATGGCAGAACCGCTTGAACACAGTATTAAATGCTTAAAGCAGTTAAAAAATGCGGGCTGTGTATTTACGCGCTTTCATTGGCAGCAAGATGACAGCTTATTTGATTGGTGTGACGAGAACGGTTTGCTTGTTCAGGAAGAAATTCCGTATTGGGGCTATCCTAAACAGGCAACTGCATTACAGCTTGACATTGCAAAACAGCAGGCAGATGAAATGGTGTATTTTCACTCAAATCATCCGTCAATAATTTGCTGGGGCGTCGGCAACGAGCTTGGCGCTGAAACAGAACCGACGATAAACTATGTTAAAAATATAGTTTCGTATTTCAAAGCAATGGACAGCAGACGGCTTGTGAATTATGTTTCAAATACCTTGAGCCGAGTTGAAAATACTGATAAAGATGATGCGACGCTTTACGGCGACATTGCAATGTGGAACGATTATCTCGGACTTTGGGAGCCAAGCGATGATATTGAAAATCATATGATACGCACCTGCAAAAAGGCAGAGGGTATGCCTTTGCTTGTTTCTGAATTCGGACTTTGCGAACCGCATTTTAAGGGCGGAGATAAAGAGCGGATAAGAATACTTGCCGAGCGCCTTGAAATGTATTCAAAAATTAAAAACATCTGCGGATATATGTGGTTTTCGCTCAACGATTACCGCACGCACTGCGGTGAAGCAGGCGAGGACAAAATGCGTCAGCGTGTTCACGGTTCAACCGATTTGTACGGCAACGAAAAGCCGTCATACAGACTCTTCTGCGAACTGCAAAAATCATAAAAATGCTGAACAAAGCAGTGTTTATACTTGCGCCATAGATTTGATACTCAAAAATAACTGATAAAAAGGTCTTGCGGTTCAATTCGACCGTAAGACCTTAATTTTTGTTTAATTACTGTATTCGCTTTTAACTTCTTTCATAACCTTTGAGGCTATGGGAACAGCGCTTTTTATTGCCGAGGTAGTATCTTCGACAACAACTATAATTGCAAATGGCATTTCGCCCAGTTGGGAATAGCCAACAAACAGTGCGTTAGGGTTAGCGTCTTTATTGTCGCTGATTTCTGCCGTACCTGTTTTTCCGCACATCTTCATTTTCGGGAAATAGCTGTCGCCATATTGATTTGTAACATTTGAACGAAGAAGTCCGTCAAGCTTTTGCGCTGTATCGGTTGTAAAGTATTCGCCGAGAATTTTACTTTCGGCAGTGAAATTGCTTTTGCCCTCCGGTGTGGTGATTTCTTCAACAAGATACGGGCTTACCGCTGCGCCGTTATTGGCAATTGCAGAAATTACTGTGAGCATTTGGCAGGGATTTATAAGCGTGGTGTACTGACCTATGCCCGCCCAGCCAATATCGAGAGCCGATGAATTTGCAAGATTTATTCGGCTTGTCGAGGTCTTTATTTTTTCGCTGACAGTTAACCGTTCAGAGGAGTTAAAGCCAAGCCGTTCTGCTGTTGCGGTGAGCTTTTCGGCGCCTAATTCGTCGGCAATCAGCGCAAACGCCACATTGCAGGATTTATTAAGAGCCTTTTCAAAGCCCACTTTTCCGTGAGTTCCGTTACAGATTACATATCCTTCGCCGATTTGCACTTTGCCCTTGCACTCAAAGGTACGGTTATAAATATCGGGAATATTCTCAATGGCGCAGGCGGCTGTTATCACCTTAAAGGTAGAGCCTGGGGTATAAAGTCCCGAGAAAAATCTGTTCATATAAATTCCGTCATATTTTCCGCTTGTATCGGTGTTTATGTCACCGGGCTTATTGAGAATATCGTATGACGGAGTTGAAACTATGCACACAAGCTCGCCTGTTTTGTAGTTCATAACGGCAACAGTGCCTTTTTTTGCGCCGAGCGCTTTATATGCCGCCTCGCAGACATTTGCATTAAGGGTAAGCGTAATATCATTGCCCTTGCCGTAGCGTTTCAGATTATACACGCCGTCAACAAGGGTGTAGCCCGTTAATTCATCTTTGAATGAGGTTTGAATTCCGCTTGCAATATAACCTGCGGAGTCGCCAACTGTATGCAAAACTGCTTTGCGGACATTTTTGTTGTCGTTATAAACACGGACGCCGTCTTTAGTTGATACAAGTATCTCGCCGTTTGCATCTTTAATGTTGCCTGCGGTTGCCAAATTTCCCGAAAAATACAAATGCTGATTTGCACGGTTCATTGCCCAGCTGTCAGCGTTTGAAATAAGGTTAAAATAGAGCAAAACTCCGCCTGCAAGAAAGAGGATAATCAACGCATAAAGCGACAGCGCTCTTCTTGAAATGGATTTCATTGACGAACACCTCCGTATCTGTAAGTGCCTCGGTCAACCGCCTTGATAAATGCCAGCAAAAGCCAACAGGAAATAACGCTTGAACCGCCTCGGCTTATAAATGGGAGAGTAACGCCTGTCATGGGCAGAATATCGTTTACTCCGAATACATTCAGAGATGCTTGGAACAGCATAAGCGCCGCCGCAGCGCAGGCTGCAATTGCGTAAAATGACGAACGGGCATATTTTGAATGGCGGATTGAATAAACAAGCAATGCCACATAAGAAAGCAAAATTGCTCCTGCCATAATCATACCGAATTCTTCGCATACCACACCGAAAATCAAATCCTCGGTAGCGGCAAAAACATTTCGGAGCTTTCCGTTGCCGAGACCTACGCCGAAAAGACCGCCGCTGACAGAATAAATCATAGTTCTTGTCTGCTGATAGCCCGAAGTGTCAAAATATTTCCACACGTGTCCGTAGGCGGCAAAGCGGTTTGCAACATAGGGTCTGAACATAAGAACAAGAAGTCCGCCCATAAGCACAACGGTACACACAAGGAACAGAGTTCTTATATCGCCCGAACGCATAAATGAAATAACAATAAATGTGAAGAAGAAAATCAGTGCCGTGCCGAAATCGGACATCAAGAAAAGACATCCCACGCAGGCAAAGGCGAAAATAATGTATTTTGTTAAGCTCTTATTTGACTGAAGCTTTTCAAGGGTCGCCGCACCTACAAAAATAAATATTGCCTTTACAATTTCAGAGGGCTGAATTGAAAGTCCGCCTATATAAAGCCAATTCTTGGCGCCGTTTGTGAATTTAGCAAGCACAACTGTTGCCGCCAAAGCCGCCACGCCGATTACTGCGGCAGGAATACGCAAAGCCATAATGCGTTTAATATCACGCAAAAGCCATTGCAGAAAAATAAAGCCTGCAATACCCATAAGCACGGCGATAAGCTGTTTTATTGCTCTGTCGGGATAAACGCTTGCGGTGATTGAAAGCCCTATTGATGTGAGCAAAAACGCAATCAGCTCAACCTCAAAGCCACGGCGTTTTAAAATCAGTGAAGCGCCTATAAAATACGCGTATTCAACAAGAATATAAACGCCGAAAGTGATGATTATGCTTGTTCTGAATTCTTCAGCGGATTTTGAAACGAGGGTGAAAAGGCAGATAAGCTGAAAAAGGGTGATAACAAAAAGCATTATCACAAGATTTACATTTTTTGTTTTCTTTTGCATAACATCACCTCTTTCATATCATTTTATAAATTTATGTTTCTTCATACAAAAATGCGAAATCTCCAATTCTTATAACATCGCCGTCTGTTAAGGGAGTTACCGAATAAACAGGATCGCCGTTGAGGGTGGTTTTTGTAATACTGCCGAAATCTTCAATATGCCATTTGTTACGGCGAAGTGTCAGCTCTGCTTGACGGCGTGAGATATAGAGCGCAGAAATTTCAATATTACTGCCTGTTTCTCTCCCGATTGTCACATAATCCCCGTCAAGATCAAATTCAGTGTTATCAACAATATTTACAAGGCGGGGGCGAAGCGCGGATTTTTCTTTTTTATGAGAAATATCCTTGTCAGCCTCACTGCCCATATAAAATTTCATAATAGCTGTACCGAACGCAATCACATCGCCGTCTGAAAGCTTGGCGCTCTTTTCAATTTTTTCGCCGTTTAAGTAAACTCCTGCTTTTGACTCGGTGTCAAACACATAAAATCCGTCTTTTCGCAGTGCCACAACTGCGTGGGAGCGTGAAACTGTGGAGTTTGAGAAAACCACATCGCAGGATTTGCTCCTGCCTACTGAAGTTTCATAGCAGGTAATTGGATGCTGTTCGTCATTCGCCATATTCACAAGCACCGCATATACCTTTTTTTCGGGGTGCAGACGGATAAGAGACCAAACGCAGTTTGCAATAACCGCAATGGCAAGAGCACAAAGAACATACCGCATAATGTATTCAAGATTATCCATATAAGCACCTCTTTTCGTTTTTTTACATAATAAGGATAACTTTTACATTTATTCTTGTCAATTGAATTTAAGATAATGTAATCAATTTTTAATTTTTCTGTAAACAATTTACATTGTTTTGTAAATATGCTAATATATAATTACAATAAAAAAGGGAGTTGTATTTATGAAAGAATTATTTTTCTCAAACATTCCTGCAAGTATTGCGGTAATCGGTCTTGTAGGGTACTTTTTCGGTATGGCGGTCGTGTTTGTTATAAGTCCGCTTAAAAATGCCGAGTCATTCTCAATTAAGCCTGTTGACAATGCGGGCAAAACCGAAATCCGTGTTTACTACGGCGGAATTTCATTCGCTTTGGGCGCATTTTTGCTTTATCTCACAATTGCGCTCGGCACACCTGTTTATTCACTCGTCGGCGGACTGTTCTTTTCAACCACGGTTTTTGTTACAAGAACAATTTTCCTCTGCGTTGATAAAGGCTGGAAATGCCCATACACAAAACTTGCAATTCCTGCCGAGGGTCTTTTTGTAGTTGCTTTGTGGACTTGCTTTATTCTCTCAAAGGTTCTTTACTGATATGACGGATATTGAAAAGCAGGTGCAGGAAAAGCTTTTTGAATTGCAGGATTCGGATTACCGTGATTTTCATTCAAAGCTTATGCCCACTGTGCCGAAAGAGAAAATTATAGGTGTTCGTGTGCCTGAACTTCGCAAATT
The DNA here is from genome assembly GCA_964540535.1 of uncultured Eubacteriales bacterium. GTDB lineage: Bacteria > Bacillota > Clostridia > Oscillospirales > Acutalibacteraceae > Fimenecus. Next base: position 166,067 of record CAZIMO010000003.1, on the reverse strand, counting down.
CGCAAAGGAATTAGGCAAAACCAAAGAGGCAAAGGATTTTCTCAAAATTTTGCCTCACAAATATTATGAAGAAGACAATCTTCACGCATTTCTCATTGAGCAAATTAAGGATTTTGATGAATGTATATCTGCTTTAGATAATTTTCTTCTACACATAGACAATTGGGCAACCTGTGATATGATGTCGCCCAAGGTTTTTAAAAAGAATACCGAGCTGTTGCTCCCGAAAGTCAAAGAATGGTTAATTTCTGACTATGTATATCAAGTTCGCTTTGCAATCGGTATGCTGATGAAATTTTATCTCGATGAAAATTTCAATGAAGATTATTTAAAACTTGTGTCGGGTGTTAAATCCGATGAATACTATATAAATATGATGATTGCTTGGTATTTTGCCACTGCTCTCGCAAAACAGTGGGAGAAAACCGTACCGTATATCGAAAATAAAACGCTGGATAAATGGACTCACAACAGGGCAATTCAAAAAGCGGTTGAAAGTTTCAGAATAACTGCGGAGCAAAAGGAATATTTAAAAGGCTTCAAAATTAAATAACAGCATATTTAAAAGAGGCGTCGCAATCGGTTTCCAGCCGACAGCGGCGCCTCTTAACTATTGTTAAATAAATTTATATATTGAAATAAGAAAATGCGGGAGATTTATTAAAATGCAGTCAGTTGCTTTTGTCTTATTGAAATTACCGTAAATCACAAATAATCAGCTATATTGAAAACAGTTAAACCGTTTTTCTTTGCATAGTCCACTGTGTAGGCTGTTCCGCCGTTATTTTTAATGAGATAAGCTATGCAGGCAGAACTGTTTTCTACAAGATGACGGTTGCGTTTGTGCATACACCCTTTTGTGTATTCTTCCGAAGTGTAAACAATCTTATCAGCCTGTTCTTTAATATTTTCATATGTTTTTATGTCCTTGATCGACCAACCTCTTGTTTGAGAACGGCAGGGCAAAACAAGTATCAGGCGAATATTCGGATAGCGTTCTTTCAGCTTTAAAACCGTAAAAGCGGCAATAGTATCAAAGCCTAAAGCACCGCCTGCGCCAAAGAACAAATAACCGTTTTCAATAAGGTTTACAACTATTTCCTCTGTTTTATCTGAAATCATTTGATAGGCTTCTGAAGATATTATTCTGTGTCCTGTAAAACAGCAAGTCTGCGATTTAATAACGCTCACACCCCAACAATTTTCAGAATGTTTAATTATATATCGTATTGTTGATAAAAGTCAACAATACACGCTTAATTATTTCGCTCATTGTGGATATAATTAAACAAGACAAGGGGTGAGATGATGCAAGAAAAAGACTTATCTGTACAAGAAATGGGACAGCGAATTATTGAACGCCGCAAAAAGCTTGGCTTAACACAGGAAGCCCTTGCCGAAAAAGGCGATATGACAACGCAGTTTGTTTCTTATGCTGAATCGGGAAAAAGAGCAATGCGGCCTGAAAATCTGAAAAAGATTTCCGCCGCCTTAGATGTGAGTGCAGATTATTTGCTGACAGGTGAAATAGTTGATAAAGATTTGCTTATAATGTCGGACAAAATGAGAAAACTTTCACCATCTCAAATCAGAATTGTAGAAAATGTGATTGATGAGTGTATCAAGCTTTTCAATGCTGAAAAATTTTAAAATTTAAGTACAAAGATATTTCAGAGGAAAATTCGCTAAAAGTCAATAGCGAATTTTCCTCTATCGTATAATAAATCAAAACTAAAATTTTAAAGTGTGATGAATATGTATCCGAGAATAAGAAATTTATGTTAGGATAAAGACCTTACGCAAACTCAAATCAATAAGATTCTTATGCGCAGTCAGCATTTTTACTCAAATTATGAGCGTGGAGACATTGACAATTCCTACGCATATTCTCATCAAATTAGCTGATTTTAATAATGTTAGTAATGATTATTTGTTTGGACGAACTGATAATCCTAAAATGAACAAATAAATATTCGTTTGGACGAGTTTACTCGTCTTTTTTTATTAGAAACAAAGTCTGTAAACAAAAAACATTTTGCGAAGCAAAGCGTCAATTTTTTGATTTTATCTCTTATCTTTTATTTGAAAAAATCGCTTCCTTTTTTGAGAAGAGAGAAGAACAGCGAGAGAAAAAGAAAACAAAAAAATAAAAACCGCTTAATACGGCTTTTATTTTTGGCACCCCCTGCGGGAATCGAACCCACATCTAATCCTTAGGAGGGATTTATTCTATCCATTGAACTAAGGAGGCGTATTTAATTCCTTGATTATTTAGTTTTATTACGAAAATATGCAGTGAGATTATTCTTTGTAATATTGAGGTCAGCGCTTTTTTAGGAGAGCTGACCTTTTAATCATACTTATTTTGCTTTGTAATTTTCTGCCCAAGCGTCAACAATTGCAGAAAATTCTTCGCCCTTCATCTGTTTAAGGCAGTCGGTGCGGTAAGTATTGTAATATCCGTATTCCTCGCTGAAAATATCAACACGGTTCACAAGAAAAATATAATCGGACACAGTTATTACTTCTGTTTTGTCTTTCCCGATATCCTTTACGGCATTCCAAAAGCCCTCCGGGAAAGTGCCGTCTGAAAATGCGTTTACCACAGTGTCACGCACCTCAGTATTTTCACCGAGAGAGCCTACTGCTTCTTCAAGAGATGTGCCGTTTGCCGCCATTTCAACCACGGATTTGAATGAGTTTGTAAGCTTTGTTTTTTCGGCGTCGGTCATAGCTACGATAATTCCGTTGTCGTCAACATTGAAAAGATAACCCGTAACGAAACGGATTGCCGCATAATTATTACTGAAATATTCTTTGATTTCAGCTTCGTCCACAGGCTTGTCGCCGTCTTGAGCATAATAATCTGCAAGCAGAGCGTCATAATATACGTTTGAAAGCTCAATTTTATAAACAGTTTGCTTTGAAATGCCGTTTTTTTCGTAGTATGAGCCGTAAAGATGCCACAAATCGTTCACATGTTCAGAAACATCTGCTTTAATGCTCGAATCAAGCGCTAAACCTCGGTTTGCAAATTCAGAATTTACAGCTGTATATCTCGAAATTTCTTTGAGTATGGCTTCTTCGTTTGCTTTGCCGGCTTCATTTTTATCGGCACGGGCTTCAAAATATGCATAAATTTCACTGTCAATTTTAGTACCGTTGACCTTTATTTTCGGCGCGGAACAAGAGGCAAGTCCAAATGCCAAAACAGCAATAAGAATAAGGGAAACAGCTTTTTTCATTATTTATTCTCTCCCTTATTTTCAATATAGTTCTTATAAAGCTTTTCTTTTAAAAGTCTTTCTTCTTTTTCAAGCCGTCTTTGCTCTTTGATTTTCGCTTTATTTTTGCCGATAACTCCGTTGCGTAAAAATGCAACAAGAAGCATTGCAAGCACAGAGCCTACTGCACAGCAGATAAAATCGCCCATTGTATCGCTGTTGCCTTTTTGAAGATCCAAGCCGTAAAGCTGATCCATTGTAAATTCATAGATTTCCCAGCCGACTGCAATACTCAAAGAGAATGAAAGTGAGAAAAGCGACGACATTGCAGGACCCAAATTTCCGCCGCGCTTACGGTAGATAATATTTGCGAAGTCATAGCCAAACCATGCGGCTAAAAATCCCGAACCGAAGTGAGTGACCGTATCAAAATGCTCAAAGGTTGTGCGGTTGTTAAAGGTTGAACCTATGCAGACCGCAACAAAAATAAACAGATTGAGCAGTGTTTGCGTCGAATAATCAACTTCAACGATAAAGGATCTACCGCCGAAGATCTGAAAGAAATCCCAAAGATGAGTAAAAATAACTGCGAATATCGCCTCTAAAAATTCCACAACCGAACCGTGAAAAAGCCCATAAATACCCCAGCCTAAAATCGCAATACGCAAAATAAGCCAAAGTATTTTATGAGATTTTGGTAAATATCCGAAATTTTCAGTCATATTTTTCACCGAATCAGTTGTTATTTAAAATCATATCACAAAATCAGCTGTTTTACAAGGAAAGTATTGTAAATGAACAGCCGTCAATATAAATTTCACCGTTTTCAACATTGCCGTTCATGAGCGCATGAGAATTTTTGTAATTTTCAGGCAGGCGATAAGTTATTGGGTGTTCGTTACGGTTGACAATCACCATTATATCGCCGTTTTCGTCTGCCCTGCGGTATGCGATACAGCCGAGCATTGATGAAACAGGATAAAAATTGCCCTTTTTGAATACGGAATTTTCCCGTCTTATTCTTCCCAAATCTTTGTAGAATTCAATAAGCTCACGGTTTTCATTGCCCCAAGGATAGCACCCGCGGTTAAATGGGTCTTTATAGCCTTCCATTCCTGCCTCATCACCGTAATAAACTGAAGGAACACCCGGAAGTGTGTATTGAATTGCGGCGGCGCATTTCAAAAGACGGACGCCTTTTTCGTATTTTTCATTGAGCTTGTGGCAGGACTGCCACGCACGGTCACGGTATTCACAGCTTTCGCCCGTAATTTTAGTGATTGCGCGCTCGGTATCGTGAGTTCCGATGTGGTTCATCATAACATCAAGGCACTGCTTGGGGTAATTTTCAACTATTCTTGTTACAGAAGCCATAAAGCTTTCAGCTCTGCCGTTTCGGCAAAAGTCCAAAATCGCATTGGCAAATGGATAATTCATAACAGAATCAAACTGACTGCCTAAAAGATAGCGTCTGCGTGAGCCATAGCTGTGTTTAGTGGTTGCGTCTTCCCAAACTTCGCCCATTAAAAGCGCGTCGGGCTTGGTTTTCTTTAATCTGTCACGAAGCTCGTCGATGAAAATATCGGGCAGCTCATCTGCAACATCAAGGCGGAAGCCGTCAGCCCCTGCATTAAGCCACTTTTCGATTATGCCGTTCTCGCCGTTGATGAAGCTTCGGTATTCTTTGCCCTCTTCAATAACCTCGGGGAGCGTTACAAAGCCCCACCAGCTTTGATATTCATTGGGATAATTTGTGAATTTATACCATTTATAATACGGGCTTTCAGTCGAATTGTAAGCACCCAAAGTATTATATCTGCTGTTTTTATTGAAATAAACGCTGTCGGCGCCGGTATGTGAGAAAACTCCGTCAAGAATTATGTGAATGCCCATTTCTTTTGCGGATCTGCAAAGTAATTTAAAATCCTCTTCCGTACCTAAAACAGGGTCGATTTTGCTGTAATCCGCTGTGTCATAACGGTGGTTTGAATGGGCTTCAAAAATCGGGTTTAAATAAATGCAGGTAACGCCCAAATCGGCAAGATAGGGCAGTTTTTCTTCAATTCCCTTTAAATCTCCGCCGAAAAAGTCATTATTTAAAACTTTACCTTCGGCAGTGGGACGCCATTCCGGTTCTGCGCCCCAATCTGAACGCATAACACGGTCAGTAGGGATATTTTCTTTTTCTGTACCCGAATTATAAAAACGGTCGGGAAAAATCTGATATATAATTCCGCCTTTAAGCCAATCCGGAGTGGTGAAATCCGCCTCTGTAACGGTAAGCTGCCAGTCGCTGTTTGCGCCGTAGCCCGCCGAAAATCCGCCTATACCGTCGCTTACCTCAAGCACGGAGCTTCTGCCGTAAGATGAAAAAAAGTCAAAGTGATACCAATAAAGACCGTCACGGTCAATTGAAGTATAAATATCCCAAATTTCGTGTTCATCACCCGACATACCTGCCCAAAGCATACGGCGCTCTTCATAACCGCAGTCATCACGGCGAAGCATAAGAACCGCACCGTTACAGCAAAAAGAGCGCGGAAGAACAAGGCGAAAATGGATTTCTTCGCCTGCCTTAACACTGCCGAATTTATCTTTAAAAAATAAATCTCTTGAATTATATGGAACAAATCCCATATTTTCACCGCCGAAAATAGTAATCAATACATTTTATCAAATTAAAGTATATATTGCAAGAATTTTTGCTAATATAGCTTGCCCAATTCGTGAAACCTTTTTCAAGTATTGATTTTGCTTTTTCATTATGTTAATATTATTATATATGTAATATAGGGGGATAATCCAATATGTTTAATCTTTATGCTGAAATGAAAATCGGGGGCGGCGACCGTGCATATTCAAGCTATGAAAATGAATGCTTTAATTTTGATTTAAAAGAAACCGAAACAGGCATTAAAGGCGTTTTCACAGCTAAAACGGATATGGAAATGAAAAGCCTTGCTCTTATAACGGAAAAAGAATTCGGCGATGATGATTTATTCTATGCAAACGGCTATCAGGCTTGGACAACTTCGAGAGAGTTTTCCCGAAACGATACTTTAAGAGGTCTTTTTAACATCGCAAATCTTTCAAAGTTCACAAAGCACTTTGCAGGACTTTCGGGCGACTACCATTTTGCAAGATATAATGAAAAAGGTGTTTTCCACTCTTATACATATTGTTATTTCCGTGAAAAAGGCAAAGAAGAAATCACTCTTTACGGCTCAAAAAGCGAAAGAAAAGGATTTACGGTTTTTGAAGTAGAAATGGGCGAAGGAAAATTCGCAGTCAAAAAAGATGTTGAGGGTTTAAAGCTCAAGGCAGGTCAGGAATACGAGATGTTCGATATTGCAATTATCAAGGGCGATATGGACACAGTTATGGATAAGTATTTCTTTGACTTCGTCGGCTGTAAAAAGCCTGCAATTAAGCATCTTTCGGGCTATACCTCATGGTACAATTATTTCCAAAAAATAAACGAAGAAATTATTCTCCGCGACCTTGACGGACTTGACAGAGCAAGCGAAGAAGTAAGCATCTTTCAGGTTGACGACGGTTATCAGCATGCTGTCGGCGACTGGCTCATTACCGACCACAAGAAATTCCCCAACGGAATGAAATATATTGCAGATAAAATTCATGAAAAGGGCTACAAGGCAGGTATTTGGCTTGCTCCGTTTAACGCGCAGACCTCTTCAATCCTTGCCAAAAAGCATCCCGAATGGCTTTTAAGACACAACAGAAACGGCAAAAAAATGCTCGGATGTCAAGGCTGGGGCGGCGCTTATACTCTTGATATTTATCACCCCGAAGCACGCAAATACATTAAGAAGGTTTTTGATACCGTTCTAAATGTATGGGGCTTTGATATGGTTAAGCTGGACTTCCTTTACAGCCAGTGCATTGAACCCAGAAACGGCAAAACACGCGGTGAAATTATGTGCGACGGTGTAGATTTGCTCCGTGAAGCCTGCGGCGACAAATGGATTCTCGGCTGCGGCGTACCGCTCGGCGCTTGTATGGGCATATTCGACGCTTGCCGTATAAGCTGTGACGCAAACAAAAATTGGGAAGAGGATTTGGTAAATAAGCTGAAAATCAATAACGAAATTCCCTCGTCACAGTGCGCAATCATCAACACAATATTCCGTAATCATCTTGACGGCAGAGCTTTCTGCAATGATCCCGATGTATTTTTCCTTCGCGACATAAACATCGGCTACAATATGAATCAGAAGCTTCTTCACGGCAAAATCAACACAGTTTGCGGAAATGTTCTTTTTGTTTCTGACAATGCAGGTGATTTTGATGATGAAAGAATTGAATACTTAAAAGAATTTTTCAGAGATAAAGATTACAAGGTTAAAATGGCTGAATATGTTGACGAGAATATTATCCGTCTTGACTTTTCAGAGAACGGCGTTGACAAGAGCTTGCTGTTTAATCTTGTTTCGGGCGACAGCAATATTTACGAGGTTTTATAAGATATGAAGTTAGCGGTTATCGGCGGTGGCGGAGTCCGTTCAATGTTTTTGGCTAAAAGCATTGCATGCAGAGCTGAAAAAATGGGCATAACCGACCTTGTCTTTATGGATAACAATGAAAAGAAACTGAATATTTACGGCAAGATGGCGGGAGAGGTCTCTCGCCGTCTTTGTCCTGCTTTGAATTTTACTCTTACAACAGACGGTAAAGAGGCTGTGACTGACGCTGATTATGTAATTACTACAATTCGCGCGGGCGGCGACCGTATGCGTTGCCGTGACGAGCGTATTGCTCTTGATTTGGGTATTTTGGGACAGGAAACAACAGGTGCGGCAGGATTTTCATTTGCCATTCGCAGTATTCCTGCGCTTAAAGAGTACTGTGAGCTTGTAAAAAAATATGCAAAACCAAATGCAATGGTGTTTAATTTCACCAACCCTGCGGGCGTTGTTTCGCAAACGCTTCGTGATATGGGCTATGATTTCACTTACGGTATTTGCGACGCGCCCAGCGGAATGCTCAGAAGATTTGAAGAATTATACGGCTATCCCGAAAATCATCTGGACGCGCTTTGCTACGGACTGAATCATTTGTCTTTTTTCAAGTATATCAAGGCAGACAGCGTTGACATTACAGAAAAAATCGTAAGCGACGACAACGCTTATAAAAATACGGATTTGCGTTATTTCAGTAAAGATTTCTTAATGCGAAAAAAATATGTTCCCAATGAATATATGTATTATTTCTACAACCGTGAAAAAGCGGTTGAGAATATTTTGAACGCGCCTATGACAAGGGGCGAACAGATTGCCGATATCAATGAAAAAATGACCGAGGAGCTTTCAAAGCTTGATATAGAAAAGGATTTTGATAAAGCGCTCGAAATCTTTGATTATTATTACGGTCTTCGTGAAAGCTCTTATATGGCAAGCGAAACAGGCGAAAAGCGTAATTTGACTTGGCATTTTGATATGTATGCGCCCGATGACGGCGGTTATGCAGGTGTGGCCTTGGGTATTATCGATGCTGAAAATTCAGCGTACAGTAAAAAAATTATCGCCTGTGTGCCAAACAGCAACAAAGCGATTGATTTTCTTTGTGAAAGCGATACGGTTGAAATTTCCTGCGAGGTCAAAAACGGAAAAATAACACCTGTTGAGATCGGCGAAGTTCCATTTGAGAACAAAGAGATTATAACAAGAGTTAAGGCATATGAGCGTCTTGCTTCAAAGGCTATAATAAACTGCGACCGCGCAAGCGCCGTTGACTGCTTGTACTTGCATCCGCTTGTAGGCTCTTATTCCCTTGCAGAAAAATTAGTTGACAGTTATATTGAACTTAATAAAGATTATACGGGAGAATGGAAATGAGCTTTGTTGCGGCTTTCGGAAAACTGAATGTGGACTTGCTTTATGCAGGTATGCCGAGAATTCCAAACGAGGGTGAAGAAATTTACTGTAAGGACTTTAAGGTGTGCCTCGGCGGCGGTCTGCCTGCAACAATGATAAACTGTTCAAGACTTAATGTGCCTGCAAAAATCGGTACTTTTTTAGGAGACGATATGTTTTCGCAGTTTGCAAAGAGCGAGCTTGAAAAGAGCGGAACAAAATATGAAGTATTTGAGAGCGCGGGTTATCCGCTGAATATTACTTCGGCAATAATTACTGAGCGTGACCGAACCTTTGTGTCTTACGGCGGAACAGAAAATTATACCGACGAAATTCTTGAAAAAATTTATAATTCTCTTAAAGGCGCAAAAATTGTTGCAATGCAAGAGAATATTCTGCCGGTTTATAAAAAGCTAAAAAAAGACGGCGCAATTCTTGTGCTTGATACAGGATACAGCGAGGATATGTCAATTGAAAAATACCGTGATTTAATTGAAATTGCCGATTATTATACTCCGAGCATTGACGAAACCGAAAAAATGACGGGTACGCGCAACCCCCGTGAGGCTGTAAAAATTCTCGGCGAATATTTTGAAAAACCAATTGTAAAATTGGGTAAATACGGTTGTGCAGGCTTTGATAACGGATTTTTTACCGTTGATAATATTGACGAATTCAAGTGTGTTGACGCAACAGGGGCGGGCGACGCATTTCTCGCAGGCTTCATTTACGGTCTGTATAATGATTTGACATTTAAAGAATGTATTTTGGCAGGCAATATCACAGGCGGAAAGTGTGTTACAGGCATTGGCTGTCTGACAGAATATGTTACGGAAAAACAGCTTGTTGACTACTTAAGCGAAGCCGACAAATCCGAACTCGCCTAAAAGGCGCTTACTACGGACACTTTTCGGCTTATCGCGCTCGAAAGGCGACAGCCTTATTTCGTGCTCTGCGCCAAAATTGAACCGCATTACACACCTTTTGGGTCGAAGAATTTTCAGGTGAGTGATTTTTGGTTATGCAAGGCACAAAACACAGTCAATCCTAACGGATTGACGAGTATTTTAACAAAGCAGAACCGAAATTCAAGCCTTAAAAATCGGGTTAGGATTTGTAGGGTTCGCTTAAAAAAGAAGGCTCTTTAATGGATAAAAACAAACTTGATATTTCACAGCAGATGGCGACAGCGCCTGTGTGGCGGTTGATTATAAAACTGAGTATTCCTGCGGTGCTGGCGCAAATCGTAAATCTGCTTTATAATGTTGTTGACAGAATTTATATAGGACATATGCAGGATATAGGCACAGAGGCGCTTACGGGAGTAGGACTTTGCCTGCCTGTGATAACCTTGATTTCAGCATTTACAATGCTTGTAGCGCAGGGCGGTGCGCCACGTGCCGCAATCGAAATGGGCAAGGGTGAAAATGATAGGGCAGAGAAAATTCTCGGAAGCTGTTTTTCAATGCTTATTGTGTTTGCGGTAATGCTTACCGCAGTATTTTCGGCTTTCGGCTCAAAGCTTTTAATGTTTTTCGGCGCAAGTGAAGATACAATTATATACGCTTTGCCGTATATGCAGATTTATGTTGCAGGTTCGGTTTTCGTTATGATGAGTTTGGGGCTTAATATGTTCATCACAACGCAGGGATTCACAAAAATCAGTATGGCTACCGTACTTATAGGTGCAATTTGCAATATTGTGCTTGACCCTATATTTATCTTCGGATTTAAAATGGGTGTAAGGGGCGCGGCGCTTGCCACAATAATTTCGCAGGCAATTTCAGCGGTATGGGTGCTTTCGTTCCTCTTGGGCAAAAAAACAAAGCTTAAAATAAAAAAAGAAAATCTTCTGCCCTCGGCAAAGATTTTATTACCTGTGCTGGCTCTCGGTATTTCACCCTTTATTATGAATGCGACCGAGGCAGTTATAAATATTTCGTTCAATTCGTCCTTGCAGAAATACGGCGGAGATATTGCTGTTGGTGCTATGACGGTTTGCGCAACCGTATTCCAAATGGCTTGGGTTCCCGCGCAGGGTATCGGTCAAGGCGCACAGCCCATTATCAGTTACAATTACGGCGCGAAAAATGCAGACCGTGTAAAAAAGGCTTTCAAGGCATTTTTGATTATCTGTTTTACTTATGTTTTTGTATTCGGCGCATTAATCGAGCTGTTTCCGCAGTTCTTCATCGGCATTTTTAACGATAACCCCGATTTGACCGAAACTGCAATATGGTCAATAAGACTTTACGGCTGCGCAATGATGTTTTTCGGTATTCAAATGGCGGTTCAGCAGACATTTATCGCTCTCGGCAAGGCAAAAGCGTCGCTGTTTATCGCTTGTTTAAGAAAAGTTATATTGCTTGTTCCGCTGATTTACATTTTACCGAAATTCTTTGAAAACAAGGTCTTTGCAGTATTCCTTGCAGAGCCTGTTTCAGACGCAATTTCGATTATCACGGCGTCGGTTGTGTTTTTCTTTGTATTCAAAAGCGAAATGAAGAAAATGACAGCGGATAAACAGAATATATAAAAATAAAGTGAAAGGAGCAATGTCCGATGTGGTTTGTTTTTGCATTGCTCTCTGCGGTGTTCGCTTCTCTTACATCTATTTTGGCAAAAATCGGTATAGACGGAGTAAATTCAACCTTGGCAACGGCTATTAGGACAATAATTGTTGTCTTTATGGCTTGGGGTATGGTTTTCATTACAAATACGCAGAACGGTATTTCCGAAATAAGCCGAAAAAGCTGGATATTCCTGATACTGTCAGGTATTGCAACAGGCGCATCATGGCTATGCTATTACAAAGCCTTGCAAATAGGAGATGCCTCTAAAGTTGTGTCTGTTGATAAATTAAGCGTTATTTTAACATTGGTACTTGCTTTTGTATTTTTGCACGAAAAATTTACGGTAAAATCATTTCTCGGCTGTGTACTGATTGGGGCAGGAACATTTCTGATGATTTTGTGATTTGTTGTCAGTTAAATTAAGAAACAGTAAAAAACTCTGTACATTTTTGCCTTAATATGTTAAACTAAATCATATATTATGAGGGGATTGTGAAAATGGAACTGAAAAAACATCATAAGTCTACATTTGACAATATCCCCGATGAAAAGCGTATTCGTATTCTTGAAGCCGCAACTAATGAATTTGCTAAAAAGGGCTATTACGAGGCGAGCGTTTCTGAAATTGCAAAAAAGTCCGATATAAGCGTTGGCGCGGTTTATAAATATTTCGACAGTAAGCAGGATTTGTTCCTCACAATTGCCGATTACAGCATCGTCCGAATGGAAAATTTGCTTTTGGGTCTTGCCAAGGCAGATGAAGATGTGCTTATAAAGGTTGAAAAAATTCTGCGTGAAATAATCTTGGCATCCCGTGAGCAGTCTTTGCTTATTAAGCTTTATAACAGTATGACCGCTATAAACGACAAAGCGCTTGCAGAGCGTTTTGCAACTGAAATGGAGTCAATGACCTCAAGAATTTACATTGAAGCGATTAAAGAGGGCCAGAGGAACGGCGAAATAAGAGCCGATATTGATCCGGCTGTTGCGGCATTTCTCATTGATAATCTTTTTATGACCCTGCAATTTTCTTATGCGGGCGATTATTACGAAGAACGGTTTAAAATTTTCTGCGGTGAAGATGTTCACCAAAGAGATGAATTTATAATTGAACAAATACTTAAATTTATAAAATCCGCACTTAAATAAAGGGGACAAAGAAAATGGAAAAAGAAATTTATTCTCTTGCCTTTGACATTGGCACAACGGGTGTTAAAACCTGTCTTTTCAAAATAGGCAAATCAATTGAGCTTATTGAAGCGGCAAGCGAAGGCTATAATCTTTACATTATGCCTAACGGCGGTGCAGAGCAGGATCCTGACGAGTGGTGGCAGGCAATGTGTTCAACCTCAAAGCTTGTTATGAAACGTTCAAAGGTTAAGCCCGAAGATATTTACGGTATTTCTTTCTGTTCGCAAATGCAGGGACTTGTTCTTGTTGACGAAAACGGCAAGCATGTACGCCGTGCATTCAGCTATATGGATCAGCGCGCAACAGAAGAAATCAAAAAGGGTATTGCTTACGGTCCGCAAATCGCGGGCGCTAATATTCCAAAGCTTCTTCGCTCACTTCAGATTACAGGCGCGGTTGCGGCAAGTGTTAAGGATCCTGTGTGGAAATATAAATGGACAGAAAATCACGAGCCGGAAAACTTCAAGAGAGTACATAAATGGCTTGATGTTAAAGAGTATCTTATCTGCCGTATGACAGGTAAGTTTGTTATGACAAAAGACTCTGCTTTCGGCGCACTTCTTTATGATATTCATAAGCGCCGCTGGAGTCCCGAAATATGCAAAATGCTCGGCGTTGATATGAAGCATCTTGCAGATATTATTGACTGTACCGACTGTGTAGGCTCGCTCCGTAAAGAGCAGGCTGAAGAGCTTGGGCTTTGCGAGGGTATTCCTGTATTCGGCGGCGGCGGTGATGCAACTCTTATCGGCGTAGGCGCAGGCGCTACCGAAAAAGGCGATACTCATATTTATCAAGGCACATCGGGCTGGGTTTCAACCGTTACAGATAAGAGCGTTGTTGACGCAAACGCTATGATTGCCGCTGTTGTAGGCGCGGCTGACGGCATTTACAACTACTTTGGCGAGCTTGAAACCGCAGGCAAGTGTGTTGAATGGGTTAAAGACCATTTGGCTCTTGATGAAATTGATATTTATATGAACAAGCAGCACGATCTCAAGCATAAAAAGGCTGACCGTGAGGTTGTTTATACAGGTCTTTATGACTATATGATGGCGGTTATTGATTCAATCCCGGCAGGCAGCGGCGGAGTAATTTTCACCCCGTGGCTTCACGGCAACCGCTGTCCTTTTGAAGACCCCAATGCACGCGGAATGTTCTTCAACATCAGTCTTGATACAGGTAAGACCGAAATGATAAGAGCCGTTGTTGAGGGTGTTTGCTTCCATCTTCGCTGGATGCTTGAAACAGAGGATAACAAGGTTTCTACATCAAAGACAATCCGTTTTGTCGGCGGCGGCGCATTGTCAGAGGTTACTGCACAAATTCTTGCAGACTGCACAGGCAGAGTGATTGAAACTGTTGAAAGTCCGCAGAATGTAGGTTCAGTAGGCGCGGCTGTTCTTGTTGCTGTTCATGCAGGAATTATTGACAAGGTGCAAGACGCTAAAAAGCTTATTCCTGCTAAGAAAACCTTTACTCCCGATATGAAGAACAAAGCTGTTTATGACAAGAATTTTGCCGCATTTAAAAAGCTTTACAAGGCAAATAAAGAGGTTTTTACAGAACTTAATTCTAAATAGTTCCTTTTTCCGCAATACTGCATTGCTTTCAGTTTGCTGTATATCGGATACAGCGTCGCTTCGGCAACATTGTCTTGCAAAAAAATTAAATCTGTTTAAATTATATATTTGTAGGGCGGGAACTTTCTCCCGCCCTTATTTTTTGTATATTTCACGGAATTTTTCGCAGTAGGGCAGAGGCCGCGGGTGTCCGGCGTACGCTTTTGCGAATGAAATGAACAGAAGCGATGTCTGAACCGACAGGCGAGTATATCTTGCTCCTGCCGTTTCTTTTCTGCAATTCTGCTTTTTTAACATCCCCTTATTTTGTTATTGCAATATTTGCTTGAAAATTGTATAATACTAATATATGTAATAATCGGAGGTGTTTTTATGGATGAGAAAAAATCTCTCGCTGATAAATACCGAAAAATTGATATAGATGAGATTGAAGTTCCTAAGGCAGAAGTGTCTGAAAAGCCTGAAAAAGAGAAAAAGGCTAAAGAGAAAAAAGTCAAAGAACCTAAAGTCTCCAAGGAGAAGAAGGCTAAACCCGAAAAGGTTAAAGAGCCAAAACCGCCGAAGGAGAAAAAGGTGAAGGAACCTAAACCCCCGAAAGAAAAGAAAATCAAGGAACCCAAACCTCTCAAAGAGGTTAAAGAGCCGAAATTACCAAAAGAGAAAAAAATCAAAGAGCCAAAGCCCGAAAAGGTGAAAGAGCTTAAAGAGAAAAAACCGATTTTCGGCAGTAAAAAAGAAAATAAACCTGTTGATACGGCAGAGGTTGTTTCCACAAGAATTCTTGAAAATGTTCCGACTTCGGATATAGAAAAAGCTCCTAAAAAACCCGAAATTGTGAAAACGGTGAATGCTGACGGCAGGGTTGAAGAAGAAATCATTCTTCCTGTTATTGCAAGCGTTAAAAAAGTTAAGCCTGCAAAGAAAGAAAATACACCTAAAGAAAAGAAACCCAAAGAGCCGAAAATTCCAAAAGAGAAAAAGTTTAAAGAGCCGAAGCCGCTCAAGGAAAAGAAGGCAAAGTCCGAAAAGGTAAAAGAACCTAAACCAATCAAAGAAAAAAAGATAAAAGAACCTAAAGAGAAAAAGCCCCGTGAGCCTATGAACGGTAAGGATTTTGCAACGCTCGGCATTGCTTTGATTGCGGTGGTGCTTGCTTGTACATTTGTGTACTTCAAATTTTTCCGCGATGATACTCCGAAAATTGACAACACAAGCGAACCCACGGTGAATAATGTCGTTGAAAAACTCTCTGACATTCAAATTGTCCGAAACGGCGTGCTTGTAAATCTTGTTCAGACTGATATTCCCGATGTTTTCTATGGAATTACAACCGATTATAAGGTTAAATATTATCAGTACCGTGACAATAAAATGGTAGCTGTTCAATCAACAGGCAGTGTTTCGACCGAGGTGGATTTCGGAAATGAAACGCTCCCCGTGACTATCAATTATGTAAATCTGGGCAACAGAATTTACGGAATAGGTCTTTTTGCTGCAGAAGAGGGCGAAGATGTTTATTTCTATAATATGATGGTGTTCAAGCTTACAAATCTGCCCGAAAAATATGAAGAAGAGGGCAAAGCCCTGCTTCTTGCAACCACAAGCAAAAACGCATTAACGCAGGGTGATGTTTTGTGGCCCGAAAGCTTCACTATTGACCTTGAGAGCGGAAAAACTTCAAGATTTTTAAAGATTATCAACCGCAGTATTGATGTGAACACAGGTGCAGGCGTTGCTGATTTCTGTATTCTCAATCAGCAGGGTTACAGCTCGTCATCGGCTCAAATTCCGTTTATCACAGCCCGTGAATATGAGCAAAACAGCGGAAAACTTGATATTTTTGTAAAGAACGGTACAAAAGAAAGCCTTTTTGCTGAAAATGTTTACGGCAAATTCCTGCTGACTGACGGCGACAGCGTTATATTTATGCGAAAGACCAATACAGGCTTTGATGTAATCCGCAAAACCGGCGAGGAAGAAAAAACCGTAAGCTCGTTCTACGGCTCAATGAGCGCCGATTATCTGCAAAAAGACAAATATCTTCTTAATGTGAATGACGGCAATCTTTATAATATGCTGACGGGCGAAAAAACTATGCTTATAGGATTCAGAATGGATCCTGAAATGATGGCTATGAGCGATGACGGCAAATATCTTATAATGCTTGGAACGGTTAAAAATATGATGGACTATCAAGTGCATATTTTCAACCTTGAAAGCGGAGAATATGCAAAGTTTGAAGATAAGAACTACTCAAACCATTCAAATCTCACATTCATTAACAACACAACGGCGGTTTACACTGTTCTTGACCCCAACCAGGGATATGAATATGTCGTTCTTGATGTTTCTAAAATAGCATAATTTTTCCGCAATACTTCGTTGCTCTCAACTCGCGGTATCTTGATACAGCTTCGTTTCGGCAACATTGTCTTGCAAAAAAATTAAAACTATTTTCTAAAGTAGTATAATTTTCCGCAATACTTCGTTGCTCTCAACTCGCGGTATCTTGATACAGCTTCGTTT
>CAZIMO010000003.1:120238-148997 GCA_964540535.1 uncultured Eubacteriales bacterium | reverse complement strand
CGGCGACATTGTCTTGCAAAAAAATTATAGCTGTTTAAAATAATATGTTTTGTATGGCGGGGGTTTGCTCCCGCCATTGCAATTTTCACAAAAATCCGTGATATTTGGCTTGTTTTCACTGTTGTATTCTGCTTTGATTTGTCTAATATAAATATATATACATTGATAATTAATGAAATTTTTATAAAACTTGTACAAACTTGCAAAAAAAGTAAAAAAATGCTTGCATTTTGTAAAACGCAGTGATATACTATCTCTTGCGTTCACGAGATAAAGAGTTTCGTGAGTCGGTGTTGATTGTGATGAGGGTCCACCCGTTCCCATCCCGAACACGGTAGTTAAGCTCATTCACGCTGAAGATACTTGGCTGGAAGCGGCCCGGGAAAATAGGTAATGCCGACACAAACAGTTCGCCTGTCCAAAAGGATGGGCGTTCTTTTTTTGCTCTTATATAAAAATTAAATGTGAATTTTTGACTGCGGGTATTGTATAATATCGGCAGTTTTGTTATACTATAATAGATTAACTATGTTTTTGATTTTTGAGTAAATTCGCAATAAACGGGAGATGTTAAAATGCTTTTCGCACAGGATATTGGTATTGATTTGGGTACAGCTAACACGATTGTATATTTAAAGGGTAAGGGAATTGTTCTTCGTGAGCCGTCGGTTGTCGCGGTAAATGAAAAGACCGATCCGCCATCTGTGGTTGCAGTGGGCAACGAGGCAAAGGATATGATAGGCAGAACTCCCGGTTCAATTACTGCGGTTAAACCCTTAAAAGACGGCGTTATTGTAAATTCTGAAATAACTTCGGATATGCTCAAGGAATTTATAAGAAAAGTCATTAAGCGTTCTCCTTTTGCGCGGGCAAGAGTTCTCATTTGCGTACCGTCGGGCATTACAGAGGTTGAGCGTAAGGCTGTTCACGATGCTGCAACTGATGCAGGCGCAAAATATGCTTCGCTTATTCACAAGCCCTTGGCGGCGGCAATCGGCGTAGGATTGCCTGTAACCGAGGCTGTGGGCAGTATGATTGTTGATATCGGCGGTGGAACTACCGAGGTTGCCGTGATTTCATACCGTGATATTGTCACCGCAAAGTCATCAAGAACAGCGGGCGACGATTTTGACGAAGCCATTATTGAATACATACGCAAAAAGCATAATGTGCTGATAGGCGAGCGAACTGCTGAAGAAATTAAACTTAAAATCGGCTCAGCAATGAGCTATGACGGCGAGGGCGCAATGGATGTCCGAGGCAGAAACCTTGTTGACGGACTTCCGAAAAATGTTGAAATCACATCGGAAGATGTCCGTGAAGCTTTGGCAGAGCCTTTAGCGGAAATTCTTGAAACAATCCGTTCAACTCTTGAAAAAACTCCTCCCGAGCTTCTTGCCGATATTGTTGACAACGGAATTATGCTCACAGGCGGCGGCGCGTTGCTGCGTGAGCTTGACCGTCTTATTTCAGAAGAAACAAAAATTCCTGTTCATGTGGCGGTTGACCCAATGGACTGCGTAGCGGCAGGTATGGGAATTTGCTTGGAAAAGGGAAATATCTGATATGAACAACTTTTTTAAAAGTACAACCTTTAAAGTGCTTCTTGCAGTGGCAATAGTGCTTGTCTGCGCTACGGTGCTTGCAACCGTTGTCAGCAGTTCAACATCTCCTCTGACGAATGCGGTGAGCGTGATTACTTCACCCTTGCAGACTGCGGCATCGTATCTTTCGGACAAGCTTGACGGATTTTCAGGCGCATTTGTTTCTTCAAAATCCTATCAAGATAAAATAGCAGAGCTTGAACAGCAGGTTGCCGATTATCAGTCGC
Organism: uncultured Eubacteriales bacterium; assembly: GCA_964540535.1. Lineage (GTDB taxonomy): Bacteria > Bacillota > Clostridia > Oscillospirales > Acutalibacteraceae > Fimenecus. The sequence goes on along the minus strand of CAZIMO010000003.1, from coordinate 147,166 downwards.
AGCTTGTTGATTATGAAAAGACAAAAAAACAGCTTGAGGCTTACGAAGAGTTTCTTGATGTCCGTGAGAAAAATCCCGATTATACATGGGTTTACTCAACGGTTGTGGGCAGGGATTCCACCGATATGTTCGGCTCGTTCACCATAAACAAAGGTTCAAACGACGGCATAAAGATAAACGACGCGGTAATTTACAGCGAGTATTTAATCGGAGTTGTCACCGAGGTTAATCTTACAAGCTCTGTTGTGCGTTCTGTTTTTGATCCGTCTGTTAATATTGCGGCTTATGAAATCAGAACAGGCGAGCTTGGCTATGTTTCATCAACCTATGAAATGTCGGTAAACGGTGTTTGCAGACTTTCGGGTCTTGATACAAAAACTGCTGTTTCAAAGGGCGGTATTGTATGCACTTCAGGTACCGGCGGAATTTTCCCAAAGGATTTGATAATCGGTACAATAACCGAGGTTAAGCAAAGCGAAACCGATTTGTCTGCGTATGCGGTGCTTGATACAGAAATCAATCCCAAAGATATAAGCGACTGCTTTGTAATAACCGCATTTAACGAAAACTAAAAGGATAATCATAATGACCGTTCAGACTAAAACAAAAGTCAAGAGATATGCAGCTTATGCCGTGATACTGTTCTTGGCGCATATTTTGCAAAACATACTGCCGATATTCCCTGAAATATTGGCGGTACGCCCTGTTTTGCTTATTTCTGCGGCGGTCTGTATTGCAGTGTTTGAGGGCGAGGTTGTAGGCGCTGTTGCAGGACTTACGGCGGGCGCTTTGTGGGATACCGTAACCGTTACGGCAGACGGCTATAACGCATTTTATTTAATGGCAGTCTGCGCGGCGTGCGGTGTAATGCTCCGTGTTTTTATGCGTAACAACATCATCACCTATATTATGATGAACACAAGCATCACAATGTTTTACTTTTTAAGCTACGTGCTGTTTTTTATCACTGCAAGGGGCATTGACGGCGGTACGGCAATGCTTTTGAGGTATTATTTGCCAATGTGCATTTATTCGCTTTTGCTCACACCGTTTTGGTATATGCTTATCCGTGCGGTAAACAGAAAATTTTCGTATGATTACACTGAATATTAAGATATAAAGGAATTATAAATAACATCAAATCAAAAAGAAAGGTCGGCGGTAAAATGAAAAACACTTATAGCTTTAAAGTGCGTTCAATGGCATTTATTGTTGTGATTATATTCGTCGCGTCTATATTTGTTGCCGATCTTTTCAGAATTCAAGTTATAGATGCTGATGAATATTCAGCAGAAAAACTTTACATTTCTTCGGCAAAGACCGAAATTACAGCTCAACGAGGCGAAATTCTCGATTCTGACGGCAAGGCGCTTGCATATAATGTAAGTTCAAATACTGTTTATTTTGACGCGTCTTATTTTCCGAAAATTTCAAAAATTGCAAAGAGAAACGAAATTCTTCTTTCACTCATAAAGCTTTTTGAGAAGTATGGGGTTGAATATAATTCAACTTTGCCAATTGAGCTTAAAGGAAACACATTTGTGTTTACCGAAAACAGCAAAAGTGATAAAAACAAGCTTTTCGCAAAGGATTACTTAAATCTTAACGATTATGCTACTCCGCAAAATGTTTTTGACGCTCTTTGCGAATATTATTCTCTTGAAGAAATGAGCGTTGCAGACGCTGTCAAGGTTGCATCAGTGCATTATGCGATGGTTAAGGCGGATTTCTCAAAGTACAATCCGTTCACATTCGCCGAAGATGTGCCCGATGAGCTTGTGTTGATATTAAAAGAGCAGAGCCGCTTTTATGCAGGTGTAGAGATAAGAATTGATACCGAACGTAAATACTATGACGGTACAATCGCGCCGCATATTATCGGGTATTATGATTATATCAATGCCGATGAATATAAGGCTGTTACCGAAGATTATAAAAAAGAGCTTGAAAATCCTAATCTTACTGATGAAGAAAAAGAGATTTTAAAGCTGCGTGCTTACGGAATGACCGACAAAATCGGCAAATTCGGCATTGAAAGCGCTATGGAAAGTGAGCTTCGCGGTACAAACGGTATTCTTACTACCGTTACAAATGCCGACGGCTCAAAAAGCACTTCGGTCACAACCGCTCCTGTCAACGGAAACAATGTTATTCTTACAATTAAAAGCGATTTTCAGAAAAAAGTGCAGGAAATTCTTGCGTCAAAGATTGAAAGCACAAAAGAGCTTGAAAGAATTGATACTGCGGGCAGTATTGTGGTTATGGATGTCAGCGATTTTTCAATACTTGCCTGCGCAACATATCCGTCATACGATTTAGGTACTTACAAAGAGAATTACGCCGAGCTTACGGCTGATACTTCTGCGCCCCTTTGGAACAGAGCTTTGCGAAGCACTTACGCGCCGGGTTCAACAATGAAGCCCATTGTGAGCGTTGCAGGTCTTGAAGAGGGACTTGTAACGGCAACCACGCCCATAAAATGTACTTTGTATTACACATATTACCCCGATTTGACCTTGCAGTGTGCCAATGTAGGTCGGCACGCAGGCAGTAATATGACTGTGGAAACAGCTATAATGCGTTCGTGCAATATATATTTCTATGAATTGGGCAGGCAGCTTGGAATTGACAAAATGGGCGAATATTTCAGAATGTTCGGTTTAGGCAGTAAAACAGGCGTTGAGCTTACCGAAGCAGTCGGCGTTGTGCCGAGCATTGAACACCGCAAAGCCTTGGGCGGTACATGGTACCCCGGCGATACAATTCAGGCGGCTATCGGACAAAGCGACCACTTGTATACTCCAATTCAGCTTTGTTCTTATGTGTCAACCCTTGCAAACGGCGGAACACGCTATAAAGCCCATTTTGTTGACAGTATTAAATCGGCTGATTATTCCGAAACGGTTTTTGAAGCAGAGCCTATTCTTCTTAATAAGGCTGATATATCTCAAAGCACTTTGGCAACCGTGCGAAAAGGTATGATTTCAATGGCAAACACGCAGTCGGCATTCCGCAATCTTGATTATCAGGTTGCCGCAAAATCGGGTACGGCGCAGGTTAAGAAAAAAGTAAACGGAGTTCTTGTTGAATATACAAACGGTTTTATGATTTCTTATGCTCCTGCCGATAATCCTGAAATTGCTGTTGTTATCGCCGTTGAAAATGTTATGTCAACGGGCTTGGCAAATTATGTTAAAGAGGTTTATGACGCATATTTCAGCAGAAATTCAGATATTACCAACTCACAGCAGAGCGGAACAATACTCAGCTGAATGAGGCTTCAAAATCAATATTGTAAAAAGCTTGGAAAGGCAGGTTGCTTTTCCAAGCTTTTTATTTTATATAATGAAAAAATCTTTTTTACAAAAAGTAGAATAAAAAATTAATAATTTTGTATGAAAAATGAATTTTTTTGCATTTTAGACTATTTTAAATATGAATTATGCTATTATGTAAGAAATATTTATTATAAAAGGAGGATGAAAAAAATGAAAAAGTTTATCAGAATGTTATTAACTTTGGTTATATCTTTAACGATTATAGCCACGCTTCCTATGTCAGTCTTTGCCTATGAGTACGGAGAGCCAAATCTGGAAGAAATGATACAGGTTGAAAAGATAGGCGAAAAAGAAATAACTTCAATCAGTGCAAGTGATGTGAACAGAATTCGCATATCAAAGTCAAAAGAATACCGTTATAAATCGGACGAAGAAAAATTAGAAGAAATATGTACAGCTTTAGGGGCTGAATTAAATGGCTCGCAAAGTCAAGAAATGAATTCAAAAGTTTCTTTATCAGATGTTGGAGCAATAGAAACAAGTACAGTTTATCTGGAAATAGACGAAGAGGGAAATCAAAAAGAAATCAGCAAAACTATGGCTCTTAGTACATCGCAAAAAGTTGAGGGAGCAACAGAAAATAAACACGACACAATTTTGACACGAAATCCCGAAGAAAAAACAGACGGAACAATGAAACAGCAATTAACTATTTTCTATACTCCTCATTATGACGGTAACGGCACTACTCCCGATAGATATGTTTTTTTAGGAATATGTGAGTGGATAAAAAATCCTACTGCAAGAAGAACGGATTGTATTGCTTTAGTTAGTCCGGATTTTCGCTGGAATGGTGATAAAGATAATTATACTCTTCTTGTCGGTTACCATATCTTAAACTATGAGAATTTGGAATGTTTAATCGATGAGGACGTTCTTGAAACATTTGACGGAAATTCTGCTAAAGTATCTGCATATGCAGGCGCATTTTTTGAATACAATTTGAAGGATAATTGGTTTTTACCTCCTGGATATATTGAATGTTCAAACTTTGTTTTTACAATAGTGGCTGTCGGTAAGGTTAGCATGGATGTATCTGCTGTAAACAATATTGGAATTGATTTGATGTACATCCACTCAATAACTTCGGTTGTTCCAAGTATAGAATTTTCTTGGAGCGGTACGGGACCAAGTGCGTCTATAAGTGTCAGTAGAACCACTACAAAGAAAATATATATTTGTAATGACTCGTGGAGCTATCAAAGACATTATCATGAGTTCTTTGGGTGAATAATATATATTCAGAGGGATTATTATGAATATTTTAAAGAAAATACTGAAAACAGCGTTAGTTATTATAGCTGTAGATATAGTCTATTTTGCTTTTGTTAAGTTCGGTTTATTTGTCGAGGGCTGGGACGAATCAGAGCTAATGTTGATTGAATTTCATATCGTTTGCGGATTGGTATATGCTTATTTGGGAATTAGATATTTGCATTATGTAAGAAAAATACAGCTTTCGATACAGGCATATATTTTAATCGGAATCGCCTTGTTTGCGGCAAGCATTTTGATAATCTACTGCTCTCCGATTACTTTGCTTGTGTTCGCTTGTGATTGGTTCGGAAGTACTCTGTTTAATATAACAGATGAAACTACCACTCAGATTCTGACAGTAGAGGGAATGTTTTCTGTGGGAACAGCTCTTATTTGTTACGAGACAGCAGAGAGAAAATACAGAAAATCCCAAGAAGAAAACAAGACAGAGAATATAGAATGAAAAATAACAAATAATAAGAAAACACTTGATTTTTAAAAAGTCTTGTGTTACAATATCAAAGCTATATCTGTGCGCTCGGGTGATTGAGCAAACTCAATTGAGTAGTCACCTGCTTTCATCTGGGGCATTTGATTATAAAATTTATTTAATGAGGTGAAATGACAATGACACAGGCAGAGAAGCAGGCTATTATGGCTGAATACGCTACTCACGAAGGCGACACAGGTTCTCCTGAGGTTCAAATCGCAGTTCTTACAAAGAGAATTAACGACCTTACAGAGCATCTTAAGGTTAACAAGAAGGACCATCACTCACGCCGCGGTCTTCTTAAAATGGTAGGTCACAGAAGAAATCTTCTTGCTTATCTTCAGAAGAAAGATATCGAAAGATACCGTTCAATCGTTGCAAGACTCGGTCTTCGTAAGTAATCAAAACGCTTTAAGGCAGATAAGTTTTTTCGCTTATCTGCCTTGAATTGCATTATGGGTAACCGCTGATAATCGCAAACCTGATTTAATCAGCAGTTACAAAGGCAGTTAAAAACGGGGCGAAATCCCAAGCTTTAGCGGTAAATAGAGTGCTTGATTTTTTCGAGCATTGTATTTATTGCTAAACAGATTTTTGCCCCGAAAAAATAAAAAATAAAGAAGGTAAAAATTATGTTTTTCAAGAATTTTAAGGTTTGGGAAACCGAACTTGCAGGCAGAAAATTAACTCTTGAAACAGGCAAAATGGCAGGTCTTGCCAATGCGGCTGTTATGGCTCGTTACGGCGAAACAGAGGTTCTTTGTACAGTTACAGCTTCTGCAAAGCCAAGAGAGGGCGTTGATTTCTTCCCTCTTTCGGTTGACTATGAAGAAAAAATGTATTCAGTAGGCCGTATTCCCGGCTCTTTCCAGAGAAGAGAGGGCAGAGCAAGCGAAAAGGCAATTCTTACTTCACGCTGTATTGACCGCCCTATCCGCCCGCTTTTCCCCAAGGATTTAAGAAATGACTGTTCAGTAGTTGCTACTGTTATGTCGGTTGACCCCGACTGCTCACCCGAAATCACAGCTATGATTGGTGTTTCAGCCGCAATTGCAATTTCAGATATTCCGTGGGACGGTCCTGTTTCGGGCGTAAACGTTGGTCTTGTTGACGGTAAAATCGTAATCAATCCCAATCTTGAAGAGAGAGCAAAATCTGACCTTGTTTTGACTGTTGCATCAACAGCAGACCTTGTTGCTATGATTGAAGCAGGCGCAAACGAAATCGACGACGATACAATGTTTGACGCTATTATGGCAGGTCACGAAGAAAACAAGAAGATTGTTAAGTTCATTCAGGGCATTGTTGAAGAGATCGGCAAACCTAAATTCGCTTACGAATCATCTGATCCCGACCCCGAAATTATGGCAGAAATCGAAGCATTCTGCATTGAAGATGTTAAAAAGGCTCTTGATACAGACGATAAGCTTGTCCGTGACGAAGCTCTCCTTCCTATTTATGAAGCAGTACACGAGAAGTTTGACGAGCGTTTTGAGGGCTGCGAAGCAAAGCTTGACGAAATTATGTATCTTGTTCAGAAGCACGTTGTTCGCGCATGGCTTAAAGACGAGCATAAGCGTGTTGACGGCAGAGGAATTGACGAAATCCGACCGCTTAATGCAGAAATTGACCTTATTGCACGTGCTCACGGTTCGGGTATGTTCACAAGAGGTCAGACACAGGTGCTTTCAGTTGCAACACTCGGACCTATGGGTGATGCACAACAGCTTGACGGCCTTGATGAGCAGACAGAAAAGAGATATATCCACCACTATAACTTCCCCTCATATTCGGTTGGTGAAACAAAGCCTTCAAGAGGCCCCGGACGACGTGAAATCGGTCACGGCGCATTGGCTGAAAAGGCTCTTGTTCCCGTACTTCCTTCAGTTGACGAGTTCCCATACGCAATCCGCGTGGTTTCAGAGGTTCTTTCTTCAAACGGTTCAACCTCACAAGGCTCAATCTGCGGTTCAACTCTTGCTCTTATGGCGGCAGGCGTTCCGATAAAAGCTCCCGTAGCAGGTATTTCCTGCGGTCTTATCACAGGCGACCAAGGTGTTTACGGCGACTTTATGACAATGGTTGACATTCAAGGTCTTGAAGATTTCTACGGCGATATGGACTTTAAGGTAGCAGGTACAAAGCACGGTATCACAGCTATTCAGATGGACCTTAAAGTACACGGTCTTACTCCCGAAATCATTAAAGAAGCATTTGCAAAAACTCACAAGGCAAGAAATTATATTCTTGATGAAATTATGCTTCCCTGTATTGCAGAGCCTCGTGCAGAGCTTTCCAAATATGCTCCCAAAATGCTCTCAACTAAGATTGACCCCGAAAAAATCGGCGATGTTATCGGTAAGCAGGGTAAGGTTATTCAGAAAATTCAGTCAGAATGCGAAGTTAAGATTGACATTGAAGAAGACGGAAGAGTATTCATCTCCGGTATTGATATTGATAATGCAAAGCGCGCTCTTTCAATTGTTGAACTTATTGCAAAAGACCCCGAAATCGGCGCGATCTACAACGGTGTTGTAACAAGACTTATGAGCTTCGGCGCATTTGTTGAAATTGCTCCCGGTAAAGAAGGACTTGTTCATATCAGCCGTCTTGATGTTAAGCGTACAGAAAAGGTTGAAGATGTTGTTAATGTCGGTGACACAGTGCTTGTAAAGGTACTTGAAATTGACGATCAAGGCAGACTTAATCTTTCTCGCCGTGACGCTCTTATCGAGGTTAAGGGACTTACTCCCGAAAATGATGTTGAAGAAGCTCCCCGCCGTGACAATAACAGAAAGCGTTTTAACGGCAGAAGAAACAGAGATTGATTATAAAATCAATAAAATTAACCGCTCATTTTAAAATGGGCGGTTTTATTTTTCCTTTATTTTATTTGTTTGCTAATTCTTTTTAAATTTTATCCTTCTTGGATTTTCTTTTTATTATTATATGCACGCAAACTCCGCCGATTAGAGCGATAACCGCTATTGCAACAGGCACAACAATCTTGATTACGGTATTGGGCTTGTCCTTGGCAGATATAGCAGGAATAACGGTTGTGCTTTCTGTTGTTGACTGTGTCGCGGTTTGGGTTGCGGTTTCAGTGGCCGTAGTTGTTGCAGTCGCTTCGGCAGTTGTTTCTGTTGTCGGTTTGGTAACTGTTGCAGAAACTTTTTTAACGCTCTGCTTATCAAAGAATTTGAGGGTTAATTCGGCGGTCAGACTGCCGTTAATGTGTGGAACAGATTTCGGAGTTACACGGTGGTTGTAGCTTTGCGTGTATGAATAAGCTAAATCTAAAAGCAGCTGCTCGCTGTTTTTAAGCGATGCGATTTCCATACCTATTCCTGCGCCCGAAGAATGTTGACCGATAGGCACTGAAATTTCGGGTATGCTTGCCGAGGGTGAGAGAGTTCGGCAGTTATTTATGAATACTTGACTCCAAGCATTCCAATACTTGCCGTTTCCGTCTTTGCCGGATTTCAGCGGCGCTGACGATTGGGTAGGAAAAATCACTGCGTCAAGTCCGTTATTTTTAAGAACCTTCTGAAAATCGTCATACAGTGCCTTTTTAAGAGATGTTTTCGAGGAATTAAAGGTTTTGTCAGAAAGCTTAAATAAATTGGGCATTGAAATTTTAACAACCTCTGCACCGCAGGACTCAAGCTCTTTTACAGTATTTTCAAAGGCTGTGAGGATTTCGCTGTCATAATTTGAAGCTTTGGCGCGGTCATTAAGCTCGTTCCAAGTCTGTGACCTTAAAGTGGATTTATCATATTCGCTTAAATTGGTGATAGGATATGTAAGCTCTGAAAGTATGCCGATTTTTTTGCCTGCAAGAGCATTCTTATCAAGTTTTTTCGTGTAATTGTGTTCACCTTGGGTAAGCACATCCATCATAATTGCCTGGTCATAAACGGTTCGGGTAATTGCGCCTGCAACATCACGGCTTTTGTTAAGCGAAATAATACCTTTGACAGAAATAAGCCCGAATGTCGAGCGAAGCGCAACACAGCCGTTTAGCGCCGCAGGAACACGGAGAGATGAATTGGTGTCAGTGCCAAGTCCTGCCGCCGCAAAATTAAGGCTTACTGCAACTGCTGTTCCGCCCGAAGAACCGCCCGAAGCCAATAAAGCATTGTAAGCGTTTTGAGTTTCGCCCGCAATTTCGCTTGTGCTGACTCTTGCGTCTTGCGCGTCGGTACTCATATTGGTTTTGGCGATTATAACAGCGCCCTCACGAAGAAGATAATTCACAACGGCGGCGTTAGTGTCGGCAATTGTCAAATTGTCGGTTTTGTGTCCGTTAGTAGTGTAATAGCCATCCAAATCCATATTATCTTTAATCACAACGGGCACACCGAAAAGAAGTCCGCTTGCCTTGCCGTTTGCGAGAGCCTCGTCACGCTCTTTTGCCGTATCAATCGCATCGGAACAGATTGAAATAAAGCAGTTGAATTTACTGTTATATCTCTGTATCCTGTAAAGGTAATACCGTGTTATTTCTTCACAAGTGACCTTTTTTGAAATGATTGCTTCACGGATTTCGCTGATGTCCGCATCATATAAAGATGCTAAAACTTGTTCCTTGTCTGTTTCACTTTCGGCAGATATAAAAATCACCGATGAAAAGCACATAAGCGCCGCAAGTAGAATTGACAGAACTCTTTTCATAACCCACCCCGAAATTTGTCGTTTTATGTATTATATTATATTACCTTTTTATGTAAATTGCAAACGCAAAGAAAAACACCGCAGAAAACGAATTTCTGCGGTGCGATAAGTTTATAATAACCTCACGAAACACTAACGAAATCAAGATTTCGAGTGTTTCGGAGAACATTGTATCGTAGCACTCGGCGACTTTTTCCGCCTCGTACTTACGGTATAATAACCTCACGAAATACTTACAAAATCAAAGATTTCGAGTGTTTCGGAAAACATTGTATCGTAGCGCTCGGCGACTTTTTCCGCCTCGTACTTATGTTATAATGTTTTTGCAAGCTCTTTAATGTAAGCCTTAAAATCTTCGCCGATTTCGGGGTGCTTAAGGGCAACCTCGCAGTTCGCTTTCATAATACCCATTTTATTGCCCATATCATATCGTGTTCCGTCATAATCAAGAGCAATAACACCCTTTGTCTGCGCAAGAGTTTTCATAGCGTCTGTGAGCTGAAGCTCATTGCCTGCGCCCTTGGGCGTGTTTTCAAGAATTTCAAAAATTTCAGCAGGCATTACAACTCTGCCGAGAATTGAATAATTCGATAAAACCTCGTGCGGCTTGGGCTTTTCAACCATATCGGTACAGTTGAAGGTCTTTTCGTCAATGGGCTCAACCGCAAGCGAACAATATTTACTGACATCCTTTGCAGGAACTTCTTTAACACCTACAACGCCCTTGCCGTATTTTTCATAAGCGTCAATAAGCTGTTTTGTAACAGGTTCGCCGTCTGAAATGAAAACATCGTCGCCGTAAAGAATTGCAAAAGGCTCATCGCCTACGAAATTCTTTGCGCAAAGAACTGCGTGGCCAAGTCCGCCGGTTTCTTTTTGACGGAGAAAATATGTGTTGCAAAGCTGTGAGCATTCAAGAACCGAGTCATAAAGGTCTTTTTTGTCGGGATTTTTGCTGAGCTTGTCCTCAAGCTCATAAGCGTGGTCAAAGTGGTCTTCAATAACGCCTTTGCCGCGGTTTGTAATAATGAGAATATCGGTAATGCCCGATTTTGCCGCTTCTTCAACAAGATATTGAATTGCAGGCTTGTCAACAATGTTGAGCATTTCTTTCGGGACTGCCTTTGATGCAGGAAGCACCCTTGTGCCAAGCCCTGCCGCAGGGATAATCGCCTTTCTTATTTTCATAAAAATCGCCATGCGATACAGAATTCGCACAAAGAGCCGTTAAAAACGGCTTTTTTGCGCGGTATCGTTCCTTTCGTTGTATTTTTCATGCTGTCATTCTTCTGAATTTTTATATATTTAATGCCGCATAAAGCATATTAACAGCCATAACGATTATGTTGTTTGCAAGGACAGCAAGAAAAGCCTTGCCCATTGACATTCCGCCTTCTTTATAAATATTCAGCTTACGAAGCTCGGGTTCGGCGGGTTCTGTCTTAATTTTGCGTATTTTTGAAACGGTATGCTCATAATACCATTTATTTGCCCTAAAGCCGATAAACAATTGAACTGCAAGTGTTAATACCAATCTTGCTGCGGTAAGAGCCAAGCCTGTGGAATTGCCGAGAAAGATTTCTCGCTGTTCGGCAACGGCGGCCGTCATTTGTTCTTCTGTCAAATTGTCGGCAGTGACGTATTTTTCATACCATTCGTTAGCGTCCTCGGCAAGCCGTTGAGCTGACGGCGGAACGGAAAATCCGATTGAAATTACAAGCAAAAGGGCGAGAAAAATTGCGCCCAATTTATACATTTTTCTGTAAAAGAACCAATAGGGAGCAAAAATAAATGCCGCCCAGTTAAATGTCTTTTTGCCCGATTTCTGATAGAAAAAGTTCTGCAAATACTTAAATGCGTTCATCTGAACAAATTCAGCGGCCTCTTCCGTTAAAACTCCGTCGCAAAGCTCTTTCGGATATGCGTCAAAGGGATTCTGCTGATTAGCCCAGAAAACCGTTGACGCCGCGTCGCGTGAATTGTGGCTTTCTGCCTGCGCCGCATAAAGGTTAAAGGGCGGAACGGTATTTTCTGCATTTTCGGGGGCAGGAGGAATATCTGCTGAAATATGTTCCCAACGGTAGCCCTCGCTGTGTCGGTCGTTGTAAGCGCATTCACCGTTTTTCTTGTAGCAGTCGCGGTGATGCGGTGTTCCGCAAATGGGACAGACAACAATATTGTCGTCGGGTTTAAATTCCTTGTTACAAATGGGGCAAATATCGCCCGTATATCTGAAATCATTGTTCATAATTATACATTCCAGCTATTGATATACTTTTCCTGCTCGGGTGTGAGGGTGTCAATCTGCGTACCCCAACTGTTAAGCTTTCTCAAAGCTACCTTTCTGTCAATTTCTTCGGGAACATCAATTACAGATGCAGTAAGATTTTCGGCATTTTTAACTATATATTCTGCACAGAGAGCTTGAATAGAAAAGCTCATATCCATAATCTCTGCTGGGTGGCCGTCGCCTGCCGCAAGGTTTACAAGTCTGCCCTCGGCAATAACGCTGATTGTTCTGCTGTCAGCAAGGGTGTATCCCATAATATTCTTTCTTTGAGGCGATGTTTTAACCGCTAATTCTTCAAGCTCGTTAAGATTTATTTCCACATTAAAATGACCTGCGTTGCAAAGAATAGCGCCGTCCTTCATATTAACAAAGGCTTTTTTAGTGATAACATCCTTACAGCCCGTAACGGTTATGAAGAAATCGCCGTATTTTGCCGCTTCTTCCATTTCCATAACGTCAAAGCCGTCCATACGGGCTTCCATAGCCTTAATCGGGTCAATTTCAGTGACGATTACCTGCGCACTCAACCCCTTTGCGCGCATTGCAACGCCCTTACCGCACCAGCCGTAGCCTGCAACAACCACGGTTTTTCCTGCAACGATAAGGTTTGTGGTTCTGTTAATGCCGTCCCACACAGACTGGCCTGTGCCGTATCGGTTGTCAAAAAGATATTTGCACTTCGCATTGTTTACGGCAATCATAGGGAATTTAAGCTCGCCGTCTTTCGCCATTGAAACAAGGCGGATAATGCCCGTTGTTGTTTCTTCGCACCCGCCCAAAACTTTAGGCAGAAGCTCGGGATACTCGTTGTGGATAAGATTAACGAGATCGCCGCCGTCATCTATAATAATGTCGGGGCCTGCTTCTATTACATATTTAAGATGCTCTTTATATTCCTCGGCAGTTGCGTTGTACCACGCAAAAACATTCAAGCCGTTATGTGCAAGAGCTGCCGCAACATCGTCTTGAGTTGAAAGGGGATTTGACCCTGTAACGTACATTTCCGCACCGCCTGCCGCCAATACTGTGCAAAGATAAGCGGTTTTGGCTTCAAGGTGAATGGAAAGCGCAACCTTTAAGCCCTTAAAAGGCCTGCTCTCTGAAAAGTCTTTTTCGATGCTTCTGAGCACCGGCATATGTGCTTTTACCCAATTGATTTTTTGCTGACCAGATTCATAAAGCAAATTGTCACGTACAAGACTCATATTTCTTACCCCGATACTTTAATTATTAAGTAAATAATAGCACAACAGCAGTTAAAAATCAATAGACAGTGAATTGGTTCGAGATAATTGACATTTTGATGGTTTTATGTAATAATAAAATAGAAATATAATCTATAATTCTATGGAGGGATTATTGTAATGAAATCTACATATTTACGAATCATTGCGGCAATGCTTTCTATTGTTATGATTGTTTGCTGCTTTGCTTCCTGTAAAAACAATAACAGCAATGTGCCTGTGGGCAAAGAGCCGGACAACGATTCGCTGTTCTCTAATGACGATATAGTATGGGACGACCCAACCGGAGAAGACAATTCTTTTGAGGATAATTCTTCAACAGAGCCCGACAGTTCAACCACAGAACCGACTGCTGAAGCTCCTGCTCCGACAACAGGAAATTCGGGTTCTTCTTCGGGAAGCAGCAGTACAACCACTACAACAACTCGGCCTGCTGTTACAAATCCACCTGCGTTAGACACAGACTCTTCTTCAAACTCAAACCTTTCATCGTCAGATATGAAAGCAATTCTCAATGCCGCAGGCTATGAATATGATGCGGAACAGCAGGTTTACTATTCAACGCTTAATCCTTGGCAGCGTCACTTCGGCTTCGGCGACGAATACGATGTTGCGGCAGGTTATGTTAATATGAGATATACAACTCTTAAAATTGATTTCTCATATAGCGGTTTGCTTTGGAGACTTCAATGGTGGAAGGGTCAGTACGGTGTTCTTGAAGGCGCCGAGCTTGGCGTTTACACAAAGGATCCTGCAAATTCCTCAAGCTTCTATGACTGCGCAGACGATGAGCATCTTATGAAGATGAAATTTGAATATTACAGAACAATGAGCGACTATAACAACGGCAATATGCTTTTCCAGCGCCAAGAGCAGGAGCATTGGTGGCTCACAGGCTTTAAATTCGGCTACACGGCAGGTTCAAACAGAAGTGTTGTAAAGGCTACAATTGAGGCTTACGATAAAGAAATGGCTGACGGAATTGAAGCAGGTTTAAAGGCTGTTAAGGGTTCAACCTCTTCAAGAAGCGGATTTGTTGAATATTCACCTGTAATGGATGCAAGCGTAAAGAATTTCTATCAGAGAAACGGCAATAAATTCACTGTTGTCTGGACAGATGCAGGTTATGAAAATTATCAAACAGGCAATATCAGCCCTGCGCAATAATTTAACCTTAAATCACCGCAGATTTTATTCTGCGGTGTCTTTTTTTACAGTTTAAGGCGAAGAGAGTCGAACCCGATATGGTTTAAAATATGCTGAATTAAACCGTATCGGATACGGCTTATGGTATATTTTTAAAATATATTTTATAAATTTGTTTATTACAGTTGATAAATGCTTGATTTTAGTGTAAAATATACAAACGGATTTTAATTTTTAACTATTTTTATAAAATTTTTTGGAGGATTTGTATGAATTATTCGCTTACAAAGAAGCAAGCAAAAGAGCTTGTTGAATCAAAGCTTGCTCACTTTATCGGAGTTAATCCTGAAGAGGCTACAAACGAACAGTTTTACAAAGCTATTGCTCTTATCATAAGAGATATGATGAGCCAGGGCAGAACTGAATTTTCTAACGAGGGTTCAAAGAAAGGCACAAAGAGAGTTTATTATCTCTGTATGGAGTTTCTTATGGGCCGTTCGCTCAAAAACAACCTTTATAATCTTAATCTTACAAAGGTTTTTGAAAGCGTGTTAAAGGATTACGGCGTAAAGCTTGACAGTGTTTTTGAATGCGAACCCGACGCAGGTCTCGGTAACGGCGGTTTGGGCAGACTTGCGGCATGCTATCTTGACGGACTCGCAACACAGGGTTATGTGGCAAAGGGCTATTCAATTCTTTATGAATACGGCATCTTCAAA
Organism: uncultured Eubacteriales bacterium; assembly: GCA_964540535.1. GTDB lineage: Bacteria > Bacillota > Clostridia > Oscillospirales > Acutalibacteraceae > Fimenecus. The sequence goes on along the minus strand of CAZIMO010000003.1, from coordinate 132,008 downwards.
CAGAAGTTAGTTGACGGCTGGCAAACAGAGCTTCCCGACTTTTGGCTCCCCGGCGGTGAGGTTTGGCTTGTTCCCCACGAAGAGCAGGCAATGGAGATTAAATTTGAGGGGGAGGTTCACGATACTTGGGAAGAGCAGTATCACCATGTTGAAATTGTAAATTCCAAAGTAATCCGCGCTATACCTCACGATATGTGTGTTGCAGGCAAAGACGGCAAGGGTATTTCTGTTCTCCGCCTTTGGGAAGCAAAAGCTCCCGGTCTTGATATGACCCTCTTTAACCAAGGCGATTATATGCGCGCTATGGAGAGAAATGCTATGGCAGAGGTTATCAGCAAGGTGCTTTATCCTGCCGATAATCATCCCGAGGGAAAATCGCTTCGTTTGCGTCAGCAGTATTTCCTTGTTTCTGCTTCAATTCAAGACATTGTTCAGCATCATCTCCGCGAATTTGGTACGATGGACAATTTTGCAGAAAAGGTTGCAATTCATATTAACGATACTCACCCCACAATGGCAATTCCGGAGCTTATGCGTATTTTGCTTGATGAATGCGGTTACGGTTGGGATGAAGCTTGGAATATTGTTACAAATACAGTAGCTTACACCAACCATACTGTTATGAAAGAAGCTCTTGAATGTTGGCCCGAGGATCTTTACAGACGCCTTATGCCACGTCTTTGGCAGATTACTAAAGAAATTGACAACCGTTTCCGTTCTTTCGTATGGCAGGGTACACACAATGCAGATATGGTTGAGCGTATGGCTGTTATTTCAAACGGCGTTGTAAGAATGGCTAATCTCTGCGTTGCAGGTTCACACTGTGTAAACGGTGTTTCCGCTCTTCACAGCGACATTCTTAAAGATACTGTTTTCTCTGATTTCTATGCGCTTACACCCGATAAATTCACAAATGTTACAAACGGTATTGCGCACCGCCGTTGGCTTTGCCAGGCTAACCCAAGACTTTCAAATTATGTAACTGAACTTATCGGCAACGGCTTTGTAAAAGACGCTGACAAGCTTCTTGACTTGAGAAAATTCAAGGACGACAAGGCTGTTCTTGAAGAGATCGGCAAAATTAAGCGTGCAAATAAAGAAGAATTTGCAAAATATGTGCTTAAACATAATGGCATTAAGCTTGACCCCGATTCAGTATTTGATGTTCAGGTTAAGCGGCTTCATGAGTACAAGCGTCAGCACCTTAACGCGCTTAACATTCTTTCGCAGTATCTTGCTATTAAAGAAAATCCCAACGGAGATTTCATTCCGCACACTTACATTTTCGGCGCAAAAGCGGCTTCGGGCTATTTCATTGCAAAGAAGATTATCGCTTTTATATGCGCGCTTGCCGATATGATTAACAACGATCCCGATGTAAAGGGCAGACTTAAAGTCGTTTATGTTGAAGATTATAATGTAACTCTTGCCGAAAAACTTATTCCCGCCGCTGATATTTCAGAGCAGATTTCTCTTGCAGGAACAGAGGCTTCGGGTACAAGCAATATGAAATTTATGCTCAACGGCGCTGTTACAATCGGTACAATGGACGGCGCGAATGTTGAAATTTATGAGGCGACAGGCGACGATAACATTTATATCTTCGGTATGAAAACTCCCGAGGTTGAACAGCTTAAAAAGCGCGGTTATGATCCGCAGGGTTATTACAATGCAAATTCAGAGATTCATAAAATTCTCGATTTTGCAAATCAGCAGGGCATAAACGGTCAGTTCTTCCATGAAGTTACAGCTTCAATTATTCACCATGACCCATATATGGTGCTTGCTGATTTTGAGGATTACAAGAATACTCAAAAGAGAATCAGTAAAGATTATCTTGACACAGAAAACTGGAACAGAATGGCGCTTATGAATATTTCGGGCGCAGGCCGTTTCGCCGCAGACCGTGCAATCAACGAATACGCACAGAATATCTGGAATACAAAATCAGCGCTTAAAAAGTAAAAAATTGCTGAAAGAAAAAGCTGATTTTTAGTTATGAGATTACGAAGAATAAGCGACATTGAAGAGCAAAATTCTGTTTATAAAAGAGTTGCTGTTCAGGTCGAAACACCTGACGGTATACAGTTCATAAAATGGGAAGATGCCGTAACTGCTTCGGAAAATGAGATTATTTCTTTGCTTGAAGAGTCTGTTCAGCTTGCATTAAAGATTGCTGAACAGTATTATATGCATACGCTGAAAAGTGAAAATAACCTTTGCGGCAGTATGTTTTTCTCAGAAAGTTTTTTTGAAAGAGCAAAAAATGTAATTTATTCACTGTTTTCTCATAAAAGTGCATACAAGGTCTTTTGTCAAGGATTTGGCGGGGTTATTCAAGTGCAGGCGCAGGGGATAAGTGATTATGCTGTCACCGTGCTTAATAAAATGCTTGCAGAAAAGAAAATTCCGAAAGACATTGAAAATCTTTATTTCAAAAAAGAAACAGTCCGCGATTTTTCAGACGAAGAAATGTATGAATACATTGCAACTGAACACAGCAGTCAGTCAGAAATGACTTGCTTTCTCGGACGTATTTCAAAAGACAGCTTTATACACGGTATAGACATTTCGGGTATGTCTGTTGACGAATTTGAAAAAACAGGATTTATTCAGTCGCTTTTAAATGAAAACAAAAGAGTATATCTGTATATTACCAAATGTGATTTTAAGAGAAAAACTTATTTTAAAAGTATAATTTGGGAATAATAAATTGAGGCATCTTCCGTGAGGAAGGTGCCTCAATTTTATTCGCCAAAGGCGGGTTATATTGTTCTGCGGACAGTTTAAAATATCATATTCAAAACATACAAAACTGCGAAATGAACAGGATAGAATGCATAAAACCACCATTTCAGCTTTTTACTGCCCAGCTTGCCGTTATAAAGCGCAATCAGCGGAACCGCCGCAAGCGAAATCCATATATACGGCACAGTGCTTTCCATAAGCAGGCAGAAAATAAATGTACCGAGCGAGAAAAGCGCAAGACGTTTTGTGCGTTCTTTTGTGATTACAGGGAAGAAACAAAGCAATATCCCTGCAATTTCGTAATCAAGATGTACTTTTATTCCTACCAATGAAGCCGAACGGTCGCAGAAATACATAAATCCTGCAAGTGCGAGAAGATAAGCAACAAAAAGAGTTATATAAAATGCGTGGGAGATAGTGCTTTTTGCTTTGCAAGCTTCGATTTGAAGAAATATACAGCAAAGGGGAATTGCAAGCGCCAACGCGAAAAGTATATTGAGGTAAATTTGGTTTATTCCGCCGTTTATAAGGTCGCTGACTATGTAAACCGCTTGGCACACAATGCCGAGTATCAAAACCTGAAAGAAATACCGCGCCTTGTTTTTTGTGTGACGGCAGCCCTCTGCAATAAAGAATGCGAATAGGGGCATTGCGAGCCTGCCTGCATATCTGAGCCACATTATTTCGGGGAAAAGAATAACGCCTGCGTGGTCAAGCAACATTGATATGCAGGCAATTACCTTTAATTTGTTAGAGTTCATTTGATATTTCTCCTTAAGCGAGTTTGGATTTGTCAGCTTCGCTTAAATTTGCAAAAAATACAGCGGAAGCAAGCTCCCGCCGTATTTGCTTTTTATATTTTTACTGCTGAGGGGGCTGCATACTCATAAGCGATGACATCATACCCTGCTTTTTCTTTTTCGGGGGTTTATATTGGGGCGGATTCTCAAGAAGCTTTTTAGCTTTTTTGCCTGCGTTGCTTGCAAGATATTTATTTACTGCAACAATTGTCTTTGCAAAATCCTCGTCAGTTACTTCTTCAAGACAGCGGTCAATAAGCGCCTGCTCGTTGTTAAGCTCGCCGAGAATTGTAACAACAACAAGATTTTGAACATCGTTTGAGCCGTTTTCGTAAATATCGCTTAAAATCTTGAAAAGCTTTTTGATTGTTTTCTGATCGTTAAATCTGATTGACTCAATAATATATTTGTTAGCGTGATTCACAAAGAAATCCTCACCGAGAAATTCGGGGTAGGTCTGAACATTGTTTTTAAGCTCATCTCTAAGCTCGGGATAAACCGATGTAATACGGCTTGCAAGAGTATAAGCGTCATAATTTGCGCCGTTTTTTGCGGCAGTTTTAGAAACTGTTGCAGGAGCTTTTTTAACTGCCTGCTTTGCTTTTGTGCCGTAAGAAGAAACAACAGTGTCGTTAATTTCATTGCAAAGAGATTTGATTGAACGGTCGTCGCAATCTTCAAGGTCAAGCAAATTTGATTCGGTTTTTACAAATTCGCCGTCAGAAACCTTTTCCATAACATCAAGCAGATTGTCATGGCTTAAAAGGCGAAGAGTAAGGTCGCCCTTTGTAAATTCAAGATAAGCGGTTTCGTTTTCAACAAAAACAGGAGCCGAACCTTTTTCAATACCGTCGGGAATAACCGTTTCAAAACCGTTGTCAGCAAATTTTTCAGTACAGCCCTTTAAAATGAGCGCGAGAGCTTCTTTTCTTTCAAGCATTTTGAATACCTCAAATCAAAAATAATATGTCCCATATAATATAACACATTTATTTAGATTTGTCATTAAAAATTTGTGAATAAAATCATTGAATAGCCTAATATATTATGATAAAATATAATTAAAATGTAATATTATGGCTTCTCACAGAAAATATGGAGTGAAATTATGAAAAATGCGTTGATTATTTTCGGCGGAGTTTCTTCCGAACACGATATATCATGTCTTTCGGCAACTTCGGTTATCAGAAATATTCCCAAGGAAAAATACAATGTTGTTATGCTCGGCATTACAAAGCAGGGCGAAATGTTACTTTTTGACGGTAATTTTAACAGTATTGAAAATGACGGCTGGCTCGGCGATAAATCAAAGCTTAAAAAAGCGGTTATTTCAACCGACCGCAACGACCGTGGAATTATAGTTTTCAATGAAAACGGATACGAAAAAATAAGAATTGACGTGTGCTTCCCCGTAATGCACGGCAAAAACGGCGAGGACGGTACAATGCAGGGACTTTTGACTGTTGCAGGCATTCCTTATGTGGGATGTAATACAATGGCATCTGCCGTTTGTATGGATAAGGCGATGACAAATGCTATTTGCGATGTGAACGGAATTGCGCAGGCAAAGTGGAAATACATAACTAAATATGATTTTGAGCGTCACGGTGAGGAGTTTGCAAAGGAATGTGAAGAATATTTGGGACTTCCCGTGTTCATCAAGCCTGCAAATGCAGGCTCGTCAGTGGGCGTTGTAAAGGCGAAAACTGCCGAAGAAATTAAAAAAGGTCTTGAATATGCTTTAAAATTTGACTCCCGTGTTGTTGTTGAAGAGGCAATTTACGGGGCAGAGGTTGAGTGTGCCGTAATGGGTAATGACGAAGCCTTTGCAGGCGCTGTGGGCGAAATTGAGCCGAGCAATGAGTTTTATGATTTTGAGGCAAAATATCAGTCGGACAGCGGACTTCATATTCCCGCAAGACTTCCCGAAGAAAAAATACAGGAAATCCGTGAGCTTGCAGTAAAGGCATATAAGGCTTGGGGCTGTTCAGGACTTGCAAGGGTAGATTTCTTTGTAAGACACAGTGACGGCGCGGTGCTTCTTAACGAGCCGAACACTCTTCCGGGATTTACGAGCATAAGTATGTACCCAATGCTTATGGATAAAGCAGGCATAGCTTACGGCGATTTGATTGATAAGCTTTGCACCATGGCAATTGAGAAATGGGAAAAGGAATTCAGTGAATGAAAAAAGACGCAGTAATTAAAATTGTAAGTACGCAGTCAACCGAAAACGGAACAGAATCGGGCGAAATGTCCGTTGTGGGTACGGTTGAACACGAAAACGGAAAAAGCGTAATAAATTATATTGAAAATAACGCAGAAACAGGGCTTGAAAATACAGTTATCACAATAACTGACGGCTCGGCAGTGAGCATAGTACGTGAAGGCTCGTTCAGCTCTGAAATGACGGTTGAAAAAAGCAAACGCCACCATACATTTTATAAAACACCCTATGGCGAATTCACAATGGGTATTTACGGAAATAATGTAAATTGGTTCAGAAACGGCGCAAAAAGCGTGTTGAAAATGAAATATACACTTGATTTCAACAACGGTTTTGCATCAGAAAACAGTATGAACATATATATTGAGGAGAAATAAGGATGTCTAAATTAGTTAAACAGGCGACAGACCAGCTTCACACACTTATAGTTGACGCTTTGGGCAAAGCGGTTGCTGAAGGCGAGTTCCCATCGGAGCCTATTCCCGGTTTTAACATTGAAGTTCCTGCAAACCGTGATAACGGCGACTATTCATCAAATATCGCTTTTGTATGCGCAAAGGTATTCCGCTCTGCGCCGAGAAAAATTGCTGATATTGTTGCAAAGAATATCGACCTTAACGGCACATATTTTGAGTCCTGCACAGTTGCAGGCGCAGGCTTTGTAAATTTTAAGCTTTCAAATGATTTTTATGCCGACATTTTGCTCGATGTTAAGGCTTTAGGCAAAAATTACGGCAGAAGCGAATACGGCAAGGGTAAAAAAATGAATGTGGAATTCGTTTCGGCAAACCCCACAGGACCTATGCATATGGGTAATGCAAGGGGCGGCGCGCTGGGCGACTGCCTTGCCGCAGTTCTTGATATGGCAGGCTATGAGGTTGAGCGTGAGTTTTATATAAATGACGCAGGCAATCAGATTGAAAAATTCGGACTTTCGCTTGATGTCCGTTATCAGCAGATTTACAAAGGTGAAGATGCGGTAGAGCTTCCTGAAGACAGCTATCACGGTGAGGATATTAAAGAGAGAGCAAAGCAATTTGCCGATATTTACGGCAAAATTTATCTTGATAAGAGCGAGGCGGAACGCAGAAAAGCTCTTGTTGATTTTGCTTTGCCTAAAAATATCGACAATATGAAAGCCAATATGGCGAAATACCGCATTGAATATGATACATGGTTTAAAGAAAGTCAGCTTCACAGCAGCGGCGCGGTTAAAGAGGTTATCGAATACCTTACAAATAAGGGCTTAACTTATGAAAAAGACGGCGCAGTTTGGTATAACAATATCAAGGTGCAAACCGAAATGCTTAAAAAATCAGGCAAAACACAGGAAGAAATTGATAAGCTTGAGCTTAAAGACGATGTGCTTATCCGTCAAAACGGAAATCCCACATATTTTGCGGCCGATATTGCTTATCACAGAAATAAGCTTGTAACAAGAGGCTTTGACAAGGCTATTGATGTTTGGGGCGCTGACCACCACGGCCATGTTGCCCGTATGAAAGGTGTTCTTGAAGCGCTTGATCTTGACAGCAGCCGCCTTGATGTTATTCTTATGCAGCTTGTCCGCCTTACCCGTGACGGCGAGGTTGTAAAAATGTCAAAGCGTACAGGCAAGGCGATTACTCTTGTTGATTTGCTTGAGGATATTCCCGTTGACGCAGTCCGATTCCTTTTCAATATGCGTGAACCCGGTTCGCAAATGGATTTCGACCTTGATTTAGCGGTTGAGCAGTCCTCACAAAACCCTGTTTATTACTGTCAGTATGCGAATGCGCGAATTCACAGCATTCTCCGTAAGCTTGAAAATGACGGCGTAACAGTTCGTGAATGTACAAAGGACGAGCTTAAACTTTTGACAGCGCTCGAAGAAATAGAGCTTATCCGCCACCTCGCTTCTTTGACAGATGAAATTATAAATTCCGCAAAGAATTATGACCCTGCAAAAATTACCCGCTACTGCATAGATTTGGCTACGCTTTTCCACAAATTTTACAATGCCTGCCGTGTTGCGGTTGATGACGAATCACTTATGCAGGCGCGTTTGTACCTTTGCAACTGCGTTATGACAGTTATAACAAATATTCTTGAAATGTTCAGAATTTCAACGCCTGAATCAATGTGATTTTTGCATTTTCTGCATTTTTATGGAAATTGGGTCAATAATATGATTATTGCCTATAAAAAAACTTTTCATTGTCAAGCTTTTGTCAAAATTACTATTGAAAATTTTGCCAAGTGATTGTATAATTTACAAGATAGGAATTATTCCGTTTAAAGAAAGGAGTTTCATTTTATTATGATTAACTATTCACATGAAGTTGAAAAAATGTGCTGTGTTAAAAAAGGACCTCATCACGGTCCCGCTCCAATTCCCGAAGAGGGCAATTGGGTAAAGGCTTATGAAATCAAAGATATTTCCGGCTTTTCACACGGTATTGGCTGGTGCGCACCTCAGCAGGGCGCTTGCAAGCTCACACTTAACATTAAAGAGGGTATCGTTGAAGAAGCTCTTGTTGAGACTCTCGGCTGCTCCGGTATGACTCATTCAGCTGCTATGGCTGCTGAAATTCTTCCCGGCAAAACTCTTCTTGAATGTCTTAACACAGACCTTGTTTGCGATGCTATAAACACAGCTATGAGAGAAATCTTCCTCCAGCTTGTTTACGGCCGTTCACAGTCTGCTTTCTCAGAAGACGGTCTTGTTGTAGGCGCAGGCCTTGAGGACCTTGGTAAAGGACTTCGTTCACAGGTTGGTACAATGTTCTCAACAAAGGTTAAGGGCGTTCGTTATATGGAAATGGCAGAGGGCTATATCACAAGAATGGCTCTTGATGCTGACGATCAGGTTATCGGTTATGAGTTCGTTAAGCTCGGTAAGATGATGGAAGATATCCGTCACGGCACAGACGCTGCAACAGCTCTTAAAAACAATACAGGCTCATACGGTCGCTTTGCAGACGCTGTAAAGTATATTGACCCCAGAGAAGAATAAGAGAAGGAGGATATTGTAATGGCTAATGATGTAAAATTTGAAGGCAAAGAAAGACGAATGGCTAAAATCGAGAAATGCCTTGCTGAATACGGTATTGCTTCTCTCGAGGACGCAAAAGCTCTTTGCGAATCAAACGGTATTGATGTTGAAGGCATCGTTAAGGGCGTTCAGCCTATCGCATTTGAAAATGCAGTTTGGGCTTACACACTCGGCGTTGCTCTTGCTCTTAAAGAGGGCGTAAAAACTGCTTCAGAGGCAGCAGCAGTTATCGGTAAGGGACTTCAGGCTTTCTGTATCCCTGGTTCAGTTGCAGAGCAGAGAAGCGTTGGTCTTGGCCACGGTAATCTCGGCGCAATGCTTCTTAAAGAAGAAACAAAGTGCTTCGCATTTGTTGCAGGTCACGAATCATTCGCAGCAGCTGAAGGCGCTATCGGTATTGCAAAAACAGCTAACAAGGTTCGTAAAGAACCCCTTCGTGTTATCCTTAACGGTCTTGGCAAAGACGCTGCTATGATCATTTCAAGAATTAACGGCTTCACATATGTTCAGACAGACTATGATTTCTACACAGGCGAGCTTAAAATCGTAAATGAAACAAAGTATTCTGACGGTGAAAGAGCCGCAGTTCGCTGCTATGGCGCAAACGATGTTCTTGAAGGCGTTGCAATTATGAAGAAAGAGGGCGTTGATGTTTCTATCACAGGTAACTCAACTAACCCCACACGTTTCCAGCATCCTGTTGCAGGCACATATAAGAAGTGGGCTATGGAAAACGGCGTAAACTACTTCTCAGTTGCTTCGGGCGGCGGTACAGGCCGTACACTTCACCCCGATAATATGGCTGCAGGTCCTGCTTCATACGGTCTTACAGATACAATGGGCAGAATGCACGGCGACGCTCAGTTCGCAGGTTCATCTTCAGTTCCTGCTCACGTTGAGATGATGGGTCTTATCGGTATGGGTAACAACCCGATGGTAGGCGCAACAGTTGCTTGCGCAGTTGCAGTAGAGGAAGCATTAAAGGCTTAATCGGCTGTATATAATAAAAAATTAGGACAGATGAGTTTTTCATCTGTCCTTTTTGTGTTAAATGAAGAGTAAATTAAATATAGCGCTGAATATTGCGTAAATAAGCAGACCGAAAATTACAATTAGAATAATTCCGATTATTACCGAGAGGATTTTAACATAAATACCTGCAAGCTTTGAGTTCCTTTTGCCGAAAAAATATGCAGGAAAGACTAATATGCACACACCCAAAAATAAAATGAAGGGGCGAATAAATCCATAGGCAAAAGATGCAAGTTCTTGTCTCTCAAATATCAATTCCCATATTCCGCTGAATAACGAAACAATCAGAACGATAATTATAATACCCTTTATTCCTGCTTTTTCTTTAATTTTATCATAGTTAAAATGGTATGCGTCATCAAGAATGAATTTGACGAATGATGAATAGTCTGAAAATATATCGTTGAAGTTTTCACCGCCGCTTTCACGCTTGTTGATAACATCCCAAAAATAATCTTGAGGGAAATTCGCTTCTTCGGCATTATTTTCTTTGATTTGACGGCAGACCTCGATTGCGCCGTTCAGCTCTTCGATCTCCATTTGCAGGCGTTGGGTATTGGTGTCAATTGCCGTTTGCAAGGATAACGAGCCGTCGAAAATGCTTTTAATATCTGCAACAGAAATACCGAGCTTGCGGAAAATAATGATTTTTTTGAGCCGTGCAATATCAGCTTCGCCGTAGTCACGGTAGCCGTTCGCCTTGCGCGGCGGTGTCAGCAAGCCCTCTTTCTCGTAGAACCGAATGTTTGCCCTTGTTATATTTAATTCCTTTTCAATCTCTTGAACAGTCATATTCAAAATTCGCACAAAGAGCCATTAAAAACAGCCTTTTATGCACGGTGCCGTTCCTTTCATTGTATTTTTTAAAGCTAACTGCGCCTTTACCTATATTATAAGGTATAAACCAACTTTACAGTCAAGAGGATTTTGAAATTATTTTATAAATTTATTTATTGACATTAGGTATAAAAATACGAATGGGTTTTCCTGCTTTTTTGCATTCGTCAATGACATATTTTGTGCCGTGAGATTGACCGTCCCAAAAAGCCAATACAATATCGGCATAATTTATAATAGTGATATTGCATTTCAACGGAGCATTTCTGCCGAACTTGTAATATTCCGGAAGAAACTCTGTCATTTTTATGCCGTTTGACAGTGCGTATTCTTTTGCCGAAGAATCTATGCCTCTTGCACCGCCCGATACAATTTCTGTTGTGCTTTTTGGCAGATATTTTTCAAGATTATCAACTTTAAGCGTCCTTGAACCGACTACTGCCACCTTCATACAAATCACCTCATATTTTTTAGATATACTATATATCCATTTGCAACATTATATCACAAATTCTGCGTAAAATAAATATACAATATATCTATTATGAGGTGATTTTGTGGCTATTAAAAGCGTGTCTATCAGAATTGAAGAAGAAATGCTTAACAAGCTCGGCTATGTTGCAGACTATGAAGGACGCAGTGTAAACAGCCATATTCTTGTCTTAATTCGTGAAAATATTAAGAATTATGAAAGTGTTCACGGTAAGATAGAGGGCAGTATTAAGCCCGATGTCAATGTTAAGCCGTCAAGGAAAAATTGAGTATTTATACTGAAAGCTTGAAATATCACGAATTTTAGTGAAATATTACTATGCAATGTAAAATAATTATCTTACGATAATTGTGAAATTTTCTGCTAAAGCAGAAAGTGAAATAAAATAAATCCCACACGCCGTAAGGCGTATTTCACAGCGTCAGCTATTTCACACACTAAGTGTATTTCACAAATCCCGTAAGGGATTTATTTCACTGAAAAAAGCACTTGTTTTAATTCGTGAAAATATTAAAAATTATGAAAGTGTTCAATTTTCTTCGCCTTAAGCCGTCAAGGAAAAATTGAGTATTTATACTGAAAGCTTGAAATATCACGAA
>CAZIMO010000003.1:0-120138 GCA_964540535.1 uncultured Eubacteriales bacterium | reverse complement strand
CTAAGTGTATTTCACAAATCCCGTAAGGGATTTATTTCACTGAAAAAAGCACTTGCAATTTGCAAGTGCTTTTTTTCTGGTGGAGATGGCGGTAATCGAAACCGCGTCCGAAAATCTATTCCTGAAACTTTCTACGAGCGTAGTTTATCTATTGACGTTCCCTACGGGACAGCCGACAAACAGGCATTCCTTTCAGTAGCCCTGTGATGTGTGACGGACTACAAGGCGGTTATCCGTTCACATTTACTGCTGAATGACACTCCGTACCGAGCCGCAGTTCTCTCGGGGGAATGCTCGCCGCTAATTAAGCAGCAAGAAGTACTTTGTTATCTTTGTCGTTTATTTTTAATAAACTGTCCGTTTTAAAGTGGTCAGACTCCACTGCTCGCTTATCGCAGTTCAAAATCCCCGTCGAAATCCTTTCATCCCCATATTATTATAAGAAGATATTATTCCTTGCGGATAATGTGTTATAGCTTAATAAGACTTAATTTTGAGAGATTATTTCATTCTCTCTTTCATTGTGCGTTCAATATTTCGTTGAGCTTCTTTTTTAGCGGCAGAATCACGCTTGTCATAAAGTTTTTTACCTTTACACAGCCCGACCTGAACCTTTGCTCTGCCTTTTTTGAAGTATATTGACAGAGGAATGAGGGTCAACCCCTCTTGCTTTGCAGTGCCGAAAAGCCGCATAATCTCTTTTTTATGCATAAGCAGTCTGCGCACGCGCATGGGGTCACGGTTAAAGATATTACCGTGGTCATAGGGGCTTATGTGCATACCGTTGACGAAGATTTCGCCTTCGACAATACTGCACCAAGCGTCTTTAAGATTGCATTTGCCCTGGCGCAGAGATTTAACTTCTGTACCCACAAGCTCAATACCTGCTTCAAAACTCTCTATGACGAAATAATCATGGAGAGCTTTTTTATTTTGTGCAATTGTAGTGTTTGTATTCTTTTCTGCCATGATTATTACCTTTATTTATAATAAGCTTCTGCCCTGAAGCGCACGAGAAAGCGTTACTTCGTCGGCATATTCAAGGTCACTGCCCACAGGTACACCGTAGGCAAGACGGCTCACCTTAATGCCCATAGGCTTTAAAAGTCTTGCAATATACATTGCGGTTGCTTCGCCTTCGGCGGTGGGGTTGGTTGCCATAATAACCTCATTAACGCTGTCATCTGCCATTCGGGTGATAAGCTCTTTAATGCGGATATTATCGGGACCCACACCGTTCATCGGTGAAATTACGCCGTGAAGCACATGATAAACACCTCTGTATTCGTGTGTACGCTCAAAGGCGGTGACATCACGGGGATTTTCAACAACGCAGATTACAGAGCTGTCACGCTTTTCGTTACTGCAAATTCCGCATTTTTCACCCTCGGTAAGATTACAGCACACATTACAGGTATGTATATTAGTATGCGCAGAATTTATAGCGTCAACCAAGCTTTTTGTTTCACTGTCGTCAAGACCGAGAATATAATAAGCCATTCTCTCCGCCGATTTTACACCGACAGAGGGCATTTTGCGAAATTCTTCAATCAGTTTTTCAAGTGAAACAATTGCCATATTGCCAATACTCCGTTAATCAGAAGCCAAGTCCGGGAATGTTCATACCGTTTGTGAACTTGCCCATTTCTCTTTCCATAGTTTCGTCTGCTTTTCTCATAGCTTCATTAACTGCCGCTACGAGTAAATCCTCAAGCATTTCAACATCTTCAGGGTCAACAACATCGGGCTGAATTTTAACGCTTACAAGCTGGTGACCGCCGTTGACTGTAACATCAATTGCGCCGCCGCCGGCGCTTGCATTGTACTCTGCCGCTTCGCATTCCTGCTGAACGCGGGTCATTTCTTCCTGCATTTGCTGAATACGCTTCATCATATTTGCTTGACCGCCCTGGTTGGGTATTCTTGCTTTCATTTTTATTCCTCCTCAACATGCACACCGAGATTTCGAGCCTTTGCCACAAGGTCTGAAAGGGGATTTTTCGGTGTTTCTTCCTGTTTGTTATTATAAACCGCAAGAGTGTAGTTCCTGCCTGTCACGGCATAAACTGCCTCTCGGATAATTCGTGAATAATCGCCTGTTTTGAGATAAATCTCTAAAACGGGAGAGCCTTTAATTAACAAATATTTATCATTGTGAATAAATGCAGATGAGCCGGAAAGCATTGCGATAAGACTTTTGTTGCTTGCAAATATTTTTTCAAGCACTTCGGGCCACTTGCCGAAAGGAACTGTTCCGCTTGACTGCTGAATTACCTTTTCTTCCTCTGCTTCCGGTGGCGGGGGAGGAAGCGGAATTTCTTCTTTTTCGGGCTGAAGTTCGGGTTTGGCTTCAGATTTTATATCAGCTTTAACCTCTTTAACCTTGGATTCGGGTGCTTTTTCAGATTCAACAACTGTCTGTATAGGCGTTTCAGCCTTAACGGTGATTTTGCCCGATGCAACTGCGTCTTCAAGTTCGCTTAATCTGCGAAGAACTGCGTTCATATCGCTGTCAAGCGACGGTGCGCATAGTCTTATAATGCAAAGCTCGGCGCTTGTTCTTCTGTTTGCGCCCTGCTTCATTGTGGCGGCAGAGGCGGTAAGAACATCAATACAAGACATAATGGCGGCAAGCGTAGTTTTTTCGCTTTGCTGACGGATAATATCAATTTCACTCTGCGAACAAATTATCATATTTTCAAAGTTCTTAACAGCCTTTGAAACCATAAGATTTCTGAAATGGCTTGTAAGCTCGGTGATAAGACGCTCCATATCACAGGAGTCGTTATAAAGTCTGTTTACAATTTCAAGCGCCTTTGCCGCATCCTTTTGAATTATACAGTCGCAAAGCTCAAAAATGTATTCTCTGCCTGCAAGACCTGCGCTTGCGGCGACAGCTGCAGAGTCGATTACACCCTCGTATGAGGAACAGCGGTCAAGGAGCGAAAGCGCGTCACGCATAGCGCCGTCTGCAATTCGGGCAATCAGCATTGCGCCGTCTTGAGATAGCTGTAAATTCTCTTTTACCGCAACCTCTGACAGTCTGCCTGCAATATCTTCTGGCTGAATGCGTTTGAAATCAAATCGCTGACAGCGTGAGAGTATTGTTGAGGGCAATTTGTGTACTTCGGTTGTCGCTAAAATAAATATTACATGCGCCGGCGGTTCTTCAAGAGTTTTAAGAAGCGCATTGAACGCGCCGATTGAGAGCATATGCACCTCGTCAATAATATAAACACGGTATTTTGCATTAGCAGGGGTAAAATTCGCCTCTTCACGCAAATCACGGATATTGTCAACACCGTTGTTAGAAGCGGCGTCGATTTCAATAATATCAAGAATTGAGCCGTTGTCAATTCCACGGCAAATTTCGCACTCGTTGCAGGGGTTGCCGTTTTGCGGATTTAAACAGTTGACTGCTTTCGCAAGAATTTTTGCGCATGATGTTTTGCCTGTTCCGCGTGAGCCTGTAAAGAGATATGCGTGGCTTATTTTACCTGTTTTCACTGCATTTTCAAGAGTTTTCGTGATATGCTCTTGCCCGACAACATCGGTAAATGCGGCAGGTCGGTATTTTCTGTAAAACGCGCGGTGCATATTTCTTCCCCCTTTTAGCTCAGTCTTATAACATATAAGATATCTAATTAAAATTGCCTTAACTCAGTCATGTGTCGTGCAGGCAAGCTGTGGCGCCCGGTGCAATCCGCTTAATGCTGCTCGGTTCCCCGCCTGACATGGTTCACAGCGCCCCGCCGCACAGGACCCACACGGCACACGACTGAATTAAGGCAATAGAAGGTGAGAAGAGCCGAACCCGATATGGTTTGAATCAGCATAATTCTTCTTGAACTGCGTCAAAAAAATCTGTTTGATTTAAACTGCTACGCACCGATTTTCGGCATATTGCGCTCGGCTCTTCTCGCCTCAAATCATTATACTATATATGTGATACAATTTCAAGAGGAAAATATGCACTATTTTTATTGTAGTTCAAAAGATTTTATGGTAAAATAAAAATATATTTTTTATTTAGGAGGACTGCAAGGATGTTTAATATTATTCCTCAGCCCAATACCATTCTTATAAACCGAGATAAAAAGGGCTTTACCCTTCATGCAGGAACAACTGTTTCGCCTTATGATTTTTCGGAGGATATTATTCGCTTCGCCCGCAAGGTGTTGAATAAGAAAATCCGCGTTCACGAAGATACCGGCGAAGAAAAATCAATCATTCTTAAAATTGATGATACAATTGAGAATGATGAGGGCTATACACTTAAATGTGAAAACCGCCGAGTTTACATAAATGCAAAAACCGAGTCTGGTCTTTTTTACGGTATTCAGACATTAAAACAGCTCCTTTTGCAGAGTGACGGTAAAATTCCGTATATCGAAATTACAGACGCACCGCGTTTTGCTTATCGCGGCTATATGCTTGATTGCGGAAGATATTTTTATACGGTTGAACAAATCAAGCGTGTGGTTGATTTGATGGCGCTTCACAAGCTGAATGTGCTTCATTGGCATTTGACCGAGGATCAGGGCTGGCGTGTAGAAATCAAAAAATATCCTTTGCTCACCGAAAAAGGTTCAAAAAGAAGCGGAACTAATTTCAGCAAAAAGCCTCATGGCGGATATTATACACAAGAGGATATAAAAGAAGTTGTCGCATATTGTCATGCGAGAAAAATAAAAGTTATTCCCGAATTTGATGTACCGGGGCATATGGTGGCGGCGATTGCCTGTTATCCGGAGCTTTCGTGTCTTGACAGAAAGCTGGATGTCGCAACACATTGGGGCGTTAAACACGATATTCTTTGCGCAGGAAAAGAAACAAGCTATCAGTTTGTTTATGATGTTATTGACGAGCTTGTTGAGCTTTTCCCTGACAAAGTTATACACATAGGCGGCGACGAGGCAGTGAAAATGCGCTGGAAGATTTGTCCGCACTGCCAAAAAGCAATGAAAGAAAACGGACTTGAAAACGAAGACGAATTACAGATGTTCTTTATGAGCAAGGTTAATGCTTATCTTAAAACCAAAGGTTATTCTTCAATAATGTGGAATTACGATTCAATGGGAAGCTCTGAAAATTTAAGTCCTGATATTATGTGGACAGTCTGCCAGAACGATGACGGCAAAAAACTTATCAAAGAAGAGCTTAAACGGGGCAGAAAGCTTATAAATACCAATTGCTATCCTTATTATTTCGACTTCCCATATTCGTGGAATTCGCTTAAAAATGTTTGCGAGAGTGACGGTGCGCTGACTGAAAACGATGAAGAAACAATGGGAATTGAGGCGCAGATGTGGACGGAATATGTTCCGAATATGAAGCGTCTTGAATTTCTCACTTTTCCCCGATTGGGCGCAATGGCTGAAAATGCTTGGGCTGAAAAGGGATATCCCACATTTTCAACATTTATGCACAAGGCAGACGATTATTATAAGTTGCTTGATGTTTACGGCGTAAATTATGCTCCGCTTAAAAAGGCGTGCCCGTCGTTTATTTATAAGCACGCGTCATCGCTTTGGTTTAAACGCAGAGTTCTTCATTGGGAGGGCTTGCACAATCTGTTTGACGATAAAAAAGCCGAGAGGGAAGCGGTTTTGATTAAAGAAAAAACAATAATAGATAAAAAATAACTAAAATAAGGGAATTAGTTAAAAATCTTCTATTTAATATTATGAGGTGTTATACAATGAAAAAGTATGTTCTTGCTCTTGATCAAGGCACAACAAGCTCACGCGCAATTCTTTTTGACAAACAGGGTAATATCTGCTATAAAGCTCAGCACGAGTTCACACAGATTTATCCACACACGGGCTGGGTTGAACATAATCCTATGGAAATTCTTTTCTCGCAGTTACAGGCTATTATGGAAGTAATGGCTGACAGCAAGGCAACTGCCGAGGATATTTCTGCAATCGGTATCACAAATCAGCGCGAAACCACAATTGTATGGGATAAATCAACAGGTAAGCCTGTTCATAACGCAATTGTATGGCAGTGCAGAAGAACTGCCGATATGTGCGAAGAGATCAAAGCTGACGAAGAATTTACAAAGTATATAAAGGATCATACAGGACTTGTGGTTGACGCATATTTTTCAGCTACAAAAATCAAATGGATTCTTGAAAATGTTGAGGGCGCAAGGGATTTGGCAGAAAAAGGTCAGCTCCTTTTCGGTACGGTTGAAACTTGGCTTATATGGAATCTGACAGACGGCGCGGTGCATATTACTGATTATTCAAACGCATCGCGAACAATGCTTTTTGATGTTGATAAGCTTTGCTGGGACGAATATCTTTGTGAAAAATTCGGTATTCCTATGAGTATGCTTCCCGAACCTGTGCCGTCAAGCAAAATTTACGGCAAAATAGGCAAAAATGTTATCGGTATTGAAGATTTGGCAGGTGTACCTATTGCAGGCGCAATCGGCGACCAGCCTGCCGCACTTTTCGGTCAGGGCTGTCTTGAAAGCGGTCAGGCAAAAAATACATACGGTACGGGCTGTTTCCTGCTTATGAATACAGGCGACAAGCGAGTTGAATCCGACCATAATCTTGTTACAGGCGTCGCGTGGGGAATAGGCGATAAAGTAACCTATGCAATTGAAGGCTCGGCATTTAACGCAGGCTCTGTTATTAAATGGCTCCGCGACGATTTACAGCTTATTCCGTCTGCCCGCCGATGCGACGAGCTTGCAGAGAGTGTTCCAAATTCAAACGGTGTGTACTTTGTGCCTGCATTTACAGGCTTGGGAGCTCCTTATTGGGATATGTACGCACGCGGTACTATCGTGGGTCTTACCCGCGGCGCAAATGCGGCGCATATCTGCCGAAGTGTGCTTGAGGCTATCGCATATCAAATGACCGATTTGCTTGAGGCTATGAAGCAGGATTCCGATATTGAGCTTTCAGAGCTTCGGGTTGACGGCGGTGCGTCTGTAAGCGATATTATGATGCAAATTCAAGCGGATATGATCAGAACAAATGTGAACCGACCCAAAATGGTTGAGACCACCGCAATGGGTGCGGCTTATCTTGCAGGTCTTGCAACAGGATTTTGGGAGAGTACCGATGAAATCAAAAAAATCCGTCAAGTTGATAAGATTTTCGAGCCTAAAATGGATTTGGCAAAGCGTGAAAAGAGATATAACGGCTGGCTTCGCGCTGTTGAACGCTCAAGAGAATGGGTTGAGCATTGATTATCATAATCACTGAAAGAAATTCTTTGTGCTAAAAAGAATTATCTTTCTTTTAAGGAGTAATACACTATGGACTACGCAAAAGAAAGCTTAAAGCTTCATTATGAATGGCAAGGTAAAATTGAGGTGAAATCAAGGGCAAAGGCAAACGATAAAGAGTCACTGTCGCTTGCTTATACGCCGGGTGTTGCACAGCCCTGCCTTGAAATTCAAAAGGATATTAACAAATCATACGAGCTTACACGCCGTTGGAATACCGTTGCGGTTGTAACTGACGGAACAGCGGTTTTAGGGCTTGGCGATATAGGTCCTGAGGCAGGTATGCCTGTTATGGAGGGCAAATGCGTACTTTTCAAGGAGTTTGGCGGAGTTGACGCAATTCCCCTTTGTGTACGCAGTAAAGATGTTGATGAAATTGTAAACTGTGTTTCTTTGCTTGCAGGGTCTTTCGGCGGAATAAATCTTGAAGATATTTCTGCTCCTCGATGCTTTGAAATCGAAAAAAAGCTTAAAGAAAAATGTGATATTCCCGTGTTTCACGACGATCAGCACGGCACTGCTGTTGTAGTAGGCGCGGCGGTTACAAATGCGCTTCGCCTTGTTAATAAAAAGATTGAGGATTGCACGGTTGTATTCAGCGGCGCAGGCGCGGCAGGCATTGCAATTGCAAAGCTCATTATAAATATGGGCGCAGGCAATGTTATTATGTGTGATAAAATGGGTGTTCTTTGCGAGGGCGAGGATTGGATGAATCCTGCTCAAACCGAAATGGCAAAAATCACAAATAAGAATCATATCAAAGGTAAGCTTGCAGACGCAATGAAAGGCGCTGATATATTCATCGGCGTTTCTGCGCCAAATATTGTTACCGAAGATATGATTGCTTTAATGGCTGAAAATTCAATTGTATTCCCAATGGCAAACCCCGTACCCGAAATTATGCCCGACAAGGCTAAAAACGCAGGCGCAAAGGTTGTGGGAACAGGCAGAAGCGATTATCCTAATCAGATTAACAATGTACTTGCATTCCCGGGCATTTTCAGAGGTACGCTTGATTGCAGAGCAAGCGACATCAACGAAGAAATGAAAATTGCAGCGGCAAGAGCAATTGCATCGTTAGTAGCAGACGATGAGCTTAGCGAGGATTACATACTTCCCAAGGCTTTTGACGAAAGAGTAGGCACAACCGTTGCAAAGGCTGTTGCAGACGCGGCACGCAAAAGCGGTGTAGCAAGAATATAATTGCAAAAAATAACTCAATAAAAAACCAAAACCCCACCGAGAAATCTCGATGGGGTTCCTTTTTCATCTGCGCAACGGCAGAATATAACCTATGTGCAACTGATTTATAATAACACAAAAGGGACACTGTGTCAAGAAAATAGACGGTTTTTAACCTTTATCCTGCATTCTGCGCCAATGAAATAGGTATTGCTGGGCAATTCCTTCAGTGCCTTTTGTGCATTCAGGCAGTCCGTTAGGGTACATTTCTGCCATAATTCGCTTTACCCACACATCAATGGGGAAGGCTTCAAGCTTATGAAAACCGTAAAGCAGGGTGCATTCTGCAACCTTTGCGCCTACGCCTTTGATTTTTTGCAGTTCTTCTCTGCCAAATTCAATTGGATTTTCGCTGATTTTATTGAAATCGATTTCACCGCCCGCGACTTTTTGCGCCGCGTCAATTATGTATTTTGCCCTAAAGCCTGCACGCAGGGGGGCTAAATCTTCAACGGTCAATTTTGAAAGCTTTTCGGCTGACGGAAAGCTTTTTTTGCCATCTTCACCCTCGCCAAAGTTTTCACAAAGCCTCTCAACAATGCCTTTTATGCGGGGAATATTGTTGTTCTGCGAAATTATAAAGGAGCAAAGCGTTTCCCACGGCTCTTGGCGGAGAATTCTGATGCCCGAATATTCGCTGACGGCAGATTTTAAATATTTATCGTCATATAATGAAGTAATTTTTTCATAATCACAGTCAAAATCAAAATAATTTCGCCAAACTGTTTCAAAATCTTCGGCAGAACAGTCAAAAATAAGGCGGTTTTCAATTTGCTGAACCGTAAGAGGTTTGCCGTATGCAACACCGTGCCATTTTCCGTCTTTTTCTGTCCAGCGGAAAGCCTGGCCGCAGTCAAGGGAAAGACCCAAGCTGAAAACGGCAGGGCAGATTATTTCAAATGTATTTTTCATTTTCTTTGACCTCGCAAAATAACTAATTTTTTAAAGATTTTCTATTGAAAAGTGCTAATAAAAAAATGCACAAAAATTTTAACCGATTTTTAAGACAGCAATGTTCCAAAATGTATAAATTGTAAAGACTTTACAACATTTAGTATTTAATATTCATTTAATAATCTTTTTCAAACTATGTCGAAAACTGCAAAAAATCGTTAAAATCCTATGATTTTGGCGGAAGTTATAAACATTTTCAACAGAGTTTTCAACAATTTCGTTGAAAAGTCATTTATACATTTAGTATATTTTTGCCTGTAATAATTTTTGGTGAAAATCCCATATTGACAAAATTTTCTTGTAAAAGTGCAGCAGAAAACAGTATAAAAATATCCTTAATATCCTAAAATAACAACGAATAAAATTAAAGAAGAGGATATCAAAATGGTAAAAGGTGTAAATCGTCAAGTTCTTGAAATTCACGAAACAGGCTGTGAGTATTTTGAAAAAGCTCTGTTTTTTGTCCGACCCGAATACAGTGCTGAAAACGAAAGTAAATTAAAGGGCAACGCAATGAAAAGCCTTCGCAATTCTGTGGGAATACCCAAAACACGCAAACAAAAAATCAAAAGCCGAGTCTGTTTCATTGCTGAAATGGCAGTCTCGGCAGGGTTTGGTGCGGTTTTAACAGCACTTCTCATAAGATAATACCTAAAAGCCTTATATTATTATCAATTCTTTAGGTGCTTCTGTAAGATTTCGGCATCCGTCGGGTGTGATATATGCCATATCTTCAATTCTGACGCCGAATTTGCCTGCAATGTAAATTCCGGGTTCAACCGTTACAATATTTCCTGCACACAAAACACCGTCGCTGATTGGCGAAAGATTAGGGAATTCGTGAATTTCAACACCAACGCCGTGACCGGTGGAGTGCGTGAAATATTCGCCGTAGCCTGCGTTTTTGATAACCGAGCGTGTAAGTGCGTCACCGTCTTTGAATGACATACCCGCACAAAGCTGTTTAAGGCAATTATTCTGTGCGTTAAGAACGGTATTGTAAACCGTTTTCATTTCGTCAGTGGCAAAGCCGACTGCAACTGTGCGGGTCATATCGCTGTGATAACCGCCCACAACTGTTCCGAAATCCATAGTAACAAAATCGCCGTTTTCAATCTTTTTGTCGCCGGGAACACCGTGCGGCATTGAAGAATTTGTACCGCTTACTACAATCGTTTCAAAAGATAGAGCCTCGCCGCCGTGACTTAACATATAAAAATCAAGCTCAAGAGCAATTTGCTTTTCGGTAACGCCGACCTTAATAAAATCGAGAATATGATTAAAAGCGTCTTCGGCAATTCGCTGTGCTTTAATGATCTGTTCAACCTCGTGTTCCGTTTTAACGGCACGCAAAGCGTTAATCATTGCGTCAAGGGTAGTGTCGGTTGATATGCTTACCTTTTTGAGAACACCCTTGAGAGCGTTATAGGTTGAAACTGTCATTCTTGTAGACTCAACAAGCAAATGCTTACAGCCCATTTCATCAAGAATTTCTGCAATTTGAGGATAAGTTTTGCCTAAAAGCCTAACCTCGCAGACATCAATTTGATTTTCAGCAGCTTCAATGTATCTGCCGTCAGTAATAAATACTGCGCGGGCAGGTGAAACAAGTAAAAATCCATCGCTTGAATCAAAGCCTGTAAAATATTTTCTGTTTTCGGGTGATATAATAAGAGCCGCATAATCTCCGCCCTTTTCAGCCAAAAGCTGTTGTAAATTATTCATCATAAACACCGTACCTGTGTAATTTTTCAAATTCTGCAATTATGGGTTTTTCTTTACGGCGCCGTTTCGCATAATAAGTTTCAAATCGGGTTTCACCCTTTAAAGGGTCAACAAGAACGGGAATTGCGCCGCAGCGATTCGCCGCTTTAATATCAGCAAAAAGCTGATCGCCGACCATAGCCATTTCTTCTGTTTTAACTCCCATAAGCTTTGCGCCTTTTATGAGCTTGCGTGCAATGGGCTTGCGCGCAAAAGAAAGAACGGAAAGACCTAATCTTTTTGCAATTCTGCGAGGTCGCTTGCCCACGGCATTTGAGATTATCATAACCTTAATGCCTGCATCCTGCACATTTTTAAGCCATTCTTCAATACCTTCAATGCAGTTGTCTTTGCCGTCATTGCAGATTGTGTTATCAATATCAAGGGCAACCGCTTTTGCCCCCATTTTATGTAAATCGCTGACTGTTATATCAAGAACGCTTTTAAAGCGATATCTCGGCATAGCAAAATTCATACAAAACTCCTAATTGAATTAAAAAAATAGCGGGCATCCTTGGGAATGCCCACTTTCTTTTTCATACGCCAAAAAAGCCAAGCTTAAAACTTATTTAAACTTACGCTTACGGGCAGCCTCAGACTTCTTTTTTCTCTTAACAGAAGGCTTTTCATAATGCTCTCTCTTGCGTACTTCCTGAATTACGCCGTCACGAGAAGTCTGTCTTTTAAATCTTCTGAGAGCACTTTCCAAGGACTCATTTTCTTTAACTTTTACCTGACTCATTAAAAATCCCTCCCTTTACACTGGGATACATTTTGTATTATACATTAACAAAGTTCAACTGTCAACAGTAAATTTTAAAAAGTTCAAGTAAAAACTAATTTTAAAATTTAAGTTATTCTAAAGAACGCAGTGCGAAAAAATCTTTGGCTGTTTAATGTAACAATATTTTTAAGGCAGAAATAATCTTTCAATTTGGTCAGCTGTCATTACGTCGTAATTTGCTTGGCAAAAGCAAGCCTTTTTACACTCGCGTATTTTCAGCGGAATTTGCGATATGCCCGAGCCCTTAAGCGCGGACTTCAATGCATTTTGCGCTTTTGTAAAAAGCATATAGCGGTGAGCAGACTGATCGAGGGTTATTTCAACAAGATATTTACGCAAATCCACGGCAGAGTTTTTATCGCGGACTAAAATTATATTTTTATGAGCAATTTTATCAGATATAAGGCTGTTAAAGGTTTCTGCGAATTCATTAACCGAAGAATAACATATTTGTTTTCTCCGCATACCTTTTTTACGGTACATAGGATTTCTTTTAGAAATATAGAGATCTTTTTCGTGAAGCTCAAGCAAAAAGTCAATATCAATTGCAAAGCACACCGGACCGATTCTGTTTTGGCGTGAAAAATATCCGTGCAGGTCGCAGGTATAAAAGGAAATTTTGTTCCACATACAAAATTCCTTTTCCAAGCTCGGATTGATTGGGTCTGTCATGGGAAAATTTCTGTAATTCAATTGGTGATTAGACATAAGCTCGCCGCAGGTAAGCATTGAGCAAGAATTTTTTACTGTGTTTGCATAATATAAGCGATCTATTCCTTTGCTTTTTAAGAATTGATATAACTCTTTCGGTGATAAGGAAATCATTGCTGAACCTCTTTTCGTAAAAAAGGATTTTGTGACAAAAAATATTAAAAAGCAAAATTCGTCGGGAACGTTGCCGCTCCCGACGAAAAAATCCTTGGCTCTGTTCATCATATTAAAACGCCTTCAAGTGCTCAATTGCCGCTAATACAAGCAACAAGAACAATCGGTCGAAAATTATATATTACTTCTCTGAGAGCTCAAAGAGGATTTTACAAAATTATCTGATACAATTATAACTTAATTACATTATATATGATTAAATTGGATATGTCAATATAAAATAATGAAAATATTGGATAAAATAAATGTATATGAATAGTACAATTGGATAAAGGGCGGTGAAGATATGGAACACGCGGAATTTAGTTTAAGGTTATCACAGTTGAGAATGGAAAAAGGAGTCTCTGCCCGTGATATGAGTTTGTCTATAGGACAAAGTGCAAGTTATATAAATAATATTGAAACGGGTGTTGCATATCCGTCAATGCAGGGATTGTTTTATATCTGTGAGTATTTGAATATCACACCTGCGGAATTTTTTGCTTCAGACACAAAAAATCCGATTAAAGTGCAGGAACTGGTTGACGCCGTTAAGGGTTTAAGCGACGAACAGCTTGACATCCTTATTACTCTCGCTAAAGGCTTAAATAAGTAAATATAATATAGTATATAAAACCAAACTTGCAACAAACCGGCAGAGAAAAACTTCTCTTTACTGCTTGCAAAAAAATCACCGTAGACTCTTAATTTGAGTCTACGGTGATTTTTTGCATTTTAGTGAAATATTCGGGTAAACCCGAATGTGAAATGAAATAAATCCACTATGTGGATTTATTTCGTTGCGTGATTGTCCGTTAAGGACATCACGCTAATGAAGAGGCTGTTTGGTGCGTTGAACGCTGAATTCATTTACTTATTCACAACATTCTGCGGAACGCCGTTGAGGTAGGCTAATACATTTTCGCGCAGAATGTTCATAAGTCTTTCACGGGTTTCAAAAGCCGCCCATGCTATATGGGGTGTGATGAAGCAGTTCTTTGCTGTAAGCAGAGGATTTTCTGCCGAGGGCGGTTCAGCGGTAAGCACATCAAGTCCGGCACCGCCTAATTTTCCGCTGTTAAGTGCGTTTGCAAGGGCCTTATCGTCAACAACAGGACCTCTTGAGGTGTTGATGATTATTGCGCCGTCTTTACATTTATTCAGAAATTCTTCGTTTACAAGTCCCGTTGTTTTTTCGGTCAGCGGACAATGAAGCGAAATAATATCGCTTGTGCAAATCAGTGTGTCCGTATCAACCCAACGGAAATTTTTGCGGTGGGATTGGTTGGTTTCGTGACCCGAAACGGCAATGACATTCATTTTAAAAGCTTCGGCAATGTCTGCGACCGCTTGACCTATTTGCCCAAAGCCCACAATGCCTATGGTTTTTCCGCAAAGTTCAGTAAGCGGAGTTTTCCAATAGCAAAAATCCGGGCATGCGCTCCATTCGCCGCTTTTAACGCTTTTGCTGTGCAGTCCGACTGCATTCGTAATTTCAAGGATAAGCGAAAAAGTAAGCTGTGCCACCGCATTTGTTGAATATGCAGGAATATTAGAAACGGGAATGCCCAATTCTTTGGCGCATTCACAGTCAACAATGTTATATCCTGTTGAAAGCAGGGCAATATATTTAAGATTGTAGAGTTTTTGAAGTATTTCGCGGTTCAGCGGAGTTTTGTTTGTTAAAATAATATCTGCACCGTCGCATCTTTCAAAAATTTTTTCGGCAGGAGTACGGTCATATATTTCGCATTCGCCTAAAGCGGTGAGCCAATCCCAAGATAAATCCCCGGGATTTAAGGCATAGGAATCAAGAATGACAATTTTCACAACAATCACCTGCATACTTATTTAATATACTATATATAATATAGCATATTTTAAGATAATAAAACAACAAAAATATTGACCTTTTAACACATTTATTATAAAATTAGTAAGTCAGATAATAATTGATTGGTGAATGTTAATGGAAAAACGCAATCTTACGAGAAAAGTCGCTTTGAATTTTACCTCTATTGGTCTGTTTGCGGCGGCTGTTATAATTGCAATAATCACACTTATTATGAGTACGCAGATTGCTGAAGGCGGTTGGGCGGAATTTTTGCATGCCCTTGACAGAATGCAGGAGTTAATTCAGTCGCTTGACAACCGTTGGCTGTTGGCGCTTGCAATTACGGCGATTTATGTTTTAAGAGCATTTACCCCCTTGCCGTTTCCGTTTATTTTTATGATGACGGGCGTTATGTTTCGCCCGGGTGAAGCAATAGTTATAAATGTTTTGGGCTATTGCGTGGTGCTTTTAATAACCTATTGGGTGGGTAAATCCACTGATGGCGGTATGGCGCTGAAAAGTCTGAAAAAGTATGACAATATTCAGAAAATGATTTCGCATCACGGCAAAACAAAGTTCGGAATTTTAGTGGCGCTTCGTATTATCCCCGGAATTCCCATAAACACGGTAAGCCAAGTTTACGGCGGTATGGATTTTCCTCTTCATAAGTTTATGATTGCGTCGGTTATCGGATTTTTACCGAAAATTTTAAGTTATACCGTAATGGGCGGTAATATAGCACAGCCATTTACCTGGCAGTTTATGGGTCCTGTTATTTTCTTGCTGATTTTATCGGGTATTGTAACCTTGATTGTAAATATTACTTTGGAAAAGAAAAAAGGAGAAAATAAAGATGTCAAGAATTCAGAAACTTAAAAACGCTGTAATGAACGGCGATTATGACGCGCGGTTCAAAAGAATTTATGTTACTGACGAGGCAGTTGCCGATCAGCACGAGAGATATGTGAGTCTTGCAGAAGATTTTGCCCGGCTTTTCGGAGAAGATAGAGAGGTTCGCTTATTTTCTGCTCCCGGCAGAACAGAGGTAGGCGGTAATCATACCGACCACAATCACGGCAGAGTTCTTGCCGCAAGTATTAACCTTGACGCAATTGCTGTTGCTTCTAAAAATGACGAAAATGTTGTACGTGTAAAATCACGCGGTTACAATATGGATGTTTGCGACATAACAGACCTTGAAATTAAAGAGGATGAAAAGGGTCATTCGCCTGCTCTTGTTCGCGGAATGTGCGCAGGCTTTAAAAAGTTCGGCTATGAAATAGGCGGATTTGACGCTTGCACGATGTCAAGCGTACTTTCGGGTTCGGGACTTTCTTCTTCAGCGGCTTATGAAGTGCTTGTAGGCACAATGCTCAACTATCTTTATAATGACGGCAAGGTTGATGCAATAACAATTGCAAAAATTGCGCAGTATGCTGAAAATGTTTATTTTGATAAGCCCTGCGGACTTATGGATCAAATGGCTTGTTCGGTGGGCGGATTTGTTACGATCGACTTTAACAATCCCGCAGAGCCTGTTGTAAATGAAGTAAAATTTGACTTTGCAGCATCGGGTCATTCGCTCTGTATTGTTGATACAAAGGGAAGCCATTCTGATTTGACCGATGATTATGCGGCAATCCGCAGTGAAATGGAAGCTGTTGCAGGATTTTTCGGCAAAAATGTTCTCCGCGAGGTTGATGAAGAGGATTTCAAAAAGAACATTCCTGCAATCCGCGAAAAGATCGGTGACCGTGCAGTGCTTCGCGCAATTCACTTCTTTGCTGACAACGGCAGAGTTCTTAAAGAGGTCGACGCACTTAAAAAGGGTAACTTTGACGAATTTAAGTCATACATACTTGAAAGCGGAGATTCTTCATATAAATACAATCAAAATGTTTTCTCAACCAAAAAGCCTTTGGAACAACCCGTGTCATTGGCGCTTGCGCTCAGCGAGAGCATACTCAAGGGCAGGGGCGCATGGCGAGTGCACGGCGGCGGCTTTGCAGGCACAATTCAGGCATTTGTTCCCAACGAAATTCTTGAGGACTATAAGAACGCTATGGAATGTGTATTCGGCGAAGGTTCTTGCTATGTGCTTATCATAAGACCTGTCGGCGGAGCAGAAGTATAAATAAATTTTTGGGCGATGCCCTTTACTGAAGGTTGATAAAAATGGATACAATTGAACTTTTAGAAAAACTGACTTCTCCTGCCGGTGTTGCAGGGGAAGAAACAAGCTCCTTTGAAGCATTAAAGGGGCTTTTTTCACGGTACGGAAAGGTATCAACAGATACTTCGGGCAGTATAATTGTTGAGCGCGAGGGAAGCGGAAAGCATATTCTTCTTGACGCTCATCTTGATACAATCGGATTTACTGTGACCGAGATTACCGACGGTTTTGTCCGCCTTTCAAAAGTCGGAGGAATTGATATGCGTACCGTTGAGGGAATGGAGCTTATAATTCACGGCGAAAAGGATATTTACGCTGTGGTATGCACTGTTCCGCCCCATCTTTCAAACGGTGAAAGCCGTGTTTCAGAAGACGGCACTTGCATTGCAGATATAGGAATGAGCAAGGAAGAAGCCGAAAAGCTTATCACTGTCGGCGACAAAGCAAGCTTTAAAAATTCTTTTGAGAAAATGGGAGAAAACCGCGTAACCGCCGCATATATTGATGACCGAGGCGGAATTGCAGTTTTGTTAAAGGCGCTTGAATATGTGAATACAGATAAAAAAATTACCCTTGTCTGCTCTGCGCAAGAAGAAACAGGCGGAACAGGTGCGGCTTGCGCTTCATTCAATATTGACGCTGATTTGGCATTAGCGGTTGACGTGAGCTTTGCCGCAACTCCCGACGCAAATCCCCGTGACTGCGGAAAAATGAACGGCGGTGCAATGATTGGCTATTCGCCTGTGCTTTGCCGTGAATATTCAGAATTATTGGTTTCACT
Source organism: uncultured Eubacteriales bacterium (assembly GCA_964540535.1). GTDB lineage: Bacteria > Bacillota > Clostridia > Oscillospirales > Acutalibacteraceae > Fimenecus. Next base: position 102,493 of record CAZIMO010000003.1, on the reverse strand, counting down.
TGCCAAGGAATATGCAATTCCTTATCAAAAAGAGATTATGAACGGCAGAACAGGTACTAATGCCGACCGTATAACCGTTTCAAAAAGCGGAATACCCACGGCTCTTGTGTCATTGCCCGAAAGAAATATGCACACTCCCGTTGAAACTGTTGATATTCGTGATATTGAAAGCTGCGCAAAGCTTGTTGCACGATTTGTTGAAAGGGTGTGAGCGATATGAATATGAATTTACTTGAAAAGCTTTGTTTGCTGAACGGCACTTCCGGTGATGAGAGCGCGGTTCGCAATACTATTATAAATATGCTCCCCGAGGACTGCGCATATAACGTTGACGCCCTCGGCAATCTCATTGTTGAGAAAAAGGGCGAAACAGAGCCTGAAAACAAGGTTGCGCTTTTTGCGCATATGGATGAAGTCGGATTTATTGTAACCTATATTGATGATGAAGGCTATGTTTATGTAAACTCTGTGGGCGGAATAGATAATTCTGCACTGTTTAGTAAGAAAATAACGATTAACGGCCGCGTAGGTGTTGCAGGAGGTAAAGCAATTCATCAATGTGACGGTGATGAGGCTAAAAAAATTCCCGCGATTACAGATGTGGCTCTTGATTTTGGCTTTGAAAGCAAAGAAGAAGCAGAAAAGCATATTTCTCTCGGCGATTTCGGCTATTTTAAGTCGGATTTTATAGAGTTCGGCGACGGATTTATAAAGTCAAAGGCACTTGATGACAGGGTCGGCTGTGCGGTTTTGATTGAGATGTTACAGGAAAAGTCAAAAATTAACTACACAGCAGTTTTCACTGTGCAGGAAGAAATCGGTTCGCGCGGTGCGGCTGTAAGTTCATACACGGTAAAGCCCGATTATGCAATTGTTGTTGAAAGCACAACAGCTTCGGATATTCCCGATACACCGGACCGTAAAAAGGTTTGCAAGGCAGGCGACGGCGCAGTAGTCACTTTTATGGACAGAGGCACGATTTATAATAAGGATCTGTTCAAAAGAACTTTTGAAATTGCAAAGCAGAATAATATTCCCTGTCAGACTAAAACGGTTGTTGCAGGCGGAAATGACGCGGCTTCAATTCACAAAGCGGCAGGCGGAATTAAAACTATTGCGGTTTCTTTGCCCTGTCGGTATATACATTCCTCGGCATCGGTTTGTAATTCAAAGGATATTGAGAGCGTTGAAAAGCTCGTAGCCGCACTTTTAGAGGACTTTGCGAATGGTTAAAACTGTCGAATTTCTTGACAAGACAATTTTTAACTATTTGGGCGAAGCTAATTCTGCAATTTTTCTCGGATACACAAATCTTTATCTCAACGAAAAGCTTCAAGAGGGCATTGTTTGGGTGCAAACAGATGAAAATAACTCTGTTTGTGCCGTTGCCGCAACAGGCGAAAAGGGGCAATGCTTGCTTTTTGCGGATGAAAATTCCGATTTTGATGAGCTGAATTTTATTATAAGCGAGAAATTTACTTCACCCTGCTCCTTTAAGTTTAAAAAGATAGATAAAAAATATCTATTATATAAAAAGCTTGATTTTATTAAGGGAGAAAAGGGTGTTGATTACAAAAAATATGCCGAAATCAAGACCATTGACGGCTCTAACTTTACTGAAAATTCAGACCTAATATCAGTTAAGATGTTTTTTAACTTAAAGGGCGCTTGCGAGGGCGCTTTGGTTGAAGAAAACGGCGAAAATATAAGCGGCGGCTTTATCTCGTTCGGAGAAAATTCGGCAGTTATCACCGATGTTTTCACGAAAGAAGAATACCGCAGAAAAGGCTATGGTAAGGCTTTAGTTAAAAAACTTCTAAACTGTTCAATTAAAGAAAATGTGTATCTAATTTCAAAAGAACACAATATTGAGTTTTATAAAAAACTCGGCTTTAATGCCGTGAAAGAAATATACGAATATAAAAAGGATATTTAAAATATGTTTTTTGAAATCAGTGAAAAGATTAATAATTTATCGGAAACCGCGCTTCAAAAAGCTAATTCTGTTTTCAGCGGTATTGATGAACTGACTGAATATAATCAGCAAAAGGTGCTGTCGGCTTTCATACGCAACCGTGTTGACGAAACCGATTTTAACACCACCACCGGCTACGGCTACAGTGACAAGGGCAGAGAAAAGCTTGATGCGCTTGTTGCCGATATTTTCGGTGCTGAGAGTGCGATTATCCGCGCAGGTGCGTTGGCAAGCGGTACGCACACTCTTGCAGTTTGTCTTTACGGAATTTTGCGTCCCAACGACACAATGCTCTGCGTTACAGGTACGCCGTATGATACTCTTCATTCGACAATTGGTCTTAACGGCAAAAATTCGGGTGAAGGTACTCTTGCGGATTTCGGCGTTCGTTATGCTCAAGTAGATTTGACCGAAAATGACGAAATAGATTATAATGCAATTGAAAAAGCTTCTGCTGAAGCTTCAGTGCGAATGGTATATATTCAGCGTTCTCGCGGATATTCGCTCCGTCACACAATTTCAATTGACGAGATTGAAAGAGTTTGCGAAATAGTTCATAGAGTAAACAAGCGCGCAATTGTTATGGTTGATAACTGCTACGGCGAATTTACCGAAAAAAAAGAGCCTACCGAGGTGGGCGCAGACTTGATTGCTGGCTCGCTTATTAAAAATGCAGGCGGCGGAATTGCTCCGTCGGGCGGATACATAGCGGGCAGAAGCGATTTGGTTAAGCTTTGCGGATACCGCCTTACAACTCCCGGTTTAGGCACAGAGTTAGGGGCGACGCTCGGTCAGAACCGCAATATATTTATGGGACTTTTCAATTCGCCCCATGTTGTGGGCGAGGCTATGAAAACAGCAGTCTTTGCTGCGGCGCTTTTCACTGAATTGGGCTTTAAGGTTACTCCCGAAGTGAACGAAACCCGACACGATATTATTCAAGCAATCTGCCTTGAAAACAGCAATAATTTGATAGCTTTCTGCCAAGGCTTGCAGAAAGGCGCTCCTGTTGACTCCTATGTTACTCCCGAACCTTGGGATATGCCGGGTTATGACAGTCAGGTAATTATGTCGGCAGGCGCATTCACATCAGGTTCGTCAATTGAACTGTCTGCTGACGCGCCGCTTCGCGAGCCGTTTGCGGTATGGATGCAGGGCGGACTTAATTTTCACAGCGGCAAATTGGGCGTTATGCTTGCCGCAGAAGAAATGTATAAAAGGGGTTTGATTTAAAATGAAGCTTATGCACTTGAAAAGCGGAACAGATGTCCGAGGCGTTGCGGTTGCAACAGAAAAATATCCTGTAATTCAATTGACTGACGATGTTGTTAAGGCAATCAGCGGAGCGTTTATTGATTTTCTTTGCGAAAAGACGGGTAAATCGGCTGAAGAGCTTACTGTTTCGGTGGGTCACGATTCAAGAATTTCGGCAATGCGAATAAAAGACGCGGTTATCAGCGAAATTTCATCAATGGGTGTAAATGTGCTTTACTGTTCATACTGCTCGACACCCGCGATGTTTATGACGACAGTTACAAAGGGTTGTGACGGCGCAATTCAGATTACCGCAAGCCACCACCCGTTTGACCGTAACGGACTTAAATTTTTTACTCGTGACGGCGGACTTTCGGGCGACGAACTTAAAGCTATTCTTGCAAATGCAGAAAATGAAAATAGTAAAAAGAGCGAAAAAACAGGCTCGGTTACAGAAATTGACTATATTTCTGAATACTCTGCAATTCTTCGGGAAATGATTAAAAAAGGTGTTAATGCCGAAAATTACGAAAGACCCCTTGAAAACTTTAAAATCGCAGTTGACGCAGGTAACGGCGTCGGCGGATTTTACGCTGAAAAGGTGTTGGCTCCTTTGGGCGCAGATGTAAGTGCAAGTCAGTTTTTAGAGCCTGACGGAATGTTTCCCAATCATATTCCAAATCCAGAAAATAAGGTTGCTATGGAGTTTATACGCAATGCGACGGTTGATAATAACTGCGACTTGGGCGTTATTTTTGATACTGATGTTGACCGCGCTTCGTGCGTTGACGAAAAAGGCGACGAAATAAACCGTAATTCAATTGTTGCTTTGGCGGCGGTTATCGCGCTTGAAAACAATGAGGGCGGCAGTATCGTTACCGATTCTGTTACAAGCGACGGACTTCGCGAATTTATTGAGGACACTCTCGGCGGTAAGCATATTCGCTTTAAACGCGGTTATAAAAATGTTATTGATGAGGCAGTTCGCCGTACAAACAGCGGTGAAAATGCTCCTTTGGCAATTGAAACATCGGGTCACGCGGCATTCAAAGAAAATTATTATCTTGATGACGGCGCCTATCTTATTACAAAAATTATTATTAAAGCGGCAGTGCTTCGCAAAGAAAACAAGAAAATCGGAGATTGCATTAAGGCTCTTAAAAAGCCACTTGAAGAAAAAGAACTTCGTTTTAATATAACAGAAGAGAATTTTCGTGAAATCGGCGAAAAGCTGATTGAAGAAATTAAGGAAGCGGCAGAAAAAAATCCCGAAATGCGTTTAGCTCCCGATAATTACGAAGGTGTTCGCGTATCGTTTGACGATGAAAACAGAAAGGGCTGGTTCTTGCTTCGTCTTTCAGTTCACGACCCTGTAATGCCCTTTAACACAGAAAGCGATACTTCGGGCGGATGCGCTGAAATTTGCAAATCTTTCTATGATTTAGTTAAAAGTGTAAAGGGTATCGACTTTACAAATCTCGAAACTTTTATAAATTTGAAATAAAAGTGTTGACAAATACGCTAAAAATAATTAGTATATTTGGTATATCAAAACTTAATGGAGGTGTTGTGTAATGTTTGAAAAAATCCGCGAAATTATTTGCGAACAGCTCGAATTGGACAGCGATATCGTTACAATGGACGCAGTTCTTCTTGAGGACTTGGGTGCTGACAGTATTGACCTTGCAGATCTTGTTATGACATTTGAAGACGAATTCGATTTGGAAATTTCTGACGAAGACCTTGAAAACATTAAAACGGTCGGGGATATTGTTAAATATATCGAAGAAAACTAATTGATTTTTATTTTGTTTTTAACAGGGGCAATTAGGTTTGTCCCTGTAATTTATTACTATTATTAAGAAAGGATGTTGACCATGGCTGAACAGAAAAAGATGGTTGAGGAAATTACCTCAATGGATGTGGACTTTGCCAAATGGTATACCGATGTGGTAAAAAAAGCAGAGCTTGTTGAATATACAAGCGTAAAAGGATGTATGGTTATCCGACCTTACGGCTATGCGATTTGGGAGAATATTCAGAAAACTCTTGACGGTATGTTCAAAGAAACAGGGCATGAAAATGTTTGTATGCCTATGTTTATCCCCGAGAGCTTGCTCAATAAAGAAAAGGACCATGTTGAAGGCTTTGCGCCCGAGGTTGCGTGGGTAACTCACGGCGGCAGTGAAAAACTTGAGGAGCGTCTTTGTGTTCGACCAACATCAGAAACTCTTTTCTGTGAGCATTATGCTAATATAATTCAGTCTTACCGCGATCTTCCCAAGCTTTATAATCAGTGGGTTTCGGTTGTCCGTTGGGAAAAGACTACAAGACCGTTCCTTCGTACACGGGAATTTTTGTGGCAGGAGGGACACACAATCCACGCAACGGCAGAAGAGGCGCAGCAAGAAACGATCAAGATGCTGAATACATATGCTGATTTCTGTGAGAATTATCTTGCAATTCCCGTTGTAAAAGGTGTTAAAACCGAAAAAGAGCGTTTTGCAGGTGCTGAGGATACATACACTATTGAGGCTCTTATGCACGACGGTAAGGCTTTGCAGTCGGCAACAAGCCACTATTTCGGCGACGGCTTTGCAAAGGCTTTTGAAATTCAGTATCAAGATAAAGACAATAAATTGAAGCATCCGTTCCAGACCTCTTGGGGCTGTACAACACGCCTTATCGGTGCAATTATTATGACACACGGCGATGATAACGGACTTGTTTTACCGCCGAAAATCGCGCCTGTTCAAGTGGTTGTAATTCCTGTTGCCGCTCATAAGGCAGGCGTTAAGGAAAAGGCAACCGAGGTTTATGAAAATCTTAAAAAGACAGTTCGCGCAAAAATTGATTTAAGCGATAATTCACCCGGCTGGAAATATGCTGAATATGAAATGAAAGGCGTTCCGCTCCGCGTTGAGCTCGGACCCCGTGACATTGAGAATAATCAGTGCGTAATTGTCCGCCGTGATACAAGAGAAAAGTATTTTGTATCTCTTGACGAACTTGATACCAAAATCCCCGAATTGCTTGAAGCAGTTCATCAGGGAATTTACAATAAGGCATTTGAACGCCGCGGCAATATGACTTATGTTGCTCACAATATGAGTGAAATGATTGATATTGCAGAGAATAAGCCCGGCTTTATCAAGGCTATGTGGTGCGGTGACCGTGCGTGCGAAGACGCTCTTAAGGAGCAGGCAGGCATTTCATCACGCTGTATCCCCTTTGAGCAGGAAGAAATCGGCGATACCTGCGTTTGCTGCGGTAAGCCCGCAAACAAAATGCTCTATTGGGGCAAGGCTTATTAAGCTTTTGAACTTTATATTTATAGTTATTTTAATTAACTAATATAAAAATAACGACTTGGTGCACAATCTGTAATGGAATGACTCCAGGTCGTTATATCAATGTGCAATTATATATTTTTGTTGATTATTTATTAAAATTTATTATGCTAATTGACGGTTGACAATTATAAAAAGAGATATTATTTTTTGCAAACAATAAATGTAGAATGGTGAACAAGCATGTTTAATTTTGAAAACTATGATAGGTCAAATCCACAAAGTATACTTACTTTTGCCAAACAATTAGTAGGTCATACATTCATGGATATTCTTGAAAGTGAACTGTCTAAAGATGAATTTCAGCAAGTATATAAACATTATAGTAATAAAAATAACAAAGGCGGTTTAGGGACTTTTCTTGAAGAACATTATTTTCATTATGCTGCAAACAGCAATCCTAAAGCTGATTTTGAAGAAGCTGGAATTGAATTAAAAGCTTCTCCCTATGAGATAAATAAGAATGGGTCGTATAAAGCAGGGGAGAGATTAGTGCTAACTATGATTCAATATGACGAATCGGCTGAAAAAGATTTCTATAAATCTCACTTGTGGGAAAAGTGTAAAAATATACTTCTAATTTACTATTTTCGTAACAAGTCACTTCCAAGTAATATGTTATATCAGATTGACTTTGTTGATTTGTTTACGCCACCCAAAAATGATTTAAAAATTATTGAACAAGACTATAAGATAATCACAGACAAAATCAAATCGGGCAAGGCTCACGAATTATCTGAGGGCGATACTATGTATCTTGGTGCCTGCACCAAGGGTTCAACTGCTGAAAAAAGTTACAGAGAACAAGGCTATCCTACAGAGACAGGAACGTTTATAAAAGCAAAGTCCAGAGCATATTCATATAAGAATTCATATATGACTTATGTTCTCAACAATTATATATTAGGGAGAAAAACTACTGCAGAATCAATCATCAAAGGGGATTTAAAAGAGCAAACTTTTGAAGAATATTTACAAAGCATTATTTCTGAATATGTTGGAAAATCAGATAAAGAATTATGTAAATTATTTAGTATAGATTACACTGGAAATAAAGCACAGTGGACTAATCTTGCATATAAAATGCTTGGGGTAAAATCAAACAGTGCCGAAGAACTTATTAAAGCTAATATTTCTATAAGAGTTATTAGACTTGAAGAAAATGGGAAATTAAAAGAAAGTATATCATTAAATCCTTTTAAATTTACTAAAATTATAAAACAGGACTATGAGGATTCTGATTTTTATAATTACTTTGAAGAGAAAAAATTTCTATTTGTCGTATTTCAAAAGAAAAATAACGACTGTATTTTAAAAGGCTGTCAACTTTGGAATATGCCAGCTAATGATTTGAATAACATTGCAAAAGATGAATGGAACAGGGTCGTTGAAACTATTAAAAATGGTGTTATGTTTACAAAGATTCAACAGAAAGGTGAAGTGATTATAAAAAATAATCTACCTAAAAAATCGCAAACAAAAATTCTTCATGTCAGACCTCATACTAATTTAGCATTTTATCAATTTGAAGATGGTTCAACATTTGGAAGCGGTACAATTGCAAATTCTGATTTCTTGCCTGATGGAAGGAGAATGACTATTCAGAGCCTTTGGCTAAATAATTCATATATATTGAAACAGATTAATGATGACTTAAAATCATAAAAAAGAAGCAGAGATTATTTCTCTGCTTCAATTATTTTACCGATTTCTTTAGCCATTCTTGTAATCATTGGAACAACTAATGCATTTCCCATACAAAAGTATCTAAATTTATGTGGCATTCCCGTATTAGTCCAGTTATCATCAAATCCTTGAATTCGTTCTGCTTCGATTGGAGTTAATAGCCTTAAACGACCTGTTTCTGGATCCTCTATTACATGAGTACTTCTGCTTTTTCCCGTTTCAGAAGTCAAAATAGTTCGAGCAGGAAAATCCAAACTATCGGGAAAAGGAATTGCACCTTCACTAAAGATATATTGATGCCCTGATTTGCTAGTCCGTTTTATCTTCTTCGCCCCTTTTAAATATTTCCAAGATTCTAAATCTTCGCCCAAATAAAATTTTTCATCTACATTTGATTCAACTATATCAAAAAGGGGAATTGCCAATTCTTTTATACTTACAGTTTTAGCAGTATAAAAATCCCCATCAATCATGTATCCGGAATTCATAAATTCAAATTTAAAATTATCTGATATCTCATATACATCTTTTGCTTCGAATTTTCCACTATCTATTTTGTCAATATTATAAATTGGAAACACTTTTGCAAAAAATCCACATTTATCGATTATTTCTTTTGGAGAAAAAACTTTTTGACATTTAGCATAATCAGTTCTTTTATTATATGCAAAAATAAATATTCTCCTACGCTTTTGAGCTGCACCATATTCTGCAGCATTTATAATTCTCCATTCAACTATATATCCAAGTTCATTTAAGCATTGTAATATTATTCCGAAATCTCTTCCTCGTTGGCTTGCTGGTGATTTAATTAATCTATCAACATTTTCGAGAAGAACAAATGGCGGCTTCTTTGCAATTAATGTATCTCGTATTTGCCACCACAAAACTCCTTTTTTCCCTTCTATGCCTGACGAACCCGATAATGGTCTTGCAACAGAATAGTCCTGGCACGGAAATCCTCCAACCAGCAGTGAATGATTAGGTATATGGTTTTTAGGAACTTTAGCAATATCTATTCCTGTATACTCATCGATGTCTCCAAAATGAGAAACATAACAATCGTGTGCCCATTGATGTTTTTTTTCTGGCTCCCATTGAGAAAACCAAACTGTATTCCAATCATTAGATTCACGCTCGAATCCAAGTCTGAATCCACCAACTCCTGCAAACAGTTCACATATTGTCTTTTCCATATAATCATCACCTCGGTTATTATATCATATTTTGATTTAGGGATCAAGAGGTAATTTTATTTTAGTTTATAAAAATATTGAATTATCTCATGCAAATAATTCACAAGTGAATATTTGTATTGTGATATATTAGAGTTATAATTCTTTGTTATAAATTACTGGATTTTGAAATAGCTTTTATGATTTAATTATAATAGTTGATTGTAAAACAAATGGAGAAGTTGTTTACTCGTTGAACTTCTCCATTTGTAAATTTTTCGTTTAATTATTGCTATTTCACTATTGTTTTTTCATTCACGATTTTGTGCATTTCTTCGGTGGCGAGCATAAGTTTTGTGCCAACATCTTTTTTAGACGGAATGCAATAAATAGAATCGTTTTTAATTGAAACATCAAAGCAGTCCTGCTTATCAAGCTTACCGAAATCAAATTCAATGTGCAGGCTGTAAAGGCTTTTAGCTGTACGCTGAATTCTGTAATCATTGCCGTTGTAACTGCCCTCGATAATAAATCCGTTTTCAAGGTCGTGAGTAACCTTCGCTTCGCCCAAGTCGATAAATGTGTCACCGGGCAGTGACAGCGCGTGAACGGTATCTTCAAAATAATATGTACCGTTAAGAATTTCACGGTGTACGCATTCCCTTTGCCATTCGTACCAATCGGGTGCGTGTGAAAATTCTGTTTCGCCCTCAAGAGCCTGCAATTCGCCAAGCTCTGTAAGTTCCCATTTTTTACCGCATTCTTCGCAGAAAAGGTGTATTCCTTCGCTGTTCATTTTATGCTCGGCATTACAGTGGGGACATTTATAAAGAACCTTGTTAAGTCCCTCTGCACGAAAATCCTCGGTGATTCTTATTCCGTTTTCTTTTTGCCACTTGTATTCATCGTAATACATTTCACGCTGAATAACCTCATTGATTTCGTCAACGCTCATATTTTCGATTTCTTCAGCGGTGAGAACTTGCTTCATAGTAGCATAAAAAGGAGTTTTTCTGTGTTTTCTGAAATTCCAGAACGGCGCGTTAAGGTAATTGCCGTGATGAATCATCACAACAAGAGGAACTTTATTTTTCTTTACAAGCTTGCCCACAACCTCGGGAATAATCGCCGTTGTGCCGATATTGGAGTATCTTGCCTCGGGGTACATACAAAGAATATCGCCGTATTCGTGAAGCACCTTGTGGCAGGCACGGATAAGGCTTATATCGGTTGTGAACTTACGGTGACAGGCACAGCCTAATTTTTCCATAATTTTTGACATTCCGACATAACCGTCAAGAGTAGCGATATTGTTGAAATTGTAGGGATGCACTGCCTTAAAGCTTACAATAAAATCTGCAAATTGTGAGTGGTTGCAAAGCAGAATGTAGGGCGGTTTCAAACCATCCATATTTATTTTTTCGATTTTACTGCCGCCTCGTACAACGAATTTAAGAATAAAACGGCAGATGTTATATGCCAGACCTTTATAAAACTTGTTTTGTCTGTCGGGAATAGTTTTGGGAAGATACATTTCTAAATCTTCGGGATATACAATATAATCTTTAACCTCATTCATTAAATCACCCTCAAATCCGATTGCTTATTTGTAACCGATTTGTAACTATTTTAACATACGCAGAGAAATATATCAATAGGAATTTTACTCCGCTAAAAGCTGCGCAATATCCTGCGGAAGCGGAGAGTTTATTTCAATTTCCTTTTGCGTAACAGGATGAGTAAATCGGCAGTAACAGCAGTGAAGCGCTTGGCGGAAAATGTTCTTGTGGGGTGTTCCGTACATTGTGTCGCCTGTCAGCGGTGTGCCGAGTGAAGCGAAATGCACACGGATTTGGTGGGTTCTGCCTGTTACAAGGTGAATGCGCAAAAGGGTTCTGCCGTTGTGGTGCGATACGGCTTTCCATTCAGTTACGGCACGTTCTCCGCGTTCATCAACCGTGCGTATTGTAAGTATTGGGTCGGGTCGGTAGATAGGCTTGTCAATAATGCCCTCACACTCATAAATACCCTCGCAAACGGCAAAATATTCCTTGTAAATATTGCCCGAAAGCCGTGCGGCAGTGAATTTATTTAAGGCGCATATTACAATTCCCGAGGTTCCTCGGTCAAGTCTGCCGACAGAGCGGAAAACCGCCTCCTTGCCCTGTTTTTTAAGGTGGTATGACACTGCATTCGCCAAGGTATCGCCTTGATGATTGTGTGACGGATGAAGCGGAAGCCCTGCGGGCTTGTCAACGATAAGCAAATCGTCGTCTTCATAGAGTACGGTTAAATCATAGGGCATGGGTTCAATAATTTGGTGTTTGCTGTCGCTTTCTTCGGGTAAATGCAGGCACAGTAAATCGCCCGATTTCAGCGTGTCAACGGTTCTGATATGCTCGCCGTTGCAGGTAATGCCGTCGGGAATAGTTTTAAGGTTGCGGATAAGCCTTGCAGAAGCCTTTATTTCTTCTTTTAGAAAGGCTAAAACCCGTCTGCCGTCATATTTTTCATCAATATTAAAGCTCAAATATCTTTCCATACTTGCATTATAACACAAAAAGAGTATAATAAAAAGACAAATTTGATTTCCGACTGCTCGGAGATTGTAAAGAAAGGTGATTTTATGCAGTTGCTTATTCTCATATTACATAATTCACGGCATATGGATAAGGTTATAGCACGTATGATGGAAGCAGGCATTCACGGCGGTTCGCTTATTGAGTGCGAGGGCGTTTTGCAGGCTATGAACCATAATTCTGTTGAGCCTCCTCCGATTTTCGGTTCGCTCAGGCAGTATCTTAATCCCGAACGCGGAGAAATGAATAAAATAATGCTTTCTGCTCTTGAAGACGGTCAGGTTGACACGGTTAAAAAAATCGTCAACGAGGTTACGGGCGGACTTGACAAGGCAAACACCGGTATTTTTATGACCGTACCTATTCTTACAATTGAGGGACTTGCAAAATAATGAACACTTTATTAGGGCTGTCATTGGGAATGGCTGTGGGGCTTCTGATGACAAGAATAATGAAAAAAATCAATCTGCCCAATGTTACCGGCTATCTTATTGCGGGACTTTTGGCAGGACCGTATTGTTTAAACATCTTTTCAGCGGAAAGTCTTGAGGGCTTAACAATACTTACAAATGCGGCGCTCGGATTTATCGCATTTTCAATCGGCGGCGAATTTAAGCTGTCATCGCTCAAACAGCTTGGCGCAAAGATTTTTGTAATCACACTTTTTGAGGCTGTGGGCGCAAGTGTGCTTGTTGCAACCGGACTTATTCTGTTCGGCTGTGATAAACCTTTGGCATTGGTTCTCGGCGCTATTGCTTCGGCAACCGCTCCTGCGGCAACACTTATGGTTGTGCGTCAGTACAAAGCGTCCGGACCGGTTACATCAACGCTTTTACCTGTTGTTGCAATTGACGACGCGGTTTGTCTTATGCTTTTTTCAATACTTTCAAGCGTGGCAAAAACAATCGGGGCAGGAACGGATTTTGATTTTAAATCGACAATATTGAATCCTATTCTTGAGATTGCAGGTTCGCTTGTAATAGGTTTTGCAGTGGGCTTGGTACTGTCAATCGTTACAAAATTCTTTAAATCCCGCGCAAACAGAATTTCGCTTGCAGTTACTGCGGTGCTTTTGGGCGTGGGTTTGGCAGATCTGCTCGGACTTTCTTCGCTGTTGCTCTGTATGGCAATCGGCGCGGCAATGGCGAATTTCTCAAGGGTCATCGACGCGGTTATGGAGTGTACAGACCGCTGGACGCCGCCGCTTTTTATGGTTTTCTTTGTGATTTCGGGTGCAGAGTTCAACTTTGAAATCTTTAAAACCGTCGGGCTTATCGGCGTTATGTATTTGCTTCTCCGCTCCGCAGGCAAATATTTCGGCGCAATGGCAGGCTCAACACTTGTTAAAACCGAAAAGAATGTAAGAAAATACTTGGGTATAACGCTTCTTCCGCAAGCAGGCGTCGCAATAGGTATGGCACAGCTTTCATTAACCGTTGTTCCCGAATACGGCGAACAAATCCGTGCGGTTGTTCTTTGCGCAACTCTTGTGTATGAGCTTGCAGGTCCGCTCCTCACCAAAACAGCTCTCACAAAAGCAGGAGAAATTAAAAAATAATATACATACAGACAGAGCTGTGAAAACGTAAGTTTTTACGGCTCTTTTAATATTTATTTAACTGTATTCAGACACTTGTATTTTAAATTTGGTTATGGTACAATATTTTAAATATAATGCGTAAATTGGGCATACTTACAAAAATATTCAAGCTTAAAATATATGTGAAAGGACAAAACAAAATGGCACTGTTCAAAAAGATATTCGGCGATTATTCTTCGCGAGAGGTTAAAAGAATAATCCCTATTCAGAAAAAAGTTTTGGCGCTTGAAGAAGAATTTAAGGCGCTTACAGACGCTGAACTTCAAGCAAAAACTCCCGAATTTAAAGAGAGACTTCAAAACGGCGAAACACTTGACAATATTCTTCCCGAGGCATTTGCCGCATTGCGTGAGGCTTCTGCGCGCGTACTTAATATGCGCCATTTCCCTGTGCAGATTATCGGCGGTATTGTTCTTCATCAAGGCAGAATTGCCGAAATGAGAACAGGTGAAGGTAAAACTCTTGTTGCAACTCTTCCCGCATACCTTAATGCGCTCACAGGCAAGGGCGTTCACATTGTTACAGTTAACGATTATCTTGCACGCCGTGACTCTGAATGGATGGGCAAGCTTTACCGCTTTATGGGTCTTACTGTCGGTCTTATCGTTCACGATTTGACAGGCGAAGAAAGACGCGCCGCCTACGCCTGCGATATTACTTACGGTACAAACAACGAAATGGGATTTGACTATCTTCGTGATAATATGGTGACCTATGCCGAGCAGAGAGTTCAGCGCGGCCATAATTTTGCCGTTGTTGACGAAGTTGACTCCATTCTTATTGACGAGGCAAGAACTCCTCTTATCATTTCAGGTATGGGCGACAAATCAACCGACCTTTACAAGATGGTCAACGATTTTGCAAAAAGACTTAAATTCACACGGGTTAAAGAGGTTGACTCAAAGCAGGGCATTGAAAGCGTTGCTTCTGATGATGACGACGTAATTGTTGATGAAAAGGCAAAAACCGCAACTCTTACACAGAGCGGTATTAAAAAGGCTGAAAAGCATTTCGGCGTTGAAAATCTTGCTGATATGGAAAACCTTACTCTTCAGCACCACATCGACATTGCAATTAAGGCAATCGGCGTTATGAAGCGTGATGTTGATTATGTTGTGAAAGACGGTCAGGTATTGATTGTTGACGAATTTACAGGCCGTATTATGATTGGCAGACGCTATTCTGACGGACTTCATCAAGCAATTGAAGCAAAAGAAAATGTTAAGGTTGAGCGTGAGTCAAAAACTCTTGCAACCATCACATTCCAAAATTATTTCCGTCTTTACAATAAGCTTTCAGGTATGACAGGTACCGCTATGACCGAGAGTACCGAGTTCCAAGAAATTTATGAGCTTGATGTTATTGAAATCCCCACAAACAAGCCGATGATTCGTAACGATGAAGAAGATGTTCTTTATAAAACCGAAGGGGCAAAGTTTAATGCCATTATCAACCAGATCACAGAGTGTAACAAAAAAGGTCAGCCCGTACTCGTAGGTACTACAAATATTGAAAAGAGTGAACTGTTAAGCAAGGCGCTTCGCAAAGCAGGTATTCCCCATAATGTGCTTAATGCGAAATATCACGAAAAAGAAGCTGAAATCGTTGCGCAGGCAGGCGCTTTGGGTGCGGTTACAATTGCTACGAATATGGCAGGCCGCGGTACTGACATTATTTTGGGCGGTAACCCCGATTATATGGCTCGCTCCGAAATGAGAAGAATGGAGTATTCTGACGAGCTTATTGCCGAGGCAACAGGCTTTGCAGAAACCGATAATACAGATATTCTTGAAGCAAGAAAAACATATCAAGAATTGGAAAAGAAATATAAAGATCAAATTAAAGATAATGCGGAAGAGGTTCGCAAGGCAGGCGGTTTGTATATTATAGGTACAGAGCGTCACGAATCTCGCCGAATTGACAATCAGCTTCGAGGCCGCGCAGGCCGTCAAGGCGACCCCGGTAACAGCAAATTCTTCCTTTCAACCGAAGATGAATTGCTCCGCCTTTTCGCAGGCGATCGCTTCTATAATATTCTTGACAGCTTTAAGAGCGCAGGCGAAATCCCGATTGAAGTTAAAATGATGACTAATATGATTGAGAACGCGCAGAAAAAGGTTGAGGGAAATCACTTTGCCGCACGCCGTAATGTGCTTCGCTTTGACGATGTTATGAATGAGCAGAGAAAGAAGATTTACGAACAGCGTAACGCAGTGCTTGACGGTGCAGATATTCATGCGGTAATTCTTAAAATGTTCAGTGATTTTATTGACGAAACCGTTGATTTCTACTGCCCGCAGGTAAATGACCCTGCCGATTGGAATGTTGAAGGACTTCTTAAAAAGCTCGCATTTCTTGCAGAAGAGGGTATTGAAGATAAATCAAATCCCGAATTCAAAGAATATTTCTTGGATAAGGCAATGGCGATTTATGACGCCAAAACAGCTGAATACGGCGAAAGAATTATGCAGGAGCTTGAACGCAAAGTGCTTCTTCATAATGTTGACAAGCGTTGGATGGATCACATTGACGCTATGGAAGAGTTAAAGCGCGGAATTTATCTCCGTTCATATGCACAGCAGGATCCCGTAGTTGCATTCCGTATGGAAAGCTATGATATGTTTGACGAAATGACTTCTCTTATCAGAGAGGGTACTGTAATTACTTTGCTTACATTCCGCATCAAGAGCGAAGAGGATATTAAGCGTGAACAGGCGGCAAAAATCACTTCTACAAGCGGTGCAGATGACGGAAGCGATAAAAGACGTCCTGTAAAAAAGGGCGAAAAAATCGGCAGAAATGATCCCTGCCCTTGCGGAAGCGGTAAGAAATATAAGAAATGCTGCGGAATGAACGAACAGTAATCAAGCCAAGGGAGGAATAATCTTGAACGAAAATAAAGAAAAATTTTCGGGCAGTTCCGACGAAGAGCTTCAAAATGAAATGGAAGATCTCGCCCGTATTTTTAAAGAAGAGCTTGACAAGGCGGTAAAAGACGCTGAAGCCGCCGCAGAAGCTGATTCTACTACCTTTGAGGTTGAGGGATATGATCCCCGTTCAGTTTCAAAGTCAAAGAAAAAGAAAGCCGAAGTAAAGCTTTGCGAAATCTGCGGACAAAAGCCCTGCGGAACAGAAAAAAATCCTGACAGCCCGTACTGTAAAGACTGCGAGGAATTGTTAGAAAAATATCCTTATGATTGGAAAGGCATTGCAGCGGTTATTGCAACGGTTTGTATTGCGGTTGCGGCAGTGTTCCTTTTTGCGTTGGATACACCAATGTTCTCCGCTATGAAAAACGGCGATAAGGCTTATAAAAACAATCAGCTTTATTCTGCCCGTGAAGAATATGACAAAGCGCTTAATACCCTTGAAGAAAAGGATTTGGGCAAAAATCTCAGCCTTCATGCAAAAAATGCAATTCTTTGCTATGAAATGCTTGACCGTGAAACTGCGCTGTCAACAATCAGCTCATATTTTAACGACGCATTGCTGAAGCTTCCTGCATACAAGGAATTAGGTAAGACTAAAGAGGATATTGAGGTGTTGCAGGCTACTGCCTCGTCAATTCAAAATCATCTTTATAACTATATGGCAATATCCGATAATAATTATCAGGAAATTATTGATATGCTTTCATCGCTTTCAGGTAAAAAGATTTATGTCAAGAACGATATGTGCTATGACGAAACCGACGAAGATTATACTCCTGACGGCACAGAAAAGGTTTATACCTATGATGAGGGCTGGCTGTATCTTTATAAGTATTCGGTAGCCTGCGAGGCAGGAAAGGACGAGAGCGTTTCTGTCGAATTCCTTGAAAAAGCGGCTGAATATGACTCTCTTAATTCTCTTGTAACTCCGCTTCTTGCAACAACTTATGTGGGTATCGGCGAATACGAAAAGGCAGAAAAGCTTGCCGATAAAATTAAAGACCTTAATACAGAGAGTATTGATTATCAACTTGTTTACGCTTTGATTTACCGTTACCGTGACGCTGATTATCAAAAAGCTATTGATATAAGCAATGACGGACTTAAACTTCTCGGAAATCTCGGCAATTCAGAAATATTCTTGCCTGCATACGGATATATTCTTGAAATGCAAAAGGGTATAAACTTCATTATGCTTAAAGATTATGAAAAGGCATATGAAGCAGTGGCTCAAAGCTATGAATATCAGTCGCAGACAGGCACTGTTAATGTGCAGACCCGTGATATGTATGCAATGCTTGCTCTTGAAACAGGCGATAAGGCTTCTTTTGAGAATTTTGAAACCGAAATTGCCGAGTCAGGCGAAGCAGGAGTACCGTTCTCTGACGATGTGAAAGCTTACCGGGAGGGCAAAAAGACTCTTCAGGAAATCGCAATGGATGGAGGATATGATATAATATGAGAATAGTTTATATTATTGTTAAATTTCTTACTCTGCCGGGTGCAATGCTTCACGCATTTTTTGAGCATATGAGCTGCCGTGCGTCAAAAATTCCTGTTGATGATGCAAGAACCGTTCAAGCAAATGAAATGCTCGGACATATTGACCACGAGCTTATAAAAAGAAAGGGTTCAAGCTTTGATATTTGCTTTATTCCGTTCTTTTTGAATTTTATGCTTGGGATTTTAATGCTTTTATACGGTGCTGTTGCGATTTATTATTTCGGCAGACTTACCGATATTTTTGCGTGGATTTGCCTTTATCTCGGAATTTCTCTCTGGACAAATCTCTTCCCTCAAATTGAAGATGTTATGATGCTCAAAGAGAATTTCTTTGTAAACAACAAAAAGAAAATCAGCAAAATTCTTGTAGCGCCATTTTACGGAATAGTATTTGTGGGTTCAAGAATTGAAAAATGGGGAATTACCCTCATTACTTCGGTTGCATTTTCTTTTGCCGTGCCGTATATATTCGGCTGGTTTGTACCTGCACTTTACAGATTGTTAAGATAATCACGGAAAGTAATCGCTATAAAAAATGGCTGTCGCTTAATGCGGCAGCCATTTTTTATTGTGATGTTTAATGCGCGTCTGTTCCGTTAAATCTGATAAGCTCAAGGTTGGGTGCATTTTCTGCGTCAATAGCTTTTGCGTAATCGTCACAAATGTTGCCCCACTGAACCGAGGATTTCTCAATAAGCACATTTTTTGCGTTTCTGATAAAGAAACCGCTGTTTTTGTATTTCTCAACACCGTACTGCAAGCAAGGTCTTAAATCATAAAGTCCGCAGTCCCATTTTGAAGTCTTTGTCATTGTAACCGACACATTTTCAAAGGTGATGTCCTCAATCATATTTTCCTCTGTGCCGTGAATAAGCACACCGTTTTCGCCCTTGCAGGTAATGTTGCGGAAGCGGACATTCTTGATTTTGCCCGATTTTGTGTTTTCGTCACGGTTAAATGTAGTAATAACAATGGGTTCGGCAGTTCCCCACCAATCCGGGCAGAAACGGCGTGTTTCGACGATGCAGTTTGAATATGTAACATTTTCAACATTTCCGCCGTCACGGATTTGAATTGAAAGTCCGCGGTTACTGCGTGAAATAATGCAGTTATCAACAATAACATTGCGGAAATCCCCAACACCCTCTGTGCCGATTTTAATTGCGGCAGATGTGGATATAAGCGTGCAGTTTGCAATGATAATATTCTCGCAAGGTCCGTATTCTGCATTGCCCTTTGAGGTTTTAAGGCATATACAGTCGTCAGCGCACTCAACGTGACAGCCGAGAATTCTCACATTTGTACAGTGGTCCGGGTCAATACCGTCAGAATTTGCAACATCTAAATCGTTAAGAATTCTGATTTGCGAAATCAATACATCGTCACAGCCTGCGGGGTGTAAGGTCCAGAAAGGCGCGTCAACAATTGTAACATCTTTAAATGTTATGTTGTTACTCTTTTCAATGTATATTACTGTGGGACGCGGATAAAAATTGCCCGTTACATAATATTTATCCTTGCGTTCAACAAATGCGTGACCGTTTGCGTCAATTGTGCCTTCGCCCGAAATTGTACAGCCGTCAGCCTCAAAGCCGTAAATGAATACGAATGATGGCTTGCCGGTTACAGGGTTGCCGATAAGCGCAGTTTTAGGGTCGTTTATCATATTGCAGGGGCGAATGTAGCCGTCGATATTTTCAGTAGCTTTGAGCCGTGAGCCTTTTTGAAGATGAAGCTCAACATTTTTCTTCATTCTGATAGAGTCTGAATAATATGTTTTTCCGCTTGTAAGAACAACCGTTCCGCCGCCGTTTTCTTCAGCCTTGTCAATAGCTGACTGAATAGCAGCGCAGTCATTGTGAACTCCGTCGCCTAAAGCTCCGAAATCTTCCGGATAAAAATAAAGCATAAAAATCGCCATACGGTACATATTTCGCACAAAGAGCTACTAAAAACAGTTTTTTATGCGCAGTACCGTTCCTTTCATTATTTAATCGCAAAAAGTATAGCATACTTGAATAAAAAGAGCAATACGGAAAAATAAAAATGATGTTGAGGTAGGTCTGAAATAAAAAATCAGCAAGGGAAATAATGTCCCCTGCCGAATAAATTATTTAATAAAAGTCTGCGCACTTTTAAAATAAAATTTTGATAAGATATATTGCAAGTGCTATTTACACATTGCAGTATGTTTTTTGTTTTGTGTTTAAAGCCTGCTGATGATTTCTGCACGCATATCCGCATATTCCTTTTCGGTAATAACTCCCGAATTATATTTATCGGTTAAAGCTTTTAATTCCTGTTCGGTATTCATTGTTTCATTTTCAACAGGCTTTTTCTTAGAACTTGGAATATTTGTTAATGCAAACAGTAACAACGCTACCCAAAATGTAAAAGAGCCGATATAAGAAATAACACTGAATAAAGTAATTATATCGTAATATCCGCCAGTCGTCTCTCTAATAAAAATCGTAAAAACCCCTAATGAACTTAATGACACATCTATAAGTCTTGTAACAGCCGCCGTTACTACAAAAGGTTTAATTGCAAATCCTTTAAATAAACCTATTACAGCTAAAACAACTGCACCAACAAAAACAACTGTGAAGATATTATTCCGTACAATAAGCATGGTAACATTTTGACGGTCAAACATTGTTGTGTTTCTATAATAAATGATTATTTTAATAGTGTTTATAACATTGCTTATTGCCATTGCGACTAAACATATTGAGAAAATGAGTTTTGCTTTATTGCTTTTATAAAACTTCAGCATATACAAAACAAATAATATGGAAAGAGTTAAATCAAAAATTATATAAATAAGTTGATCAAAGGAAGGAATGCGTGTTGTTAATATTGAAGTAGCATCATAAGAATCAACAAAATTCGTAACATAACCTAAAGCTATACATATCAAAGAAATAACGGATAAAACAGTTATCGGTATTCTGCACTTTAGCTTTTGTTCTTTATTAGGAATAATTTTACTCCTTTTGATTTTTGCTGACAGCGTTTTTGTATTCTTCCTCAGTAATCATACCTTGTGAATAAAGTCTTTCAATCTCTGACTGCCTTTTTAAATTGACATTGTTTTGTGCTTCCGTGCGAGTATGCTGTTCAATTGAACTTAATTTGTCAATAATTTCGCCAAAGCCATAAAGCATCCACGATGAAACCCAAGCGGCAAGACAGCCAATTACCACCACAAGAACTCCGGCACCAATCGTATCATCGTCAGCAAACATTATTCCGGTTCCTATACCTGCTGCCAAAATAGCTTCAATAATTGCAATTGTTTTTGAAAGACCCTTAATTTTTTTGCCTATGTTCTCATACATAATAAAACCTCCTTAAAATAAAAAAAGTGCGCAGCCGAAGCCGCGCACTGAAAAACGCAACTCCGATTGTCGCCAAACAAATCTTAAATGCAAAAGGTATACCCTAATACGATTCAAGTGGAATTGCGTATTTTACCGAATTCAATTTGAATCGTATATACAACAGGATATAATACCCCTATAAAAAATAAAGGAATACCTGTTTTTGCTATTAAGATTTCTTTGGCATTTTTATTATAACACTTATTCTTAAAAAAATAAAGGTTTTTTAATATTTTTATAGGATGACAGCAATTTGGCTTTATTTTTACTTAAAACGGGTTACATCTATTTATAACGCAGAATAAAATTTTTTAAAAATTTCAAAAAAAGGCTTGACACATAACCTTACCTTTGTTATAATAGCTCTTGCCGTTCGAGAGAACGGTACGATATTTGCGAGAGTGGCGGAATCGGCAGACGCGCACGTTTGAGGGGCGTGTGGTAATCCCGTACGGGTTCAAGTCCCGTCTCTCGCACCAAATTAAGTCTGGACGCAATTTGCGTTCAGACTTTTTTCTTTTCTAAAGTTTGCGGCTCGCGTTCAAGTTGCATCTGTTTTGTATCATCTTTACAGAAAGCCATAAGCGTTCAGCTTATGGCTTTCTATTTTATGAAAGATGAAAGTTTTCGTTTTAGAAATAAGTATAAAAGATAATAAAACAGAGACTCAAACTCGAACAGTCCATATTTTGCGGAATGAAATGAAGCAAAAGGGATATAAAGTCGAACATTGCGAGGCAATAGAAAATCTAAGCCTTTCGAGTCTCTCCTTGGGTACCGGAAAGCGGCAATTTTCGATTGAGAATTGTCACTTCTTGTTATTTGTGATACAATATAATCACATAGCAACAGCGAGTTGCTTGATTTTCTAAAGTAACGATGATATAACAGTGATACAATATCTATGGGATGGTGATTTATATGGAAACAAAAGATATTATATTTGAACTCCGAAACAAAAATGGATTATCTCAAGATGATCTTGCAGAAAAAATCTATGTTACCCGGCAGGCGGTATCCCGTTGGGAAACCGGTGAAACCGTACCAAATACGGAAACTCTAAAACTGTTGTCGAAGTTGTTTGATGTTTCAATCAATACACTTTTAGGTTCTCCGCTGAAGTTGATTTGTCAATGCTGCGGTATGCCTCTTGATGATTCTTCTATCAGCAAAGAAATTGACGGTACATTTAATGAAGAATACTGCAAATGGTGCTACACTGACGGAAGATTTGTTTACACAAGTCTTGAGGAATTAACGGATTTTCTTGTAGGTCATATGTCAAATGAAAACTGGCCGTCGGAGCAGGCGCGAGCCTTTTTTGAAGCACAGTTACTAAAACTTAATTACTGGAAACAGGTAAAGTGAAATCCAATTTGTCGAGTAGCCAAATAAGAGTTTCATACAAAAATCAAAAGTTACAAGGATTCAAATTCCTCAGCCGAAAGTGAGGAAATATCTTTTTCGCAGACTCTTCGCAGAAAAAAGCACTTCTTCGAAAGTGCTTTAAATTTCTCACGGGATTTGTGAAATAGCTGACGCTGTGAAATACGACTTACGGCGTTTGGGATTTATTTTATTTCACTTTCTGCTTTAGAAGAAAAATTCACAATTATCGCAAGATAATTATTTCACATTGTACGGCAATATTTCATTAAATAAAAAGTCATTAAATCCGTTCTCGTAAGAGGGCGGTTTTTTCAATGAATAATGGAATTGCATTGCTAATGAATATTGAATAATTTCGGTGGCTTTGCTTTGCAAAGCATTTTATATAAGGGTTATCCTCCTCTTACAAAACAATATCTGCTATATTATCTGTATATACAGCCAATCGTTATGAATGAACCACATTCAGGCGGTTGGCTTTTTTATTTATCAGAAAATTCAGGTTATTAAAGAAACTATGAGATTATGGCAATACATACGCTGAATTGCATATAAGAATTCAACCAGATTTTAATTAAAAAACAAAAAGACGGCTCAAATGTCTTATTTTTATCGGATTTTTGCTGGTTTTTAGGGTGTGAGGGGCAGGATTTTTCTGCCATAATATAGACAGTCAAAGGGAACACAACAAAGACGAAATGAAAATGAAAAAGCTCTTTAGTTCAAGCCCTTTGAAAAAACACAATGACTGAAAATTACAGGATTTTAACCGATTTTTAGGGTGTGAACAAAAAGTCTTTTATGACATAATAAAGACAGTCAAAGGGAACACAACAACGCAAAACAGAAAATCAAAAGGAGATGTTCTTTATGAGCGAAAAGAAAACAAGCGGTGAATTTTTCAAGGATGAAAAAGAGTTGAAAATCACAAGCGAAGAATTACCCAAAGAAAAAGAAGATAAAAAAGAAGATAAAAAGTCAAAATGGCTTAAATGGGTTTGCATTATTCTTGCACTGTTACTTTTACTTCTTCTGTGCTTCAAGGGATGCGGAAATTTTCCGGGCATAGCTCCTAATATGAACATTTCAAATCTTCTTGAGCTTGACCCGAACGCAGGCGAATACAAAGAAACGCCGAAAGCGGATAACAAGGCACAGGGAATAGCAATTCCGGGTTGGAATGAACTGTACTTACAAAAAGACACAAAAGAGGTTACAGTTGATTTTTACAACCCTGATGCAAACGAAGGAAAGTATTATTTAACCTTTGAAATTCGCTTACCTGACAACAGCGAACAGGGTTACGAAGTACTTTACAAATCGGGCTTGGTACAGTCGGGAAATCACATTCAGAACATAACACTCTCCCATGAATTGAAGTTAGGAACTTACGACGCAACAATTCACATTCAGCCTTACAAAATGAACCAAGAACAAACTGCCACCAACAACGCTGATATTCAAACTAAACTTATCGTTAAATGATATAGGCGTTTTTAATATAAATTACATATAAAAATTACAGAGAAACGGAGACGATTTCATATGCAACTATAAACTTATTACATAATAACAGTATTACAAAATAAAAGCCGAATGGTCAGCTTTAAAATATAAACCATAAAAACAACAAAACTAAAATCTAAACAATAATTTTATAAAAAAAGAAAGAGGTATTTATTATGAAAAAAACAAATAAATTTTTAGCATCAACACTTGCATTGACACTTGCACTTACAGCAGTAGCGCCTATCTCGGCATTTGCCGCAGAACCCGAATGCAGTATGAAACTTTCAAAAACATATTTAGACAGTTATACACTCACTATTCCGGAGGGAACTGACAACCTTGCGGAAGGTCAGGAGTTCAGAGTTTCAGCACAGGCTTTCCTTGATTACGGCGAAGAGCTTACCGTTTCAGTTACAAGTGAAAACGGTTGGGCGCTTAAAGACAAGGCTCATCCCGAAAATTCAGCGGCAATCTCTTATCAAATGAGCTGTGGCGGCAGAATTCTTGCAACACAGACAGAAAAAATTCTTACGGTTTCTTCTGACGATGAAGATCAGCAGGGTACAGCAGTGATGACTGTAAACGCAATTTCAGCTCCTGCATATGCCGGTACATACGAAGAAATTCTTACTTTCAAAACAGAGGTAACAAAGTCAGAGGATGAAAACTCTGCTGAAACAACAGAGGCAGTACCATACGAACACGGCGGCGATTATAGTCACATTGGCGGAATTAACTAATAAATTATAAAACAAAACTAAAATAAAACAAAAATCTAAACAATAATTTTATAAAAAAAGAAAGAGGTATTTATTATGAAAAAAACAAATAAATTTTTAGCATCAACACTTGCATTGACACTTGCACTTACAGCAGTAGCGCCTATCTCGGCATTTGCCGCAGAACCCGAATGCAGTATGAAACTTTCAAAAACATATTTAGACAGTTATACACTCACTATTCCGGAGGGAACTGACAACCTTGCGGAAGGTCAGGAGTTCAGAGTTTCAGCACAGGCTTTCCTTGATTACGGCGAAGAGCTTACCGTTTCAGTTACAAGTGAAAACGGTTGGGCGCTTAAAGACAAGGCTCATCCCGAAAATTCAGCGGCAATCTCTTATCAAATGAGCTGTGGCGGCAGAATTCTTGCAACACAGACAGAAAAAATTCTTACGGTTTCTTCTGACGATGAAGATCAGCAGGGTACAGCAGTGATGACTGTAAACGCAATTTCAGCTCCTGCATATGCCGGTACATACGAAGAAATTCTTACTTTCAAAACAGAGGTAACAAAGTCAGAGGATGAAAACTCTGCTGAAACAACAGAGGCAGTACCATACGAACACGGCGGCGATTATAGTCACATTGGCGGAATTAACTAATAAATTATAAAACAAAACTAAAATAAAACAAAAATCTAAACAATAATTTTATAAAAAAAGAAAGAGGTATTTATTATGAAAAAAACAAATAAATTTTTAGCATCAACACTTGCATTGACAATGGCACTTACAGCAGCAGCACCTATTTCGGCATTTGCCGCAGAAGTAAAAGACGGCAACACAGAGCTTTCACTTGATATTCCCGTAGAATATTACATCGAAATTCCTGCTGATAATTCAAATCTTAAGGTCGGCGATGAATTTGAAGTTTCTGCACATGCTTATCTCTGTCACGGTCAGGAACTTGCGGTTTCAGTTTCAAGCGAACAGATGTGGCAGCTTAGAGACAAGGTACGCGTTGACAACCCCGAAACAATTGCTTACAAGATGGTTTGCGACGGCAGAATACTTGAAGACGATAGAGAAGAAATTCTCAAGGTAGTCTATGATGAAGACGGTTATGACAAAGCGGTTACATTGAGCGTAGATGAAGTTTCAAAGTCAGTATTCGCAGGCTCATACGGCGATGTTCTTACCTTTACAACTGAAGTAAGAGATACCGTCAGCGTAGACGAAGGCGATATCGCCGATCCATTTGCTTAATAAATTAAAACAGCAATAAAATCATAAACCCTAATTTCAAAATATAATAACAACTGAATATATTGGAGGAGATAGAAATGGAGCTGTAAAAACTTTTGTTTTTTACAGCTCCTTTGTTTTTATATTGAATTTTTCTTTGGGTTGCGTGTACGGCTGATCGACGGCTTTTTGGCATTTTTGGGCAAACCCTGCGCTATGGTTGGGAATGCCTTTTCGGTTTCACAGGTGGGCTGAATTTCATAAGTGCCGTATTTGTTGACCATTTCGTAAGGTGTTTCGGGGTCGTCAACAATATATTCCACACTTTCGTTTAGTCTGCCTGCCTGCGGATTTCGGTTTTGATTTTTCTTTTTCATTCTTATATCACCGCTAATATTATGTGCAAAGAGCAGTGATTTATTTAATTTCCTGCTCCAAATCATCAAAATCGGGCGCAGAAAAAAATTCACCTAAAGTTATATTCAATCCGTCACAGAATTTTTTGATTGTAATAATAGAAATATCCCGTCTGTTTTTATCCATCATACTGTATGCGGTTGACGGAGTAACCCCCGAGATATTGGCTAATTCGTTGATTTTCATATTACGTTCTTTACATATATCTGCAAATCTTTTTGCAACGGCATCCTTGACGCTCATTATATTCACCTCAAGAATATTTTATGTTTTTATTCGCAAATGCGTATACGCACTTGCGTAATTTGTAAAAATATGCTATACTGTTGTTGAAATATCACGAAAAAATGAAGATGTATTTTAATGTTTCGACGGAGGGCAGGATATTATGAAAAAAGAGCCGAGCGGAAAGCTGACAGCAATAATTTCGGGTGCGTTTATGGTGTATATAGCCGTTTTTCAGCTTATAACAGTAGGATTATTTGCTGTAAGCAAATTACTGCGCCCGACAGCAGATGATATATTTACAGAACATTTCAGGTTAGACCGATATGCCAATGCAGTTATAATCTCTTTGACTGTATTTGCAATACTTCTTTTAATTTCGGGTGCGTCAACGGTTGGATTTGCGGTTAAAAATGACGGAATGTCAACACGAAGCCTGCTTTTTCAAAAAATAATCTGTATTATTTTTGCCGTCATAATAATAACTTTCAATATAATATGTTTTATTATGCGTATTTTAGATTGCTATTGCTTTAACGGATAAGATTTGATAAAATATGGCATAAACCTTTTTGGAGTGATGGAAATGAAATGGGAAGAAATTTCGGCTTACATTCTTGAATTTGCCGCTACTTGGGGCGGAAAAATTCTAGGGGCCGCAATTGTTTTGATTGTGGGCGTAAAGGTCATCAAAGCATTTATCAAATGGCTCAGAAAATCACCGAAGCTTGATAGGCTTGACGAAAGCCTGCGTTCTTTCTTTGCAAGCTTTTCAAACATAGCCCTTTATGCAATTTTAGTAATTACAATAGCTATGATTTTAGGCGTTCCTGCAACCTCCTTCATCACAATTCTTGCATCCTGCGGTGTTGCAATCGGTCTTGCACTGCAAGGCTCGCTCAGCAATTTTGCAGGCGGACTTATGATTCTTCTTTTTAAGCCATTTAAGGTAGGAGATTATATTGTAGCTTCGGGCGAAGCAGGCGTTGTTTCTGAAATTTCAGTTGTTTATACTGAAATCCTCACGCTTGACAACAGACGTGTTACAATACCTAACGGCGGACTTACAAATTCGGTAATTGAAAATTATTCGTCAGAAGAACTTCGCAGAGTTGACCTTACATTCAGCGCCGCTTACAACTGCGAGATCAAAAAGGTTAAAGAAATTATCAGCGGAGTAGTTTCGGCTCATCCGCTTGCGCTTGAAAATCCTGCGCCGTTTGTACGTGTTTCAGAGTGTGCTGACAGTGCAATTACATATACTGTACGTGTATGGTGCAAAAATTCTGATTATTGGGATGTTTATTTTGATGTTCTTGAGAGCGTTAAAGAGGCATTTGACAAAAACGGAATTGAAATTCCGTATAATCAAATTGATGTTCATATTGATAATAAGTAATTAAATAACCGGGCTGTAAAATTTTAGTTTTACAGCCCGGTTTTAACATCTCAATTAGTATAATTTAAAAATATAACAAATTAAACCGTAAATTACTGACGAAAATATGCCGTAGGCAATGACTGGTCCTGCGATTTTGAACAGGTTTGCGCCTACGCCCATAACATATCCTTCTGCCTTAAATTCAAGTGCAGGAGACACAACGGAATTTGCAAATCCTGTAATGGGAACGATTGTTCCTGCGCCTGCGTGCTTGGCGATTTTATCAAAAATGCCTATTCCCGTAAGAATTGCGGTAATAACAATAAGCACCGTGGGCGTCATCGCCTTGACTTCGTCTTCATTAAGCCCAATTCTCTTAAAAAGATAGTTGAGAAGCTCGCCGAAGGTGCAAACAAGTCCGCCGATTATAAAGGCTTTTAATCCGTTGAGGAATTTCGGTGAATTGGGCGACGCTTTTTTCGCCATTTTGTCATATTCTTTATCCGTAGTTGACATTTGACCACTTCCGATTTATATTTTATTTTATGATTTTAGTTTTTTCAAAGATTGGCAGTTTAATTAGTAACAAAATTTGCAATAATAAGAAATATATGGTAAAATCAAATTCAAACCTAATTTTGCGAGGTGAATTCTGTGGTCGGTTATATTGATGTGGGCGGCGGTATGCGTGCGGCTTTCGGTGCAGGCGTTCTTGATTTCTGCCTTGACAATGGCATAGAATTTCCTTATTATGTCGGCGTTTCGGCAGGCAGCGCAAATATTATTTCATATCTTGGCAGTCACCGTGAAAGAGCCCTGCGTTTTTACCGCGATTATTCCTGCCGTTCTGAATATATGAGTTTTAAAAATTGGATTAAAAATAAATCGTATCTCGACCTTGACTATATTTATACAACTCTTACCAATGAGGGCAGTGAAGACCCGCTGAATTTTGATGTTGTACGTACTCACGGCTGTGATTTTTATATTGTCACAACTGACGCGGTTACAGGTAAAACGGAATATCTTGATTACAGAAATACAGTGAAAAACGATTACTATGAATTTAAAGCCTCGTGCTGTATTCCTGTGGTTTGTTCCGCGGTGGAAAAAAACGGCAAAAAATATTATGACGGGGGACTTTCAGACCCAATTCCCATAAAAAAAGCTTTGGCCGACGGATGTGACAAGGTGGTTGTAACTCTTACTCTGCCAAAGAATTACTACAAAACCCACAAAGCTCCCGAAAGGCTTTGCCGGGCGGTGCTGAAAAAATATCCCGAAAGCGCTTCGCTTATGTATTCAATGATTGACAAATACAACGAAGAGCTTGACTGTATTAAAAAGCTTGAAAAAGAAGGCAGGGTGCTTATTCTTGCTCCTGATGACTGTTGCGGTGTGACAACGCTTAAACATGAAAAAAGCAGAATTGAGGCGCTTTACCGCAAGGGCTATAAAGATGCTGAAAAAATCACGGCTTTTCTTGCGGACCGTACAGAGGAAACGCTGTGAACAGTAAATTACAGAAAAAAATAACAAAATTTGTCTCGGTATTTCTTATAGTATGCGCACTGTTTTTGATTTTTGATTTTACCGCAAGCGAAATCACTGATTTGTATGCTTACGAGAATGCAGTGGGTGATACAACCGAATGGAAGTCGGTTTGTGAAAAAATCCGTGCGAATGAAAAACTTAACGATGAGGATTACAAAATAATTCTCGAACAGTCGGGGCTTGGCAAATCGGCGGTGAATTCGCTGATAAAAGAGGGCAGAACGGCTGAAATTGAAGACTACCGCAATTTCTATTTAGCAGATAAGGATTTCACCTGCGTGCGAACGGCAATTTTAGCAAAGCACGACGCGCTGACTGATAATACAGGCAAGCTTATTTATAATCCGGACTTTGCAAATATTGAAAACGGTGATATAATAATTACGCTGAGCATTCATTCTCTCGGTTGGCGGCACGGCCACGCGGCAATTGTGACCGATGCTGAAAAAGGTGAAACCGCACAGGCAGTAAGAATATTTGAGAAATCCGATTTCGGCACACTTGACGAATGGAAAGCTTTTCCGCTCGTGGCAGTTTTGCGTGTAAAGGATATTGACGAATCAACGCAGAATGAGATAGCGGATTTTGTCAGCGAAAATATGATAGATATTCCATACGCTCTTTCAGCCGGTATAATCGGGGGAAGAAATACTGATTCAAAGCTTTTTACGACACAATGCGCCCATTTTGTGTGGTATGCTTATAAATACTTCGGTATTGATTTGAATGATGACGGCGGATTGATAACGCCGAAAGAAATTTTGCACAGTGATAAATTGGAAATAGTCCAAATATACGGCAGTATAATGGAAGTATAACAGTAAAGGAGATATATTATGAAGAAAATTGCAGTTTTTTTACTTATATTAGCTTTGTCGGTAATGCTTGCGGCCTGCTCAGAAGTGCCTAAATATGAGCGTGTTGGCGAGGTCGGCGAAATTACCGAGAAAATTTCAGAACCTACTTCCGAAGAAGAATCCGAAAGTGAACCCGATGAGTCCTCAACCGAAGATGAGCCGGAAGAAAGCTCTTCATCAACAACTACTACTACGAGAAATTATAATTATACAACAAGACCCCGTGTAACAACTACAACAAGACCGTCATCAACCGAAAAAACAACTAAATCCGACGAAAAGCCCACTAAAACAGAAGAAAAACCGACAGAACCCGAAAAAGAGCCTGTTACGGAAAATACAACCGAAAACACAACTGAAAATACAGAAGTAAAAGAACCCGAAAACGAATAAGCTTTGAGTTGAGGTTGAATATAGAATGCTGAATTGTTTGTTAGTGGGTTTAGGCGGATTTGTCGGCGCAGTTTTAAGATATTTGATAAGCTTGATACCGATTAAAAATCCGGAAGCTTTTCCTGTTAATACTTTTATAATAAATATTATCGGTGCTTTCGCGATTGGTTGTATAGCTTTTGCTGCATCAAAAAACGAAAATATTGACCCCAAACTGATATTACTTTTAAAGGTTGGAATATGCGGAGGATTTACTACATTTTCCACATTTTCGCTTGAAACTGCCGAATTGATAAAAAACGGTTCTGTTGTAATCGCCGTAATTTATGTATCGGTAAGCGTTATATTAGGCATTTTAGCAGTGTTGACACCGCAGTTGATTTTGAAATAGAATTAAATTAAGGTGACGGGAGTCGAACACAATATGCCGAAAATTTGATATTACGGCGAATTTTCACCTTTTCAACCTTGACGGGCATAAGCACGTCTGCTGTTTCAAAAGCAAAAATTTATCCGCACTCTCTGCCTTTTCGGTGCAAAGCAGTTTAAATCATACAGATTTTTTCTTGAACAAGGCATAAACTTTGCCGTATGGCGAGAGCTTTAACGCAGTGCAAGGAGAAATATGCTTATTTAACCCATATCGGCTTCGCTTAAGCAAAAACTGATTTCGTTTTTCAAACGGAGTCAGTTTTGTTTTAACTTGAATACAGTAATAGTTTTATTGAAGCCTTCGGCTTCAGTGTTATTCTGTGTAAACACAGAGTTTTATTTTTGATAAATAAAAAGTTTTTTCTTCGTAACAACTGTACAACGCATAACACAACTGCGTAGCAATACAACTCGCTGTCAGACGAATAAATTATTGATATTTATTGTTAAATATGGTATTATTTATGTGATGATGACTTGAAGAAAGGAATATGGTTATGTCTGTATTAAATAAAATTGTGAATAAAGCTGTCAATATCGGAACAAAGCTTGTAAGCGGAGTTTCGCAGGATGAGGCTTTGGCGGCATTAGGTCCTGTAACTGTTACTGAGGGTATGCCCGAGCTTCTTCGCTGTGCGGCGGCAGAGAGCGCGGTGCTTCTTAAAAACAACGGTGTTCTGCCCTACAAAAAAGGTGCAGTGCTTTCTGTATTCGGCAGAGGTCAGTATGAATGGTTCTATACGGGCTACGGTTCGGGCGGAGATGTTAAAAAGCCCTATGGCGTAAATCTTGTTGACGGAATTAAAAACTGTGAGGATTTGGAGCTTAATACCGAACTTGCAGACATTTATGCGCAGTGGAATACTAAAAATCCTATTGACCACGGTTTTTGGGGACATTGGCCGCGCTATTATCCCGATATGAATTTAACTGACGAAATCGTGAAAAATGCGGCTGAAAAAAGCGACAGCGCAGTTTACATAATCGGCCGTTCTTCGGGTGAGGACAGAGAAAATGCTCTTACAGCGGGCAGTTATTATCTTACAGCGAACGAAAAAGCAAGTCTTGATTTAATTACAAAATATTTTGACAGTGTAACAGTGCTTCTTAATATCGGCAGTATTATTGATATGGAGTGGGCTGAAAAATACGGCAGAAAAATTGGGGCTGTTATGCTTGTTTGGCAGGGCGGTATGGAAAGCGGAAATGCTGTTGCCGACTTGCTTTGCGGTAAACAATCCCCAAGCGGTAAGCTGGCTGACACAATAGCCGAGGAGTATGAAGATTATCCCTCGTCAGATGATTTCGGCAATTCATCTTTCAATAATTATAAAGAAGACATTTATGTGGGCTACCGTTATTTTGAAACCTTTAATAAGCACGATGTGCTTTATCCTTTCGGATTTGGTCTTTCATACACTGATTTTGAACTGAAAATCGGCAATGTTAAAAAGGGTAAGAACGGTGTAACCGTTGAATGTACCGTTAAAAATGTGGGCAGTTACAGCGGTAAAGAGGTTGTTCAGGTTTATCTTAAAAAGCCCTGCGGAAAGTTGGGTAATCCTGCCCGTGAGCTTGTGGGATTTGCAAAAACAGGACTTTTAGCGCCTAAAAAGAGCGAAAAAGTTAAAATCGAAATTCCCAACGAATATTTTTGTTCGTATGATGACAGCGGTAAAAGCGGATATGCCTATTCTTATGTAATGGAAGAGGGAGAATACAAGCTTTATGTGGGTACTGATGTTCGTTCAGCGGAAAAGGCTTGGAGCTACCGCCAAGAAAGCACTGCGCAGGTACTTGAGCTTCAACAGACTGCGGCGCCGAGTGTTGCCTTTGACAGAATGGTGAATGACGGTAAACTGAAATATGAAAAGACACCTGCAAAGCAGTATGATTTGCGTCATATTATAATTGAAAATATCCCCAGACCTATTCCGAGAACAGGCGATAAGGGTTATAAACTCCAAGATGTAAAAGACGGCAAAGTATCTATGAAGGATTTCGTTGCACAGCTTGACCTTGATGAGCTTGAAGCAATATCAAGGGGCGACTACCGAATGGATTCCCCCCTCGGTGCAAAGGGCAACGCAGGCGCAATCGGCGGAGTCACCGAAAGTCTTCGCCAAAAAGGAGTTCCCGCAGTGATTACAACAGACGGTCCGTCGGGAATAAGACTTCTTTCATATTGTTCGCTTATTCCTATCGGCACAGCCTTTGCCTGCTCGTTTAACACAGAGCTTGTCCGTGAGGTTTATGCAAAGCTCAGTGCTGAGATGAAAGAAAAGGGCAGTGACATTTTGTTAGCACCGGGTATGAATATACATCGCAATCCTCTTTGCGGAAGAAACTTTGAATATTTCTCTGAAGACCCTGTTCTTTCGGGATTTATGGCTGCTGCTGCGGTTAAGGGTATTCAGTCAAACGGCGGTTCGGCTTGTCCCAAGCATTTCGCCTGCAATAATCAAGAAATAAACAGAACTCACAACGATTCAAGAGTATCTGAAAGAGCCTTGCGTGAAATTTATCTCAAGGGCTTTGAAATTTGCGTCAAAAAAGCAAAGCCGAAGTGCATTATGACTTCGTACAATAAGATAAACGGTGTTTGGGGACACTATCATTACGAGCTTTGCGAGAGAATTCTTCGCCGTGAATGGAGCTATGAGGGTATGATTATGACGGATTGGTGGATGCGTTCGTCAAAAAGTCCGGAATTCCCCGAAATCTGCGATCAGGCATACCGCGTGCGCGCGGGCGTTAATGTGCTTATGCCCGGCGGTAAGCGTACAGGTAAAAACAAGCCTGACGGAACTCTGCTTAAAACATTCGGCAAAATCGACGGTATTACATCCGGTGAAATGCAGAGAACAGCAATGTTCGTGCTTAATATGTGCTTGAATTATCTTGACTGATAATATATAACGCTTTATAATGATTTTGAATTATGCAACCTGTATTTTCCTGTATTGTAAACTAAAATGTATGGGATTTTAAGAAAGGTTATTGTAAACTGACAGTACAATATAATTTTTAAGCATCACCAAAAGGAGGAAAATATGAAAGATTTTATTGAATACATAGAAGCTTCGTGCGCAGGGCTTCCCAATAATCAAATCACATATTTATTCAAAAAGAAAATTCTTGATGAAATGACCGACAGGGCAAACGAAATGACCCATGCAGGTCTTAAAAATGAAAAGGTTCTTGCCGACCTTATGGCGGACGAATATCCCAATTTGCCCGAACAGTACAGAGTGTGGGCAAATGAATACAAAAAGAAAAAGCTTGCAGGCACAATACGTCTTGTAATGGGCATTGGCGGCGTAATTTTCTTTATCGCAATGTTTATCGCTTATTTTGAAATCAGCAATCTTACAGGTGCTTGGCGCGAAACTTGGCTTATTATTGTTGGCGGAATTTTCGCTATGATTATTTTCTACACAAGCTTTCTTATTAAAAGAATTTGCCGTATGCGCCGTCTGTTCCATCCGATTGCAAGGGCTTTGCTTGCAATGTGCGTAATGCTGTTTACAGTATTTATGTTCCTTTTCGCCCTTATGATGCTTCCAACCTGGTTCAGAACATGGCCTATTATTATGGCTGGTCTGATACTTATGTTTATTTCAGATATTATTTTCGCATTCGTAACAAAGCAGAAATTCCGCACGGTTACAGCCTTTGTTTATATGCCCGTAATTTCAACTATGCTTTATATTATTCTTGCGGCTTACGGCATAATAGGCTGGGGCGCAGGATGGCCTGTTATTCTTCTCGGTCTTTTGGCAGATCTTATTGGCATTATATGTATTGCAATCGGCAATGCAAAATATTTTATGTATAAGAAGGAGGACGATGAATAATGGAACGCAGACTTAATGCAGAGCTTTGGGATAAAATGCACTATCTTTTCCGTGATTTCAACGACCGTATGGTTCATGTTGAGATGAATTATGATTTTGAAATCGATATCGAAGCTTTAAAAACCGTTATTATCTGTGCATTTGAAAAAGTGCCTGTTCTCCATTCTAAATTTGTTGACACAAAGCTTTCAACCCATTGGGAGGTTATGCCGTATAATGTTGATGATATTCTCACGGTATCTTATCCCGAAAATGTTGAAGAAGCGGTTGAAGAATTTCTTACGCAGTATATTGCTCCCGAAGCGCACATTCAAATGAAAATTGCGCTTTTCATAAAAGACGGCAGAAGCACTCTCTGCATGGTTGAAAATCATATGTGTATGGACGGCGGCGACCTTAAATATTTTCTCAAAGCCTTTTGCGAGAATTACAGCAATTATGTTGAAAAAGGTATAAGCCCCATTGAGTTCAGAACAGGCTCAAGATCATACGATCAAGTTTATTCGGGCTATTCAAAAACCGAATCAGGTGTGGCAAAGCGTCTTTTCAAAAATATCAACGCAAGAGATAAGCATAAATTCCCGTTGTCGCCCGACAGCATCAGCGACAAGCCCTTCATTGCAAGAAGAAAGCTTAAAGAAAATGTTCTTGCAGGGCTTAAAGCCGAGGGAAAGAAATACGGCGCAACGGTTAACGAAATGCTTTTGGCGGCAGATTTTTACAGCGTTTACGAGCTTGCAGGCTACCCTGCGACTGATAAGATTATGATTTCAAGCGCTATCGACCTTCGCCGTCATATGGACAGCATTGAGGGCAAGGGCTTTACAAACCATACCGCTTGGATGCAGTGTGCAATACCCGAGCGCGGCCGTGATATTTTTGAAACTGTAAAATACGTGGTTCGAAGCTCCAACAGATTTAAGAAAGATAAATTTATGGGACTTCACGGACTTCCGCTTTTAAATCTCGGCTACAATATTATGCCCCACGCCGCAAGCGAAGAGATTATTAAAATAGGTTACTCAAATCCCTATATGGCAATGAGTAACATAGGCGTTCTCAAGGGTGATGATTTTGTACTTGCAGGTAATGAGCCGACAGATGCGTTTATGTCGGGCGCTGTTAAATACAAGCCCTATGTTCTTCTTACCGCAACAACATACAGGGGAGTTATTACTCTTTCAATGTGCGTTCGCGGTAACAAAGAAGATGAGAAGATTGTCGAAAAGTTTTTTGACTTGATGGAAAAAAATATTGCCACACTAATCGGCGAAAATAAATAAAGCTTAAGGCGAAGGGAGTTGAACACAATATGCCGAAAATTTGATATTACGGCGTATTTTCACTTTTGCGACCTTGTCGGGCGTCAGCCCGACTGCTGTCTTAAAAGCAAAAATCCATCCGTACTCTCTGCCTTTTCGGTGCGAAGCAGTTTAAAGTGAACAGATTTTTTTCTGAACAAGGCACAAAATCGAAAGCATACTGCCGTATGGTGAGATTTTTAACGCAGTTCAGAGAGAAATATTCCATTTTAAACCATATTGGGTTCAACTCTCTTTGCCTTAAAGCCTTCTCTTGATTGGGAAGGCTTTTTTGTATATATTGAAACCGATTTAAAAATCAGCTTTAATGATTTTTAAATTTATGAACAAACTATTAAATTTTAAAAACTATCTTGCATTATTTAGTAGTGTGTTATATTATAATACTGAAATATATAAAATCTATCAAAACAGGTTTAATGTATATAATAAAAAGGAGGCAGGCAATGAATACGCAGTTCAAAAAAGGTGTTTTAGAGCTTTGCGCGTTGACGGTGCTTCTCGGCGGCGACCGTTACGGGTATGAGCTGGCAGATCTTTTGGGAAAAAGTATGGGAATAAGCGAAGGCTCAGTTTATCCAATGCTCAAAAGACTTCAAAGTGACGGATATTTTGAGTCATATTTAATGGAATCGCCGAACGGTCCTGCACGCAAATATTACAGAATTACAATTAAAGGCCGTCAAAGGCAGTCGGCGCTTTACAGTCAGTGGACAGAATTTTTAAATCAGGTTAATTCATTTTTTGAAGGGGTAGAACAATGAAAAAAATTGATTTTTTAAATGAGCTTTATTCATATCTTTCGCCGCTGCCTAAAAGCGAGCGAAACGAAATCATTGAAGATTTTCGCGCCCACTTTTGCGAGGCAGAAGCGGCAGGCAAGTCAGAAGAGCAAATCTGCCGTGAGCTCGGCACTTCGTTTGAGTGCGCAAAGCAGTATGTGGGTGATGCTATAGAAGAAAAGCGGATTGACCCTAAAAGAGAAAAAAATAGGAAAAAGGCTTTTTGGACTGTGGCATTCTTCTGGAATGTGGTTCAGACATTTTTCTCTATTCCCTTAACCTTGGGACTGTTGCTTGCGGCGGGTGTTATGATTACGGCATTCTGTTTTATAGTTCCTGCAATTGGCTCGGTTGCGTTTCTCGTGTTCGCAATTTCATCAAGCTCGGCAGTTCTGTGCCTGGCAATAATCACACTTTTGTGGTCGATGATAGAAATTAAAGAATGTATCGATGCGATAAATAAGTAAGGAGAGATTTTTATGAAAAAGGCAGTAGTTGCGTTTGTTATACTTTTTGTTATTTCGCTCTTTACGGCGGTAATAAGCTTTACGGTGTGCGGCGGCGAGCTTATAAAAACAGGTATTGAATACGGTGTTGAGCAATACCGTGAATATAAAGCGGAAAAAGAGCCGGAAAATAATATTATGTCAATAATAATTTTAAATAAATAACGGAGGTTTTAATTATGTTTAAGGAAAAGAAGCTTTACAAAAGCACAGACAGAAAGGTTGACGGCGTTTGCGCAGGCATTGCGGAGTTTTTAGAAATTGACCCCACAATCGTGCGTGTTATTTATGCGCTGATTACGCTTTTCTCGGCAGGTGTCGGCGGAATTGCGGTTTATATTATTCTTGCCGCTGTTATGCCAAGAAAACCCTTCCCTGATTATCAGTATAATGAATTTGAGCAGAATAGAACTGACAGAAATCAGTAAAATCTGTTGAGTCAAATTCCCCCTCATCTGAGGGGGATAGCATTTGGCAGTTTGAACAGGGAGTTTTGTTATGTTTGATAATGTATCGCAGGGAATGTTCTATTCGGGAATTATGGGATATGTTATAGCTGTTAATCTGATAAGAGTAATTGCAGGAATTTTTATGGCAATCTCGGTCTACCGTGACGCAAAATCGAGGGGCTTTAACTACAAGTGGATTTGGGTAATAGTAGTGTTGGGTTCACCCGTATTGGGCAGACTTGTGTACTCATTTTATCACCGCTGTATAAGAAAATGGATTTGGAATATTCCGTACCCCAAGGTATATAAAAGAAAAGGTACTGCGGCAATGGTGCTTTCAATAATCACCTACGGAATAATGATGATAACAGCGATGGTTTCGGCTGTTACAGTCGGAGTTTCGGTTATAAAAAGCGAAATAGACAATGAGCCTATAGTTACTTATTATGATTTATACGGCAATGAGTACGAATGGTATGAGGAATATGATGTTCCGCTTTATGACCGAGAGGGTAACAGGTATGTGTTGGAGCCGGATTTCATTTATATAGGTGAATTTGTTGACCAAAACGGAAACAGATTAAAAGGGGATTACTGCTTTCTTGACAAAGACGGCTATTTTGT
Source organism: uncultured Eubacteriales bacterium (assembly GCA_964540535.1). Lineage (GTDB taxonomy): Bacteria > Bacillota > Clostridia > Oscillospirales > Acutalibacteraceae > Fimenecus. The sequence goes on along the minus strand of CAZIMO010000003.1, from coordinate 63,397 downwards.
ATATGATGAAAACGGTTCATTTACTATGTGCGAGGACAACTGCGATTATTATTTTGACGCAGAGGGCAATGTGTATTTTGACCTTGACGGCAGACCTGTTCTGTGGGATAAAAACGGCGATGTATATATTGTAAGCGGAAAATACCGTATTGACCTTTTTGAGGGGTTAGAGGTGGATTAGAATGGGCAAGATTTATGAATTTTCAAACAAAACTCTTGAAGAGCTTGAAAATCTGACTGAAAAGCTTTCAGATGAATACGATGAGCTTGAAGATCAGCTTTTAGACCTTGAGGATTTTCAGCCCGATAAAGACGATAAAAAAGAATACGCTCTTTGGATTGAAGAATATGAAAATCTTGAAGAACGAATGGAAGAGATTGAGGCAGAATACAAAAAGCTTGAAGAACAAATTAAAAAGCTGAAATAAGTTTGAGCTTAATTTTGGCTTCTTACTTGGCTTTTCTTTTGAAAATATATAAATATGTATATAAAATCGGTGCAAATCGGAAGAAATATCCGAAAAATTTGTGCCGATTTTTCTTTGCAGGCACAATATATTGTGTGAAAAACAGTTTTAAAAAATTTTCTCTGTTTTTAACAAACTTTTTCCAAAAACTTCTTGCAATTTAACGAAAGGTGTGTTAGAATATACAAGCATTCTGTGACATTGGGTGAGTTCTGCCCATTTGCAGTGTGCGATATGCGTTGAAGCGGTAGGTGGCTGCACAAAGATGCAGGGAATTACCGTGGAGTATGTCTGATTTAAAATCGGGCGACCAATAATGCTTTCAAAGCCTTTAAGCATAACCCAACTGTGCTTTTCGGCAACTTGCGGGAGCATTCTGCGTTGTTTTACGCCGTCCGAAAAATCAGGAACCGATTTTTCGGTTTTTAAAACGGCAGGGTTGAAACACCCGGCCGGGTTGCAAGTAAAATAACGCGCCCAAGAAATTAGGAGGAACCAAAATGGCAGCAACAAAAGGTAAAAAAATCAGAATCAGACTGAAAGGCTATGACCATGACCTCGTAGACAAGGCATCGGAAAAGATCGTTGAAACTGCAAAGCGTACAGGCGCTCAGGTTTCAGGTCCCGTTCCGCTTCCTACAGAGAAAGAGGTTGTTACAATCCTTCGCGCAGTTCATAAGTATAAGGACAGCCGTGAACAGTTTGAGCAGAGAACACACAAAAGGCTTATCGACATTTTAAGACCCTCAAACAAAACTGTTGAGGCTCTTACAAGTCTTGAGCTTCCTGCCGGTGTTGACATCGAGATTAAGCTTTAATCATTAAGAGGAAACACTGAGCAAGGTCAAGTCGGTAACATCCGACCAATAACCAAAGGAGGAAAATAAAATGCAAAAAGGTCTTATCGGTAAAAAAATCGGTATGACACAGCTTTTCGACGAAAACGGCAAAGTTATTCCCGTTACAGTTGTTGAAGCTGGTCCCTGCACAGTAGTGCAGAAGAAGACTATTGAGAACGACGGTTATGCCGCAGTTCAGGTAGGCTACGGCGATGTTAAGGTTCAGAGAGTGAATAAGCCAATGGCCGGTCACTTTAAGAAGGCTGATGTCGCTCCTAAAAAGGTTCTTAAAGAATTCAGACTTGAGAACACAGAAACAGTTAATGTAGGCGATATCCTTAAAGCTGATGTTTTTGCAGTTGGCGACAAAGTTGACGTTGTAGGAACAAGCAAGGGTAAAGGCACAGCAGGTGCTATCAAGAGATGGAACTTCTCTCGTCTTAAAGAAACTCACGGTACAGGTCCTGTTGCCCGTCACGCAGGTTCATTGGGCGCTTGTTCAGACCCGTCAAGAGTTTTCAAGGGAAAGAAGCTTGCAGGCCATCTCGGTCATGAAAGAGTTACAGTTCAGAACCTTGACGTTGTTAAGGTAGATGTTGACAACAATCTTATCGCTATTAAGGGCGCTATCCCGGGCCCCAAGGGCGGTATCGTAGTTATCGCAGACACAGTTAAGAAATAAGAGAGGAGTTGAAAGAAATGGCTAAATTAGCAGTATTGGATACAAAGGGCAATCAGGTTTCTGATATCGAGCTCAACGACGGCATTTTCGCTATCGAGCCCAACACATCAGCAATGCACCTTGTAGTAGTTAATTACTTGGCAAATCAGCGTCAGGGAACTCAGTCAACTCTTACTCGTTCTGAGGTGTCTGGCGGCGGTAAAAAGCCTTGGAGACAGAAGGGTACAGGCCGTGCCCGTCAGGGTTCAACAAGAGCTCCCCAGTGGTACCACGGCGGTATCGCGCTCGGTCCCAAGCCCCGCACATACGGTTTCTCAATAAACAAGAAGGTAAGAAGACTTGCTATGAAGTCTGCTCTTTCTTCAAAGGTTGCAGCAGAAGAGATGATCGTTCTCGATTCACTCAATATGGAAGCAATCAAAACGAAGGAAGTTGCAGCAGTTCTTTCAGCAGTTAATGCAGGCAAGAAAACACTTATCGTTCTTCCTGAGAAAAACGATGTTGTTTACAAGAGCGCAAGAAACATCGCTGGTGTTAAGACTGCACTTGTAAATACACTTAATGTTTATGACATTCTTAACTGCGACACAATCGTAGTTCTCAAGGATGCAGTAGCAAAAATTGAGGAGGTTTACGCATAATGAAACTTGCACAGGAAATTATCCTCGCTCCCGTTATTACAGAAGCATCAATGATGGGTACTGCAGAAAAGAAATACACATTCAAGGTTGCTAAAGATGCAACAAAGGTAGACATCAAAAAGGCTGTTGAAACACTCTTCGGTGTTAAGGTAGCTAAAGTGAACACATTGAATGTTCGCGGTCAGTTAAGACGCTACGGCCGTTTCGAAGGCTACAAGGCTTCTTGGAAAAAGGCTGTCGTAACTCTTACTGAAGATTCAAAGACTATTGAGTTCTTTGACGGAATGATGTAATGATTTTGAGGTCGGGCGGTAAGGTATGGAGTTTCGACATACTCCGCAAAGCTTCCCGACAAGGCTTTCAAGCCGCTCCATTTAAAATAAGTATAAGGAGATGAAAGAAATGTCGATTAAAGTCTATAAGCCGACTACAAACGCAAGACGTAATATGTCGGTTACAGATTATTCCGAGCTTTCAAAGGTTGCTCCCGAAAGAAGTCTTTTAACTTCTCTCAAAAAGCACGCAGGCCGTAACAGCTACGGAAGAATTACAGTTCGTCATCACGGTGGCGGAAATCGCAGAAAGTACCGTATTATCGACTTCAAGAGAGATAAGATGGGTGCTGCAACAGTATTATCACTTGAGTATGATCCCAACCGTTCAGCTCATATCGCTCTTGTTCAGTATGAAGACGGCGAGAAGAGATACATTCTTGCTCCCGTTGGTCTTAAAGTAGGCGATACAGTTGAGGCAGGCGCAGAAGCTGACATCAAGGCAGGTAACGCGCTTCCTCTCACAAATATCCCCACAGGTACATTCGTACACAATGTTGAGCTTTATCCCGGCAGAGGCGGTCAGCTTGCTCGTGCAGCAGGTAATGCAGCACAGCTTATGGCTAAAGAGGGCGCTTATGCACTTCTCCGTCTTCCTTCAGGTGAGCTTCGCAATGTTCCCGCAGGCTGCATGGCTACAGTAGGTCAAGTTGGTAACACAGACCACGAGAATGTTAAAATCGGTAAAGCAGGCCGTACCCGTCACTTGGGCATCAGACCTACTGTTCGCGGTTCTGTTATGAACCCCAACGATCACCCTCACGGTGGTGGTGAAGGTAAGTCACCCGTTGGTCGTCCCGGTCCTTGCACACCTTGGGGCAAACCTGCTCTTGGTTATAAGACAAGAAATAAGAAGAAGAGTTCCGACAAGCTTATTGTTAAGCGTCGTAACGGTAAATAATGGGAAAGGAGCTGTCATAAATGAGTAGAAGTACTAAAAAAGGACCTTATGTAGAAGCAAGTCTTATGAAGAAGGTTCTTGCAATGAATGAAAACGGCGAGAAGCTCGTTGTTAAGACATGGAGCCGCAGCTCAACAATTTTCCCGGATTTTGTTGGTCATACATTTGCGGTGCATGACGGCAGAAAGCATGTTCCTGTATATGTTACAGAGGATATGGTCGGTCACAAATTAGGTGAATTTGCTCCCACAAGAACTTATAAGGGTCACGCAGGTTCAAAAACATCTAATAACGGTAAATAAGCGAAAGGAGTGTATTGAACAATGGAAGCAACAGCAAAGGCAACTTATGTGCGTATTGCACCCCGCAAGGTTCAGATTGTTCTTGACCTTATCAGAAATAAGCCTTGTGATGAAGCTATGGCGATACTTAAATACACACCTAAGGCTGCGTGTGAACCGCTCTACAAGCTTCTCAAGTCAGCAATGGCTAATGCAGAGATGAAAAATATGGATGTTTCAAGACTTTATGTAGCTGCTTGTTCAGTTGACCAGGGTCCTACTCTTAAGAGAATCAGACCCCGCGATAAGGGCAGAGCTTACAGAATTAACAAGAAAACATCACATATCAATTTAACACTTAAGGAAGCAGAATAAGCAAGGAGGAGGTTAAGTAATGGGCCAGAAAGTTAATCCTACCGGTTTAAGAATCGGTGTTATTAAGAACTGGGAATCTCGTTGGTATGCAGACAAGAAGGACTTCGGTAACACTCTTGTTTCTGACTACGAGCTTCGTGAGTATCTCCTTGAAACACTTGCTCCTGCCGGTGTTCCTAAGGTAGAAATCGAAAGAGATGCGAAAAGAGTACGCATCAACATTCACTGCGCAAAGCCCGGTATGGTAATCGGACGCCAGGGCGCAGAAATCGAAAAGCTTAAAGAAATTTGTAAAGAAAAGCTTGGCGGCGATAAGAATGTTTTCATCAATATCGTTGAAATCAAGCAACCTGATCTCAATGCGCAGCTTGTTGCAGAGAACATTGCTTCACAGCTTGAAAGAAGAATTTCTTTCAGAAGAGCTCTCAAGCAGTCAATCGGCAGAACAATGCGTCTTGGTGCAAAGGGTATCAAAACACAGGTAAGCGGCCGTGTCGGCGGTGCAGAAATTGCGCGTACCGAACAGTACCACGAGGGTACAATTCCGCTTCAGACAATCCGTGCCGACATCGACTACGGTTTTGCAGAAGCAAACACAACATACGGTAAAATCGGTGTTAAGGTTTGGATTTACAAAGGCGAGGTTCTTCATGAGAGCCGCAAGTCACGCAAAGAAGGAGGCACAAAATAATGCTTTTACCTAAGAGAGTAAAATACCGTCGCGTTCACAGAGGACGCTTGACAGGTAAAGCTTCAAGAGGTACAACAGTTTCTCACGGTCAGTACGGCCTTGTGTCTCTTGAGCCTGCTTGGATTACATCTAACCAGATCGAAGCAGCCCGTATTGCTATGACAAGATATATCAAGCGTGGCGGTCAAGTTTGGATTAAGATTTTCCCCGACAAGCCAATCACAGAAAAGCCTGCTGAAACTCGAATGGGTTCAGGTAAAGGTTCACCTGAGTATTGGGTAGCAGTTGTTAAGCCCGGCAGAGTAATGTTTGAAATTGCCGGTGTTCCGGAAGATGTAGCTCGTGAGGCTATGCGTCTTGCAGCTAATAAGCTTCCTGTAAAATGCAAGTTTATTACTAAAGAAGAACAGGGTGGTGAGCAGTAATGAAAGCAAGCGAGATCAGAAAGCTCTCTCCCAGCGAGTTAGAGGCAAAGCTTTTAGAGCTTAAAGACGAACTTTTCAAGCTTCGTTTTCAACAAGCCATCAACCAACTCGAAAATCCGATGAGAATCAGTGCCGTTAAGAAAGACATTGCGCGAGTTAAGACAGTAATTCGTGACATCGAGCTTCACGGCAGTGAGTCTTAAGGAAAGGGAGGGCGTTCAAAATGGAAAGAAACCTCAGAAAAACATTAGTCGGCATCGTAACAAGCGATAAGATGGATAAAACTGTTGTTGTTTCAATCAAAGACAGAGTTAAGCATCCTCTTTACGGCAAAATCGTTAATAAGACAGTTAAGCTTAAGGCTCATGACGAAAATAACGAGTGCGGTATCGGCGACAGAGTATTAGTAATGGAAACACGACCCTTGTCAAAAGACAAGAGATGGCGTGTTGCTGAAATTATCGAGAAAGCTAAGTAATTAAAGGAGGCAATCATTGTGATACAGCAGCAGACTTACCTCAAGGTTGCCGATAACACCGGTGCAAAAGAAATTATGTGCATCCGCGTTCTCGGTGGTTCAGGTAGAAGATATGCTAACATCGGCGATGTCATTGTAGCATCTGTCAAGAAAGCAGCCCCCGGCGGTGTCGTTAAGAAGGGCGATGTTGTAAAGGCAGTCGTTGTTCGTTCAGTAAAAGGCGTTCGCAGAGATGACGGAACATATATCCGCTTCGACGAAAACGCAGCAGTTATTATTAAAGAAGACAAGAACCCCAAAGGTACTCGTATCTTTGGACCGGTTGCAAGAGAACTTCGTGACAGAGATTATATGAAGATTCTTTCTCTTGCTCCCGAAGTACTTTAAGGAGGTGCCCTAAATGAATAAGGTTCATGTAAAAACCGGTGACGAAGTAATCGTTATCAACGGTAAAAACCGTGGCAAGAAGGGCAAAGTTCTTGAAGTAAGCCCTTCAGAAGGCAAGGTTATTGTTGAAGGCGTAAATATGGTTACAAAGCATGTTAAGCCCCGCCAAATGGGTGAGCCCGGCGGACTTATCAAGGCTGAAAGTGCTCTTTACGCTGATAAGGTTCAGCTCATCTGCCCCAAGTGCGGTGCTGCTACAAGAGTAGGCCATGTAATTGAGGTTGACGAGAAGACAGGCAAGAAAAAGAAATACCGTGTTTGCAAAAAAGCAAACTGCGGTGCAAAGTTTGAATAAGGAGGAACAATAAAATGGCAGCAAGACTTAAAGAAATGTACAAAGCCGAAGTTGTTCCTGCACTTCAGAAGAAGTTCAATTATAAGAGCGTTATGCAGATTCCGAAGCTTGATAAAGTTATTATCAACGTAGGCTGCGGCGAAGCAAAGGACAACGCAAAGGTTGTTGACGCTATTATGAACGACCTCGGTCAGATTACCGGTCAGAAGCCCGTTAAGTGCGTAGCTAAGAAATCGGTTGCGAACTTTAAGCTTCGTGAAGGTATGACAATCGGTGTTAAAGTTACACTCCGCGGTGACAAGATGTATGAATTTATCGACAGATTTTTCAATCTTGCTCTTCCACGTGTTCGTGACTTCAGAGGTATCAACCCCAACTCATTTGACGGCAGAGGTAACTACTCAATGGGCGTTAAAGAGCAGTTGATTTTCCCCGAAATCGATTATGATAAGATTGACAAAGTTCGCGGAATGGATATTTGTTTCGTAACTTCAGCTAACACAGACGAAGAAGCTCGTGAGCTCTTAACTCTTATGGGCGCACCGTTTGCTAAATAAGGAGGGGTAACAGTGGCAAAGACATCTATGAAGGTTAAGCAGGCAAGACCTGCAAAGTATTCAACAAGAGCTTATAACAGATGTAAAATCTGTGGCAGACCACACGCTTACCTCCGTAAGTACGGTGTATGCCGTATTTGCTTCAGAGAGTTGGCACACGCAGGTCAGATTCCCGGCGTTAAGAAATCAAGCTGGTAATAAGAGCAATCAATTTTTATAGGAGGTAACTCATTATGCAAATTACTGATTCAATCGGTGATATGCTCACCAGAATCCGCAATGCGAATTCTGCAAAGCATGATACAGTGAAAGTGCCTGCATCAAACATGAAGAAAGCGATTGCTCAAATTCTTGTTGATGAAGGTTACATCAAAGGATTTTCAGTTGAGGAAGACGGCAAACAGGGCGTTATCGAAATCGCTCTCAAGTACGGCCCCAACAAGTCAAGCGTAATCACAGGTCTTAGAAGAGTTTCTAAGCCCGGTTTGCGTATTTACACAAACTGTGAAGATATGCCCAAGGTAATGAAAGGTCTTGGTATTGCAATTCTTTCAACATCTAAGGGTGTTATGACAGATAAAGAGGCTCGCAAGCAGAATGTAGGCGGCGAAGTTCTCGCATTCATCTGGTAAGAGGAGGTACAGTAAATGTCACGTATAGGCAGACATCCCGTTGCAATTCCTGCGGGAATTGAAGTTAAAGTTGATGGCAGCACTGTTACCGTTAAAGGACCTAAGGGTACTCTTACAAGAACAGTGCACAGCAATATGAGCGTTGCTTTGGAAGACGGTAAAGTAGTTGTCAGCCGTCCCAACGACTCAAATCTTAATAAATCACTCCACGGTCTTACCCGTACACTCATTGCTAATATGGTTGAAGGCGTTGAAAAAGGCTATTCAAAAGAGCTTGAGGTAAACGGCGTTGGTTACCGTGCAGCAAAGCAGGGTAAGGATCTTGTTCTCAATATCGGTTATTCACACCAGGTAATTATGCCTGAACCTGAAGGAATCACAATTGATGTTCCTAACCCTAACAAAATTGTTATTTCCGGACCCGACAAGCAGAAGGTTGGTCAGTTCGCAGCAGAAGTTCGCGAAAAGAGACCTCCCGAACCTTATAAGGGCAAGGGTATCAAATATGCTGATGAGCATATCCGTCGTAAAGAAGGTAAAGCCGGTAAGGGCAAATAATAGGAGGAGAGTTAAGTTATGGTTAAAAGACCAGATACAAAGGCTGCAAGACTCAAAAGACACAAGAGAGTCCGCAGTAAGATTTCAGGCACTGCTGAGTGCCCCCGCCTTAATGTGTTCCGTTCTCTCCAGCACATCTACGCTCAGTTGATTGATGATGTTGCAGGTGTTACACTTGTAAGCGCATCAACAACAGAGAAGGACTTCACAAATTACGGCGGAAATAAGGAAGCTGCTAAAGAAGTTGGCAAGCTCCTTGCAGAACGCGCAAAAGAAAAGAATATTACTGATGTTGTATTTGACAGAGGCGGTTATGTTTACACAGGTAGAGTAGCTGCTCTCGCAGAAGGCGCCCGTGAGGGCGGCCTCAACTTCTAAGGAAAGGAGAAATAAATAATGGCTATTATTGACGCATCAACACTTGAACTTCAAGAAAGAGTAGTTGCTATCAACCGTGTTTCTAAAACAGTTAAAGGCGGCCGCATTATGAAATTCTCCGCTTTAGTTGTTGTAGGTGACGGTAACGGCATCGTAGGCTTCGGTCTTGGTAAATCAGGCGAAGTTCCGGATGCTATTCGTAAGGGTATTGAAGCAGCAAAGAAAAATCTTATCAAGGTTTCTCTTAAAGGCAGCACAATTCCTCACGAAATCACAGGTAAATTCGGTGCAGGCGTAGTTCTTCTTAAACCCGCAGCACCCGGTACCGGCGTTATTGCAGGCGGTCCTGTTCGTGCTGTTGTTGAAACAGTAGGTATTAAGGACATCCGTTCAAAAGCACTTCGTTCAAATAACCCCTGTAATGTAGTTCGCGCTACAATCGACGGACTTTCAAAGCTCCGCAATGCAGAGGAAGTTGCTGCTATTCGCGGCAAGTCAGTTAAAGAGATTACAGAATAAGGAGGAGTGGAGAATATGGCAAACCTTCAGGTTAAACTCGTAAAGAGTCTTATCGGATGCAAAAAAGACCAAATCGCCACTGCTCACGCACTTGGTCTCCGCAAAATCGGGGATGTGGCTACTCAGCCCGAAAATCCTCAGACACAGGGTAAAATTAAGAAGATTTCACATCTTTTAGAGGTTATTAAGGCTTAAGGAGGTGCAACAAAAATGAAATTGCACGAACTTTCACCCGCTGCAGGCTCAAAGAAGGATGTTAAGCGTATCGGTAGAGGCGCTGCTTCCGGTCAAGGCAAAACAGCAGGTAAGGGACACAAGGGTCAAAAGGCCCGTGCAGGCAGAGGTATGCGTGTCGGCTTTGAAGGCGGTCAGATGCCTTTGCAGAGAAGAATTCCCAAGCGCGGATTTAACAACATCTTCGCTAAGGAAATCGCAACTGTTAATGTTTCAGAACTAAACGCATTTGAGGATGGTGCAACAGTAACAATCGAGGCACTTGTTAATGCAGGCCTTGTAAAGAAAACTCTTGACGGAGTTAAAGTATTAGGAAACGGCGAACTCAGCAAAAAGCTTACTGTTCAGGTTAACGCTTATTCAGATTCTGCAAAGCAGAAGATTGAAACAGCAGGCGGAAAGGCTGAGGTGGTATAACCGTGCTCCGTACTTTTGGTAATGCGTGGAAAATTCCTGAGCTTCGCAATAAGCTTCTTTTTACTGCGCTTATAATTTTGATTTTCAGAATCGGTTCAGCACTTCCCGTACCTTTCGTTGATATTGCTACAAACGGTGTAGGACTTTTCGGTTCAGAAGGAAACACATTCCTTACCTACCTTTCAATGATGACGGGTAACGCATTCAACTACGGTACATTATTCGCACTTTCAATCACACCTTACATTAACGCTTCAATTATCATTCAACTTCTTACAGTAGCAATTACTCCTCTTCAGAGACTTGCTAACGAAGGTGAAGAGGGCAGAAAGAAGATCAATAAAATCACTCGTTACTCCGCAGTTATTCTCGGACTTTTACAGAGTGTTGCTTATTACTTCTTCATTCGCTCACAGGGTTATTTAGCAGGTGATTATAAAGGCTTCTGGGCAGTGTTCCAGGCATTGGTTGTTATTCTTTGCTATACAGCAGGTACAGCAATTGTTATGTGGCTTGGCGAGCAGATTAACGCAAAGGGTATCGGTAACGGTATTTCAATTATCCTCTTTGCAGGTATCGTAGCCCGTATGCCTACAACAATTTACAACCTTTATCAGTATTTCGATCACGGCGGTGCTTATTTTGCACTTGTTCCGATAGCAGCAATTGCTCTTGTAGCTATGATTTTCTTCATAGTTTGGATGGATAATGCTGAAAGAAGAATTCCGATTCAGTACGCAAAACGCGTTGTGGGCCGTAAGATGTACGGCGGTCAAAGCACTCATATGCCTATTAAGGTTAATATGTGCGGCGTTCTCCCCGTTATCTTTGCAAGCTCAATTCTTTCAATTCTTCCCACAATCGCTATGTTTGCTCCCGGTAAAGAAGGCGGCGTTTGGAATACACTTACACAAGAGTGGCTTGGCCAGACACACCCCTTCTACGGTACACTTTATTTCCTTCTGATTATCGCATTTGCATATTTCTATGCAGCAATTCAGTATAATGCAGTTGATATGGCTGAAAACCTTCGTAAGAACAGCGGTTCTGTTCCCGGTATTCGCCCAGGTAAGCCCACATCAACATATATTCAGAGAATTCTCAACAGAATGACATTGATCGGCGCTCTCCTTTTGAGTGTTGTAGCAATGTTCCCCATTATTTACTCACAGATTGCAGGCCTTTTCACAGAAAACGGTATGAACCTTGCTATTGGCGGTACATCAGTTATCATTATGGTCGGTGTTGCTCTTGAGACTCAGAAGCAGCTCGAAAGCCAGATGATGATGCGTCACTACAAAGGTTTCCTTGACTAATCGGAGGTAAATGATATGAACTTAATCCTTCTCGGCGCTCCGGGCGCAGGAAAAGGTACACAGGCAGAGAAAATTTGTGAAAAATACAGTATTCCCGCTGTGTCAACAGGTAATATCATCAGAGAAGCTCTTAAAAACGGCACTGATATGGGACTTAAAGCAAAGTCCTATATCGACGCCGGTAAGTTGGTTCCCGATGATGTTGTAATTGGTATTATTAAGGATAGACTTGCCGAAGATGACTGCAAAAACGGCTTCATTCTCGACGGTTTTCCCAGAACAATACCTCAAGCAGAAGCTCTTGACAGTATGGGCATTGTTATTGACAAGGTTGTTGATATTGAAGTTCCCGATGAAAAGATTGCTTCGCGTCTTTCAGGCAGAAGAGTTTGCTTAAAGTGCGGTGCTACTTATCATCTTGAATATAAAAAGCCCGATGTTGACGGCATTTGCAATGTTTGCGGCGATGAGCTTGTTCAGCGTAAGGATGACAGTCCCGAAACAGTGCTTGACAGACTTAATGTTTATCATGAACAGACAGAACCGCTTAAAGATTATTACGCAAATACAGGAAAGCTTGTTATTGTAGAAGGACAGGAAGAGGTTGCTGATACAACAGCTCTTGTCTTTAAAGCTTTGGAGGATTAACATGATAGTGCTTAGAACTGCGAGAGAAATTGAGATGATGCGTAAAGCTTGTCAGATTTCAGCAGAAGCATTACAAGTGGCAGGCGAGGCGGTCAAGCCGGGAATTACAACCTACGAAATTGACCGTATTGCTTATAACTATATTAAGAAGCAAGGCGCAGAACCAAACTTCTTACATTACAACGGTTATCCTGCTACTGCATGTATTTCCATAAATGACGAGGTCATTCACGGCATTCCCTCAAAAAAGAGAGTGCTTAAAGAGGGCGATATAGTAAGTATCGACCTTGGGGCTAAAGTGAACGGCTATAACGGCGATAATGCTTTTACTTTCGCAGTAGGAAATATTTCCGAAGATGCGAAGCGGCTGTGCGACACAACCAACGAAAGTCTTTATAAGGCTATTGAACAGGCTGTCGCAGGAAACAGAATCGGCGATATAGGCTCCGCGGTTCAGTCCTACTGTGAAGCGAGAGGTTTCTCGGTTGTCCGTGAATACACAGGACACGGGGTAGGCACTCACCTTCACGAAGACCCGGCAGTTCCGAATTACGGAACAGCGGGAAGAGGTCAAAGACTTCTCCCCGGAATGATAATTGCTATTGAGCCTATGATCAATCAAGGTTCAAAAGCAGTAAAATGTTTGCCTGACGGTTGGACCGTCAAAACGCTTGACGGAAAACTGTCCGCCCATTTTGAACACACAGTTGCAATTACAAAGGGCGAGCCGATTATTTTAACAAAACTTGTATGAGGTGACTTATGGAGTTTTGTAAAGGCGAGCTGGTTATTTGTACCGCAGGCCGTGAAAAAAACAGGCTAATGTGTGCCAAAGACTTTGACGAAAAATATGTTTATCTGTGTGACGGCAAGGAAAGAAAGCTTAACAATCCGAAGCGAAAAAATTTCCGCCATATTATAAGAACACAGAAAAATCTTTCCGTAAAAGATATGAGTACGGACAGAGCATTAAGAAAAGCATTATCAAGAGAGGTTTAAACTTATGGCAAAACAAGATATGATTGAAGTTGAAGGCACTGTGACTGAAGTTCTTCCCAATACAAACTTTATTGTAGAGCTTGAAAACGGTCACAAGGTTCACGCTCGAATTTCGGGCAAGCTTCGTATGAACTACATCAGAATTCTTCAAGGCGATAAGGTTACGGTTGAGCTTTCACCGTATGATCTTAACAACGGAAGAATTACATGGCGTTCAAAGTAAAATTTTGACAGCATTTTTAGGAGGTAATTTATAATGAAAGTCAGACCTTCTGTCAAGAAAATTTGCGAAAAGTGCAAAGTAATTAAGCGCAAGGGTAAAGTAATGGTTATCTGTGAAAACCCCAAGCACAAACAGCGTCAGGGCTAAGATAAATCGCAGTGAGCTGCAACTGCAGAGCAGCTTGAATTTATCTTTAGCAATTTCGCTAAATCGTTTCTAAAGTACTAAGAAACGATGCAAGTACAAAACCATAAAAGGCTAAAACAGCCGCATTTTTAAAAATGGAGGTGCAACTGTAAATGGCTCGTATTTCAGGTGTTGACTTACCAAGAGAGAAAAGAGTTGAGATTGGTCTCACTTATATCTATGGTATTGGCAGAAAAACAGCCAGCGACATTGTTGCTGCAACAGGTATCAATCCCGACACTCGTGTTAAGGATTTGACCGAAGAAGACGTTTCAAAGCTTCGTGAGTACATCGAACACCATGTAACGGTTGAAGGTGATCTCAGAAGAGAAACAGCATTTGATATTAAAAGACTTGTTGAAATTGGTTGTTATAGAGGTGTTCGTCACCGCAAGGGTCTTCCTGTAAGAGGTCAGCGTTCAAAGACAAACGCTCGTACACGCAAGGGACCCAAGAAGACAATCGCTAACAAGAAGAAGTAAGAAGGAGGGACTAAATAATGGCAAAACAGGCTAAAAAAGGCGCTGTAACACGCAGACGCCGTGAGAAGAAAAACATTGAAAAAGGCGCAGTTCATATTCAGTCCACCTTCAACAATACAATTGTTACAATCACTGATGTTCAGGGTAACGCTGTATCATGGGCAAGCGCAGGCGAAATGGGCTTCAGAGGCTCAAGAAAATCTACTCCTTTCGCAGCTCAGACAGCAGCTGAAACAGCAGCAAAGGTTGCGATTGATTACGGTATGAAAACCGTTGAAGTATTCGTTAAGGGCCCTGGTTCAGGCCGTGAAGCTGCAATCCGTGCATTGCAGACAGTAGGACTTGAAGTTACAATGATTAAAGATGTAACTCCTATTCCTCACAACGGTTGCCGTCCGCCCAAGAGAAGACGTGTATAACAAAATTTGGAGGTACTAAATTATGGCAAGATATACCGGTGCGGTTTGTAAGCTCTGCCGCCGTGAAGGAAAGAAGCTTTTCCTTAAAGGCGACCGTTGCTATACTGGTAAGTGTGCTATCGAGCGTCGTTCATACGCTCCCGGTCAGCACGGCCAGAACCGTAAAAAGACTTCTGAATACGGCTTGCAGCTTCGTGCAAAGCAGACAGCTAAAAGATATTACGGTATTCAAGAAGGTCAGTTCTACAAGTATTTCTTGATGGCTTCAAAGCGTCAAGGAATCGTGGGTGAAAACCTTTTAAGAATTTGTGAAAGCCGTCTTGATAATGTTGTTTATCTTCTTGGATGGGCTTCATCTCGTGCAGAAGCAAGACAGCTTGTTATTCATGCACATTTCCGTGTAAACGGCAAGAAGGTTGATGTTCCTTCATACCTTCTCAAAGCAGGCGATGTAGTATCAGTTAAGGACGCAAGCAAAGACAGCGTTAAGATTAAGGCTGTTCTTGAAGCAAATGCATCTCGCCCTGTTCCCACATGGCTTGATAAGAATGCAGAAGAGCTTTCAGCTAAGGTTGTAAGATTCCCCGAGAGAGAGGAAATTGCTGTTCCTGTTGAAGAGCATCTTATCGTCGAGCTTTATTCTAAATAATAGGCTTGAATTTATAATAACACTAGCGGAATTTTATTCTGTACTCAGTTAGGAGGGTTCTGAATGATAGGAATTGAGAAGCCCAGCATTGAAGCACTTGATTTGACCGCCGACGGCACTTATGGCAAATTCGTAGTTGAACCTTTAGAGAGAGGCTACGGTACAACACTCGGCAACAGCCTTCGTCGCGTACTTTTGTCATCACTTCCCGGATATGCAATTACTTCGGTAAAAATTGACGGTGTTTTTCATGAATTCTCAACCATTGACGGTGTGAAAGAGGATGTAACAGAAATCGTTTTGAATCTTAAAGGCGTAATCTTAAAGATTCACGGCGACGGACCCAAAACAATTTATATCGACGCAAGCGGTAAGTGTGAGGTTACAGCAGGTGATATTAAAGCTGATTCTGATGTTGAAATTCTTAATCCCGAGCATTTAATCGCTACTCTTGAAGAGGGAGCATCTCTTAAAATGGAGCTTACCTGCGACAAGGGCAGAGGTTATGTCTCGGCTGAAAGAAATAAACAGCTTATGCAGCCTGTTATCGGCGTAATCGCAATTGATTCAATTTATACACCCGTATTAAAAGTAAACTATACGGTTGAAAATACTCGTGTAGGTCAGATTACTGACTATGACAAGCTTTCACTTGAAGCTTGGACAGACGGTACAATTTCAGCGCAAGAGGCCGTTTCTCTCGGCGCAAAAATCCTTACAGACCATCTTGATCTCTTCGTTGACCTCTCTGAGGAAGCAAGAGAAACAGAAACAATGATCGTTAAGAATGACGATTCAAAGGGTAAGCTTCTTGAAATGACAATTGAAGAGCTTGACCTTTCAGTTCGTTCCTTCAACTGTCTCAAGCGTGCAGGCATCAACACAGTTGAAGATTTGATTAACAGATCGGAAGAAGATATGATGAGAGTCAGAAACCTCGGCAGAAAATCTCTCGAAGAGGTTGTTGCAAAGCTTGAATCATTGAACTTCACATTGCGTAAGGAAGACGAATAATAAAGGAGTGATTTTGAATGCCAGGAACAAGAAAACTCGGCAGAACAAGCGATCACCGCAAGGCTATGCTCAGAGGTATGGTAACATATCTTATCGAGAACGGTCAGATTGAAACAACAGTAACCAGAGCCAAAGAAGTTAGAGCTATGGCTGAAAAAATGATTACTATCGGTAAAGATAACAGTCTTCACTCAAAAAGACAGGTTTACTCTTATATCACAAAAGAGTCTGTTGCAAAGAAGCTGATTGACGAAGTAGCTCCCAAGTATGCTGAAAAGAACGGCGGCTACACAAGAATTATCAAAACCGGTCCAAGAAGAGGCGATGCTGCTGAAATGTGCATCATCGAACTCGTAAACGACTAATGCGGTAAGGCTTAATAACCATAATTAACCCCCTTGGGATTTCCCGAGGGGGTATTTTTTGTATAAAGTAAAAACCTTTTATGCCAATGTAAATAAAAGTATATAATTTTGTCGTTTTTTTCGATAGTTTTGCACAACAAATTGACATAACATAGCGTGCATATTATTATAAACACAAATTCTATAATAAATAATGGGGCGATACCGATGCAGAAATAAGTTGAAAAATAAAAACTAAAGGAGAGATTATTTTATGAAAAGATAACCTATTTTTAATATTGCCAATAATTTTTACCGTATGACATTCAATTATATGAATAAATGCTGGTTATATTAAAGTATTCTCGATTTATTACTATTTTAGAGGTATAGTATAATGAAAAAGAGGTTTAATAAAGGTTTATAATTATTTTTAATATTTGTTTTTTTACTTTCAATTTTTTCAATAAGTTCATATGCAATAAATATTGAAAAGCCTACTATTGAAAAAGATATAATAATTAATGAGTGGGATGAATATAACAAAATAGTTCAAATGTCTGATAAAGAGCTTGATGAATTTGGATATACAAAAGAAGAAATAATTGAAATTAGAAATTTTAATTATGAATCAGAAATTCGTAATAGAGCTAAATTGGATAATAAAACATTAAAAGCCTATGGATATACAGAAAAGGAAATAGAAGAATTACGCAGGATTGCTTCAATGGATAGTATTCCAGAAAATGAAATTAAAAAAATTTCTACGGCTACTATGACTTCTAAATTATATTATATATCAAGCGGATCGCGTATCGAAGCAGGCTCAACGATGTATTATGTAAATCTGAAGTATTCATGGTCATGGAGTAAAATTCCGTTTTTTACAATTGTGGATATGGTAGCTGTTGCATTTTCATCATCTACTTCAGACAAATTCACATATTGCGTTCAATCAACCGATAAAGTTCATGCTGAATTGATTTCTGTTCATCCTTCATATTCTACGCGTAGCCAGGTCGAGCCTTGGGTGTATTCGACCAAGAAACCCAATAGCATCTCTGCTGAATTTGCATTAGGTGTAAAAGACACTGATGGTATTTTAACGCATTTTGCATACAGCGGATACGGTACATTCCAATTAACAAATCGCTCAAATAAAGCGAGATTGCATATTGATGCGTGTTATGGACATACAACAATTAATATTGTTCCTAATTATTCTTTAAGCGGGTCAGGTTTGTCCGTGGGAATAAATTTTAAATTAGGTATGGATGAGCAACATTGTACAGGCTATTTTTATGAGGATTATACAATAGCAAAAAACTATATATATCATGGAACGATATATGGTAAGAACAATACTGGAGGAACAGCTTCTTAACGGTGCTGATTATATAAAAAATGATTGTTATTATATTATTGATTATTTTTCTTTTGGCAGGTTGGGTAACGCTTATGTTGCCGCTTTCTGATTATGATTCGGTTCAGTTAATTATTTGTGGAGTAGTAGGCTTAACAGTTGTAATAATTGTAAGTGCATCTATAATAATACACAAATTAGACTGTTTACTTTCTAAAGATAAAGAGGATAAATCAGAATAAAAAACTTGGGGTGTAGAAGCTTATGCTTTTACACCCCCTTAAATTTTATTTAACAAACCTACCCATTACCATAACCTTTTGGATATTTATATTATCGTCAAAGATTAGAATGTCTGCGTCGAAGCCTTCTTTTATATGACCTTTTTGGCCGTCAATTCCGATTACCTTTGCAGGTGTGGCAGAAGCCATTTTGACCGCCTCATAAATCGGAACGCCGACAGCCTTATACATATTGCGGACAAGCATATCAGTTGTTGCGGCACTGCCTGCAAGGCAACTGCGGTCGGCTAATTTCATCACATTATCCTCGTAAACCACTTCAACGCCGTTCTCCTGCATACAAATCTCGCCGTCTTTAAGGTCGGCGGCAGAAAATTCAAGTCCGTCGGTAATAAGATACATCTTCTCAGCGCCCTTGCACTTGTAAATGAGCTTTAACACACCGAGGGGCAAGTGCCTTAAATCTGCAATAACCTGCGTTGTACAGCGGTCATCAACGAGCGCCGCCTCAACTGCGCCTGCTACGCGGAAAATTCCCCGCTTGAAACAGCTTGAAGAGGCATTGTAAAGATGCGTGAAATCCGAAAATCCGTGATTAAAGCTTTCAATTGCTGTGTCATAGTCTGCTTTTGTGTGTGCAATTGACGCAACAATGCCTTTTTTCTCCAATTTTTCGCCTAACTCGAACGCTCCGCCAATTTCGGGAGCAACACCCATCATTTTAACCTTGTCCCAACATTCAAGCAGGGGTTCGGGGTTATCGGTCAACGGCGAGAGAATGTTGTTAATGCTTTGAGCGCCGCGGCTTTCGGGATTGAGATAAGGTCCTTCAAAGTGTACGCCCAAAATATTTGAGTCCGCAGAGGTTTCTGCGGCTTTTTTTATGTACTTTGTAACTTCGAGCAATTGCTCAATGGGTGCGGCAAGAGTTGTTGGCAAAATTGATGTTGTGCCGTGAAGCGCGTGCGCTTTTGCCATAGCCTTAATTTTTTCAGCGTCACAGCACATACAGGAAATTCCGCCGCCGCCATGCACATGCAGGTCAATAAAGCCTGCTGAAAGATAAAATCCATTGCAATCGATAATTTCAGCACCGTCGTTATCAATATCGGGGGCGATTTTTACTATTTTACCGCCGTTAACAAGCACCGAAAGCTTTTCTGTTCTGTTTTCGAGTATTACCTCTGCATTTTTGAAGAGTGTCATCATTTCACCCTCATTCCTATACAAATTATGCCGTTATCGGTTATGTCGATAACTCCGTATTCGTTCTTGTATAACGCTCCCGGGCAGAAAAGGTGCGTTCCGTCATAATACTCTGCCCTTTGATTATGGGTGTGACCGTAAAGCGCGATTTTGCAGTCGCTGTCTTTTGCCTTTACAAGAATTTTATTCAAGGTGCTTTTTACATATTCATAATGACCGTGGGATATATAAATATTTTCTCCGCACTCGTTGATAATTTGCCGCAACGGATATTCGCAATAGAAATCGTTATTGCCCTTAACTGCGTAAATTCTTCTGTCACCGATGAATTTTTTACAGTATTCAAAATCTCTGTAACCGTCTCCCAAAAAGATTACCGCCTCGGCAGTCGGCTGGGCTTCAATGGCTCTCTGCATAGCCTTTGCCTGTCCGTGAGAGTCGGACAAAACAAGAATTCTCACGAATATCACACCTTATATCAGCATATATTGAATTATATCTTATTTCGGTGGTGTTTTCAATGAGCAACAACAAATTTAATGAAATAATAAACGGTGTTAAAGAGCAAAATTCTAAAAAAGGCGCAGAAGATTATCTTATGAAACAGCTTAATTCTTCTCAAAGCAAGAAGCTTCAAGAGGTTATGAGTGACAAGGGCGCGTTGGAGCAACTGCTCGCGACACCGCAGGCGCAAGAATTACTGAAAATTTTTACGGAGGGGAAAAATGGCTGATTTACAGGAACTTTTGTCATCTATCAGCGACGAGGATATGGCAAAAATAAAAAATGTTGCGGCGTCGCTTATGAACGGAAATGCAGAACAAGAAAAAGCAAATTCTACAGATGAAATTCAAACGAATGGAATTTCTATGCCCTTTGATATGGGAACAATGAGCAAGATTATGTCAATTATCGGGCAAATGAATAAAGAAGATCACAGAACAAGGCTCATTTCTGATTTAAAACCGCTGTTAAGCGAAGAACGGCGAAAAAAAGCAGACGAGGCAATTAAGTTTTTACAGCTTATGGAGATTTTGCCCATGCTGAAAGGAATGTTCTGACAATGAGTAATTATTCATATTCTGAAATTCAGAAAATGCAAAAAAGAGCTATGGAAAGAGTTCGTGAAATGCAGAAAAAGTCTGACGAAGCTGTCGGTAATAACAGCCGTGATTATTACGAACCGAAGCCTGCTCCGAAAAGCAGTGGAAAAAGCGGTTCGCAATCGACAGTAAAGCCCAAAATTACTAATCTTCCGCCGAATTTCCCTGATTTTAAAGAATATTTTACTGAACGAAGCGTGCCTGAATATTCACAGCAGGAAAAGGAAAATACACAGTATTTCCAAGGGAATATTGCGGACATTATTTCGCAGGATCCCGATCGAGCTTTGCTTACGGGACTTCTGCTTCTTCTGAAAAGCGAGGGTGCAGATGAAATGCTGATGATGGCGCTGATGTATATAATAGCTTAAAGTATGATAAGCATTGATTGTGCAGTTCTTTTTAGTGGATAGCGTAGAATGAGCAAATTCAGTGCCGACAAAATTTTGTCGGCACTGAATTTGTTTATAGCATAAAACAGTATTTTTATACATCGTTATAATACAGTTTATTTTTTGAGATTTCCTGTTTCTTTGGCGTTTAATGATTTGTTTTATGCGTTCTGCACTTTTTTACAGCCGCTTTTAACCTAACCCTAATTTTTAACATATATTGTAATGCAGGCAACTGCAATATATAATAAAAAGGAGGATATTTATGGCTACTTTTACAAATCAAGCACAGCTTTCTTATAACAATACAGTGACTAACTCTAACATTGCTGTTGGCGAAATACTTGAAGTGCTTACCGTAACTAAAACTGCGGTTGTAGACTCTTATTCGCCCGACGGCACAGTGACCTATGTGGTTCAGCTTGTAAATTCGGGAGATACATCTCTTACAGGAATAACAGTTAATGACAACCTCGGTGAATATGCATTTGATACGCAATCCCGCGTGCCGTTGACTTATACTGCCGACTCTGTTAAGTATTTTACAAACGGTGTGCTTCAGGCAACACCTGCGGTGACAGCAGGTCCGCCCCTCGTAATTTCGGGCTTGACCGTACCTGCAAACGGTACTGCAACAATCCTTTATGAAGCACGGACAAACGAATATACGCCTCTCGGTACAGACGGCACGGTTGTGAATGAGGTTACAGCCACCGGCACAGGCATTACACCTGTAACGGCAAACGAAACTGTTACAGCAGAAACAAGTGCAAATCTTTCAATCACAAAGGCGGTAAGCCCTGTTCCCGTAACTGAAAACAGCAGACTGACTTATACTTTTACAATTCAGAACACAGGTAATGAAGCGATTGATACAACGGGAAGTGCGGTTATAACAGATACCTTTAACCCAATTCTTACTGACCTCGCCGTTACATTTAACGGTGCGGCTTGGACAGAGGGAACAAACTACACTTATAACGAGTCAACAGGCTTGTTTACAACAACTGCAGGTCAAGTAACAGTACCTGCCGCAACCTTTACCCAAGATAAAACCACAGGCGTTTGGTCGGTAACACCCGGAACAAGTACACTCACAATCACAGGAACAGTGTAAAATATAAAAATACGGAATACCAATTGTAAATGAAGCTGAGAGCAAACGCTCTCAGCTGTTTTAATATGCTAATGAAAGAGGACAACGGTTGGCATTATATCAACTGTTGTCCTTTCGTATTACATATTTTTTTTCAGTATTTCAATAATCTCAAGTACCATTTGTTTCTGAACACTTGAAAGTGTTGAAATTTTATTTATTATTTCCTCATTAAGATAACTTGAATTGTTCACCGCAGTTCCCGTTATTATATAAGCAATATCGCAATTCAATTCCGTGCATATTTTTGAAAGCATATTAAGATTAACCTTTGTAAATCCTCTTTCAATCTGGCTTACATAGCCAATGCTTACATCAATTCTTTCAGCAAGCTCCTCCTGCGTAATTTTTGCCTTCTTACGCTCATCCTGTATCCTTTTTCCGATAAGCTTAAAATCAATATTCAATACTATCACCTCAAGCTTATTATGATAGCAATAGCTAAAATATCCAACAAAGTTATAGGTAAATATTTAGTTATTACTATTGATTTAGGATAATTTTAATGTTATAATAACCTCACGAAACACTTACGAAATCAAGATTTCGAGTGTTTCGGAGAACATTGTATCGTAGCACTCGGCGACTAATCCCGCCTCGTACTTATGTTATAATCCACTAAAATAATACTTATAAGTAAAAATATATAATGTTTTATATTTATATGTATTATTAACATATAGGAATTAAGCTACGCAATTTTTTGCAGGCTGAATTATAAAATAAAAGGAGTAGAACAAGATGAAGAAAAGAATTATTTCATTGTTTCTTGCGGTAATGATGATTGCTTCCATTATACCTATGGGAACATTATCAGCAAGTGCGGCGAATTCATTTAATTATAATGCTGATGCTGCCATCAATTTCGCAAAGACGCACTGCGCAAGCGATGCAAAGAATCACTCTGCCACAGGCGGAACATCTGCGTGTGATAATGGGTGGCTATGTGCCGAATTTGTTGCAGAATGTTTGGTTGCTGGTGGATTTCCGAAAAAGTTAAGTGCTGTTGCTGGTATGAGTGGATTTGCAGGGCAAATAACAAACTATGGCGAAAAAATATCATGTAGCAAAACTGGAGAAGGCTATGTAAAGATGTCAAGCTTCAGTAAAACATTATCAAAAGGTGATCCGATAGTTATTCTGTATAGCAAAGCTTCTGGTTCGGGAAACGGTCATGTTGTAATTTATTCTGGCGAAACAGCTGATGGTATTCCAAAGGTATATGCTCATAATAACAGAAAGCAAAACGAAAAGTTATATGTATCAAGTAAAACAGTTGAAATATTTGCTGTACATATTAGTTCTTCATTTGATATTGCTAATTACAATGCGACTTTTGTCGCAAGGTCAACCTTAAATGCAAAATCTGAGCCATATGGTTCGGCGACAACAAAAAGAAGTATATCAAATGGTTCTACAGTTAAAGTAGTTGGATACACATATAATTCATATGGAAATTTGTGGTATAAGACTGATAAGGGAGATTATTTGCATGCAATTTATTTGGAATATATGAGCGGGGATGACTTGCCACCATCAAATTATTTTACGGGCGAAATGGAACTTGTCGCCTCTTCAAAGGTAGTAAGACAGAATATCACCGGAACTTCAGAGGTAAAACGAACAATATACAAAGGAAATACGATAGAGGTTATAGGATATCAGTATAATAAATATGGGAATTTATGGTATGTGTTAAGTGACGGAACTTATGTATATTATAATTATTTAAGTGTGAGAAATAGTAGTATTAGAACACCGTCAAATTATTTGAATGGTGAAAAATTAAAATTAGTTGCATCAAGTAAATCCGTAAGAAGTGATCCATATTCCGCTTCAGACATAATCCGCACAGTAAAGAGTGGAGAAATAGTAACAGTTGATGGCTACTTATATAATAAATATGGAAATCTTTGGTATCTAACTGATAAAGGTGATTATGTTTACGAATCGTATCTACAAAAAACAGAGAATTCATACAAAGCTCCATCAAATTATGAAATTAAATATCTTATAGCAGATGAGTATAAGTTAGCAAAAGTAGATCCATATTCTTCGGCTGACACTATAGAAGATATTCCAAAGGGCAGCAAAATAAAAACAATTGGATATGTATACAACTTTTATGGAAATAAATGGTATGAAACAGATGACTATTTTATATGGGATTCCAACTTATCTTGTGATCATCAATATAAATTAACATCGCAAACATCTTCAACATGCACTGCTGACGGAGTAAAATATTTTACTTGTTCGCAATGCAATGAGAGTTATTCAGAGAAAAGCGAACCGAAAGGGCATACGGTGGTTACAGTAGCGGGCAAGTCGGCAACATGTACAAGTGAGGGACTAACAGACGGCAGTAAATGTTCTGTTTGCGGAGCAATAATAAAATCACAAGAGAAAATTCCACAAATCGCACATAATTATATTTCAAAAGTGATAGCTCCGACAGAAAATTCACAGGGCTATACATTACATACTTGTTCTGTTTGCGGTAACAATTATAAAGATAATTACACTGCTCAAATAGTAACTAATCCACCAATATCAGAACCTATAGATGTAAATGCTCCTCAAATTGTGGTTGAAAACACCTCTGTTTTAGCCGGCAACCAAGTAAGAGTGGCTGTTAATATTAAGAACAATCCGGGATTTTCTTATCTTGAATTAACGCCTAAATATTCTTCTGCTCTTGAATTGGTTAGTGTAGAAAACGGTGTTCTTGTTTCCGATTTAACAAAAGGCAGGCAGTATATTTGGGTAGCGGACAGCGATGTTTCAGATGATGACCTTTTAATGACTTTTGTATTCAATGTCCCTGAAACTACAGAGCCGGGAGATTATGGTGTCAGCTTCATATTCAGAAGTGCAGTTAATTATGATGAGCAAGATGTTGAATTTGCTGTGGTTGGCGGAACAGTCTCTGTTTTAGATTTTAAATACGGCGACGCGAACGGTGACAATATCATCGACGGCAAAGATGTTGTACGAATTAAAAAATATTTAGCTAACTTTGATTATGATACTAACACTTCGACAACTGAAATCTCACTGGGTGCAGATGTAAACGGCGACGGCGTTGTAGACGGTAAAGATGTTGTTCGCTTGAAAAAGTATTTAGCAAACTATGATTATGATACCGACAGTTCAACTGTTATTCTTGGACCGCAAAATTAAGGAGGAGTAAAAATGCGGAAGATAATTTCGTTTATATTAAGTGTTATTCTTTTAACGGCTACTTTAAGTTTCTCGTTATCTGCTTATGCAGTTGGTTCGGCAACAATTGAATGTGCCGATGTTACTTGCAAGCAGGGTGAACAGGTAACAGTAGAAGTTATGTTAAAAGATAATCCCGGAATGTGCTTTTTGAGCCTTACTCCCGTATGTTATGATGCCAACAATAATAAAGTAACAGACATTTCAATTTCTGTTTCAAACGGAAATATATTTGCAATGACAAACGGTAAAAATCCTGTATGGGACTCCGATGAAGATGTAACGACAAAAGGTATTTTGTGTTATTTGACAGTAACTGTTCCGTCAGAAACATCCGCCGGAGAATATACAGTTTCGTTTATTCCGCGCGGTTGCTACAACTATGACGAAGAAGATGTTGATATAAATGTTGCAGCAGGTAAATTAAATATCAAAGGAATTGCAACAGAAGCTTCAATTATTGAGCATTATAAAGAGCAGATACGGTTTGGCAAAAATGATGACGGCACATATTCAAATATATTTGACTATCGCTATCTTGCTAAAATACCGACAGATAGATTTATGGATACTTTTGGAGACGAAGAAACTGCCATAAAATCTATTAAAGATATTGGTTTTGTTTTTACAAGGGGTGATATTGCGTTCAATGTGGATTCAGCTAAAAATCTTGTGGAAAATAACACCGCAGCGGAAGGATATGTAAAACAACCTATAAATTACATTTCAACAGCATATGGCGATTATACATTTTCTTGTGTAGTAATGGGCATCCCGGACACTGAAAAAAGCGGTGGAATAAATGCTATTGCATATATTGTTTATGAAAAAGACGGAATGACATATTATGTATATTACGAAGATATTATAAGTAATTCTTTTGAAAGCTTATATAATCAATATTATCCGCAGGCTTTTCCGTCATAATATGGAGGTAAATTATGAAAGAATATATTTCACCTGATTTTGATATAACTGTTTACGAAATCAAAGATGTGATAACCGTATCAATCGGTAACGGCGACCCCGACGGTGGCAATACAGGATGGTGGGGATAAAAGGAGTTTTATTCGCCAAAGACGAGTGATATTGCTTCGCAGTGATATTGTCCTACGGACAGTTTTATTCGCCTGACGGAGAATTTTATTGCGCGTTGCACATTTATTGCTAATAAGAATCAAAGCAAGCCGAGAGCGTTAAGTTCTCGGCTTGCTTGTTATGTATTGTAAATTATTCTTCTGCTGCGGAGTCAGCAATAACCTTTTCAACAATGTTTTGAGGCGCCTGCTCATAGCGCGCAAATTCAAATGAGAATGAGCCTCTGCCGGCTGTTACTGAGCGGAGAACTGTTGTAAAGTTACCCATTTCAGCCATTGGAACTTCAGCGGTGATTTCTTGCATTTTGGGTTCGTCAGCAGGTCCCATACCGAGAACTCTGCCGCGGCGTTTTGTGATGTCTCCCATAATATCGCCGAGATTGTCATCCGGCATACGGGCAATGAGAGTGCCTACAGGTTCAAGAATTGTGGGGTCAGACTTTGCGATTCCTGCTTTGTATGCAAGCGAAGCGGCAGTTTTAAATGCCATTTCAGACGAGTCAACAGGGTGGTATGAGCCGTCATAAAGAGTAGCCTTAACACCTACCATAGGATAGCCTGCCAAAATACCCTTCTGAACACAGTCGCGAAGTCCTTTTTCAACTGCGGGGAAGAAATTCTTGGGAACTGCGCCGCCGAATACCTCTTCTGCAAAAATAAGCTCGTCACTGTCGCAGGGTTCAAAACGGATATGCACATCGCCGAACTGACCATGGCCGCCTGACTGCTTTTTGTGCTTGCCCTGCGCTTCAGCGGATTTACGGATTGTTTCTCTGTAAGCAACCTTGGGAACAGTTAAATCAACCTCAACACCGAATTTATTTTTGAGCTTTGAAACAACAACATCAAGATGCTGTTCGCCGAGACCCGAAAGAACCTGTTCCTTGGTTTCTTTATTGATATTGAAAGAGATTGTGGGGTCTTCTTCCATAAGTCTGAAAAGTCCTTGCGCAACTTTTTCTTCTTCTCCCTTTTTGCGAACCTTAACTGCCATTGAAAGACAGGGCTTGGGAGATTCAACACCATCAAGAATTACAATATTTTTAGCGTCGCAAAGCGTGTCGCCTGTTTTAACGCCTGCAAGCTTGGTGACTACGCCGATGTCGCCTGCGATAATTTCTTTAGCGTCTTCCTGTCTGCCGCCCTTAACCGTGACGATTTTGCCGATTTTTTCTGTTTCGCCTGTGCGTACATTATAAGCAGGAGTATCAGCGGAAAGCTTGCCCGAAACTACCTTGAAGAATGACATCTTGCCTACAAACGGGTCAGCAACGGTCTTAAAGCATACTGCGGCAAGAGGACCGTTAATATTACAGGGAAGAACTGTTTCTTCGCCGTCTTCGGTTTTTGCTGTTTCGCCTGCGTAACCGTATGCGCCGGGAACTGACCATGCAAGATTGTAAAGAAGCTGGTCAACGCCTGCGCAGGTAAGACCCGAAACCGCATAAACAGGATAAATTGAGCCGTCAAAAATACCTGTGCAAAGACCTTTAAGAATTTCTTCTTGTGTGAATGCCTCACCCTCAAAGAATTTTTCCATAAGTCCGTCGTCAGTTGTTGCAACGGCTTCCATAAATGCCGATGTCATTTCTGCGATTACAGGGTCGTCGGGCATTGCTGTTTTAACTGCCTTGCCGTCTGTGTCATATTCGTATACTATGCCTGTCATAAGGTTTACATAGGATTTTGTAATATTGCCCTCCATATAAGGAATAATTGTGGGGCAAAGCTTGTTGCCGTAAACTTCTTTTAAAGCCTCAAAGGTTTTATAGAAGCTTCTGTGGTCTGAATCAGTTTTTGTGATTGCAAAAAACTTTGCAAGACCTCTTTTTTCAGCTGCTTTGAATGCCTTTTCAGTACCTACGTCAACGCCCGAGCCTGCACTTGTAACTATAAGCACAGCTTCTGCCGCGCGAACAGCTTCTGCCGCACCGTTTTCAAAGTCAAAAAGACCGGGAGCGTCAATAATATTTAGCTTTGTGTTATCCCATTCGATTGCAGCCATTGCAGATGAAACCGATGATTTTCTTCTTTTTTCTTCTGCGTCAAAGTCGAGAACAGTATTTCCGTCTGCAACCCTGCCAAGCCTGTCTGTTGCGCCTGCAAGATAAAGCATAGCTTCGCAAAGAGTGGTTTTTCCTTTTCCGCCGTGACCTAACACGGCAATATTTCTGATGTTATTTGAGGTATAAGCCTTCATAAAAGCGTACCGCCTTTCCTTAATGTACCGCTTTATGTAAAAAATCAATAGAATTTTTCGGTACTTTAAGAAAATTATAGCATAATTGCCCAAACAATGCAACTGTGTTTTCGCAACTTTTTAAATAATTTATAAATTGATATTGTGACCTTTTTCTGTTGATTTTTCAATCTGACAATTGTATAATCAATATATATGCAAATTCAGAAGATGTTATAGCGTAAAAAATGTAACGAAAGGAACGATATAGTGTTACCTCCCGTAATTGAATTTTTAAAGGATAAAAGCGTGCTTATTCTCGGATTTGGCAGAGAGGGCAAAAGCACATACAATTATATAAGGAAATATCTGCCGGAGAAAATACTTGGTATCGGTGACAGCAGAGAGCAGAAAATCGATGACGCTTTCGTTGAATATTACTGCGGTGAAGATTATCTCTCGCACATAGGCAAATTTGATGTTGTTATGAAAAGCCCGGGTATTTCTTTTGTGAATGCGGATATTCCCGACAGAACCTATGTAACCTGTCAGACCGATTTGTTTATGAAATATGCGCCCTGTACAAAAATCGGCGTAACAGGCTCAAAGGGCAAGACCACCACATCTACGCTTACCTACAAAATGCTTTGCGCAAGCGGCGCTAAATGCGAGCTTATGGGCAATATGGGGCTTCCTGTGCTTGATTATATTGAAGAAATGACTGAAGATAAAATTGCTGTTATTGAGCTTTCTTCTCATCAGCTTGAATTTACCGGAAGCTCGCCCGATGTGGCAATTCTTACCAATATTTATGAAGAGCATCTTGAACATTACAAGGGCGGAATGACAGGCTATGTCAACGCAAAGCTCAATATTGTAAGATTTCAAAATGAAAATAATACCTTTATATATAACGGAACTCAAGGGTTGGAGCCATACCTTGATTTGAACGAAATAAAATCAAATGCTGTTGCAATTAAAAAAGATGCCGGCTTATCCTTTGAAATTGAAAATATTCACCTTGCGGGCGAGCATAACCGCCATGATGTGCTTTATGCTTTCACGGCGGCTTCAAAATTCGGCGTAACTGCTGAACAGGCTAAAAAAGCCATTGATGATTTTGAGGGCATTGAACACCGAATGGAAAATGTGGGCAAATACAACGGCATTACATTTTATAACGATTGCATTGCGACAATTCCTCACGCGGTAATGTGCGCAGTGAATGCAATCAAGGCAGATACGCTTATAATCGGCGGTAAGGACAGAGGAATTGACTACACTGATTTTGCGATTGATCTTGAAAACAGCGGATTGAGCGTGATTATCGGCACAAAAACTACGGGTCATAAAATTATTGATATGATGACCGAAAACGGCGCAAATAAAATGCTTATCAAAGCCGAAAATCTTGAAGAAGCAGTAAAATTTGCCTATGAGCACACAAAAACTGACGGAATTTGCATTTTGTCTCCTGCCGCTTCAAGCTATAACGAATATAAAAATTTTGAGGAAAAGGGCAGACATTACAAATCGCTTGTAAAAATATACGGAGAGAAAAAATAATGGATTTAACGGAAAAACAAATCAGTTTTGATTATAAATTTAAGGGTAAAATTGTGAATATGCGTGTTGATGAAGCGCTTTTACCCAACGGAACAGTTGCAAAGCGTGAAATTGTTGAGCATAACGGCGGTGTGTGCGTAGCTCCGCTTGATAATGACGGCAATCTTTATTTTGTCAAGCAGTTTCGATATCCTTATATGGAAATTATTACCGAGCTTCCTGCAGGAAAACTCGAAAAAGGCGAAGACCCATTTGAGGCAGGCAAGCGTGAGCTGAAAGAAGAAACGGGTGCGGTTGCAAAAAATTATGTTTCTCTCGGCAAGCTTTATCCATCACCGGGCTATTGCGGTGAAATTATATATATGTATTTGGCAACGGATTTGAAATTCGGAGAGCAAAATCCTGACGATGATGAATTTTTAGAGGTTTATAAAATACCTCTTGAAAAAGCGGTTGAAATGGTGATGAACGGCGAACTGCCCGACAGTAAAACCCAGACAATGGTGCTTAAAATCAATCAAATGAAAAGCGAGGGCAGAATATGAAACTTGTTCTTGCTTCAAAATCACCGAGAAGAAGCGAAATTCTTAAAAACGCAGGTATAGAGTTCACTGTCCGCTCGGCAAATGCTGACGAAACAATTCCAGAGGGAACTTCACCGCAGGACGCAGTGGTTTTTCTTGCGGCACGCAAGGCTATGGCGGTAGAAAGGGCAGATGATGAAACCGTGCTCGGCGCTGACACCGTTGTGGTGCTTGACGGCGAAATTCTCGGCAAACCCCACAGCCGTGAAGAAGCTTTTAATATGATTAAAAAGCTTTCGGGCAGAATTCATTCGGTATTTACGGGCGTGTGCGCAATCGGCAACGGTACTTCAATAACCTTTGCCGAAGAAACTCGGGTTCAGTTTTATGATCTTATCGACGAAGAAATCAACGCGTATATTGATACAGACGAGCCTTATGACAAGGCAGGAGCTTACGGTATTCAAGGGCTTGCTTCAAAATTCATAAGAAGAATTGATGGCGATTATTTTAATGTTGTGGGACTTCCCGTAAGCGCGATTTATGAAAAGATTTTAAAATCCAATAAAAAATAGATGAAAATTCATTGACTTTTTTATGATTTTGGTGTAAATTAAAGATACGTGTTACATAAACATTGAAAGGGGAACCTATAAATGGCAAAAAAGGTTTTAACACCCGAAGAAGTTCAAGCTAAACTGGAAAAAAGATCCAATAAAAGAAAGCTCTTCTTTGGAACATTTACAAAAGCGTTAGCGTTTTTCCTTGCAATTGCAATGGCTTATTCGCTTGCCACTATCGCTTTCGTACCTGAAACTGCTCCCGTAGCAACAGGCAGCGCGCAGGGCGGTGCATCAACAGGAACACCGGCAGACAACGGCGACGGCAACTTGTTCGGCAATGACGATCCTGCTCCTGCTCCTTCAGACGACGGCGGTTCAGCATCAACAGGCAATGACGATCCTGCTCCTGCTTCTTCAGACGACGGCAGTTCAGCATCAACAGGAACTTCAACAGGCAACGGAAGCTCTGCATCGGCAGGTACTTCAACAGGCAACACTCAACAGTCCGCAAAGCTGACAAAGGCAGATGTCGTAAAGGCAATTAACGATGCAACGGCAAAGGCTGCAAAAGCAAGTTATAAGTGGGAACGATCTTGCTATTATACAAGAGACCTTGATGTAAGCGGTAAAGATACTCTTAACAAGGTTATCGGTATGGTTGATAAGTCCGGTACAGCAACAGTTGAAAGCGTTGTTGGCGGTTTCCTTGACATCAGCGGTAAAGACAAGTCTTTAACAGCAAATGTTGTAAACGGCAAGCTTCCTGATGAAGGAATGAATAAAGACAAGTTCCTTCTTGTTGGTTCAAAGCTTACAGAGGCAGATATTAAGGGCGAAAACTTCCAAGTAAAGGGCAACACATATACAATTCAGCTTAACGCTTGCAACAAGCCTCAAAAAGATGGAAGCAACGCGCTTCACCATGTAACTAACGACTTTATTACTTGTGATGAGGTTAACCAGGGACTTGCAGATGCAGGTGCAGGTTCATTCATCAAGGCAAATGATGTTAATGTTACATATCAGTCAATTGTTGTAAAAGCTGAAATCGTTGACGGTAAGCTTACAAAGTATGAGATTTCGTATGTAATGGATGTAACAGAAATCCAGCTCAAAGCATTGAGCGTAGCAACAGTTAAGGGTAGCGGAGCAGGTAAAATGGAAGCTACATACTCTAACTTCAAATATTGATTGTTTTACGAGAGAGTGGAAGGAGTTTAAACAATGGCAAAGAAAACTTTAACGCCCGAACAGGCTGAAATTAAAGCAATGAAAAAAGTAAAAAGCTCACAGAATTGGACTAAATTCTGGGCTGTAGTTCTCGCAGCAGCACTTACCCTTGGTGTTGTAGGCCTTGGTAAAGCGCAGGCTGATAAAGCAGTTGAAAAAGCAGGCAATACAAATAATGTTGTAGATAACGACAACACAAACACTCCTGCTGATGATGACAATATGTTTGATGATGACAATGCATTTAACAATGACGATTCATCAAACAACGACGCATCTAATGATGACGCTTCAAATAACGACGCATCAAACAACGATGCTTCAAACAATGACGCATCAAATAACAACAGTTCTTCAAACAACAATGCTTCAAGCAACAATAACACATCAAATAATAACAGCTCTTCAAACAACAATGCTCCTGCAAAGCAAACACTTGCAGACGCATTAAAGGCAGTTAATGATGCAACAGCAAAGGCTGCAAAGGCTTCTTACAATTGGAAGAGAACAGGTGAATTCACAAAGGATATTGACCTTGGCAGTTCAACTGCAACAAATGCGGTTAATGCAGTTATCACAAGTGTTGACCCCAACGCAACTCTTAATTCAGTTGTAGGCGGATTCATTGGCGTAGGCAATAAAGAGAATACTGTTACAAACGGTAAGCCCGGCGAAGGCATGGACGAGAAATATCTTCTTAAAGCAACAACGCTTCAAGAATCAGATATTCAAAGCTGGAAAGTAGACGGCAACAAATACATGCTCCAGATTAAGAACTGCCAGACTCCTAAAGCCGGTTCAGCTATGGATCATGCAACTAACGACTACATAACAGTTGAAGAAATCAATACAACTATTTCAGGCTTTACAAGTGCAATTTCTGTTAAAGACAGTTCAAGCGCAAACTACACAAAGATTGTTCTTGTTGCAACAATCGAGAACGGTCAGCTTACAAACATGAATTTGTCTTACGCATTTGATGCAAAGCTTGATCTTAAATTAGCTATTGTATCAGCTACCGGTACAGGTGCAGCTAAGATTGAAGCTACATACTCTAACTTCAAATATTGATTTGAACTAAATTATTAAACAAGCTTAACGGCGAAGCTTATGCTTCGCCGTTTTTGTATATTTAATTCTGATTTTTCAACCTTTAACATAATTAACAAATAAATAGAAAATATTTCAGCAATATATATTGTTGTCAAAAAAATATCAATGGTGTATAATGTGTTGTATATAACTTTGCTGTGCAAAGAAAGGATTGGACAATAGTATGAAAATCTATGAAATTAAAGAAATTCTTAATGCTGATGTAATATGCGGTGAGGAGTTTATGGACCGTGATGTGTTTACGGCTTGTGGCAGCGATATGATGAGCGATGTGCTTGCATATGTTAAAGAGCAGGCAATGCTTTTGTCGGGACTGGTGAATCCGCAGGTTGTCAGAACTGCCGAAATGATGGATATGTACTGCGTTGTGTTTGTCCGCGGTAAATATCCCGACAACAGTATTATTGAGCTTGCCCGTGAGCGTGATATTGTACTTATGAAAACTGACGAAACTATGTTCGCTTCCTGCGGACTTCTTTATGAAAAGGGTCTTAGAGGAGGAGCGATGAAATGAGTGGCTTTAAGCTTCATTTTACCGTTCCCTGCGACGATTTTACCCGTGCCGGCGAAGCTTCGGGTTCGGTAAAAAAGACATTAAAGGATTTAGGATTTAATCCCGAAATCGTGCGAAAGGTTGTAATCGCACTTTATGAGGCAGAAATCAATCTTGTAATTCACGCAGGCGGCGGCGAAATTGATGTTGAAATAACACCTGACTGTATTTCTATGGTTCTCACCGATAAAGGTCCGGGTATTCCCGATGTTGATCTTGCTATGAAAGAGGGCTATTCAACTGCACCCGACAATGTCCGTTCGCTGGGCTTCGGCGCGGGTATGGGCTTGCCAAATATAAAAAAATATACCGACGAAATGAAAATTGATTCAACCGTTGGTGTGGGTACTACTATGTACCTCAAAGTATATACTGATTGAGTGATAAATTATGAATAAAAACTATTTCCATTCTGTGCGCCTTGATGCAGACAAGTGCAAGGGCTGTGTAAGCTGTTTAAAGCGATGCCCCACAAATGCTATCAGAGTTCGCAACGGAAAAGCCTATATTATTTCAGAGCGTTGTATTGACTGCGGCGAATGTATCAGAATTTGCCCTTATCACGCAAAATATGCCGAAAAATATTCGCTGAACGAAATTCTTGAATATAAATACAGAATAGCTTTGCCTGCACCGTCGCTCTACGGTCAGTTCAACAATCTTGACGATCCCGATTATGTGCTTACAGGGCTAAAAAGAATGGGCTTTGATGATGTTTTTGAGGTTTCAAAG
Source organism: uncultured Eubacteriales bacterium (assembly GCA_964540535.1). Lineage (GTDB taxonomy): Bacteria > Bacillota > Clostridia > Oscillospirales > Acutalibacteraceae > Fimenecus. Next base: position 28,727 of record CAZIMO010000003.1, on the reverse strand, counting down.
GGCGCAGAGTTAGTGAGCGAAGCTACCCGTATTGTTCTTTCAATGAATAAGACGAAAAAACCTGTAATTTCGTCTGCTTGTCCTGCGATTGTAAGGCTTATAAGAGTGCGTTTCCCAAATCTTATAGAAAAAGTGCTTGATTTGAACGCTCCTATGGAAGAAGCGGCTCGCCTTGCACGAATTAAGGCAAAAGAAAAAACAGGATTTTCAGATGAAGAAATCGGTGTGTTCTTTATTACCCCATGTACGGCGAAAATTTCAGCTATCAAACAGCCTATTTGCAACGGAAAATCTTATATCAACGGAGTTTTTTCCATAAAAGACATATATCCCGTGCTTGTTCAGCAAATGGACAAAATTATTGAGCTTGAAAATTTGAGCGATTCGGGAATTATCGGCGTCGGCTGGGCAGCTTCTGGCGGTGAGTCCTCGGCAATACTGCGTGAACGGCATTTGGCGGCTGACGGCATTGAAAATGTTATAAAGGTGCTTGAAGAATTAGAGGATGAAAAGCTTAATGACCTTGAATTTATTGAGCTTAACGCTTGTTCGGGCGGATGCGTGGGCGGTCCGTTAACAGTTGAAAATCCCTTTGTTGCAAAAGCAAGACTTCAAAGACTTCGTAAATATATGCCTGTATCCTGCAATCATCTTGAATATGAGTCGGTTCCCAAAGAAATGTATTGGGGTAAGCCGTTAGAGGCTTCGCCGTGGAAGCTTGCCGACAATGTTTTTGAGGCTATGCAGAAAATGAGCGGCATTAAAGAGCTTGAAACAACTCTGCCGGGTCTTGACTGCGGAATGTGCGGTTCGCCGTCTTGCGCTTGCTTTGCAGAAGATGTTGTAATCGGCAAAGCTGACAGAAACGACTGCATTTTTACAATGAAAAATAAAGAGGGCGCAAAAGGTCTGCTTCCTAAACCTTTCAGAACTTCAGAGGAATAACAATGACAGTAAAAGAATTAACCGAAAAATTAAATCTCAAAATCTTGGTTGAGGGCGACCTTGACCGTGAAATAACAGGCGGTTACTGCGGTGACCTTTTGAGCTGGGTTATGGGCAGAGCGCAGAGCGGTGACTGCTGGTTCACCGTAATGGGCAACATAAACGCTGTTGCAGTGGCAGTACTTGCCGATTGTGCTTGCATTGTGCTTACTGAAAACTCGGCTCTTGACGATAATGCGAAAGCGCGCGCTGAAATGCAGGGTGTAACGGTGCTTACAACCGAAGAGAATTCATACGCAATGGCAAACAAGTTGGGTCAGTGCTTATGAAGCTGAAATACGATTTTCATTTGCATTCGTGCCTGTCGCCCTGCGGTGACAATGATATGACGCCCTATAATCTTGTAAATATGGCAAAGCTTCTCGGCTATGATATAATAGCTCTCACCGACCACAATTCCTGCCTTAACTGTCCTGCCGCAATAAAGGCGGGCGAAGAAGCAGGCATTAAGGTCGTGCCCGGAATGGAGCTTTGCACATCAGAAGAAATACATACGGTTTGCCTTTTTCCTGATTTGGAGAACGCGTTGGAATTTTCCGATTATGTCAAATCTACAATGCCGCCCGTTAAAAATAAGCCACAAATCTTTGGAGAACAGCTTATTATGAATGAATATGACGGGATTTTGGGCGAAGAAGAAATTTTGTTGACTACAGCGTCGGGAATAAGCATTGATGATGTTGTAAAAGAAGCCGCAAAGTTCGGCGGAGCGGCTTTTCCTGCGCACCTTGACCGTGCGTCATATTCGATTTTGTCGGTTTTGGGATTTATGTATCCCGAAATGAACTTTACAACGGCTGAATTTACCCATAAAGCGTTTATTCCGCAATATGAGGAAAAGCACGAATTATTAAAAAATATGAAGCATCTTCGCAATTCTGACGCACACTATCTTGAGCATATGGTTGAACCGTCGCTTGAAATTGATTTGCCCGAATGTTCCGCACAGGCGGTTGTGAATTTTATATCAAAAAATTAAAAAAACCTCTCCTGTTCAATTGACAAGAGAGATTTTTTGTTTTATTTTACTTTTTCGCAAATGCTTATTGCGTATTCGCCTGCAAAATCGGTTTGAAAATCGCAGTTGGCAAGCGAATAAATATCAAACCCGTTAAATATTTCAAGAGTTCCCTTGCCGTCGATTTTGCTGTATGCTTCTTTGCAGGTCCAAATTTTATAAAAGGTTTCGGCCGTGGGATTCGCATTAAATTCGTCCGCTTCTTTTCCGCAGAAAAAGCGGTTTGCGATTTTATTAAAATCGCGATCGGTCATTTTTTCAACGTCAATACCCACGGGCACATTGTCATTTCTGCAAACTGCAACAAGGTCACCGCTGTGAGAAATACTTACATAGCAATTTCTCGCAACAGGCTTGCCGTTCGGTTCATAGGTCAAATCCTCAACACCCATACAGTGAAGCGCAGCGGCGGCAGCTTTGCTTTCTTTCTTTTTGCAGTGCTCCGCTTTTGTGCCGTCAAACTCCCAATCAGTCCAATCTTTTCTGTCGTTCAAATCAAAAACATAAATCCAAGACATAATATCACCGCGGAAATTTTACCACATTCTGATGTGATTATCAATATTAAATAATCAGAAGTCTATTCTTTTATCGAGAAAATCTGCCGGCGATGCAGTTACTCCGTCACGGTGAATTTCAAGATGCAGATGAGCTCCGTCGGCGCTTTCAAGAGGTATTTCGCCGAGAACTCCGATTTTTTGGTTGATTTTAACCGTATCGCCCGGCTGAACTGTCGAATTCTTTTCAAGTCCGCAATAGTCAGCAGTAATTCCGTTGCCATGATCAATTGTGACAACAGTTCCCCAAAGTGCGTCGTCACGCACGGCGGTTACTTCGCCGTTGCATATTGCGTTTACTTGGTCGCCTGCCGCACCGTTTATGTCAACACCGTTGTGGGTCCGCCAATCGTCGGTGGTTTTGTTTTTAACAATTTCGCCCTTTGAATACTCTTTGGCGATCTTGTTGCCGAGGGGATATGAAAAATAAATACTGATTTTAGCTTCGGTTGTTGATGCCGGGGCGGTGTAGCGCTCATCGCGGATATTTGTAACAGGGTTGTTTACAGGGGTATCTTTTGTTGTAGGCTCGGAAGTACTTTCCGTACTGTTGCTGTCATACGGTACGCTGTTATTGTCTTTATTAGCCATCCAAAATGAGAATAATGTTGCGGCGCAAATACCCAATGCCGCAGCAGAATAGATTACTTTTTTTATTTTTTCTTGATTTTTTATTCTTTTCAATTAAAACACCTCTGTTCTTATTTTTGACAGAGGTGTAAATTTTATACATTTAAGCGAAGCCGATAAATCCAAATTTGCCTAAAATGTGCGTACTATGGACTCTTTTCGGCTTATCGCGCTCGAAAGGCGACAGTATTATTTCGTGCTCTGCGCCAAAAATTGAACCGCATTACACACCTTTTAGGTCGAAGAATTTTTAGGTGAGTGATTTTTGGCTATGCAAGGCACAAAACGCAGTTAATCCTAACGGATTGACGAGTATTTTAACAAAGTAGAACCGAAAATCAAGCCCTAAAAATCGGGTTCGACTCCCGCCACTTTAACAAAAGAAAAACGGACAGTTGCGGAGCTGTCCGTTTTTCCGGGCAAAAATGCCCTGAGGGGTTGTTTGAGGATGGGGTATGATGCTCATTTCTGAGCACGGGTAAATAATAAACCCAAATTTTTAAAAAATGATGAATAATTTTTTAAAAAACGGAAAAATAAATATGAACAGAACAAAAAAATAAAAAATTTTAAAGAAAATATCGAACAAATGTTTACTTTTTTAAAATTATGTGTTAAAATATAGAAAAAGTTTAGTTGAGGTGGATTTTATGCGGCCTATTAACGATACACAACAAAAAATTTATGAATTTCTTTGCGAGCGTTCGCAGTGCGGTGTGCCGCCGTCAGTCCGTGAAATCGGTTCTGCGGTTGGGCTTAAATCAACTTCTTCTGTTCAAGCAAACCTTGACGCGCTTGAAGAGGCAGGTTATATTGAGCGTGACCCAATGTTAAAGCGTTCAATCCGTGTTCTCGGTCAAGCCGAAAATGTAACAAGCGTTCCGCTTTTGGGTACTGTTACCGCAGGTATGCCCATACTTGCTGTTGAACAGATTGAGGGCTATATTCCTTATAACGGCAGGGTTTCAAGGGATAAATCACTGTTTGCGCTGAAGGTTCGCGGTGAAAGTATGCTTTGGGCAGGTATTCTTGACGGCGATGTTGTTATTTGCGAGAAAACTCCATGTGCCGTCAACGGCGAAATTGTTGTCGCTATGATTGAAGATTCGGCAACGGTTAAGCGTTTTTATAAAGAAAACGGCCATTTCAGACTTCAGCCCGAAAATGACGCTTATGAACCGATTATCACAAATGAGGTTGTGATTTTAGGCAAGGTTATAGCGCTTTACAGATATTATTAAAATAGAATGGAAAATTAAGACCGCATAAAGCAAAAACGTTTTATGCGGTCTTTTTATCATTCAAAATATTCTTTCTTGTTCGTTGCAATAAATATCATTTTATCCGAATAGAATTGTCTGCCGTGGGTGGTGCGGTGACCGCCGTGGTCGGATGATATTATAATCAGCCAATCTTCGTCATTATAGGTTTTTCGCGCTTTAATGGCGTTTATTATTTTGTAGGCGTTTTTGTCACACTCGGTAACGGCTTTTACATATTGAGGATTTCCGTTCCAAAAGCCCTGCTTTGTTTCGTGACCCGTGTGGTCAGGCAGTTCAAAAATGCAAAATGAAATGTCGCAATCGTCTGTTGTAACAGATTTAATCATTTTTTCGGTGAGAATGTCGTCGTTATCCTCAATCCTGTTAAATTCAACAGGCAAATTTTGTTCCTTTGCCTTTCGGATTTCTTCTTTATATGTAGTGTCAAAATGAGGCCCCCAAATTGCATTGAAAACAGATTTTTTACCTTTTTTTGCAAACTCGGTCAGAACTGTATCGGTATTTGTAAGCACATCACGCGGCGAGTAAACACCTGTAACTTTTGCCCACTCGCCTGTGAGCATAGCCGCCCATCCCTGCGGAGTGCTTGTTTCCTGCTTGCAGTCTTTATCTCCGCCTGTATATGAGAGAAAAATTCCGCCTTGGGATTTCAGCTCTTCCAAAGCGCTGTATTTTGCACGGTTTATATATTTATCATAATTTGATTTAACAATCGGCACAAGTGCGTCGGCACGCGCACCGTCAAAGCCGATTATTACCGCCTTTTTTCTCTTTCCGTCACTCTCCATATGCTTTTTAACCGCTTTTGCAACTGCGGTCTGAGGAACAGCGGAAGAAACAGTGTTACAGAATATTCCGCTCTCTTCAACATATTTTACATAAGTGTTTTTCTTTAAGTATTCAAATTTATTAAGCATAACATCACCGTAAATATATTATCAAATAAATGTGTAACGGTCAAGAAATTAAATAAATTGACAAAAGGCAGAAAAAATAATATACTATCTTAAAATAGGAAGTTTTCGGTTATTTTGAACGGAGATATATAATGAACATAAAATTTTCTGCTCCCTGCCTTTTGGGTCTTGAGGGACTTGCGGCTCAAGAACTGCGTGAAATAGACGCATTAAATGTTGAGGCAAAAAACGGCAGGGTTGATTTTGAGGGCGATGAAAATATTCTTGCCCGCGCGAATATCTGCTCACGGTACAGCGAAAGAATTTTAATCCGTATGGGCGAATTTAAAGCAATTACCTTTGAACAGCTTTTCCAAGGGGTTAAAAATATTCCTTGGGAGCAATGGATTGGCAAATTTGACGCATTTCCCGTTAAAGGCTATTCGCTTAATTCACAGCTTCATTCCGTAAGCGACTGCCAAGCGATAATTAAGAAGGCTATGGTTGAAAGACTTAAATCAAAATACGGAATTTCTTGGTTTGAAGAGTCAGGCGCGGTTCATCAAATTCAGTTTTCAATTATGAAAGACATTGTAACCGTGTTTATTGACTCTTCGGGCGCAGGGCTTCATAAAAGGGGTTACCGACCTGTTGCAAACACTGCGCCGATTAAAGAAACCCTTGCGGCGGCAATGGCAGATTTAGCTCGGCTTCGCCATTATCATACACTTTATGATGTATGCTGCGGTTCGGGTACAATTCTTATTGAGGGTGCTATGAAAGCTATGAATATTGCGCCGGGACTTCGCCGCGCATTCATTTCAGAGCGCTTTGAGAATATTGATTCGTCGGTCTGGAAGCAAGAACGAACAAGGGCGCAGGACTTGGTAATAAAAGACGCTGACTTTATGGCTTACGGTTCTGATATTGATTTTCACGCACTTGAAATTGCCCGTGAAAACGCACGCCGTGCAGGTGTGGGTATGAAAATTGACTTGTCAAAGAGAGATTTAAAGGATTTTAAGCCAAAATCTGAAAAAGGTACGGTTATATGCAATCCCCCTTACGGCGAAAGAATGCTTGACATCAAGTCGGCAGAGGATATTTACAGAACTATGGGAAATATCTTTAAGCAGGAGCGTGGCTGGGCTTATTATATCATCAGTCCTGATGAAAGCTTTGAAAAATGCTTCGGCAGAAAAGCCGATAAACGCAGAAAATTATACAACGGTATGATTAAATGCCAATTGTATATGTATTATAAATAAAATCAAAAGGTGATGTTATGAAACACGTTTTTATTGTTAATCCTGTTGCGGGAAAAGGCAAAATCGCAAAGGCATATATTGCCACAATTGAAAATTATGTTAAAGAGCATCATATGGATGCCGAAATTTATGTTACAAGAGCAAGCCGTGACGGTATGAAGCATGTTGAAGAGCTTGCCAAAACGGGCGAGGAAATCAGATTTTATTCCTGCGGCGGTGACGGAACTCTTTATGAAGTTGTCAACGGCTGTTATAAATATCCTAACTGTCAGGTTGCGAATATTCCGCTCGGTTCGGGCAATGATTTTTGCCGTCTTTTCGGTAAGAATACAAATATTGAAGATCACATCAACGGAATACCTATGAAGCTTGACCTTATTGAAACAGACGGTACGGTTGCCATCAACGAATGCGCTATGGGGCTTGATTCGGAAATCTGTGCAAAACAGAGTGATTTCAAAAAAGTCCCGGGCATCAACGGCGAAATGGCATATACTGTTTCTGCGCTCTACTGTCTTATGGGTAAATATAAAAACGGCTTTAAAATCACAATTGACGATAATGAGGTTTTTGAAGACGATTATCTTTTCTGCTATATCGGAAATTCCCGTTGGTACGGCGGCGGATATAAAGCGGCGCCCAACGCTATGCCGAATGACGGACTTATAGATGTTGTTATGGTACGCAGCGACCGCGGCAGACTGAAGCTTTTACCGCTTCTTCCTATTTACAAAAAGGGTGAGCATCTTGATTGGGATATTACAACCTTCAGACACGCAAAAAAGGTTAAAATCGAAAGCAAAGTTCCGGCTGCAGTTAATGTTGACGGCGAATGTGATTATGTAACCGAACGTGAGTTTAAGCTGTTAGAGGGCGCAATCAATTTTGTTGTACCGAGAGGCTCAGCATTTTTAGATATGTAAATATTTTCAGCAGGGCGGCAGAGTTCCTCTGTCGCTCTTTGCATTAGAAGGACAGTAATTATGTATAATTTTTTTGTTGATACTTCTCAAAGACAGGGTGACGGTTATTTTATTTCGGGAACAGACTTTAATCACATTAAAAATGTACTGCGAATGAATGCGGGTGACACCTTTCTTGTAAGTGAAAACGGAATAAGCAATCTTTGCAGAATAGAAAGCTTTAGTACCGATGTGGTGACAGTGAAAATACTTGAAGAGAATTATAACGACACTAATTTGCCGATTAAAATTTATCTTTTTCAGGGACTTCCCAAGGGCGATAAAATGGAACTGATTATTCAGAAGACCGTTGAATTAGGCGTTGAAAAAATAATCCCTGTGGAAATGAGCCGTTGCATTGTTAAACTTGACGATAAGAAAAAGAAAAGCAAGACAGCTCGTTGGCAGGCTATTGCCGAAAGTGCCGCAAAGCAAAGTAAGCGGAATACAATCCCCGAAATTTCAGATGTCCTTACATACAAACAGGCGCTTGAAAAAGCAAAAGAGTTAGACTTACTTTTAGTGCCTTACGAGAGTAAAAACGGAATGGCGGATACTAAATCTGCACTTGCACAAATTAAAAGCGGAATGACCGTGGGTATTTTAATCGGCGCAGAGGGCGGATTTGAAGAAAATGAGGTTGACTCTGCGTTCAAAATAGGCGGAAAAGTAATCTCTTTAGGTAAAAGAATTTTAAGAACCGAAACGGCGGCAATTACATCGGTTGCAATGTGTATGCTGTACGGTGAAATGTGTTTGGGTGACGAATAATGAAGCAATTACCCCTTGAATTTCAAGAGAGAATGAAAAAACTGCTGGGCGCAGAATATGAGGATTTTTTGAAATCCTATGACGAAAAACCTGTAAGAGCATTCCGTGTGAATACCGATAAAATTTCTGTTGAGGATTTTGAAAAGCTAAATGTATTTTCTAATAATAAAATACCCTATGTTGAAAACGGCTTTTATTTTGATTATGACGGCATCGGTAACCACCCTTATCATCACGCAGGAATGATATATGTACAGGAGCCTGCGGCTATGGCGCCTGTTGAGAGCATTGAAATAGAGCCTGATTGGAAAGTGCTTGATTTGTGCGCCGCGCCGGGCGGAAAAAGCAGTCAGATAAAAAATAAATTGGGCGAAAACGGAGTGCTTGTTTCAAACGAGATTGTGCCGTCACGCTGTAAAATACTTACAGGCAATATCGAGCGAATGGGCTTTAAAAATGCGGTTACAGTATGTATGAGTCCGCAGAAAATCGCAAAGGAATTTCCGCAAACCTTTGATATGATTATGGTTGACGCACCCTGCTCGGGCGAGGGAATGTTCAGAAAAGACGATACCGCAATCAGCGAGTGGAGCGTTGAGAATGTAAAAATGTGTGCTGAAAGGCAGTCTGAAATTCTCGACTGCGCGGCTGAAATGCTTAAATCGGGCGGCAGTATTGTTTATTCTACCTGCACATTTTCACTTGAAGAAAATGAAATGACAGTTGACGCATTTCTGCTTCGTCATCCTGATTTTGAGCTTGTAGAGGTAAGCGACAGAGTAAGAGAAAGTACCGCTGACGGAATAAGCTTTGACGGATGTAAATGCGAAAACATTCATTATACACGGCGTTGCTATCCGCACAGAACCAAGGGTGAGGGTCAGTTCGTTGCGGTGCTTCACAATACGAGAGAAATTGATACAATGGATGTTTCGGGTTCTTTGAACAGAGAAAAACCAAGCAAAATACTTCTTGATTTTCTTGATGATGTACTGGTTTCTTATGATGATAAAAATGTGTTTATGTATAACGGAAATCCTGTGTATTTCGGTTCGGATTTTGCTGTGAAAAAAGCATTTTCATACGGAGTAACAATCGGCGAAATACGCAAGAATTATGTTCAGCCACATCATCAGTGCTTTATGGCAATGGGCAAGGATTTCAAGCGTAAAATAGAACTTTCAGCGGACAGCGATGAAATAAAAAAATATCTTCACGGAGAAGAATTTGCTGTCGAGTGCCCTAACGGCTGGGCGGCTGTTTTTGTTGACGGTTGTACCGTGGGCGGAGCTAAAGTATCAAACGGTACGGCAAAAAACCATTACCCCAAAGGTCTGCGAACAAAATAAAGGGTATGTTTTATGTGATATATAACTATTAAAAAAATATACAGTATATAGAAATAATTCAGTAAACCGCCTGTGTTTTGTTGTTGATTTTCAGCAAAAATCAGTCTATAATATTAGTGTGGAGTTTTATCCACACTTTAAAGAGAAATAATTATTTAGACGGTTTTAAACCGTTTTAAACTGAAAATAGCTGATTTACAAGATTAAATATAAAAACAAAAAATCCGCTGAAATCCCTTATTTTTCAAGGGCTTCAACGGATTTTTTTATGGAGCTGCTAACCGGATTCGAACCGGTGACCTCGTCCTTACCAAGGACGTGCTCTACCGCCTGAGCCATAGCAGCATATTTAAAATGCAAGAATTATTATACAGTTGTTTGTTCGGTTTGTCAAGAACAGAAATTTAATATGCTATTGAATTTGCTATTTATTGTGTTATGTGATAAAATAAGATTATATTATTTTGAGGATATTTATATGAAAAAACTTGTTGAAAAATACCGTGAACTGATTATATATATTATATTCGGTGTGCTGACTACGGCGGTGAATTATGTAATTCACTTTGCTGTGCGTGCGGCAGGCGCTGATTATTATATCTCGCTGAGCGTGGCTTGGGCGGGGGCAGTGCTTTTTGCCTATGTGACAAACAAGCTGTTTGTATTTAACAGCAGGGCGAAGGGTAAGGAGGCGCTTCGTGAATTTGCTCTTTTTGTGGGGGCAAGGGTATTTTCATACGGACTTGAGTTGGTTATTTCGTTTATATTTATTGATTTAGCTCATATTGGAAAATTTGTGTGGACACCGAGCTTCACAGAGACCGTAATTCCCGCAGGTGAATTGATTGTAAAAACCCTCGCGCAGGTGTTTATTGTGATTTCAAATTATATTTTCAGCAAGCTTGTCATATTTAAAGTGAATAAATAGTGTATATAAACGCCAATTTGTGTATTTTTATTCATAAATATGCTGATTTTTATGAATTTTTTCATTTTTTATGTATAAAGTATTGACTTTTCTGAATAATGATGTATAATCACCTCATAAAAATAAATTAAATTATAAAAAGGGGTAGATTTGAGATGAAAAAATCAGTTAAAATTCTTTCAGTTGTTCTTGCTCTTGTACTTATCGTAGGTTGCTTCGCAGCTTGCGGCAAGGGAAAAGCAGACAGCATCAAAATCGGCGTTCAGACAAACACAACAGGCGACATTTATTCAACAGACGATTTCGGCGCAGACGCTGTTACAAAGTTCAGCAACGGCGCTCTTGCAGTTGAGGCGCTTAAAAACGGCAAGGTTGACTGCGTTATTATTGATAACGAGCCTGCAAAAGCTTATGTTGCTGCAAACACAGGCCTTAAAATTCTTGAAACAGAATATGCAGTTGAAGATTATGCCATTTGCTTCCAAAAGGGCAATACAGAGCTTAAAGAAGCAGTTGACAGTGCTCTTCAAGAGCTTATTGCTGACGGTTCTGTTAAAGCTATCGTTGACAAATACATCAACGGCACAGGCGAGGCATTTAAAGGTGTTCCCGTTAAGGCTGTTGATACTGACAAGCCCAATCTTACAATGGCTACCAATGCAGAATTCCCGCCCTATGAATACATTGACGGCGATATGTACTACGGCATTGATGTTGAAGTAGCACAGATTATTGCTGATAAGCTCGGCTATGACCTTGTTATCGCAAATGTTGAATTTGATTCAATTATCCCCGGTGTTCAGACAGGTAAATACGATATGGGCATGGCAGGTATGACTGTTAATGAAGAAAGACTTAAAAGCGTAGACTTCTCATCATCTTACGCAACAGGCGTTCAAGCTGTTATCGTTAAAGAGGACGGCAAGATTCAAGTAATTGAGGATCTCGATCCTTATTATGCTTCATAATAACTGTTTTTCGCACAACCTTTCAGGGCGGCCGCAATCCGCCCTGTTTTTTGATTATGGCTCTTGTGAAAGGGGAGTGGCATATGTCAAGCATCATCAGTCAGCTTTTAACTGAATCTATACTTTTAAAAACCGGAATTTCAGCTTTTGCAGACAGATTTATAGAGGTTATGATTGACGGCGACCGCTATAAATTTGTTCTTGAGGGTTTAAGAAATACTTTTACAATCACCTTCGGCGCGCTGGCTATCGGTATTGTTCTCGGCATTGTTGTTGCGGCAATCCGCACATCGTTTGATAAAAATAAAGAGTCGATGAAGCTTCGCGGCGGAATAGGATATTACATACTTGCAGTTTTTAACGCAATTTGTAAATTCTATTTGACAGTTACCCGCGGAACTCCTGTTGTTGTTCAGCTTATGATTGCATATTTCATTATATTTGCGGCGGCTGATAACGGTGTTCCGGTTGCGATTTTTGCTTTCGGTGTAAATTCGGGCGCTTATGTTGCCGAGATTTTCCGCGCGGGTATTATGTCCGTTGACCACGGTCAGTTTGAAGCAGGCAGAAGCCTTGGATTTAACTATTTTCAGACAATGAGATACATAATTATTCCGCAGATGTTCAAGGCAGTTCTTCCCACACTTTGCAACGAGTTTATTGCATTGCTTAAAGAAACATCTGTTGCAGGCTATGTGGGCGTTATCGACCTTACAAAAGCAGGCAATACAATTGCAGGCAGAACCTTTGAATATTTCATTCCGCTTATTTCGGTTGCGGTAATCTATCTTGTAATGGTTATGATTCTTTCTTGGCTTGTAGGTAGACTTGAAAGGAGGCTGCGTAAGAGTGACAGATAATGTACTTATTAAGGTTGAAAATCTTAAAAAGCATTACAACGGCGGTGCCGTTAAGGCGCTTGACGGCATTAACTGCGAAATTAAAAAGGGCGAGGTTGTAGTAATTGTAGGTCCGTCGGGTTCGGGCAAATCAACGCTTTTACGCTCGTTAAATCTGCTTGAAATCCCCACATCTGGTACAATAAATTTCGAGGGTGTTGATATTACCGATAAAAAGACGAATATCAACACTCACCGTCAGCGAATGGGTATGGTGTTTCAGCATTTTAACCTTTTCCCAAATATGAATGTGCTTAAAAATATGACAAAAGCACCCATTACGCTTCTCAAAAAGAATAAGAACGAGGCAGAAGCAAAGGCACTTGAACTGCTTGACCGTGTAGGACTTAAAGACAGGGCAGACGCTTATCCCTCACAGCTTTCGGGCGGACAAAAACAGCGTGTAGCGATTGTGCGCGCGCTTTGTATGGAACCCGATGTTATGCTTTTTGACGAGCCTACATCGGCGCTTGACCCCGAAATGGTCGGCGAGGTTCTTGAGGTTATGAAAAATCTTGCCCGTGACGGTATGACAATGGTTGTTGTCACTCACGAAATGGGATTTGCAAGAGAAGTTGCAACAAGAGTTATATTTATGGACAGCGGAAAAATTATTGAAGAAAATCCGCCGGAGGAATTTTTCACAAATCCGCAAAATCCAAGACTTAAAGATTTCCTGTCAAAGGTTTTATAATTGAGAATATTTCAATTTCACCTTGGTAAAATATTACCGAGGTGATTTTTTATGAATTTAGATATTCAAGCATATCTTGACAGCCTGCCTGTTTCAGTTAGAACTGCGATTGTGGAGTCGGGTGCAAAATTTGAAACCGTTGAGCAGTTAAAAGTAATTGCCGAAGCATATCTCGGCCGTGAAGAGCATTAAATTCAATATACCCCTTTGATAAGGGGTACATATAATTTTAATATTGACAAAAATTTGAAAATACAATATAATATTATAAAATTAAAAAGCCACAGGGTGAAAATGACGAATACATATTGTATTAGGCATAATCACCGCTAAAGACAGTGAAGAAAACAAGACATAAATCACTCGCTTTCAGAGAGTTGCCGTTCGGTGCAAGGTAACACAGTGTTTATGTGTATAGCTCATTTCGGAGTTGCATAAGTGAAATCATAGCTTATGACGGTTGACCCCGTTAAAAAGTCAGACCTTAAATTGAGGTTGCAAAGGTCGGTTTATCCGATGAATTAGGGTGGTACCACGGTAGATTTTTCCATCGTCCCTATCAATAATTTTGTTGATAGCGGGCGGTTTTTTATTTTAGGAGGCATGAAAAATGAAAAAAGGCTGGGAAAAGTATATTCCTTTCACACCAATCAATATTCCCGACAGGCAATGGCCCTCAAAAACCATTACTGAACCGCCTGTATGGTGTTCGGTTGATATGCGTGACGGCAATCAAGCGCTTATCGACCCTATGAATTTACAGGAAAAGGTTGAATATTTCAAAACTCTTATAAATATAGGATTTAAAGAAATTGAGGTAGGTTTTCCCTCTGCCTCTGAAACGGAATATGAAATTTTAAGAACTCTTATTGAAAAAAATCTTATTCCCGACGATGTTACAATTCAGGTACTTGTTCAAAGCCGAGAGCATCTTATAAGAAAGACCTTTGAGGCTATTGACGGTGCAAAAAATGTGATAATTCATTTTTACAATTCAACTTCGACTTTGCAGAGGAAGGTTGTTTTCAAAAAGGATATGAACGGAGTTATTGATATTGCCGTTCAAGGCGCAAAGCTTATTAAAGAGCTTACTGATGAGCTGAAATCGCAAAAAGATGTTAATATCCGTTATGAATATTCACCCGAAAGCTTCACAGGTACTGAAATGGATAACGCTGTGCTTATCTGCGAAAAAGTTATGGAAGCGCTCGAAATAGACGAAAACAATAAGATTATTCTTAATCTTCCTGCGACGGTTGAGGGCAGTACGCCCAACGGCTATGCAGATCAGATCGAGTATTTCTGCCGTAATCTTAAAAACCGTGAAAATGCGATAATCAGCCTGCATCCTCATAATGACAGAGGTACTGCTGTTGCCGCCGCCGAACTTGGACTTTTGGCAGGTGCTGACAGAATTGAGGGTACTCTTTTCGGCAACGGCGAGCGTACAGGAAATGTGGACATTGTTACGCTTGCGCTTAATATGTATACGCAGGGCATCAATCCCAAGCTTGATTTTTCAAATATTAACGAGATTAAGGAAATGTTTGAACGTACAACCAAAATGCCTGTTGACCCGAGAAAGCCTTACGGCGGTGAGCTTGTATTCACTGCATTTTCGGGTTCGCATCAAGATGCTATCAACAAGGGCAAGGCATATATGCGTGAAAGCGGTACAGAGTATTGGGAAGTTCCGTATTTGCCAATTGACCCTGCCGATGTGGGCAGAGAGTACGAACCGATTATCCGTATAAACAGTCAGTCGGGCAAGGGCGGAGTTGCTTATATTATGGCAGAATACGGCTACAATATGCCGAAAGCAATGCACCCCGAATTTTCAAAAATTGTTCAAAAGGTTTGCGATGAAAAGGGCAAGGAGCTTCAAAAAGAAGAGATTTACGAGCTTTTCGAGCGTGAATATAAAAAGGTTACAGGACCTTACAAGCTTCTCAGCTACAAGTTCTTTGAAGAAAGAGGAACAGGCGAAGAGCAGTCAAAAGTGCATTTCGTGGGTACAATTCAGTATAACGGAGATGAACCGCAGCAGATTGAGGGAGTTTCCTCCGGACCTATCGGCGCATTCTGCCAGGCTATGAATACAATAGGCTTGAGCGATTATCATTTCATTGATTATTCAGAACACGCTATTTCGCTTGGCTCTGATTCAAAGGCTGTAAGCTATATTCATATTACAGACCCCAACGGCAAAGACGTTTTCGGCATAGGTATTTCACACAATATCAACTATGCTTCAATTAAGGGTATTCTTTGCGCGGTCAACCGTTGTATGCCCAATGTTGTAAGAGAGGATTGAGAATAATGAAAAATTATAATATAGTAGTTTTAAAAGGCGATGGTATCGGCCCCGAAATTGTTGACGAGGCATTAAAGGTGCTTGACGCGGCAGGTGAAAAGTACGGATTTAAGTTCAGCTATGATTATCAGCTTATCGGCGGCGCGGCTATTGACGCGACAGACGAGCCCCTGCCCCAAGCAACAGTTGACGCCTGCAAAAAGGCTGACTGCGTATTCCTCGGTGCAGTCGGCGGTCCTAAATGGGATACACTCCCTGGCAATCAGCGACCCGAAAAAGGTCTTTTGGGAATAAGAGGCGCATTGGGACTTTATGCAAATCTTCGCCCTGCAAAGATTTTTGAGCCTTTAAAGAGCGCTTCTCCGATTAAAGACAGCATCATCGGCGACGGACTTGACATTATGATTGTCCGCGAACTT
The DNA here is from genome assembly GCA_964540535.1 of uncultured Eubacteriales bacterium. Classification (GTDB taxonomy): domain Bacteria; phylum Bacillota; class Clostridia; order Oscillospirales; family Acutalibacteraceae; genus Fimenecus. The sequence continues at coordinate 12,766 of CAZIMO010000003.1, read as the reverse complement.
ACAGGCGGTATTTATTTCGGCGAAAGAGGCAGAAAAGAGATTGACGGCGCTCCTGCGGCTTGGGATACCGAAATGTATTCAGTTCCCGAAATCGAAAGAATTGCAAGAACTGCCTATGAAATGGCAATGAAGAGAAATAAAAAGCTTACAAGCGTTGACAAGGCAAATGTTCTTGAAAGCTCAAGACTTTGGAGAGAAACTGTTATCAAAATGTCAGCGGAGTACCCTGAGGTTGAGCTTAATCATATGTATGTTGACAACTGTGCAATGCAGTTAGTTCGCAATCCCGGTCAGTTTGATGTTATTGTTACTTCAAATATTTTCGGCGATATTCTTTCAGATGAAGCTTCAATGATTTCCGGCTCAATCGGAATGCTTGCTTCTGCTTCGCTTGCCACAGGCAAAATGGGACTTTACGAGCCTATTCACGGATCTGCGCCCGACATTGCAGGTCAGCAAAAGGCAAATCCTCTTGCAACAATTCTTTCTGCGGCAATGATGCTTCAGTATTCATTTGATGAGGCCGACGCCGCAAAGTCTATTGAAGACGCAGTAAACGAGGCTCTTAAAATTGCCCGTACACCCGATATTTACGAGGAAGGCTTCAAAAAGGTTACAACATCCGAAATGGGCGACCTTGTAGTATCGCTTTTAAAATAATTAAGCTATGAAAACTCTTTATATCAGCGATATGGACGGTACTCTTTTGCAGAGCGACGGTAAAATGAGCGAATATACAAAAGAAAAACTGAATGAGTTTTATTGCAGGAATATTCCTTTTGCGGTGGCAACCGCACGCAGTATGGTCAGCGTAATGCCTCTTTTAGACGGAGTTCGCTTTTCGGCGCCGATTGTGCTTATGAACGGCGTTTTTGTCTATGATACCGAAACGGGCAGGGCTGTGAAATATCACGAAATCGAACGTTCGGCGCTTCAAAAAATTCTCGATTGCTTTTATGAACACAAGCTTCATCCGTTTATGTTCCTTTACAGTGACGATTATAAGCTTTCTATCAGATACACAGAATTTGACAACGACGGTATGAAAGAGTTTTACGATAAACGTGTTGATATGCTTGACGGCAGATTTACGCAAACTGACAATTTGACTGTTATTGAAAACGGTCAGCACCCTGTTTATGTGAATTATTATGCGCTACCCGAAATTCTTGATCCTGTTGCAGAAAAGCTAAAGAGCGTACCTAACATTGATTTTGCATATTATAAGGACAGCTATTCTGACGATTGGCTTATTGAAATTTATTCTGACACGGCTTCAAAGGCTAACGGCGCCAATGAAGTGGCAAAGCTTTTGGGCGCAGAAAAAATCACAGCATTCGGCGATAATCTTAATGATCTTATAATGCTTAACGGCGCTGACTGCGCCGTGGCTGTTGAAAATGCAGTGCCGCAGGTAAAAGAAATCGCGGATGTGATTATCGGAACTAACAACGAAAACAGCGTTGTCGATTTTATCGCTGATGATGTTGACAAATCGGCAGAAAAGTAGTTAAATATTTTGTATATTTATTTTGAGAGGTGACAGTTATGGAAAATACTGCAGAAAAGAAAAAAATAGTTTTGAGCGCAATTCAGCCTACGGGAACTCCTACCTTGGGCAACTATTTAGGCGCTTTGAAAAATTGGAAAAATATGCAGGATGATCACAACTGTCTTTATGCAGTCGCTGATTTGCATTCGCTTACGGTTCGTCCCGAACCGGCAGTGCTTCGCAAGAATACAATGGAAATGTATGCGATTTTATTGGCGCTGGGTCTTGACCCTGAAGAGAGCATTGTGTTCATTCAAAGCCATGTACCCCAGCACGCACAGCTTGCATGGCTTCTCAACTGCTGTACGCAGTTTGGCGAGGCGGCACGTATGACGCAGTTTAAGGATAAAAGCGAAAAACACCCCGAAAATGTCAACGTAGGGCTTTTCACATATCCAATTCTTATGGCGGCTGATATTCTTCTTTATCAAGCTGATTATGTTCCCATCGGCGCGGACCAAAAACAGCATCTTGAAATTGCCCGTGATATTGCAGACCGTTTTAATACGGTTTACGGTAAGACCTTTACAATGCCTGAACCCTTTATAGGTAAGGTCGGCGCGCGTGTAATGTCGCTTCAAGATCCGTTTGCCAAAATGAGCAAATCAGACCCCAACCCCAAAAGCTATATTTCAATGCTTGACGATGACAATGTAATTGTCAAGAAAATCAAGAGCGCCGTTACCGACAGTGAGGCAAAGGTGCGTTATGCCGAGGGTAAAGAGGGTATAAATAACCTTATGGGCATTTACTCCTGCTGTACAGGTCTTTCATATGAGCAGATTGAAAAGGATTTTGACGGCAAGGGCTACGGCGACTTTAAATCGGCAGTTGCAGAAGCAGTTGTTGAAGAACTTCGTCCTTTCAAGGCAGAGTTTAACCGCCTCATAAACGACAGGGCATATCTTAACGAGTGCGCAAAGAACGGCGCAGAAAAGGCATCAAGATTTGCGCAAAGAACTCTTAACAAGGCAATGAAAAAATCAGGATTGTACCAATTGTAATTTGAAATATCGTACGGCGGGAGCACAAGCTCCCGCTGTTTTTATTAAGGCGAAGGGATTTAAACCATGTCGCCTTAACCGTACAATGCTTGAGATATAAATCGTGTTGCAAACATAATTCCTTTTATAAATGCATTCTTTTCGGATATTCTGCTTACTTCTGAAAGAGAATTGTCATATTCTGTAAAAACTGTAAGTTGTTCTTCATTAAGAATTGAGCAAAAATTTTTTTCTTTTTCTGACAATTCATTTATAGCGGCAATTTCTTCAGCACTTCTTTTTATAGGGATTTCAATTAAATAATTAAACCATAAATTTTCTAAATCTTTTTGCAATTTAATCACCTCAATCAACATTTTAGCGTTTATAACTCTAAAAGTCAATAGAGTTATAAACTCTTTGTTAAAATTTTGTTGAGGTGAATTGATGTGAAATACAATGAATGTATTCGTTTTTTGCGTGAAGATGCTGATAAAACACAAACAGAAATTGCATCACTGCTGAAAATAGGGCAGAGGACATATTGCGATTATGAAAGCGGCAAAACAAGAATTCCCGTTGATAACTTGATTATTCTTGCCAAATATTATAATGTTGATATGAATTATATTTGCGGTATGAGTAAAATCAGAAACGAATTTCCAAAAGCATAGAGTATAAGCTTCAGCAGGATATATGCCAATAATTTTATTAAAAATTATTGACATATAATTATTGCGGTGATAAAATAATCTATAATCAGCACATTGAGGTAAATCTTTATGAAAACTTTTAATTTCGCAGCTGAATATTTTTACTTTAGCTTTTGCTTTACGAAGTCAATGGCTTGTTTCACTGCGAAAAAATAACAGATGCTGATATAATCTGTAATTTACTCTCACAGTGAAACCGCACTGTGAGAGTTTTTTATTAAAGGAGTAAGCAAGATGGTAGTAATTCTTAAAAATCAGGTTGACCCTGCAAAGGTTGAAAATCTGACTAAATGGCTTCACGAGCAAAATCTCGTAATAAATGAAGTTGTGGGTGAGTATCAGACAATTCTCGGTCTTATCGGCGACACAAGCCGTGTTGATATAGGCTTAATTCAGAGCCTTGATATTGTTGAAGATGTAAGACGTATTTCAGAGCCTTACAAATGCGCAAACAGAAAATTTCATCCGGATGATACAGTTATTGATGTGAACGGATATAAAATCGGCGGCGGAACTTTCCAGTTTTTCGCAGGTCCTTGCTCAATTGAGTCAAGAGAGCAGATTTTAAGCATTGCCAAGGATGTAAAGGCGGCAGGCGCTAATTTTCTTCGCGGCGGCGCATTTAAACCGAGAACATCGCCCTACGCTTTTCAAGGTATGCGCGGCGAGGGTCTTGAGCTGATGCTTGAGGCAAAAAAAGAAACAGGAATGCCCATTGTAACCGAAATTATGGATGCTTCTCATATTCCGCTTTTTGAGAATGTTGATATTATTCAAGTCGGCGCAAGAAATATGCAAAACTTTGAACTTTTAAAGGAATTAGGTCATCTTGACAAGCCCATTTTCTTAAAACGCGGACTTTCAAGCACATTCCAAGAGTTTCTTATGAGTGCTGAGTACATTATGGCAGGCGGTAACGAAAAGGTTATACTTTGCGAACGCGGTATAAGAACCTTTGAAACTGCTACAAGAAATACTCTTGATCTGTCGGCGGTCCCAATGCTTAAAGAAAAATCTCACCTGCCGGTAGTTATTGACCCGTCGCACGCATCGGGTATTGCGCGCTTTGTTAAGCCCATGTCATTGGCGGCGGCAGCTTGCGGTGCAGACGGACTTATGATTGAAGTGCATAACGATCCTGCAAAAGCGCTTTGCGACGGACCGCAGGCACTTACTCCACCTGAATTTACAGATGTTGTAAATTCTGTAAAAAAGGTTTTAGACGCGGTAAAATAAGCTGACAAAAACAATGAAAGGAACGGTACTGTGTGCAAAAGCTGTTTTTAACGGTTCTTTGTGCAGATACTGTACCGTGCGGCTATTAAAATGAAAATCGGAATTATCGGATTGGGTCTTATGGGCGGTTCGCTTGCCAAGGCGATTACTCTCAATACAAAGCATACGGTGCTGGGTATGAACCGAAGCCGTGAAGCATTGCTGAAAGCGCTTGAAGTTAGTGCTATCAAAGAAGAACTAACAAAGGATAATCTTTGCGAGTGCGATTTGGTTATTGTTTCACTTTATCCTCAAGCGTCAATTGACTGCATAACCCAATATGCCAAGTTCTTTAAAAAGGGCGCGATTGTTATGGATATAAGCGGTGTTAAGCGCTATGTGTGCGACGCGCTTTATGATACCGCAAAAGAAAACGGCTTTGTGTTTATAGGCGCCCACCCAATGGCAGGTCTGCATTTTTCGGGCTTTGAGTATTCAACACCGAAAATGTTCAATAATTCTTCAATGATTCTTACTCCTTACGAAGATACTCCCGAAGAATGTGTTAATTTAATTAAAGACCTTTTTATTAAAATCGGTTTTACTAATATTCAGATTTCTACTCCCGAAGAGCATGATAAAATAATCGCCTTTACCTCACAGCTTGCCCATGTGGTTTCAAATGCTTATGTAAAAAGTCCTAACGCACTGGTGCATAAGGGCTTTTCGGCAGGCAGTTATAAGGATTTGACAAGAGTAGCGTACCTTAATGAGTATATGTGGGCTGAATTATTTCTTGAAAACCGCGATAATCTTATAAATGAGATTGACGCAATAGTTAATAATTTAGTACAATATAAAAAAGCGCTGGAAGATAACGGCTTTGAAAAGCTTGCAGAGCTTTTGCGAGATGGTAAAATTTTAAAAGAAAAGATTGATGGGTGAAGAAAATGGAAATCGTTAGGGTTTCAGCTTCAAAAGAATATAATGTGCATATCGGGTCGGGATTTTTAGACAGCGTGGGTGAAATGCTTGCCGAAATCAAAAAGTCCTGCCGCGCCGTAATTGTTTCTGACGATACGGTTTTCGGGCTTTACGGCGAGAGAGTGAAAAAAAGCCTTGCAAACAGCGGATATTCTGTTTGTGAATTTGTGTTCCCACACGGCGAGGAGTCAAAATCTCTTGAAAATTTCGGAAAAATTCAAGAATTCTGCGCTGAAAACAGTATTACAAGAACAGATTTGTTTATAGCTCTCGGCGGCGGAGTTACAGGCGATTTAACAGGCTTTGCGGCAGCTTCATATCTTCGCGGTGTTGATTTTGTGCAAATCCCAACAACTGTGCTTTCAATGGTAGATTCTTCTGTGGGCGGTAAAACAGCTGTCAATTTAAATGCCGGCAAAAACCTTTGCGGCGCATTTTATCAGCCGATTGCGGTTTATGCCGACTGCGAAACCCTTAACACCCTGCCCGAAGAAATCTTTAACGAGGGATGCGCCGAGGTTATAAAATACGGAATGATTTTAGACGGCGAATTTCTTACATTTTTAAAGAACAACAGCATTAAAGAGAATATAGAATATGTAATTAAGCGTTGCGTTGAGATAAAACGCGATGTTGTTGACCGTGATGAATTTGAAAACGGCGAGCGAAAGCTCTTGAATTTCGGCCACACAATAGGTCACGCTATTGAAAAATGCAGTAATCTTACCGTTTCGCACGGCAACGCAGTGGCAATGGGAATGGTAATTGCAACACAGGGCGCATATAAAACAGGGCTTGCAAACGAAGATTTTACCGAAATGCTTATTGAAATTCTCAAAGCAAACAGCTTGCCCACAAAATGCGGTTTTACGGCAGAAGAATTATATAAGGCTTCACTTTCAGATAAAAAGAGAAGTCTCGATACAATTTCGCTTATAATTCCCGAAAAATACGGACTTTGCAAAATAGAAAAAATATCGGTTAATGAATTGAAAAAATTTATAAAAGCAGGATTGAATTAAATGAATGTTATCTGCGCACCTGCCCAAGTATCGGGTAAAATTAAGGCAATTTCATCAAAATCTGACGCTCACAGACTTCTTATCTGCGGGGCTTTGGCCGACTGTGCCACAAAAGTACATTGCAATGTGATGTCAAAGGATATTGCAGCTACTGTTGAGTGCCTTAAAAATATGGGTACGGATATTTCTGTTGACGGTGAAATTATCACTGTTAAACCAAATAAATTTAACGAAAAAGCAGAGCTTGACTGCGGTGAAAGCGGTTCAACTCTGCGTTTTTTGCTTCCTGTGGTGTCAGCTTTGGGCATTGACGCAACAATAACGGGTCACGGCAGACTGCCCGAAAGACCGATTTCACCTTTAAAGGAAGAAATGGAACGAATGGGCATTGTCTTTCATAACGGAAGCAAATTTCCACTGCATTTAACAGGTAGGCTTAAATCAGGGGAATATGAAATTCTCGGCAATGTAAGCTCACAGTTTATTACAGGCTTGCTTTTCGCGCTGCCATTGCTTGACGGCGACAGCAAAATAAAGCTTATTCCCCCTGTTGAGTCCCGTTCATATTTGAACATTACCCTTTCGGCGCTTCGCAAATTCGGCATTGAAATTATTGAAGAAGAAAATCTTTACATAATTAAAGGTAATCAGAAATATATTTCGCCTAAAGAAATAACTGTTGACGGCGATTGGTCAAATTCATCGTTTTTTCTCTGCGCAGGGGCAATGTGCGACAAAGGTGTCACTGTCGAGGATCTGGATATAAATTCACCGCAAGGCGACAAGGCGATTTTAAACGTGCTTCGCAGAATGGGTGCAGATGTGCAGACCAACGGAACGGAAATCACGGTTAAGAAAAATAAATTGAACGGAATTACTGTTGATGCGGCCGATATTCCTGACGCTGTGCCTATAATTTCAGTTGTTGCATCTGTATGCGAAGGCGAAACGCAGATAATCAACGCAGGCAGACTTCGCATAAAAGAAAGCGACCGCATAAAAGCTATTGTAAATATGATCACTTCTTTAGGCGGAAAAGCGGAAGAAACTGCTGACGGACTTATTATTAAAGGGAAGGAAAGTTTAATCGGCGGAACGGCTGACGGCTGTAACGACCACAGAATTGTAATGTCGGCGGCAATTTTAAGTAATTTTTGCAAAAATGCGGTAGAAATTACCGACGCGCAGGCAGTTGAAAAGTCATATCCGCATTTCTTTAATGATTTTAACCGAATGGGAGGCAATGCAAATGTCATCAATGACAGGTGAAAAAATAAAAATATCAGTTTTCGGTCAATCGCATTCTTGCGGAATAGGTGTTGTGATTGACGGACTTCCCGCAGGCAAAAAAATAGATTTGGATAAGGTGCATATCTTTATGGAACGCCGCGCTCCCGGCAGAAATCAGTATTCAACCAACCGCCGTGAGCCCGATATGCCTGAAATTGTTTCAGGACTTGTAAACGGTATCACTTGCGGATCACCTCTGTGCGCGGTGATTTACAATAAAAATCCTCATTCGTCAGATTATAATAATATAATGGATTTACCCCGACCATCGCACGCTGATTTTACAGGTTATATGCGGTATAACGGATTTAACGATGTTGCCGGCGGAGGTCATTTTTCGGGCAGACTTACAGCTCCGCTTTGCTTTGCAGGCGCGGTATGTATGCAAATTCTTGAAGACTACGGAATAAACGTGCAGGCGCATATTCTTAAAATTAAAGATGTTTATGACGATAAATTTAACCCTGTGAATGTTGAAAATTACGAAATCGGAAAAAAGGATTTTCCTGTCATAAACGATACGGCAGGGGATAAGATGAAAGCCTTAATTGACAACGCCCGTGAAAACTGCGACTCTGTCGGCGGTATTGTTGAATGCGCCGTAACAGGAGTCGGCGCCGGGTACGGCGACCCGATGTTTGACGGCGTTGAAAACAGGCTTGCCAAGAATATTTTCGGTATTCCTGCGGTTAAGGGTATTGAATTCGGCAACGGATTTGACGCAACAGAACTTTTCGGCAGTGAGAATAATGACGGTTTTTGTATTACTGACGGCGAAATCAGGACTGTTACAAATAATGCAGGCGGAATAAACGGCGGAATTACTAACGGAATGCCTATAATTTTTAATGTTGCCTTCAAGCCAACTCCGTCAATCTTTAAAGAACAGAACAGCGTAAGCCTTAAATGCAAAACAGAAGAAAAATTGCAGATTAAGGGCAGACACGACCCCTGCATTGTTCAGCGTGCCGTTCCTGTAGTTGAGGCGGTTACGGCATTAACTATGATAGATATTATTCTTTGAGGTGGATTATGGAAGACCTTTCAAACATCAGAAGTAAAATAAATGAAATCGATAATCAAATAGTTAAGCTTTGGAAAGAGCGAATGGAAGCTTGCCTTGATGTTGCCAGATATAAAAAAGCAAACAATCTGCCTGTTCTTGACGCTAAAAGAGAACGGGAGCTTTTAAATCGAATAGGCGATATGGCAGGCGAAGAGCTTGAGGTGTATTCCCGTGTGCTTTATGATACAATTATGAATGTTTCACGCTCCTATCAGCACAAATATCTTGACCGAAGCGGTGAAATTACCGCAAAAATCAAATCGGCTGTTGAAAATACGCCCAATATTTTTCCGCAAAAAGCTATGGTAGCCTGCCAAGGCGTTGAGGGGGCTTATTCGGGTCTTGCCTGTGAAAAACTGTTCAAATATCCCACTATGGCATATTTTAAAACTTGGCATGATGTTGTGAATGCGGTTGAAAACGGACTTTGCAAATACGGCGTACTGCCCATTGAAAACAGCACGGCAGGCAGTGTCAACGGAGTTTACGATTTAATGGCAGAACATAATTTCTATATTGTAAAAAGCTTCCGTCTTAAAATAAATCACTGCCTTTTAGGTAACAAGGGCGCAACTCTTGACGGAATAAAAGAGATTTTTTCTCACGAGCAGGCAATCAATCAGTGCAGTAACTTTTTGCGTAAGCACAGCGACATAAAAGTAACCGTTTGCGAGAATACTGCGGTTGCGGCAAAAATGGTTATGGAAAGCGGCCGCACAGATGTTGCCGCAATTTCATCTGAAAATTGCCGTGACCTTTACGGTATGACAGTGATTTCTGACGGTGTGCAGAATAAAGATAACAATTACACAAGGTTTATATGTATTTCAAAAGAGCTTGAGATTTATCCGGGTGCTGACAAAACAAGCTTTGTGCTTACTTTGCCTCATTGCCCGGGCTCACTTTATCATACTCTTGCCCGTTTTTATGCTTTGGGCATAAATGTGCTTAAACTTGAAAGCCGACCTATGCAGAACAAAGATTTTGAATTTATGTTTTACTTTGATATGTCAGCATCTGTTTATGATGAGGCATTTTATGAAATTCTCGAACAGTTAAACGATGAGTGCGAACGTTTTCACTATTTAGGAAGTTATTCGGAGGTAATGTAATGTACGGATTATTAGGCGAGCATTTGCCGCACAGCTTTTCACCGCAAATACATAATGCTCTCGGCAATAATGATTACAGTCTTTTTGAGGTTCAGCCTGAAAAGCTTGAAAATTTTATGACCGGGCATAATTTCAGCGGAATAAATGTAACAATACCTTATAAAAAAGCAGTTATTCCATATCTCGATGTGCTTTCTCCCGAAGCAGAGAAAATCGGTGCGGTAAATACAATTACTGTCCGTGACGGCAAGCTTTACGGTGATAATACCGATTATTTCGGATTTGTTTATATGCTCGAAAAGTCGGGAATAAGTGTGCAGGGCAAAAAGACCTTGGTTCTCGGCGGTGGCGGTGCGTCCGCAACAGTGCAGACCGTGCTTCGTGATTTCGGGGCAAAAGAGGTTATCGTTGTTGACCTTAATACCGAAAACAATTATGATAATATTTATCTTCATTTCGATAGCGAGATTATTGTAAACACAACTCCCGTGGGTATGTATCCGAATAATTTGAAATCCCTTGTAAATCTTGACGATTTCAAAAATTTATGCGGTGTGCTTGACGTGGTGTATAATCCGCTCAAAACAAAACTGATTTTAGAAGCGGAAGAGAGAAGTATTCCATGTGCTTCAGGACTTTCAATGCTTGTAGCTCAGGCAAAAAAATCTCACGAAATCTTTTTCGATACCAAGCTTGACACTTCTGTTTGCAAAAAGATTGAAAAGAATTTGCAAATGGAAATGTGTAATATTGTGCTTGTCGGTATGGCAGGCTGCGGCAAATCAACGGTAGGTGCAGCACTTTCAAAAATACTCAATAAAGAAATTGTTGATACCGATGAGATGGTCGAGAATGCAGAAAATATGCCTATTCCCGAAATTTTTGCTGAAAAAGGCGAAGAATATTTCCGCCGGTGCGAAAATACAGCGATTAACCTTGCAGGCAAAGAAAAAAGCCGAATTATAGCAACAGGCGGCGGAGCTGTAACCCGACCCGAGAACTATAAGCCTTTAAAACAGAACGGAATTATCGTTTTTATAAATAGAAATGCAGATTTGCTCCCTTCAAACGGCAGACCTCTTTCTCAAATGCACGGTGTAAAAGCGCTTTATGAAAAAAGAATGCCCCTTTACCGCGGCTTTGCCGATATTGAAATCGACGGCAACGGTACTGTTGACGAAGTTGCGCAGCGAATTGCAAAGGAGCTTGAAAAAATATGAAAATTCTTGTAATAAACGGGCCGAATATAAATATGCTGGGAATTCGTGAGCCCGGCATTTACGGAAAAGATAACTATAACAGTCTGCTTGAAAAGATTAAGGTATGGGCAGACGAGCTTAACTGTGAGACCGAGTGCTTTCAGTCGAACCATGAAGGCTCAATAGTCGATAAAATTCAAGAGGCTTACGGCAATTTTGACGGAATTGTTATAAATCCTGCCGCTTATACCCACACAAGCGTTGCAATTTTAGACGCATTAAAATCAGTGTCGATCCCCGCAGTTGAGGTTCACATTTCAGATGTGACCAAGCGTGAGAATTTCCGTCAGATTTCATACGCAGGTATGGCTTGTGAAGAGCATATTATCGGCAAAGGACTTGAGGGCTATCGTTTTGCGATGAAATATCTTTGTGAAAAATACAGCTGAATAATAAATGAACGGCGAGGTCTTGTGACTTCGCCGTTTCTTAATGCGATGAAAGTTTTAACGCAGTGCAAAAGAAAATGTGCTGATTTAAACCATATCGGTTTTGCTTATGCTTATTTGCAGAATATATGTCTGCCGATAGTGGTAATTACAGGACGTGACCTTATCCACTGATTGCTTGTTTTTGCAGGATTGTAATAGTAAATAGCGCCGCCTGTCGGGTCCCAACCGTTTATTGCGTCTTGTGCCGCTTTTTGAGATGTGGCGTCAGGGGCAACGCTCCAATTGCTGTCACGCACTGCCGAAAATGCGCCTGCTTGGTAAACCACTCCCGAAATGCTGTCAGGGAAAGATGCGTGGCGAACTCTGTTCAGTACAACAGCGCCTACGGCAACCTGTCCTGTATATGATTCACCTCGTGCTTCTGCGGCAATAATCTTGGCAAGCAAATACACATCGCTTGAGCTGTATCCCGATGATGACGAGGTTGTACCTGAACCTAATCCCAAATAGAGCAGGGTTTTAGGTCCTGCAATTCCGTCAACAGAAAGTCCGCAGTTCTTTTGAAATTGGCGAACGGCTTTTTGCGTTGCGGTTCCGTAAACTCCGTCAACAGAACCTGAATACAATCCCAATTCGCGAAGCTTTTGCTGAATTTGCCTTACTTCCTGTCCTCGTGAGCCGATTTGCGAAAGTGTTTGCGTGCTTTCGGCATAGGTATAAGCAATTGCGGAAATCACAAGGACATTTACAAGGATAATTGCGAGAATTTGAAAAAGTAACTTCTTCTTTGTGCGTCTGTCTTTTCTTGTATCCATAAAATCTCTCTCTCGGATAATATTTTGCTCTACTATCTTTTCCGAAATAAGTCTATTTATTCAAAAAATTGATTTATATACTATAATAAAGAGCAAAAAACAGCTTTTAAAAGTTTTTTGATATTTTTTGAAAAAAGTTTTAAAAAACTGTTGACAAGTTGTTTTCATTGTGATATTATATCAAAGCTCTCTTCGAGAGAGGTTCAACAAAAACAAAACTTGAAAAGATTTTAAAAAAAGTTTTAAAAAAGTGTTGACAAACTCCGAAGATTGTGATAATATAAAAGTCCACCCGTGAAAAACGGGAGGCAACAATCAATGGACCTTGAAAATTAAACAACGACGAGATAAGTAAAAGGAACC
>CAZIMO010000002.1:0-281624 GCA_964540535.1 uncultured Eubacteriales bacterium | reverse complement strand
GAAATACTTACAAAATCAAAGATTTTGAGTATTTCGGAGAACATTGTATCGCAGCGCTCGGCGACTTACCCCGCCTTGTACTTACGGTATAATAACCTCACGAAATATTTGCAAAATCAAAGATTTTGAGTATTTCGGAGAACATTGTATCGCAGCACTCGGCGACTTATCCCGCCTCGTACTTACGGTATAATAACCTCACGAAACACTTACTAAATCAAAGATTTTTAGTGTTTCGGAGAATATTGTAACATCAATTTTGGGCTGACGCCCATACGGCTTCGCCGTTATTTGTGCTGACGCACAAGAAAATGGTGATATAATCTGTTATCGGGAGTGAAAATTTTGTACGGACTTATAGAGCATACCGATGAAATCAACCGACTTTTAGCCAGATACGGCGTAAAATTCGGTATTTACAAGAATAATGTATTCAATGAAAGGCTTTTTCCCTTTGATACAGTTCCCAGAATTATATCGAAAGATGAGTTTGATTATCTTGAACGGGGGCTTAAACAACGTGTAAAGGCACTTAACATATTTTTAAAGGACATCTATACTAAAAAACAGATTATCAAGGATAAAATCATCCCCGAAGAATTTGTTTACGGTGCGGCAGGATATATGATGGAGTGCGAGGGTGCAGTTCCTCCGAAATCTGTTTTCAATCATATTTCCGGTATAGATTTGGTGCAGGGCAGTGATATGCGTTGGTATGTGCTTGAAGATAATCTCCGTGTGCCATCGGGTGCGTCTTATCCTATGATTGCCCGTGAGCTTTGCCGTAGAGCAAGTCCTGATACTTTCCGCGCAAATACCGTTGTTGATAACCGAAACTACGGTGAGCTTTTAAGAAATGCGCTCGATTATGTCAACACAGGCGGAATAAATGTTGTGCTTACCCCGGGCAGATTTAATTCTGCGTTTTTTGAGCATTCATATCTTGCCGAAAAAACAGGCTCGGTTTTTGCAATGCCGCAGGATTTGTTTGTTGAGGGCAACGTGCTTTATTACAGTGAATATTCGGGCAAGCGTCAGCGTGTAGGAGCAGTTTACCGCAGAATAAATGACGATTTTATTGACCCTATGACTTTCCGCGCAGATTCACTGCTGGGTGTTCCTCATATTATGGACGCTTACCGTGCAGGCAATGTGGCGCTTGTAAATGCGCCCGGTAACAGCGTGGCAGACGATAAGGGTATTTATTACTATGTGCCTGCAATGATTCAATATTATCTCGGCGAAGAGCCTATACTTTCAAATGCGCCTACATATCTGCCGTTTTATTCTGACGATATGAAGTATGTGCTTGACAACATTCAAAAGCTTGTTATCAAGGATGTTGCCGAATCCGGCGGCTACGGCGTTGTATTTGGCAGTGAATTATCTCTTGAAAGAGTTTACGAATTGAAAAAGCTTATTCAAAAAGAGCCTCGTCGATTTATTGCCCAAGAGGTTATTCGTTTTAACGATTTAAAGGTGGTCGAAAACGGCGCTTGGACAGAACGCAAGGCAGATTTGCGCGCTTTTGTGCTTATGGGCGAAGAGCCTGTGGTGTGGAAAAGCGGTCTGACCCGTTTTTCAAAAGACGCAAATTCATTTGTTGTAAATTCTTCGCAGGGAGGGGGCTTTAAAGACACATGGGTGTTATCTCGATAAAATCAAGCGACAATTTGTTTTGGCTGGGTAGGTATGTTGAGCGTGTTTTCACAACTCTTAAAGCCTTTACCGAGTGCTATGACATTATGATTGATATAAATGACGAAGAATATATAAGCTTTTGCCGCCGTTTAGGCATTGCAAATAACTATTCCTGCCGTCAAGAGTTTATAAGCTCATTCCTGTTTGACGCAAACGATCCGTCGTCAATTTATTCAAGCCTTCTTCACGCTTATGACAATGCGGTTGAAATGCGAAATGTAATTTCTTCAGATACTCTTTCGTATCTTCAGCTTGCGGTTGATATTATGGAAAAAAGCAGCAGCAGTAACGCGCCGCTTTTAAAGGTTCAAGAGGTAACTGATTGGATTTTTGCCTTTTGGGGTTCGGCTGACGACAATATTGAAGCAGAAACTTCAAGAAATATTCTTAAATTCGGCAGAAGCATTGAACGGCTTGACCTGTATACAAGGCTTGATTATCCCGTGGAGCTTTTGCGGAAAGAGTTTTCAATAATGCTCAACCGTCTTTATAAGGTGGGAATTGACTTTAATGTCAATTCAATAGAACGCCTTACCCGTATGATTCTTGAAGAAGAGGATTATAATCCTTATAAATTCTCAATTCAGAACGAATTGGCACAGCTTTTTGTAACAGGAGTAATAGTATAATGGCAGTTTTAGATTTTTCTTATAATATGTCAATCAAGTTTTCATTGCCTGTAATTAAACATTGTTATACGCTTCGCTGTATTCCTCTTGAATGCGAAAATCAACATATTGAGGACATTAAGATTACGGTTTTTCCCGAAAATGAACTGACTTATTCTCACGACGGATTCGGCAATATTCTTGTTACCGACCGAATTGTCACAATGCACAACGAATTTACCGTTGATGTTACGGGAACAGTTATCACAGGGGAGCAGATTACCCCTGAATCAGACTTAAATCCTGTATATAAATATCCTACGAGTTACACCAAATGCGGTGCAGAACTTAACAGAATGTTCGAGCGTATTAAAATAGGTATATCGCAGGACAGCGTTGACACAGCATTGAAGTTTACAAGAGCAATCCGTGCAAATATTGTCTATAAAACAGGCTCAACAAGCGTTGTTACAACAGCAGAAGAGGCGCTTTTAAACGGCGCAGGCGTTTGCCAGGATTATTCTCATATTCTTCTTGCTCTTTTGCGTAAAGCAGGCATTCCTGCACGTTATGTTGTCGGTATGATGGTGGGCGAGGGTGAAACTCACGCCTGGGTTGAGGTGTATCATAACGGAAGCTGGCATGGTGTTGACCCTACAAACAACCGTTTAGCCGATGAAAACTATATTATAATCAGCCGTGGCCGTGATTTTACCGACTGCGGAATTAACCGAGGAATTCTCACAGGCGGAGGCTTCCAGACCCAAACAGTTGGGTTAAAGGTAATTAAGAGATAAGAAAGAAGTAAAAATATGGATATTGGCTTATCATCTGCCTGCTTTTATCCGCTTGAAACGGAAAAATCCATTGTAAGAGCGTGCGAAGCAGGTGCTGAAACAATTGAAATCTTTATGAATGCCGATTCTGAATTTGAACCGGAATTTGTCCGTAAAATGTCAGAAATCTGTAAATCTTACGGTACTCGTGTGGCTTCGGTTCACACAATGGGGTCGTTTACCGAATCCTATCACCTTTTCAGCTCATATAACCGTCGATTTTATGAGGCGAGAGATACCTCATTTAAGCGTCATTTTGATGTGATGCACGCTCTCGGCGCTGAAATACTTGTTATGCACGGCATTAAAAAGCCCGGCAGCATCAGCGATGAAGAATATTTTGAACGGTTCGGCGAATTAACACTTATGGGAAAGGCAGAGGGATTTAAAATCTGTCAGGAAAATGTGGTGCATTACCGCAGTGAAAATCCCGATTTTCTTCTGCGTATGGGGCAGTATATAGGCGATGATTTCAATATGGTTTTTGATATAAAACAGTCGGTCAGAACAGGAATCGACCCTTATGATTTCGCCGCAAAACTTCACAAATATATCCGTCACATTCACATAAGCGACCACAATGAAAAAATGGACTGTATGGTGCCTCTGCGCGACGGTGTTTTTAATTTCAAACGCTTTTTTGATATGATGAAAGGGTATGGCTTTAACGGAGATTATATTATTGAGCTTTACGAATTTGGATATGACAGCGACTTAGAGCTTACAAATGCCCTCGGGGGACTTAAAAAATTGCTTTGACCCCTTTACATTGTGCCTTCGGTTGTGTTACAATACAATATGTAGAATGTAAAATATAGGGAGTGTTCTTATGAAATGTCCTTTTTGCGGATTTGAAGAAAGCAAGGTAATTGATTCCCGACCTACAGATGAGGGCGAGAGAATTCGCCGCCGCCGCGAATGTATTAAATGCACAAAAAGATTTACAACTTATGAGATTATTGAAAGCGTGCCTATTCTTATTGTTAAAAAGGATAGATCTCGTGAAGCGTTTGACCGCCAAAAGCTTATGAACGGTATGCTTCGTGCTTGCGAAAAACGCCCTGTTTCAATGGAAACTATCGAAAAATCAGTAAGTGAAATCGAAACAACACTTCAAAACTCCCTTGACCGTGAGGTGACTTCGGTTCACGTAGGCGAGCTTGTAATGGAAAAGCTTAAAGCCATTGATGAGGTTGCTTATGTCCGTTTTGCCTCTGTTTATAAGCAGTTTAAAGATGTAAATGCGTTTATGGAAGAGCTTTCAAGCTTTCTTGATAAAAAACAGCAGTAAAAAAATAACCGATTGGAATTTGCTTTAAATCCCAATCGGTTATTTTATTTTTCCTGACCTGCGGTTCGGTGAAATTTTATTAAAACCGTTGAAAGCGGTACGATAAGAAATCCAAGTACAAAATTTCCTGCGGCGTGAATTGCATCCCAAGGAAGCCCCGCTATAATCCAAGCTGTCATAGCCTTAAAATTCAAATTATACATTATCGCCTGAACAGGCGCATAAAGCGTGCCGTATGCAAGTCCGTGAAGCGCGCAAATTACAGCGTAAACCGGAACAACGGCTTTTTTGCTCATTTTTTTAGGTAAAAGCATAGTGACTCCCCAAAGAACTGTCCATATATAAAGATAAGGAATCCACCACAGCGCAAAGCCGTTAAAAAGCCCTGTCAGCAACACAAACACATAAATAGGAATAAGCGCTTTTTTTCGGTACGCAACGGTATAAGTCATTGTCAGCATACCGATTAAGTGAACATTCGGCAAAGCCTCGGTCATATATTTTGATATAAACATTATAACGCCGAGCATAGCGAAAATTATCAAGTCAGCTAATTGCTGATATTTTTTGTTTCTCATTAAGCTTTAGTCGCAACGAAGGAATATTCCGTGCCGTCTGTAATTTCGGTTGAATCAACGCCCGTCATAGCGTATTCACCGTTTATATAGAATGCCCAATAACAGCCGTCAGTGTTATAATCGTATTTAATGCCGTTAACTGTGTCTACCATAAGACCGTATTCGCTTTCACTGCCTGAAATCAGCTTTTCTTCAATAAGAGCTTCGCCTACGGTTGCTGCGTTTGTTGTGACGTCAAAGGATTTTTCTGTTCCGTCAATATCAACGACCTTGAATACAAATGATTTTTCTCCTGCATTTGATGTACTGTCATTATTACCGCAGGATGAAAATGAAAGTGCCATAGCCGCAACGAGCATAAGCGATAAAATAGAAATAAAAACTTTTGAATTAACTGCTTTTTTCATAGTTTACTCCTTTAATTTGTTCGGTTTTTCTGAAAACATCTTAAATATGATATACCTAAAATAAAAATAAATCAATAAGAACTTGATTTGTGCAGCGTTTAATATTAAAATATAATAAATTTATATTACCGAAAGGGATAAAGGCGGAGAGATATATGAAAAAAGCAAAAACAGATTTCAAAAATATAAAATTTGATATATCCAAAATACAGCAAGCATTTCAAAAAATTAAATCTTCAAAGCTTGTAAGTGCTATAAAAAAGAATAAAAAACAGGTTATAATCGCTTCAACATCTTTTGTGCTTGTCGTGGCTGTTTTGGGTACTTCAATTTATTTCGGAGTTCGTTCGGCAAATCTGAAAAAATATAAAGAAAATCCTGCAAGACTTCTTCCACGCTTTACAGTTACCGCGCACACAGGCTGTATGAATACTAAAGATAATTCTATTGAAGCAATGCAGGCAGGCGTTGACAGCGGTGCTGATGTAATTGAATTTGATGTGACTTTCACCGAAGACGGAACTCCGGTGCTTTCTCACGATAAACCAAAGGGCAATGAAGTTACCCTTGAAGAGGCATTCAAATTCCTTGACGAAAATAAAAATATCAAAGCAAATCTTGATATGAAAAGCGTAGCCAATATGGAAGCGGTTCATCAGCTTGTAATAAGATATAGATTGAAAGAACGGGTCTTCTTTACAGGAATTACTATGGCAGATGTTGCCGCAGTAAAAAGCGGATGTCCTATTGTGCCGTATTATCTCAATATAGATGTAGACGAAAAGAAAAATACGGATGACGAATATATAAAATCCCTTGCTGAAACTGTTGAAAATATGGGCGCTGTCGGTATAAACTTTAACTATAAAAGTTTAAGTTCCGATATAGCAAGAACCTTCCGTGTGAGAGGTTTGTTGGTGTCGGTTTGGACTGTTGACAGTGAATATGATATGCATAAAGTTCTTACAATGTCTATTGATAACATAACTACAAGAAATCCAGACAAATTGACAGAAATTCTCGGTTGATTTTTTCATCAAAATTTGTCAAAAATTATTGACATTTTTGAAATTTTTCATTATATTTATTTTATACCAATTAGGGTGGAACGGCTCTGAATTTTTGAGCCGTTCAATCTCAACTATATCTATCGGTTGGAAAGGGGCTGCATAATTGAAAAATAATCCAATTATCATCGATCTCAAAAATATCAGCGTAAGCTTTGAAAATCAAAAAATACTTAATAACATCAACCTTTATATCCGTGACGGTGAGTTTCTGACTCTGCTCGGTCCGTCGGGCTGCGGCAAAACTACTACTCTGCGAATTATTGCAGGCTTTTTACAGCAGGATAGCGGCGATGTTATTTTCGAAGGAAAAAATATCAATGGTGTTCCTGCGTATAAGCGACAGGTTAACACCATTTTTCAGCGTTATGCGCTTTTTCCGCATTTGAATGTTTATGAAAACATCGCGTTCGGACTCCGCCTTAAAAAGTGGAAAGAAGCTGCAATTCAAGAAAAAGTAAGTGAAATGCTTAATCTTGTAAATCTTAAAGGCTTCGGCTCGCGTAAAATCGACTCTCTTTCCGGCGGTCAGCAGCAACGAGTTGCCATTGCCCGCGCGTTGGCAGTTAATCCGCGCGTCGTGCTTCTTGACGAGCCTCTCGGCGCTCTTGACCTTAAACTCCGTAAGGATATGCAGGTTGAACTTAAAAACATTCAGCAGAAATTGGGCATAACCTTTATTTATGTTACGCACGACCAAGAAGAGGCTCTTTCAATGTCTGACACCGTCGTTGTTATGAACAATGGTGAAATTCAGCAAATCGGCACGCCTATTGACATATATAACGAGCCTAAAAACGCATTCGTTGCAGATTTCATCGGCGAAAGCAATATTCTTGACGGAATAATGAAAGAGGATTTCACTGTTGAATTTAACGGAATAAAATTCAAGTGCGTTGACAAGGGCTTTAAGCATAACGAGCCTGTCGATGTTGTTATCAGACCGGAGGATATTGATGTTGTATCTCCTCAAGACGGTATGCTTCAAGGTACGGTTACATCGGTGACTTTTAAAGGTGTTCATTATGAAATTATCGTTGATATTGACAATTTCAAATGGATGATTCAAACAACCGAAAAGAGCGAGGTCGGCGATGTAATAGGTATTTCAATCGATCCCGATGAAATGCACATTATGAAAAAGTCCGAATATTCCGGACTTTACGGCGATTACAGCTCATTCAGCGACGAGTTCGACGAACTCTCTGAAGCATAAGGAGAGGTGATACTGTTATGAGAAAGTCATCTCTTGTTCAAAAGCTTATGAACGCTCCGTATATGCTTTGGTCGGTGCTGTTTATAGTTGCACCTCTTATAATGGTTATATATTATGCCTTTACCGATTCTTCGGGAGCATTTACCTTTTCTAATATCACGCAAATCGGCGATTATACAACGGTATTTATTCTTTCAATCAGCTATGGCGCGGTGGCAACCGCAATTTGCCTGCTGATTGCATATCCCTTTGCCTATGCACTGGCACAGACAAAAGCTTCATTCCAAAGTGTTGCAACAATGCTTGTAATGCTTCCTATGTGGATGAGTTTTCTTATCCGTACTTATTCGTGGATTACAATTTTGGGTGAGTCGGGTGTAATTAACCGACTTTTAGGCATTTTCGGTATTGAACCACTGCAAATGCTCAATACAAGCGGTGCGGTTATACTCGGCATGGTTTATAACTTTTTGCCCTATATGATTTTACCTCTTTATACCGCAATGTCCAAAATGGATAAATCTCTTATTGAGGCGGCGCAGGATTTGGGTTGTAATAAATTCTACTGCCTCAGAAAAGTGATTTTTCCGCTTACAATTCCCGGAATAGCGAGCGGTATTACAATGGTATTTGTGCCAAGCGTAAGTACATTCTATATTACGCAAAAGCTCGGCGGCGGTCAGATAACCTTGATAGGCGATGTTATTGAGGGTCAGTTCCAAACCGCATATAATTACAATGTGGGTGCGGCATTATCCCTTGTGCTTATGGTTATGATTTTGATTTGCCTGGGCGTACTCAATTATTTTACTGACAGTGATGATGACGGAGGTGTGCTGATATGACAAAAACATCTCCTTTAGCAAAGCTTTATATAGCCCTTGTGTTCATTTTTCTTTATGCGCCAATGGCTGTTATGATAGTTTTCTCGTTTAACTCGTCAGAAAGCACGTATATTTTTAACGGATTTTCGCTTCAATGGTATGAGCATCTGTTCCGCGATAAAGTAACAATGGACGCTCTTAAAAACACAATAATTCTTGCGGTTACTTCAGCGGCAATCGCTACGGCTCTCGGTACTCTCGCCGCAGTCGGACTTAATTCAATGAGAAATAAATATGTTAAGTCCTCTGTAATGACTGTTACAAACATACCTATGATGAACCCCGAAATCGTAACAGGTATTTCAATGATGCTTTTGTTCGTTTTCGCAGGAGTAATGTTCAACAGACGCAATGTTTTGGGATTTTGGACACTGCTTATTGCCCATGTTACATTCCAGCTTCCCTATGTTATTCTCTCAATTCTGCCAAAGCTTCGTCAAACCGATAACAGAATTTATGAGGCGGCGCAGGATTTGGGATGTCACCCCTTAAAGGCTTTCTTTAAAGTGGTTTTCCCTGCGATTCTTCCGGGCGTTATTGCAGGTGCGATTATGGCGTTCACCCTGTCGCTTGACGATTTTATAATTAGTTATTTTACAAACGGACCCGATTTTCAGACATTGCCAATTCACATTTTTTCAATGACAAAGAAAAGGGTAAAGCCCGATATGTATGCGCTTTCAACGCTTATTTTCGGCGCAATGTTTGTGCTTCTTATACTTATGAACATTGCGCAGTCACGCTCTGATAAAAAACAGCGTTCTAAAAAGGAGGGGTAACCGATGAAAAAGCTTATCTCTCTTATAATTACTTTGTTGATATTATGCTCGGTTTTTGTTATTCCTGCATCTGCCGTTGACGAAATCTTTTCGGCAGAAGTCCTTGAATATTACAAAAATCTCGGTTTGCAGGGTACAACGCTTAATGTGTACAATTGGGGCGAATATATTGACGATGAAGAAGTCGATGTAATCACTCAGTTTGAAAGAGTTACAGGCTGTAAGGTGAATTACACCACCTTTGAGTCAAACGAAAATATGTATTCAAAGCTTTCGGGCGGCGGCGTCAGCTATGATATTGTAATCCCTTCTGACTATATGATTGAGCGGATGCTTTCTGAAGAAATGCTTCTTCCGTTAGATTATTCAAATATTCCCAACTATGAAAAGTATTTTAACGCTGAAGAATACGGACATCTTGTAGAAAACGGTATCAGCGATTATGCGGTTATTTACAATGTGGGAACCACTATTCTTATCTATAATAAGAATATGGTAAGCGAACAGCCGACAAGCTGGAAAATTTTGTGGGATGAACAGTACAAGGGCAAGGTGCTTATGTTCAATAATCCACGTGACGCTTTTGCTGTTGCACAGTTTGCCCTCGGTCAGAATATCAACACAACCGATATGTCTGATTGGGATAAAGCTGCCGATTATCTTCTTGAACAGCGTCAAAACGTTAAACCCGAATATGTAATGGATGAAATTTTCAATAAAATGGAAAGCGGCGAGTATGCTCTTGCGACTTATTATGCAGGCGACTACGAGCTTATGGTTGATAATAACCCCGATCTCGGCTTTGCATTCCCCGAGGAGGGCGTAAACACATTCTATGACGCAATGTGCATTCCAAAGGGTTCGCAGAATAAAAAGGGCGCAGAGGCTTTTATCAATTTTATGATGGAACCTGAAATCGCCCTTGCCAATGCGGAATACATCTATTATGCAACTCCCAATACTGCGGTTATAGAGAATGAAGATTATTCTCTTGCAGACAGTGAAGCGGTTTATCCCGAAAACTTGAAAGGGGCGCAGGAGTTTCATAATCTTCCTACTGATACCTTGCAGTATATGAATAACCTTTGGATGAAGGTTAAGGGCGAAAATGATGCAGGCGGACTGTATATCGGATTTTTCTCGGTAATTGCAGTTATAATTGCAATTCTGATTATTCATATTTTGAAGAAAAACCGTATGAATAAGTATTATAATGTGTAAATTTACACAGTTTACTGCGTTAAAGGCTGACCACAATATATTGTGGTCAGCCAAATTTTTATACAAGATGAATTTTTTAGTTATTTTTAAACTTATGCAATTTAACGAACCCCAAAACCGCGTGTTTTCAAGGCTTCAGAGCAAAAAAGGAAAAATCATCTAAAAATTTACCGCTTTTTTTGGCTAATATTTTATAACACTATATATTGACATAAACGGCAATATACTATAAAATGATACTTGCTGAATTCACAAACACAAGATATTGCGTGTAGTAAATAAATGAAACACAAAACGGAGGACGCACAAAATGATTGAAAAGATTGTAAAACGCGACGGCCGCGAGGTTGATTTTTCTATTGAAAAAATCGCCAACGCTGTTTATCAAGCAGCAAAGGCTACCGGCGGAAGAGACTTTGACGAGGCTATGGATGTTGCAAAACTGGCAATACAATATATTGAGCGTGACGGCATTCAAATTCCCACAGTTGAGCAAATTCAGGACTATGTTGAAAAAACACTTATTGAAACAGGTCATGCAAGAACCGCAAAGAAATATATTCTTTACAGAGCAGAACGTTCTCGCGTCCGTGAAATGAATACACGCCTTATGAAAACATATGAGGACTTGACTTTCGTTTCTGCAAAGGATAACGATGTTAAGCGTGAAAATGCCAATATCGACGGCGATACATCAATGGGTACAATGCTTAAATACGGTTCAGAGGGCGCAAAGCAGTTCAATGTGCTTCACATTTTGAAACCCGAACACGCAAAGGCGCATCAAGAGGGCGACATTCATATTCACGATATGGATTTCTTAACCCTTACAACTACCTGCTGTCAGATTGACCTTGTTAAGCTCTTTAAAGACGGATTCTCAACAGGTCACGGTTTCCTTCGCGAGCCTAACGATATTGCAAGCTATTCAGCTCTTGCTTGTATCGCAATTCAGTCAAACCAAAACGATCAGCACGGCGGTCAGAGTATTCCTAACTTTGATTACGGAATGGCTCCGGGTGTTAAAAAGACATACAAGAAAAAATATATCGAAAATGTTGCTAAAGCTCTTGAGCTTCTTCACGGCGTTGACAATGCAAAAGATGAAGCTAAAGCTGTTTGTGCTGAAATTGAAAATGAGCACGGCTTAATCCCCTGCCTTGCAAACGATAACGATTATCAGAAGTATGAAGCAGAGGCTCTTGTTAAGAAATTAGGTATCACATCGGCAGATGTTGAGAAAATTCAGAATTTTGCAACTGATAAGGCAGTTCAGGAAACAGACCGCGCAACATATCAGGCTATGGAAGCTCTTGTACATAACCTTAATACAATGCACTCACGCGCAGGCGCTCAAATTCCTTTCTCATCAATCAACTACGGTACAGATACAACTCCAGAGGGCAGAATGGTAGTTAAGAATGTTCTTCTTGCTACCGAAGCAGGTTTGGGTAACGGCGAAACTCCCGTATTCCCAATTCATATCTTCAAGGTCAAGGCCGGCGTAAACTATAACCCGGGCGATGTAAACTACGATTTGTTCAAGCTTGCATGCCG
This sequence comes from uncultured Eubacteriales bacterium, assembly GCA_964540535.1. Classification (GTDB taxonomy): domain Bacteria; phylum Bacillota; class Clostridia; order Oscillospirales; family Acutalibacteraceae; genus Fimenecus. The sequence goes on along the minus strand of CAZIMO010000002.1, from coordinate 269,479 downwards.
TGTATCAGCGCTCCGTCTTTTCCCCAATTTCTCATTTATGGACGCACCTTTCAATAAAGAAAACTATGTTGAAGGCGACCCCAATACAGAGGTTGCATATATGGGCTGCCGTACCCGTGTTATGGCAAATAACTATGATAAAACACGCAGTGTAACAGGCGGCAGAGGAAATCTTTCATTCACATCTATCAATCTTCCGAGAATTGCTATTAAGGCTCACGGTAATCTTGATTACTTCTTTGAAGAGCTTGACAGAAAAATCGATCTTGTAATCGCACAGCTTCTTGAGCGTTTTGAAATCCAGGCAAAGAGAAGAGTTCGCAACTATCCTTTCCTTATGGGTCAGGGCATTTGGCTTGATTCTGAAAAGCTCGGTATTGACGACGAAGTTCGTGAAGTATTAAAGCACGGTACTCTTACAATAGGCTTTATCGGTCTTGCCGAAACACTTAAATCTCTTACAGGCAAGCATCACGGCGAATCAAAAGAATCTCAGAATCTGGGTCTTGAAATTATTCATCATATGCGTCAGCGTACAGATGAAGCAAGCCATGCAACGGGTATGAACTTCTCACTTATCGCAACTCCCGCCGAAGGACTTTCGGGAAGATTTGTTGCAATGGACAGAGAGCGTTACGGCGTAATTGAGGGTGTTACCGACAGAAAGTATTACACAAACTCATTCCATGTGCCTGTTTATTATCCGATTTCTGCATTTGATAAAATCAGACTTGAAGCGCCTTATCATGCGCTTACAAACGGCGGTCATATTTCATATATCGAAATGGACGGCGACCCCACACAGAACCTTGACGCATTTGAAGCGGTAGTTCGCTGTATGTATGACGCAGGCATCGGCTATGGCTCAATCAACCACCCCGTTGACCGTGACCCTGTTTGCGGTTACACAGGAATTATCGGCGATGTTTGTCCACGTTGCGGACGCCGTGAGGGCGAAGGTGTTGACATTGAGGTTCTCAAAAAGCTCAACGGCTACAAAAAAGATGTTCACTGCTGTGACGTAAACGAGCTTGAAGAAGCAGATAAAGTGTCACATCCGGTAGAATAAAACTGATTATTGAAATTATATTTAAGGAGAGAAAAATAATGGCTAAAAAAGAAACAGTAATGGTTGGCGAAGGCGTAGGCTTTGAAAGAATTCGCAGAATTACAGGATACCTTGTTGGTACTCTTGATAGATTTAACGATGCTAAATATGCCGAGGTACAAGACAGAGTTAAGCATTCAATCGGCACCGGCAAGGGAGAAATGGAGCAGGTATAATGGCAGCGCCTTTAAGACTTGCAGGTGTTATCCGTGAATCTATTGTTGACGGACCGGGCTGGCGTTTTGTTGTGTTTGCACAGGGCTGTAAGCATAACTGCGAGGGCTGTCATAACCCCGAAACTCACGATATGAACGGCGGGTATGAAAGCTCGGCGGAGCGAATAATTGAAGCAGTAAAAGCGGATAAATTGCTTAAAGGAGTCACTTTTTCGGGCGGAGATCCGTTTGAACAGGCTGAAAGCTTTTCGGTTTTGGCAAAAATGGTTCATGATTTAGGGCTTGATGTTGTAACCTATACGGGCTATACTTTTGAACAGCTTTATAAGGGTATGGCGAATAATGATGGTTGGCGTCATTTGCTTGAACAGACCGATATTCTTATTGACGGCAAATTTGTTTTGGCAAAAAAATCACTTAACTGCAAATTCCGCGGTTCAACTAACCAAAGAGTTCTCGATTCAAAAAAGTCATTGGAAACAGGACGGGCAGTTGAAATCGAGATATAATTCAAAAGGACAGACACTGACCGTCTGTCCTTTAATTTTATATATATAATAAAAATGACCGTTTTCTATCAGAAATACGGTCATTGTTTTTTTACATCGCTTATTTGTGCATTCCGCAGGATCCACAGTTTCCTGTACATCCGCCGCTAAGCTCCGCTTTACCCTCGGGTGTGTCACGGTAATACTGCGTGTGAGTATTTTTGTGCGGAAGCGTTGTCCATAATTCTTCAGCAACCGGTGCCCACTTTTCAGCGTATTTGTCGCATTTACTGCAAAGTTCGTCAGCACTTTCCTGCCGCTCAAGGTCAGAACTTTTTGCGCCTGTTTCTGCAATAAGCTCGCGAAGTCTTGTGGGATTTTCAAGCATCGGGCAGGGGCGAAGATGATTGTCGTTAAATGGCTGATTTTTATAATAAGCCATAAACAACGGATTTTGAAGCGCCTCTAAAAGCGTATGTGTTCTGATGTTTGAGTCAGAATAATGAATAAATACGCAAGGCTCGATATCACCGGCCGAGTTAATGTGAAAGTAGTTTCTGCCGCCTGCAATGCAACCGCCCACATATTCGCCGTCATTTTGGAAATCCATAATGAAAATGGGTTTGCCCGTTTTGCCGTTACGCATTTTCTTATTCCACATATAAAGCTCTTTTCTTTGCTCGGGTGTAGGAATAAGACTTACATCAGCGCCGTGACCTACGGGCATATAGTTGAAATTAAGCATAAACTTTGCGCCCTTGCCGATAATCATATCAACAAATTCATCGCTTGTAACAACGGGCAGGTTCTTGCTTGTGTAGCATACAGAAACACCGAAAATACACTTGTTTTTTTTGAGCAAATCCATAGCCTTAACTGTGGTTGCATATGAACCCTCGCCGCGACGCCAGTCGGTAGATTCTTCACTGCCCTCAAGGCTTAAAGCAAGGGTAATGTTACCGCACTCGTTCATATCGCGGCAGAACTCTTCATCGACAAGAGTAGCGTTTGTAAATATTAAGAAAATGCAGTCTTTATTGTTACGGCAGATTTCAAGAACTTCTTTTTTCTTAATAAGAGGTTCGCCGCCTGTAAGCCAATAAAAATGACAGCCCAATTCCTTGCCCTGTGTTACAATGCTCTGCATTTCGTCAAGGGTTAAATTCTGTTTATGACCGTATTCAGCAGACCAACAGCCTTTGCAGTTACGGTTGCAGGCACTGGTAGGGTCAAAAAGAATATTAAACGGTATGTTGCACTTGTGCTTTTCACGGTTAGCACGCACTGCTTTTGTGCCGTAATAACCTGCGTCAATACCGAACGATATGAGCATCTGCTTAATTACGCTGCGGTCAATATCGTTTATAATACTGAGTGCAAATTGAGTCCAAACATTATCCTTATCTTTGGCAACTTCTTTAATCCTTTTGAAATTTTCGGGAGGAAAAATTTTGCCGAAAATCGGTTCAATACGCTCGGAAAGCTTAATAATATTAGCCTGAGGGTCTTTGTCGATATACTTTAACAGTTTGTCAACTACTATACTCATTCCGGCTTTTTGAATGTTGTAAACTAACTTCATTTAATTACACCTGATTAGTTAAGCGAAGCCGACAAATCCGAACCCGATTTTTAGGGCTTGATTTTCGGTTCTGCTTTGTTAAAATACTCGTCAATCCGTTAGGATTGACTGCGTTTTGTGCCTTGCATAAGGCGAAGGGAGTTGAACCCAATATGGTTTAAAATGGCATATTTCTCTCTGAACTGCGTTAAAAATCTCATCATACGGCAGTATGCTTTCGATTTTGCGCCTTGTTCAAAAAAATCTGTTCATTTTAAACTGCTTCGCACCGAAAAGGCAGAGAGTACGGATGGATTTTCACTTTTGCGACCTTGTCGGGCGTCAGCCTTTCGGGTGCGATAAGCCGAAAAGTGTCCGCAGTACGCACATTTTAGGCGAGTTTGGATTTGTCGGCTTCGCTTAAAATAAATATCCTATCTATTGTATTGTAAATTCATTTTAAAGTCAACAAATTTATTGTCACTTTAACAAAAAATTAACACATATATGGTTTATTTTGAACACAGTAAGGGAAAAATAAACAGAAATTAAATCAAGTTTTTAAAATATGCTTTTCATTATAAGAAAAATATGGTAAAATGCTATTATATTTATATTGTTTTTGGAGGATTTGTAATGAACTACACAGAAATTGCAAAAGGCGTAAAGCTTTTGTGCATAAACAGTGATAAATTCAAGACAAACTTTATCAGAATTGATTTTTGTATGCCCATAACTGAACAGCTTGCGGCACAGAATGTGCTTTCATCGTTTATGAGCCATACCTCAAAGAAATACAAAACGGTAAAAGAGTTTAATTCAAAGGTTGAGAGTCTTTACGGCGCAGATTTTGATTCGAACATTATGTGCGCAGGCGAAGATGTTAAGCTGCGCTTTTCAATTGAAGTACCCGACGACCGTTTTTCTCTTGACGGCAGAAAAATTTCAGATGACGCAGTTGACTTCCTTGTTGACATAATCTCAAATCCAAATGCAGAAAACGGTTACTTTGATGAAATGAATACCGCCCGTGAAATCCGTTTCTCTCTTGAAAATCTTGAAGCTGAAAAGAATGACAAGAGGGGCTATGCGCTTTCTCGTCTGCGTCAGCTTATGTGTAAAGATGAGCCTTACGGAATAGACCGTGAAAAGCTTTATAAAGATGTTGAAAATCTTAACAGCAAGGCACTTTTTGAAGCTTATGAAAATATGCTTAAAACTTCAACAATCGTAATTACAGCTTGCGGAAGTCTTGACGGCGAAATGCTCAAAAATAAATTTACAGAATTCGCAAACAGTATTGCAGACCGTGATATTGCAAAGCTTGAGCCTGTATTCATTGAAAAGGCAGATGAAACACGCTTTTACAAGGAATCAATGGACATTACACAGGCAAAGCTTGTTATGGGACTTCGTACAGGTATGACAAATGCTGACGATAATTATTTCGCTTACCGTGTAATGACCGATATTTTCGGCGGCGGACCTTATTCCCGGCTTTTTACCAATGTGCGTGAAAAAATGAGCCTTTGCTATTACTGTAATTCAAGAATCGTTCGCGATAAGGGTATTATTTTCATTCAAAGCGGTATTGAAAATCAGAATTACGAAAAAGCAAAGAATGAGATTTTAAATCAGCTTGAGGTTATGAAAAACGGCGAATTTACAGATGAAGAATTTGACTCGTCAATCACCGCTCTTTGCGACGCATTCAACGGCGTTGAGGATTCACCTGCGGCAGTTTGTACTTTCTACGGCTCACAGGCTCTTGATGAAAAGCTTGTAAGCGGTCAAGAATATGCAGAGCTTATTGCAGGCGTTACCCGTGAACAGGTAACAGAATGTGCAAAGCGCGTTACTGTTGATACAATCTATCTTCTCACAGGGGAGGAAAGCGGCAATGAATAATAATATTAAAGAAATTAAAAATGAATTGCTCGGCGAGCGTTATTTCGAAATCGATCATAAATCCGGGCTTAAAATATTTGTTTATCCTAAAGAGAATTACGCTTCAACTTATGCGATTTTCGGTACAAAATACGGTTCAATTGACACTTGCTTTAAATTAGAGGACGAAAAGGAATTTACAGAAGTTCCCGAAGGTATTGCTCACTTTTTGGAGCATAAGCTTTTTGAAAGCGAAGAGCTTGACGCTTTTGCACGCTACGCTAAAACAGGCGCGAACGCAAATGCTTATACTACCTTTGATAAAACCTGTTACCTTTTTCAGTGCAGCGACAATTTAGAGGCTTCTCTTGAAATTCTTCTTGATTTCGTTCAAAACCCTTATTTCACTGAAAAAACCGTTCAGAAAGAGCAGGGAATTATCGGTCAAGAAATTAATATGTATCAGGACGAACCCGGCTGGCGTTCACATTTTGAGCTTCTTCGTGCCTTGTATCACAAGCATCCTGTAAGAATTGACATTGCGGGCACTGTTGAATCAATAAGCCACATAACTGCCGATTTGCTTTATGAGTGCTATGAAACATTTTATAATCCTGCAAATATGGCGCTTGCTGTTGCAGGCAATGTAACTGTCCAACAGGTGCTTGAATTAGCAGATAAAATGGTTAAGCCTAAAGAGTGCAAAAATATTGAGCGTAAATTTGTTACTGAGCCTGCCCGGGTTGCAAAGGATAAGGTTATTAACAATCTGCCCGTAGCAATGCCTATTTTCCAAATTGGATTTAAAGAGGATATAAAAACTCCCGAAAGAACTCTTAAAGAGTCACTTGAAAGCACAATTCTTCTTGATATTGTTGCAGGTAAAACATCGCCTCTTTATGAAGCTATGCTTAACGAAGGCCTTATCAACACAACCTTTGACGCAGAATATTTTGAGGGCTACGGCTATTCTGCGCATCTTTTCAGCGGTGAAAGTAACGATTATGATACTGTCCGTGAAAGAATTACCGAAGAACTTCGCCGTGTTATGGCAGAGGGTGTTGACCGTGAAGCCTTTGACAGAATTAAGAAAAAGCATTACGGCAATTTTATTATGAATTTCAACGATGTTGATTCTATTGCCAATGCTCTTGTAGGCGAATATTTCAACGGCGACGGACTTTTCGATCAGCTTGCTGTTCTTGAAAGCATAACTGCTGAAGATGTTGATAACAGACTTCGTAGTGCCGTTAATCTTGAAAATTCGGCAATATCTGTAATTTTGCCCAACTGAAAGAGGGGTTAAAAATATGAAGTGGTTGACAGGTTATACCGAGGTATCTTTTCCGGGTTTAGGTTGGAATTTTAATGTGTATGACACACTTGTTGAAATTCCGCTCGGCAATAACACCGTAAGCATTAAGTTTTACGGTGCGATTATTGCATTCGGATTTGTGCTTGCAGTGCTTTTCGGCGGAAGAAAGGCTTATGTATGGAAATTAAGCATAGACAAAATGCTTGATGTGCTTATTTGGGGCACAATCGGAGGAATTGTAGGCGCACGCGCATACTATGTAATTTTTGAATGGGATTATTTTAAAAACAACCTCGGTGAGATAGTACAGATTTGGAATGGCGGACTTGCAATTTACGGCGGAATTATCGGCGCGTTGATTGCCGCATATTTCGTTTGCAAAAAGGTGGATTTAAGCTTTTTAAAGCTTCTTGACCTGGCGGGAATGAGCTTACTTATCGGTCAAGGCATAGGCCGTTGGGGCAACTATACAAATCAAGAGGCATTCGGCACAAACACAACTCTTCCTTGGGGTATGACAAGCGATAAGGTGGTGGCTTACATAAACAGCCATCAAGCAGAATTTGACGCAAACGGAATTGAAATGAATCCCGATTTGCCTGTTCACCCCACATTTCTTTATGAATCGCTTTGGTGTCTTTTTGGATTTTTAATTTTGTATATTGTGTGTCAGAAGTTTCATAAATTCGACGGTCAGCTCTTTTTGGGCTATGGCATTATTTACGGACTTGAAAGAGCTTTTGTTGAAGGACTTCGTACCGACAGCCTTTATATAGGCGACACCAATCTTCGTGTTTCACAGTTGCTTTCAATCGCTGTTGCAACGGTTTGTATTGTGCTTACGGTTTATAATTTTATAAAACTGAATAAAGCGAAAAAATCAACTCCTTCGGAGGTAGAGGAAAATGTATAAAATTATTGACGGTAAAGAGGTTTCGGCGTCTGTCCGTGAAGAAATCAAGACAGAGGTTGAGTCTCTTAGCTCACAGGGCAAAAAAACAGGGCTTGCAGTTGTAATTGTCGGTAATAACCCTGCTTCAAGGGTGTATGTAAACAATAAGAAAAAAGGCTGCTCCGAGGTAGGTATGGAGTCTTTTGAATATGCGCTGCCCGAAGAGACCACAACCGAAGAATTACTTGAACTGGTTGAAAAACTTAATAATGACGCAGCGGTTGACGGAATTCTGTGTCAGTTGCCGTTGCCAAAACAGATTGACGAAAAAAGAGTTCTCAATGCGATTGTTCCCCATAAGGATGTTGACGCATTTCACCCTGTGAATACAGGTCATATTATGATTGGCGACCATTCTTTTCTTCCCTGTACACCGGCAGGAATTATGGAAATGCTCAAATATTACGGTATTTCGGTTGAGGGCAAAGAATGCGTTGTAATCGGCAGAAGCAATATTGTAGGCAAGCCTATGGCCATGCTTTTGCTCGGTCAGAACGGAACGGTTACAATCTGCCATTCACGCACAAAGAATTTATCAGAGGTAACAAAGCGCGCCGATATTCTTGTTGCCGCAGTGGGTAAAGCGTATTTTGTGACACCCGATATGGTGAAAGACGGTGCAGTTGTTATTGATGTAGGTATGAACCGAAATACTGAAGGCAAGCTTTGCGGAGATGTGGATTTTGAAGCGGTAAAAGATAAATGCTCATATATCACTCCCGTTCCCGGCGGTGTAGGACCTATGACAATCACGATGCTTTTGAAAAACACTCTAACCGCATCAAAGGAACATATGAATTAAGGCTTCGACTCCCTTCGCCTTAACTAAAATAACGGTGGAGAAAATTATAATCTCCGCCTTATTTTTTATCTTGACACATACCCACAGGGGGTATATAATAAAACTGTAAAAGGAGTGGGATTATGGGTAATACTTGTGAAAAATGCAAGACAAAGCTCCGCAGTGAGCAAGAGTACAAGGCTCTTATCAACCGTCTTAACAGAATTGAGGGACAAATTCGCGGTATTCGCGGAATGGTTGAAAAAAATGCCTATTGCACGGATATAATAATACAGGTATCGGCTGTTAATGCGGCGCTGAATGCTTTTAATAAAGAGCTTCTTGCAAATCATATAAAAACCTGCGTTGCCGATGATATTAAGGCAGGTAAAACCGAAACTGTTGACGATTTGCTGTCAACACTGCAAAAACTTATGAAATAAGGTGATTGTGTGAAAAATACAATGAAAGGAACGATACCGCGCATAAAAAACTGTTTTAACGGCTCTTTGCGCGAATTCTGTATCATATGGCGATTATTATGACACAATATATTGTTACCGGAATGAGCTGCGCCGCCTGTGTTGCCCGCGTTGAAAAGGCAGTTAATGCGGTGGAAGGTGTAAATTCCTGTTCAGTGAGTCTGCTCACTAACTCAATGGGCGTTGAAGGCTCGGCAGATCCTCAAAAAGTTATATCTGCCGTAACCGATGCAGGATACGGCGCGTCTTTAAAAGACAGTAAAAAGTTTACATTACAAAACAGCGATGAAGATACGCTGAAAGACACTGAAACTCCCAAGCTTAAAAAACGGCTTATTGCGTCATTGGGATTTTTAATAATTTTAATGTATATCTCAATGGGGCATGTTATGTGGGGCTGGTGGCTGCCCGAAGCTTTAGCGTCAAATCCTATGGCAATCGGAATTTTACAGTTGCTTTTGACCGCGATTATAATGGTCATAAATCAAAAATTCTTTATCAGCGGATTTAAAGGACTTTTGCACCGATCGCCGAATATGGATACGCTTGTGGCTCTCGGTTCGGGCGCTTCATTTCTATACAGCGTATACGCACTTTTCAAAATGACTGCCGTAGGCGGAGAAATGGCTCATCATTGGCTTCACGAGTTCTATTTTGAGTCAGCGGCTACAATTTTAACCCTTATTACCGTGGGAAAAATGCTTGAAGCCCGTTCAAAGGGAAAAACTACAAACGCATTAAAATCCCTTATGAAATTAGCGCCGAAAACTGCTGTTATAATTAAAGACGGTGTTGAAACCGAATTACCGATTGAACAGGTGCAAACCGGCGATATTTTCGTGGTTCGCCCCGGCGAGCAGATTTCAGTTGACGGCGAAATTCTTGAGGGCGAAACAGCTGTTGACGAGTCGGCGCTCACAGGAGAAAGCATTCCTGTTGATAAAGCTGTGGGTGACCGAGTTTCAGCTGCAACACTTAATCAGTCGGGATATATAAAATGCAGAGCCTTGCGTGTGGGCGAGGACACAACTCTTTCACAAATTATTAAAATGGTAAGCGACGCCGCCGCAACAAAAGCGCCTATAGCCAAAATCGCCGATAAGGTTTCGGGCATTTTCGTTCCTGCGGTAATCACCATTGCGATAGTAACGCTTATTGTGTGGCTTATAGTAGGTCAAAGCGCAGGCTATGCGTTGGCAAGGGCAATTTCAGTGCTTGTAATAAGCTGTCCCTGCGCTTTAGGACTTGCAACTCCTGTTGCCATTATGGTCGGCAACGGCGTAGGCGCAAAAAAAGGAATTTTATTTAAAACTGCCGTATCTCTTGAAGAAACAGGCAGAGTGAATACAGTTGTACTTGATAAAACAGGAACAATAACTCTCGGCAGTCCTAAGGTTACAGATATAATTCCTGCTGAAAATATTACAGAAGAACAGCTTTTGAATATGGCGTATTCTCTTGAGGTCAAAAGCGAGCATCCGTTGGCAAAGGCGATTATAGCTAAAGGTGAAGAAACAGGAATTACTGCGGCAGAGGTGCAGAATTTTAAAGCTCTGTCGGGAAACGGAGTAACAGCCGAAATAGGCGATAAGACGATTTACGGCGGAAGCCTTAAATTCATAAATGAAAAGGTTTCTGTTGATGAAAATACAATAAAAATTGCCGAAAGTCTTGCTGATGAGGGCAAAACTCCATTGCTTTTCAGTATAGAAAACCGTCTTTTGGGAATAATTGCAGTGGCTGATGTTATTAAAGAGGACAGTCCGCAGGCAATTAAAGAACTGCAGAATATGGGTATTCGTGTGGTAATGCTTACAGGCGATAATGAAAAAACCGCTAATGCAATCGGTAAAATTGCAGGTGTTGACGAGGTTATTGCAGGTGTTATGCCCGACGGCAAAGAGGCTGTAATACGCAGGCTTAAAGACAGCGGTAAGGTTGCAATGGTAGGCGACGGTATTAACGACGCCCCTGCGCTTACCCGTGCTGATATAGGTATTGCAATCGGCGCAGGCACTGACATTGCAATTGATGCGGCTGATATTGTACTTATGAAAAGCCGTCTTTCAGATGTGCCTGCCGCAATCAGATTAAGCCGTGCAACACTTCGCAATATTCACGAAAATCTTTTCTGGGCATTTTTCTACAATGCAATCGGTATTCCTCTTGCTGCAGGTGTATTTATAAACCTTTTCGGTTGGGAGCTTAACCCGATGTTCGGTGCGGCGGCAATGAGCCTTTCGTCATTCTGTGTGGTATCAAACGCTTTACGGCTTAATTTTGTAAATATCCGTAATGCGAAAAAAGATAAAAAGATAAAAAATAAAACAAAGGAGAAAAAAACTATGGAAATCACAATGAAAATTGAAGGTATGATGTGTCCTCACTGCGAAGCAACAGTTAAGAAAACTCTTGAAGGATTTGCAGAGGTACGCGAAGCTGTTGTAAATCACAAAGACGGCACCGCATTTGTTACTCTTGATGCTGATTTAGCGCCTGCTGTTCTAAAAAAAGCAGTTGAAGATCAGGGCTACAAGGTTGTTGAGTAATTTTATCTGATACAAAATTTCACCTGTAATATTTAATCTTACAAAGGTTAAAATATTACAGGTGATTTTTTATGCTCTCATTGTGGTCGGCAGAGTCAAAATTTAAAACCTTTCCAACGCTAAAAGGTAATAAAAAGACTGATGTACTTATAATCGGCGGCGGTATTGCAGGCATTTTGTGCGCCTATAAATTAAAGCAAAGAGGGGTTAGCTGTATTCTTTTAGAGGCTGACAGAATTTGCAGTGGAGTAACCCCGAATACCACTGCAAAAATCACCTCACAGCACGGCTTTATTTATGATAAGCTTATTAAAAGCTTTGGCGAAGAAAAAGCCCGGATGTATCTTGAAGCCAATGAAAAGGCAATAGATGAGTACCGCCGATTAGCGGAACAAATCCCATGCGATTTTGAGAATAAGGATAATTTTGTTTATTGTACTGACAGTATGAAAAAGGTTGAAAAAGAGCTTTCAGCCCTTGCAAAAATCCATTATTCAGCGGATTTTGTCAGTGAAATTCCCGTACCTGTTAAAATTGTGGGAGCAGTGAAATTTCGCAATCAAGCACAGTTTGATCCTTTGAAAATGCTTTCTGAAATCTCAAAGGATTTAGAAATTTACGAGAACACAAAGGTCATTGAGGTTCGGGGAACTCATGCAATTACATTTTCCGGTGATTTGGTTGCAGATAAAATCATTGTTGCAACGCACTTTCCGTTTATGAACAGACGCGGTGCATATTTCATCAAGCTTTTTCAAGAACGCTCATATCTTACTGCGCTTGAAAACGGACCGAAAATCAACGGAATGTATGTTGACGAGGCAACAGGCGGTTATACATTCAGAAATTATAAAAATTACATTATAGTGGGCGGCGGCGACCACCGCACAGGCAAGCAGGGCGGTGGATACAGCGAAATCCGTACCTTTGCGAAACTTCATTTTCCCGACTGTCCTGAAAAATACAGTTGGGCAACGCAGGACTGTATGAGCCTTGACGGTGTTCCGTATATAGGGCAGTATTCGCCAAAAACGCCCAATCTTTATGTGGCAACGGGCTTTAATAAATGGGGTATTACCTCGTCAATGGTGTCAGCTAATCTGCTTGCGGATTTGGTTACCGATAAAGATAATGAATATAAAGAGCTTTTTTCGCCATCACGAAGTATTTTAACTCCACAGCTTTTTATAAATTTGGGTGAAACAGCAATCAACCTTGCAACGCCAACAACAAAGCGATGTCCTCATATGGGCTGTGCGTTGAAATGGAATGCCGAAGAACATACATGGGACTGCCCCTGCCACGGCTCTCGTTTCACAGCAAAAGGCGAACTGATAGAAAACCCTGCAACAGAAGATTTGAAAGGTATGAAAAAAATATAGACCGTATAAAACAAAAAAAGCTGTAAAAAATTTGTTTTTTTACAGCTTTTTATACAGTGATTTTGATTTACTTTTCTAACAGCGGAATAACTTTTTCCGCTACAATTTTGTACGCCCTGACATTGATGTGCAAGCCGTCATAAGTAAATTCTTTTTTCAGATTTCCGTCGCTATCTCTCAATTCATCGGTGAGATCAAGCCAATGACAGCCGTATTTTTCACTTAATTTAATAAACTCTTTATTCATTAAGGCGATTTTTTCGTTACTGCGTTTTTCGTTTCTGTTACGCATAGGTCTGTTAATAGGATAAACTGCCTGAAAAACGATGCTTGCTTCGGGACAGACAGTTTTAATTTGTTTAAGAACAGTATCAACATTATTTACCGACATTTCAAGGGGCAGACCTCTTCCAATATCATTTGTGCCGATGAGCAGAACAATATTTTTCGGCTTAATATTAAGCACATTGTCATAAAGCCTTTCAAGAAGTCTGTCGGTAGTGTCGCCGCCTATGCCGCGGTTATAAACAGCTTGATTTGCTGACTGTGAAAAGTCATAAAATAATTCATACCAATTGAAAAAATCGGTAATTGAATCGCCAAGTAAAACAGTTTGCGAGGGAAAAGCGTATTCTTCGTTCAGGATGCGGTAATTATTACGTTTATTATTTTTCTCTCTGTCATATTCTGTGCGCGCAGAATAGTCTTTTCTTCTGTTGAAAATCATAAGACACCTTATTCATTCAAAAAATTTCGTTTCATAATGCACTCTTCAAAGAAGTCGTTTACGGTATCCATAACCGTCAAATCTTCCTTTGTAATCAGTGAATAATCGATATTTTGATAAATTTCATATGCTTCGGGGCTGTTTTCAGGAAGCGAGCCGATTTTAGCAAAAATATCGTTCATATATTGCTCTGCGTCTTTTGCAAGGTATACATTGTGATATTTGCTGTCATAAAGCACGGTTCTTGCATTCTCATTATCGGCAATTCTGCTTTTTCTGCCCACAGGGCTGTTTTGAAGCGTGACCGTTAAATCGTTGCCGCCGTGCATAATCAGCGTGGGTATTGAATTGCTGTTTATTGTGTCGCAGGTGCGAAGAACACCGGTTTTTCCGAAACGGATAAAATTGATGATATCAAAAAAGGGATTTAAGATTTTCAAATCAATTTTGGTCATTTGCTTCGCCGTATCACAAAGAAGTCTGTTCATTGAGTCAAAGGGCGAGAATGCGGCAATTCCTTTAATATCAACATAGGGCTTGAGCGACTGAACATTGCAAATACTGTAAGCTCCCCAAGAATGTCCGGCAAGAAGTACAGGGTATTCCTTTAAATCTTCACGTTCGGATACATATTTAAGCGCAAAGCTTAAATCTATTATGCCCTGTGCAAGTCCTTTAAGCTTTTTGCCCTCTGAAGTGCAGGTGCCTGTGTTATCGTAGGCAAGAACAAGATAACCTTTTTGCGCAAAATAATTTATTTCGGTAGTATAAGCCAAATGTCCTGCGCCCATACCGTGCGAAAAAACTATCAAAGCTTTATATTTTTCAACCTTTGCACTGCTGTAAAAAAATCCGTTAAGAGTTTGACCATTGTCAGATTTAAAACTTACGGGTCTTGCGTTGAGATTATCAAAATTCTTCGCTTTGAAATATTTAAGATTTTCATTGCCCTCACAACGCTTGCCAATGCCTGCCATATCCATAATTTTTGCTGCTGTAACAAAAAGAACGATTATTACAACAGCAATAATAATTCCGCCAATAATATAAGGCATAAAACCATTCCTTAATTCAAATTTATATTTTATATTTTAACATATCGACAAAATTTTGCAATATATTTATTATTTCTACAAAAAATTCGTTGCTTCTGTAAAAAAATCATTGTATAATCATTGTATAGTGCAAAGGTGGGATTATATGTTAAATCAAATGCTGTGCCGTCAGCTTAAAATATTCCGAAATCAAAACGGACTTTCACAACAGCAAATTGCCGATGTTCTCGGCGTAAGCCGTTCAACCTACTGCGGTTATGAAATAGGCCGCCGTTCACTTGATATTGAAACTGTGGTAAGGCTCGCCGATTTTTACAGAGTGCCTGTTGATAAGTTTTTTGAAAAGAGGATTCCCGCAGAATATGTTTATGATGACGATTATTTTGAGGGTCAGCTTGATACCCGTTACCTTTCACAGCTTTCAAAAGAAGAACGGGAGCTTATTGTGAAATTCAGAATGATGAACGAAGAACAGCAAAAAGAGCTTTTAAACGGCTTGCAGGAAAAATAATATACATTATAAAGCTTTGCGTTTCAGCAAGGCTTTTTTGTTACATAATTCAGTTGACTATTTGCATAAAACCGTGATAAAATATTATAATAATTATTTCAAAAAAGTATTCGGCGCGAAAACACAATGAAAGGAACGATACCGCGCATAAAAGGCTGTTTTTATATAGCTCTTTGTGCGAATTATGTATCGCATGGCGATTGGTAATGAAAAAAGAAGCTTACAGTATGACATCATCTCTTGAAGACTATCTTGAGGCAGTTTTTGTAATTTCACAGCAAAGAGGAAATGTACGGCTTACCGATATTGCCGAACATCTCGGTGTTTCAAAGCCCAGCGTAAACCGCGCGGTAAATACGCTCACACAATACGGATTTTTAGAGCATATAACTTACGGCGATATAGTTCTTACTCCTGCCGGCGAAAGCTATGCGGCGAATGTTCTGCACCGTCACAAGCTTATTAAACAGTTCTTGATAGATAACTTAGGCGTTGATGAAGAAAATGCAGAAAACGACGCCTGCAAAATGGAGCATGTTATGAGTCCTGTGACTATTGAAAAGCTTTATGAGTATATTGAAAGGCAGGGATAAGTCTTGATTAAGATTGCAGTTATCGGCGGCGGAGCGTCGGGGCTTGCCTGCGTAATTGAGCTTCTTCATAATATAAAGGATAAAGAAAGCGTAAGGGTTACGCTTATTGAAAAACTGCCGCGTGTAGGTAAAAAACTGCTCGTGACAGGCAACGGCAGATGTAACCTTACAAATAGAAATACCTCGGTTTCCGACTATCGCGGTGAAGCTGAATTTGCAGAATTTGCTCTTAACACATTTACTCCGCAAAAGAATATCGAATTTTTTAATTCCTTGGGCTTATATACCCGTACAGAAGATGAGGGCAGAGTTTACCCTCTTTCAAATCAAGCCTCATCGGTGCTTGACGCACTGCGTTTTGAGTGCAACCGTTTAGGAGTTGAAACACTGTGCGATTACCGCGCCGTTCACCTTAAAACAGTTGATAACGGAGTTAAGCCGAAAATTGTTGTAAATAACCGTGACCGCTTCGATTACGTGGTGATAGCCTGCGGAGGGAAAGCCGCAAAGGTTCACGGAACAGACGGCGACGCATATGAATTGCTTGAAATGATGGGCCATAAAATCACACCTATAGCTCCTGCCCTTGTGTCACTTAATTGTGATGATTTTACAAAAGCTTTAAAGGGAGTTCGCTCAATCTGTAAAACAGATTTAATAATTGACGGCGAAAAAACACTTGAAAATTACGGCGAGGTGCAGTTTACCGATTACGGACTTTCGGGAATTCCGATAATGCAGCTTTCACGCTTTGTTTCAATGTCGCCGTCGAACAACATTTATATAAATCTTGATGTTACACCGGATTTCACAGCGGAGCAAATTGAAAAATATCTCTTTGACCGCCGTGAGTTCGGCACAGGTCTTTGCGAAAATCTGCTGATTGGTTTAATGAATAAGCAGTTGTGCATTACGCTTTTAAAAGAGTGTGGAATTGCGCCGAACGGCAAGATTTTTGAGCTGAACGACGCTGAAATTATAAAGCTTGCGAAGCTTTGCAAGTGCTGGAAAATTAAAATCAAAAATTCAAGAAGCTTTGATTATGCGCAGGTTACTGCAGGCGGCGCTGATTGCTCACAGTTTAATCCCGAAACAATGGAATCAAAGTGCGTAAATAATCTTTTCTGTTGCGGAGAGGCATTGAATATTGACGGTGACTGCGGCGGATACAATCTTCAGTGGGCATGGAGCTCGGGCAGACTTGCAGGCAGAACCATAGCTGAAAGGATAAACAATGCTTAGAATAAGTGAAATTAAGCTTGACCTTGACTGCGATTTTCACGATATTGAAGATGCAGCGGCAAAGGCGCTTAAAATAAATAAAAACCGAATATTAAAAACCGAAATATTTAAAAAAAGTGTTGACTGCCGAAAGGGAGAGGTTAAATTCGTTTATACGGCAGACGTGACAGTTGACGGCGATGAAGATAAAATTCTTGCGTCGCTCAATAATAACCGCGTCATAAAAAGCGAAAAATATTCATATAATATTCCTCAATCGAACCGTAAAAGCACGCTTCCTCCGGTAATTGCAGGATTCGGTCCTGCAGGTATGTTTGCGGCGCTTATTTTGGCGAGAAGCGGACACTGCCCAATAGTTGTTGAGCGTGGACGTGATGTTGATAAACGCACGGCAGATGTGAATAATTTTTGGACTAACCGAATTTTAGACGAAGCCTCAAATATTCAGTACGGCGAGGGCGGTGCAGGCACATTTTCAGACGGTAAGCTTACAACAGGTATTAAAGACAGCCGTTGCAGATTTGTTTTTGAAGAATTTGTAAATCACGGTGCACCCGAAGATATTCTTGTAAATGCAAAGCCACATATAGGTACTGACAAACTGAAAGCAACGGTAAAAGCAATTCGTGAAGAGATTATTTCGCTTGGCGGTAAGGTGCTTTTTGAAACACAGCTTTCAGACATAATTGTTGCAAACGGATTTATTCACGGAATAACTCTTAAAGATAAATACGGCAAAGAAACCGATTTAGAAACCGATACTCTCATTCTTTCAATAGGTCATTCCGCGCGGGACACAATCGAAATGCTTTACAATAACGGCATACAGATGATGCAAAAGCCTTTTTCGGTAGGCGCGAGAATTGAGCATCCGCAGGAGTTTATAAATACCGTTCAGTACGGTGATTTTAAAAATCATCCGAAACTTCGTGCGGCAGATTATAAATTAGCTTGCCATCCGCCACACGGCAGGGGAGCTTACACATTTTGTATGTGTCCGGGCGGTACGGTCGTCTGTGCTTCGTCTGAAAAGGGCGGAGTGGTGACAAACGGAATGAGCGAATATGCCCGTGATAAAGAAAATGCGAATTCGGCAATTTTGGTGGGTATAAATCCCGAGGATTTTCCAAGCGAGCATGTGCTTTCGGGATTTCAGCTTCAGCGTGAAATTGAGCAGAAGGCATTCAATTGCGGAGGCGGTGATTATACCGCTCCTGCACAGCTGGTGGGCGATTTCTTAAAGGGACAAAGTTCAACTAAATTGGGGGCAGTGAAGCCATCATTCCCAACAGGAGTGGCAATGGGCGATATAAGCAATGTTTTGCCGTCAAAAACGGTTAATACAATGCGTGAAGCTTTGGCTCAAATGGATAAAAAGCTTAAGGGCTTCGCTATGAACGACGCAGTGCTTACTGCGCCTGAAACCCGAAGCTCATCGCCTGTTAGAATTATTCGTGATGAGTTTTATCAGACCAATATCCGGGGACTTTATCCTTGCGGTGAGGGCGCAGGCTATGCAGGCGGAATTGTTTCAGCGGCAGTTGACGGAGTTAAATGTGCCGAAGCGGTGCTTTCTGATGAAACCTGATGTAACTAATTTGTAATTTGACAATGCACCATAGTATTTGGTATCATATTTTTCAGACTATAACGGAAAGGGCATCAATATGAATTTAGATAATCTTTGTATGAGCTGTATGAATGAAATTTACGGCGAAAAGCAATGCCCCAAATGTGGATATTATGTTGATTCTCCGCAAATTTCTCCTTATCTTCCTCTTAAAACACCAATCGGTAATAAATACATAGTCGGTAAAATGCTTTCATCCAACAGTGAGGGCGCTACATATATGGCTTATGATATTGACCGTAAATCCCCTGTTTTAATACGTGAATTTCTGCCCGAAAAGTTTGTTGACCGTTCTTTCGGTGAAACAGAGCTTAATATAAAAGAACAGTATACTGAAATTTATTACAGCTATCTCAACAAATTCTTAAAGCTTTGGCGCAGTCTTGCCCGTGTACGCGGACTCTCGGCGCTTGTGCCTGTAATAGATATTGTTGAAGAAAATAATACTGCTTATGCGGTAAGCGAATATGTTGAAAGCATTACTCTGCGTGAATTTTTGCTTAAAAGCCAAACAGGATATCTTAATTGGGAAAAAGCCAAAGGACTTTTTATGCCTGTGCTTTCAACCCTTTCGGCGCTTCACCAAATGGGAATTACTCACAACGGAATAAACCCCGATAATCTGCTTATCGGCCGTGACGGTAAGTTCCGTCTTTGGGGATTTTCAATAAGCGAAGCTCGTATTGAAGGCAGTGAGCTTGCTCCCGAGTTTTTTGAGGGATATACACCTATTGAGCAATACGGATATTCCTACGAAAACGGTACTTGGTCAGATGTCTATTCATTTTGCGCAGTGGTTTACCGTTCACTTGTGGGCAGTGTACCGCAGGACGCGGTAACCCGTTCAATGAATGATCAGCTTATAATCCCTGCTCGTTATGCAGAGATTATTCCTGTTTATGTTATAAATGCGCTTATGAACGGTTTGCAGGTTGACCCTGCTGACAGAACAAAGGATATTGAAACTCTCCGTGAAGAGCTTTCGGCAACACCCGGTAATGTTGTTTCATCATATTCGGGAGTTAATGTTCCCGAACCGCAAAAGAAAGAAGCTTCTGAACCTGTGGCTGAAGAAGAAAGCAATCCTGTGAAAATAGTGTTGATTACATTCTTAATAATTCTCGGTATCGGTCTTTTGATTTTTGCAGGTTTTATGGTGTATGAGCATTTCTCTGATACTGCTGAAGAAGAACATTCAACAGAGCAGGGCACAGAAGCACCCGAAACAATTGAAGTTCCGAATTTTGTCAATTCGTCATATGATATGATTGCACAGAACCCTGTTCAGAACGAGCGATTCAAAATCAGTTCGACAAGCGAATACAGTGCGACCGTTGAAAAGGGATATATTATTTCTCAAAGCATTGATCCCGGAACAGAGGTCGAAATGGGTACAAGCTTGAGCTTTGTAGTCAGCAAAGGTCCCGAATATGTGACAATTCCGCCTGTTGAGGGCTTGAATGTTGATGTGGCAAAGTCAACGCTTGAAAAAGCAGGCTTTGTTGTGAATATCATTGAAAAAGAGAATAACGGAGATTATGCTGAAGGAACTGTTTATGAGGTAACACCACAGTCCGGTTCAAGCAAAATTAAGGGTACAGATGTGTACATTCAAGTTTGGGGCGCACCGCCAACCACAGAACCCGAACCTGAACCCGACCCTGAAACCACAACAGAAGCCACAGGCGGACTGTTTGGCTGGAACTTCTTCGGATAAGGATTACTGCGCTTCGCACAGTTATTGCGAATAGAATAAAATTGAATATGTAAATAAGTAAACCCACTATGACCGCTTTCGGCTTTGAAAGTATCATAGTGGGTTAATTTTATTTTAAATTACTTTATTTCTTGTTCTAAAGTTTTAAATGTTTCAGTATCAAAAAAATCATAAAGCGAAATTTCTAAACCGTCACACAGCTTTTTGATAGTTACTACACCTGCGTTTTGACTGCCGCCGTTTATAATGTTTTTAAGAGTTGAAGGCGGAACAGCGGATGTTCTTGCAAGAGCATTAAGAGATAAATTCTTCTGCTCACACAGTTCAATCAATCGGTTGGCAACCGCCTTTCTTGTATTCATATTCCACCCTCCAAAACAATTCTATACGAATAGTTTATCCGTTTGCAAGGGAAGAAAACGACTATATATGGACTTTTTGGACCATATATAGTATACTTGTGTATAAGAAAGACGGTGATTTAATGTTAACTTGTACATTCTTCGGGCATAAAGATGCACCAAAAGAAATAGAGCCGACACTGCGGTCGACTCTTATTGATTTAATTGAGAATAAAAAGGTTTATAATTTCTATGTAGGTAACCACGGAAATTTTGACCAAATGGTAAAACGGATTATAATTGAGTTAAATTAGGTTTATCACATAAACTATGCAGTTGTTTTGGCTTATCTTCCAAGTGATAGAGATAAATATAAGGAAGAAAGTTTTGTCAACACGGTTTTTCCGGATGGTATTGAATGTGTTCCGTTACGATATGCTATTAACTATCGTAATAAATGGATGATTGAACAATATGATTATGTCATAACTTATGTAAAGCATACAGTTGGCGGTGCTTTTAAATTTAAGAAACTTTCAGAAAGGAAAAATAGAATAGTAATAAATATAGCAGATTAAAATTCGTAAACAATTAGATTTTTACGCAGTCAAGTGCCGGAATTTTGATTCCGTTTACGGTTACATCTTTATCTGTATAGTTTACATAAACCTTTGTGCTGTTGTCATATTCGGTGCAGTAAACGCCGTCTTGCTCTTTATAATGAGAAGTCATTCTTTCCGCGCGGATATCGCCTAAAACCTCGTTAGCTTTGGTGTAATATGTAACCATATCGTTTATGTTGCTGTCATAATAGTATTTGCCGTCAAGCTCTTCGGCAAGCTTTGTGCAGTACCATTCAGCGCTCGGCAAGCAACCGTATTCAATTGATTTCAAAAATGCGGTTTTAATGTCATCGGCAGAGTTAATTCCCGACGCACTGTATTCGGTAATGCCGTGAAGCATCATCTGCATAAACGGAATGCCCACATACGCTTCGCTTTCGGTTCTTGAAGCAGGAGAAACCGCAATATTTGAAATAACATCGGCATTTTTGACGGAATAAATATTGCCTGTGTCAATCATAAGTTTTTTTGACGCCGCAAGCACAGGGAGCTGCGCTGAAATCTCTTTTTGTGCGGTTACCCTTGCATAAAAGCTGTCAGAGTAATCAGAGTAAAGATATGCGCCTGCATCATTCATCGAATAACCGTCAAAATTTATGTCTGCCGAAGCTCTTAATATAGCTTCTATCTTATTTTCAAACTTACTCATTTTAAGATAGCCTTGGGCGCTTGTTGAATACGGAAAAACCTCTTCGGCTTTGCTTTTGATATTGCCGCCGCCAAGAGCCTTAGCTCCGTTTGAACTGTAAGAATATGTCAGCAAATCAGTTTCAAGGAACAGTGAAAAATTCTGACTTTTTAAATATGTATAAAGCGCTTCGTATTCCTTATTTTTTCCAAGCTTTTTAGAAAAATTGCCGAAATCAGCCGAGCTTCCGTTGTTAGCGTCGCTGTAAAGACCGTTGTAACGCAAATAAATGTTGTTGATACCCTTTGCCTTTAAAAGAGTAACAAGCGACAGCGCCTGTCCGTAATTTGTAAGTACACTGTACTTGCCGTTTTCATTTGTGTAACCGCCTTGAAGTGAAAGCACAAGGGGAATATACTTTTCGTCAGTTGCAAGTGTTTTTGTTGAAAGCACTGAATTTCTGATTAAATTTTCACGGCAGGCAGAGGCAAGACCCGAATATGTTGCAGATCTGCCCGAAAGGAAGCGGTAACAAAGCGTAATTTCGTTTTTGTAGCTGTAACCGATAGTTTTATTTACGCTGTTTTTTTCCTGTTTGGCAGAAATATCTGTAATATTAAAAGCCGTACTAACTCTGTTAAGCGTTGTATCCGTACTGCGTTCTGCCTCGATTTCGGCAATTGAAGCGCCGCTGTCGATAATGCACAAAAAAGCACCGTTTGAACGCTTAATTCCGAATGCGCCTACAAGACATGACGATTTTCCCGCATTTTCATCTGTTGCGGCGTCATTGTCAAAAACAGAAAGGGTGAGCGGTGTAAATTCTGCATCTTCAATGCCTGTCATAATAAGCGCTCCGCTGCCGTCGGGTACGAAAATAAAGTCGTCAGCACCGCTGTTGTCATAAGCGCCGAAAGTATTCAAAACTTTGATTTTTTCAAGATAAACATTTTCAGGCAGAGTAACGGTATTCATACTTACGTTTACATAAAACGAACCGTCTTTAAGAGTATAATTAACTGTCAAATCAACTCTGATTTCACCGTTTTTAAGACTGCTTATATCGGCTTTGCCTGTCTCATCGTCAAGGGAAATTGCATATTTAACTGAAATTCCGTCATCGGAAACGGTTGAAACTGCATTTCCGAATTTTACTGAATTGTCCTGTGAATTAAGAACATAAACTGTGTCATCGCCGTTTGAAAGCTCAACTTCAACGGCAGAGCTGTTTATTTGCTTTTTAACTGAATTTTGCGGCAGGCTTGTCCATATATTGCCCGAACCGGTATCTTTAATTGCAACAGCCATTGCGGTGTCATCAAAAAGCATTTCAATAAGACCTGAACTGCAAACGGATTTATAACTCGAATTTTCAGCTTTGTGAAGCTCGTCACCTGTATATTCAGCGGTACTGTATTTAATTTTGTCAGTCTTAACCGAGATTTTTGAAACACCGTTTCCGCAGGCAGTAAAAAGCAAAGCGATAACGCAGAGAAGAGCCACAATTTGTACAGTCTTTTTCATAAATATCACCAAAAAATTATGATAGAATTCATATTTTATCTATTCTATCATATTTTAATGAAAATATCAAATTTTTGTCAGCCTATCAGTTTTTTACGCATATCCGAAAGAATTACTTTCTCTTTTCGTGATACCTGAACCTGTGAAATCCCGAGAATATTTGCAGTTTTGCTTTGCGTCAGACCTTCAAAAAAACGAAGCTCAATAAGCCTGCGGTCACGCTCGTCAAGAGTTGAAAGGATTTGCTGAACCGAAAGTCTGTCAACAATCGGAGTGTATTCATCGTCGCAGGGTACATCAATCTGCTTTTCATCGTCATCTTCGGCGGTGAGCGAAATAACGGGCTGTGAAACGCATATAAGCTGTGCGGTTTCTTCAATGCTTATGCCCATTTTTTCGGCTATTTCTGAAACTGTCGGCTCAACGCCGTTTTCTTTCTCTAATTTTTCTTTTACGGCAGTCAGTATTCTCGCCTTTTCTTTAAGCGAACGGCTTATCTTTACTGCTCCGCCATCACGGAATATTCTGCGTATTTCACCGAGTATTGACGGTACTGCGTATGTGGAAAATGCAAATCCTAAGCTTTCGTCAAAGCCGTCTGCCGCTTTAATCAGTCCAACACAGCCTGCCGAATATAAGTCCTCATAATCAACGCCCTTACCTAAAAAGCGAGAAGCACAGCTTCCTGCAAGACCCAAATTGTTTAATATCAGCTCATCCCGTGTCATTTTACACGCCCGCAGATTTTTTTGCAAAGGGTAACGGTAGTTCCCTTGCCCAAGGTTGAGCGAACTGCCAGCTTGTCCGTAAAGCTTTCCATAACAGAAAATCCAAGCCCTGCACGGTCACCGCCTAAAGTTGTGAAAAGCGGCTCACGGGCTTTTTTTATATCGCTTATACCGCAGCCTCTGTCACGGATTATAATAATAACCCTGTTATCCTCGTGAATTTTTACGCTTATGTAAATTTTACCCACAGAGTTTTTATAGCCGTGTACAATACAGTTCGTCACTGCCTCGCTGACCGCAGTTTTAATATCGTTTATTTCTTCAACAGTGGGGTCTAATTGAGCGGCAAATGACGCAACAACAGCACGTGAAAAGCTTTCGTTTACCGAACGGCTGTCAACCGTCATTCTGAATTCATTTATTACCATTATTTTTTACTCCTTTGCTTATAGTCGCAATTCTGTCAAGTCCTGCAAGACGCATAACCTTGTAAGAGTTGTTTGAAAGCCCTGTAATTTCAAGTGTGCCGTCAAATTCAGATAATAATTTGTATCTGCCCATTACCAAGCCTATTCCGGAACTGTCCATAAATGTTACATCGGAAAAATCAAGAATTGTGTGTTTGGGTCGGCAGTTTTCAATTCTGTCATCTGCTTCAAGGCGGATAGGCAGGGCAGTATGGTGATCTATTTCACCGCTTAAACGGCAGTAAAGAGTTTCGCCGTCAAAATCAATTTTTACGCTCATTGTTTTAACCTTTAATTCCTTTCTTTCTTACTTTGTTTTTATTCTATATCACACTTCACGAAAAAATTGTCACAATAAGTAATGAAGAAAATATTATGATAGGGGAAAGAAAAAGGTGAGAATATGACAACTCTTGATAATTTAAATGTGGGCGAATGCGCCTGCGTTTCCCGTCTTGAAGCAATTGGCGGGCTTCGCCGTCGGTTTCAGGATTTAGGAATAATATGCGGAGCAAGGATAAAATGTACGGGACAAAGCACAAAAAAGGATATTGCAGCATATCTTGTTAAAGGTGCTGTAATTGCAATTCGTAAAGAAGACGCAAAAACAGTGTTTGTAAAATGTGACAACATATAATAGGGGGTATGTTCCTTGGCGAAGAAAAATAAAAAGCAATCAAATACTGAATATACAATTGCCCTTGCAGGTAATCCTAATGTGGGTAAAAGTACAGTGTTCAATTGCCTTACGGGACTTCATCAGCACACAGGCAACTGGGCAGGCAAAACCGTAGGTAATGCCCGTGGGCGGTATTGCTTTGAGAATACAGATTATGTACTCGTTGATTTGCCCGGAACATACTCGCTTTTTTCACATTCATTTGAAGAAGAATGTGCTGAAGAGCTTTTATCCTTTGGCGAATATAACGGAGTTGTGGTTGTGGCAGATGCAAATTGCCTTGAACGCAATCTCAACCTTGCACTGCAAATTCTGCAAATTACCGATAATGTTATTTTGGCGGTAAATCTTATGGATGAAGCTGAAAAGAACGGAGTGAAAATTGATTTTGAGTATTTGAGCAATTCGTTACATATTCCTGTCATTCCAATGAGCGCAGGCAGAAAAAAAGGTCTTTATGACCTTAAAAATGCCATTGCGGATTTATGCCGAAATCCGAAATCAAATAGCGAAAATCCAATAAAGCTTCCCGAAATCCAAAAAAATATAGAGTATCTTACATCTGTGCTTAAAAAAATTGCAGATGATGAGCCGCGCAATCCTTATTACGCATTAAGACTGCTTTTTGACGGCAAATATTCTCAAAAGTTATTTGACAATAAATCTGTTAAAAATAAAAAAGCTCTGCTTTCAGCGGCAGAGCGTACAAGAAATATTGTTTATTCAAAATTTATTTCAAAAGAGGATTTCTGCGATTATTTAACGCATTCCCTTGTAACCCGTGCAGAAGAAATAACACAAAATTGTGTTATATGCACAGAAAGCAAGTATAAAAAACATAACGAGTTGCTTGACAGAATTTTTATGGGTAAAACCACAGGCACCGTTACAATGCTTTTGCTTTTGCTGTTTATTTTGTGGATTACAATTTACGGGGCGAATTATCCGTCGCAGTGGATTTCGTCACTGCTTTTAGGCTTTGAAAATATCTTGGCGGAGCGGCTTTTGAATTTAGGGGCTTCGCAAATCCTTGTAGATTTAGTTGTTCACGGCGGATATAAGGTGCTTGCGTGGGTGGTTTCGGTAATGTTACCGCCAATGGCGATATTTTTTCCGCTTTTCACCTTGCTTGAGGATTTCGGCTATCTGCCGAGAGTGGCCTTTAATCTTGACCGATATTTAAAAAAAGCCAATACATGCGGTAAACAGGCGTTGACTATGTGTATGGGCTTTGGCTGTAATGCTGTGGGCGTTACAGGATGCAGAATTATCGACTCTCCCCGTGAACGGCTTATAGCAATTCTCACAAATGTATTTGTGCCGTGTAACGGCAGATTTCCCACACTGATTGCAATTATAACAATGTTCTTTCTTGTTACTGTGTCGAATTTCGCAGGCAGTGTTTTATCGTCGGTTTTGCTGTGTACCGTAATTCTGCTCGGTATTTTTAAGACTTTTGCAGTGTCAAAAGTCTTAAGCAAAACAATACTAAAAGGAATGCCGTCATCCTTTACGCTTGAACTTCCGCCGTTCAGAAAGCCTCAAATCGCCAAAACTCTTGTGCGTTCAATTTTTGACCGAACGCTTTTCGTGCTTGGCAGAGCCGTTGTGGTCGCCGCTCCTGCCGGAATTGTAATATGGCTTCTTGCCAATATAACATCGGGCGACAAAACATTGCTTGCCCACTTTACCGATTTTCTTGACCCGTTAGGTCGGCTTATGGGACTTGACGGTGTAATTCTCGGAGCTTTCATACTCGGATTTCCCGCAAACGAAATAGTTTTGCCCATAATAATTATGGCATATCTCAATATGGGTACGCTGACCGACTATTCTTCTCTTTTTGAATTGCGTGAATTGCTGGTTGCTAACGGCTGGACAATAACAACCGCGCTCTGCACGATAATATTTTCGCTTATGCACTGGCCATGTTCAACAACCTTGCTTACGGTCAAAAAAGAAACAAAAAGCCTGAAATGGACTGCCGCCGCATTTTTAATCCCAACCCTTTGCGGAATGGGAATCTGTATTATTGTAAATCTGATTTCCCATCTGTTTGTTGACGCTGTGTCAATGTTTTGATATAATTTTTCTATAACATTAACGAAGATGACATTATGCCGACAATTAGACCGAGTGCTGATTTGAGAAATAACTATAATGAAATATCCGATATTTTATGTTGTACGTGAAGAATTAAACACTGTTACTGTAATTTGTTTCCTTTATGTACGAAGAGATTGGCTGAATAGGTTAGAAAATTAAAAAACGATATATAACAAAAAGGCAGTTCAATAAAAGGTGGAGAAGTTATGTCAAACAAATACAACTGGGCAGTTTTAGGATGCGGAAGTATTGCCAATGAATTTGCCGCTGCTATGAACAAAATGGGCGGTAAGGTTTATTCGGTTGCGAACCGAACCTACGAAAAAGCATTGACTTTTGCCGAAAAGTACGGCATTGAAAAGGTTTATAAAAGCATTGACGAGCTTTTTACCGATGAAAATGTGGATATAGTTTATATCGCCACACCGCATAATAAGCATATTGAATATATTTTGAAAGCGTTAAACAGCGGTAAGCATATTCTGTGTGAAAAGGCAATCACGCTCAATTCAGCAGAGCTTAACAAGGCGGTTGAGCTGGCAAATTCAAAAAATCTTATTTTAGCCGAAGCAATGACAATTTATAATATGCCGTTGTATGCAGAGCTTGCAAAAATAATTGAATCGGGTAAGCTCGGTTATTTTAATCTTGCGCAGGTGAACTTCGGCAGTTTTAAAGAATACGATATGTCAAACCGCTTTTTCAATATGGATTTGGCAGGCGGTGCGTTGCTCGACATCGGCGTTTATGCACTTTCCTGCGTGAGAATGTTTATGACGGAGTTTCCGAATGAGATTTCATCGCAGGTGAAATTTGCTCCGACGGGTGCAGACGAGCAGTCAAGCTTAATTCTTAAAAATTCAAAGAACGAAATGGCAAGCGTAACCCTTTCCTTACACACAAAACAACCTAAGCGTGCCACAATTTGTTATGATAAGGCTTATATAGAGATTTTTGAATACCCAAGAGCCGACAAGGCCGTTATCACTTATACCGACAGCAACCGAACAGAAACAATAAAAGCAGGGGACACTAAAAATGCCCTCTGCTATGAAATCGAAAATATGGAAATTGCAGTTCAAAGCGGTAAAAACACAATGAAACTTGATTACAGCGAAGATGTAATGAGTATTATGACAGCGCTTCGCAAAAGCTGGAATATGAAATATCCGGAAGAAAGCAATACTGTCATCTGCGATAACTGATTTTCGCTTTATAATATTATTACCCCCAACGCATCGCCGAATGTTCCGCCGTTTTTTACATATTCAACAGCAGATTTCTGTAATGCGTTTTTCTGCGGTAAAATATCAGTATACCCGTAATTTCCCGTTTCTTTTTTGTTATTCATAAGAGCGGGATTTTTCAATTTTACTCCGAAAATCCACAAATATGTCTGTTGAGGAGTTTCTTTTTCTTCAATCATATCAAACATATCTGCGAATTTAAGAATGTTACTGTCAGCAGACATAAAATTTTTGTTTTTAGGATATAAAAGCCAGCTATGACACATAAATCGGTTGTTGGGATATTCTGCAAAATATTGTTCAAAGAATACTTTGGCTGTCTGTAAGGACTTTTTGCAGGCTGAAATATCGAGTTTTTCACCGCGGGGAATATGTATATTGATAATTTTATCACCGAAATTGATTTTTACTCCGTTCTTTTCGTAAGGAGTTTTAAAATGCCAGAAGCTTTTCTGGAATTGCAGTCTGCCTAATTTAAAAATATTAAGATTCATATGATGCATAATCCAATGAAGCTCATAAAGTCCGTATTCTCCCGTACGCGCATAGTGGTCGTCTATCCATATTTTAATATCGCTCATTGTGTCCCAAAATATTTCTTCGCTTATATTCTTTGCGGTGTATCTGTCACAGACAACAGGCAAAAATAAATAAACCAGCGATAGTTTCATCATAGGATTTAATTTGAGTGTCGGTTCCCAACGATTTTTACGGCAAAAACCAAGGAAAAATTTAATAATAATTTTATGGTTTTTTATATAGTTTTCAATTTTTTCCGCCAATTCTTCATTTGGCATTATTTTCAAAAATATTTCTTTGGAGCGTTCAAAATCAATCATATTTTTTCTCCCGTAATAATTATATTGCTTTTATTTTACCACATATTTCTATAAGTTTCTATGACGAATATTTTTTTAAAATAGGGTAATAATACTGTTGCGAGGTGATAATAATGAATAATCAGAATAACAATAGCAAAAATAACCCACAGAACAGCAAAAACAATCAGCAGAACAACAAAAAGTCTAACAATCAGTTCTCAAATGTAAAGGATTGTCCCGAATCAAAATCAGAAAACAATCCATCCAACTAATAACAGTTAAATAAGACCTATAAAAATTCCGAGGCAAAAGCTTCGGGATTTTTTTATGAAAAATACGGCAAGAATATTACCGTTATTGCAATTTACAAATATTTTTATTATAATCTAAAAGGTGATTGAATGAACGGCAGATTTTACTCTTTAAATGAATATCTTAAAGAAACATTCGGCGAAAAGGTGTATAAGCTGTCGTTGGATTTAGGGCTTACCTGCCCGAACCGTGACGGTACTTTGGATACACGCGGATGTATTTTCTGCCATAACGGTTCATCACACTTTGCAGAATTCGGCGAAGATATAAATGTTCAGCTTGAAAATGCCAAAAAGCGAATTCAGAGCAAAACGAACGCCGAAAAATTTATTGCGTATTTTCAAAGCTATACCAATACATATACCTTTGCAGAATATCTTGAAAATATTTTTACGCAAGTAATAAACCGTGACGATATTGTTGCAATTTCAATAGCTACCCGACCCGACTGCCTGCCCGAAGATATACTTGATTTGCTCGAAAAGCTTAATAGAATTAAGCCTGTTTGGGTTGAATTGGGACTTCAAACCGCTAACGAAGAAACCGCCGAGTATATTCGGCGCTGTTATCCCAATTATGTGTATAAAAATGCAGTGAAAGAGTTGAAAAAACGCGGAATTACAGTAATCACTCATATAATAATCGGCTTGCCGGGTGAAACGGAAGCGGACATTTTCAATACCGTGGATTTTGCCGTCAAATGCGGAACTGACGGAGTAAAGCTTCAGCTTTTACATATTTTGAGAGATACGGATTTGTATGAGGACTACAAAAAAGGAATTGCAATTCCATTGCAAATGAGCGAATATATTGATATACTGTTAGGGTGTCTTGAAAGAATACCCGAAAATGTGGTTATTCACCGAATTACAGGCGACGCGCCTAAAAAATATCTTGTTGAACCGAAGTGGAGCGGTGACAAGAAAAAGGTGCTTAATACAATAAACAGAGAAATGAATTGCAGAAATGTAATCCAAGGGGGAAAACTTAAATGATGTGGAATTTCAGCCTGCCGGTAAAAATCTGTTTCGGAACAGATAAAATTAACGAATTGCCCGAAATTATAAACGAATTAGGATATAAAAGGGGAGTTCTTGTATGCTCAAATACTCTTAAAAATAACGGTACAGCCGATAAGATAATTGAAAACTGCAATGGCGTGATTAAAACGGTTTTCAGCGATATAAGACCAAACCCTACAACAGAAAATGTTAATGCCTGCGTTAAAGTGCTTCGTGAGAACAATGCGGATTTTGCCGTGGCTTTGGGAGGCGGTTCGCCTATGGATTGCTGTAAGGCGGCTTGCGCAATAGCAAAGGGCAGTGATATAATTGAAAGCTATCACACGGGCGGTAAACCTGTAAATGCAGATGAGGTTATTCATATGCTTGCAGTTCCCACTACAAGCGGAACAGGCAGTGAAATTACAAACATTTCGGTGCTTACCGATTTGCAGAAAAATGTGAAATCCACAATGAATGACGCTCTTATGTATCCGAAAGTTGCAATAGTTGACCCCAAATTGACTTTGAGTGTTCCGCCCAGAGTTACGGCATCAACAGGACTTGATGTGCTTGCCCATGCGTTAGAAAGTTTTTGGAGTGTTCTTCATCAGCCGATTTGTGAGGCTTGTTCGGTTCGAGCGGCTCGGCTTGTCTTTGAGTGGCTTTACAAGGCTTACTGTGAGCCGAATAATCTTGAAGCCCGTGAAAAAATGGCGGAGGCTTCAATTGTTGCAGGAGTTGCATTTTCAAATCCTCGTACAGCCGGCAGTCACGCCTGCTCATTCCCCTTAACAAATCTTTATAGTGTTCCTCACGGCGAAGCCTGCGCTATGACACTTGATTATTTCACACGCTTCAATGCAGAGGCTGAAAACGGCAGACTTCACAATTTTGCACGTGACTGCGGATTTGCCGACGCTTACGAAATGGCAGATGCAATTACAGAGCTTAAACAGAAAATGGGAATGGCTATGACCCTTACCGAAATAGGTGTTAAAACCGAAGATGAAATCGAAATACTCACTGAAATGAGTATGACTCCGCTTATGGAGAGAAATATTATACCGCTTTCTTATAGTGATATTAAAAAGATGTATCTTGAAATGCGATAAATAAGCCTTTATAATTTGAATATAAATTTTTTGCCGATTGAGGTGTCATATTTGAAAAAAATAGCAAATTTTATTGTTGAAAAGCATAATTTCGTCTTGGCTTTTATGCTTGTAATTTGTGCCTTTTGCGCCGCGCTTATACCGAAAGTAGAAGTCAATACGGATATGACAAAGTATCTGCCCGATAATTCTTCTATGAAACAGGGTATTGATATAATGATGACCGAGTTCTCAACAACTACATCTTCAACAATCCGTGTAATGTTTAAGGATTTAAGTGCAGATGAAATAAATTATATCCGTCACCGGCTTTCAGGCATTCAAAATGTTGACAGCGTAGCCTATGTTGAAAACAGTGAAGATTATAATAAGGACGGATATACAAAATTTACGGTTTCAACCTCTTATACATACGGTTCGCCCGAAGAGATTGCGATTGAAGAAGCCATTGAAGATAATTTTTCTTCATACGAATTTGAATGTGTAAACGACAGCGCCAGCAATGTTGATTTGCCGCTGATAGTTATAGGCGCCGCTATTGTAATTTTGCTGATAATTCTGTTTGTTATGAGCGGATCTTGGTTTGAACCTATACTCTTTATGGCGACAATCGGTTTGGCAATTGTAATAAATATGGGTTCAAATTTAGTTCTCGGTTCGGTTTCGCAAATTACAATGTCAATTGCTGCAATTTTGCAGTTGGTTCTTTCAATGGATTACTCAATCATTCTCGCCAACCGTTACCGTCAGGAAAAAGAAAATTTTGACGATAATGAAGAAGCTATGAAGGTTGCGTTGAGAAATGCGTTTTCTTCAATCACAAGCAGCGGTATGACCACTGTTATAGGTCTTATTATGCTTGTGTTTATGAGCTTTAAAATCGGTATGGATTTAGGTGTTGTACTTGCAAAGGGCGTATTGCTCAGTATGATTTGCGTGCTTACAATTTTGCCTGCGCTTATGCTTATTTTTGACGGCTTAATTGAAGATACCGAGAAAAAAGAACTTCATATTCCGATGGGACTTATTTCAAAGGGCGAATTTAAGCTTCGCAAGGTTATCGCAATTTTATTTGTGGTTATTTTTGCAGGCTCATATATTTTGCAGGGCTACACACAAATCGCTTATTCCATTTCGTCTGACGACCCAATTGCCGAAGTGTTTACACCCTCAAACCCAATTGTTATGCTTTACAGCAATGACGATGAGGAACGCATTGCCGATATGGCGGCAGAACTTGAAAAAAATGAAAATGTTAAAAGTGTTATGAGCTATTCAACCACTCTCGGTCAGTCATTTACGGCAAACGGTATGGTTGATATGATTGATAATATGGGCGTTGCAATAAGCCTTGATCCGTCGCTTCTTGACATTCTTTATTACAGCTATTATTCCGGCGACGAGCTTCTTACAATGACGCTTCCTGAACTTTGCGACTTTATTTCAAATGAAATTATTCCAAATCCTACATTTTCGGGCTTTATAAGCGAAGAAATGAAAGCAAGTCTTGAAGAAATGAAAGCGTTTTCTGACCCTAAATCGCTTACAACGCCTAAAACTGCAAATGAACTTGCCGAAACCTTCGGTATGAATGCCGACGATATAAAAAAGCTTTTTGTGCTTTATTACAGTAAGAATAACGGCGCCGATTTAGGCAAAATGACATTGCCTGTTTTTGCAGATTTTGTTGTAAATGAGGTTGCTAAAAATCCTCAGTATGCCGCAATGATTGACGATAAAGCAAAGTCACAGCTTTCAACTCTGGTAACCTTTACAGATAAAGAAAAAGTACTTGCAAAAAGAGACTGCTACAATATGGCTTCGGTTCTCGGTTATTCTGCCGATGATATGCTTTTCCTTTACGCTTATCATTATGAATATTTGAAAAATCCCGAAGCAGTAAATTATGAAGATGTAATTGCAAAATATATTGCTTGGCAGGTGGTGCAGCCGACCCACCAAATGTCAATTTATCAGCTTATAAACTTTGTTGCAAATAATAAAGCGATGTTCTCATCAAGAATGAGTGAAGAACAGCTTTCGCAAATCGAAATGGGTCAAAAGGTAATTGACGCTACTGTTAAAGGCACAGCTTTCGCTCCGCAGGAGCTTGCAAAAATTACGGGTATGCCCACCTCACAGCTTCGTCAAATTTATCTTCTTTATATCAGCGAACACGGCGATACAAGTAAATGGAAAATGTCAGTTCAGAGCTTTGTTCACTTTGCAGACAGCGATGTACTTCCCAATGAAGATTACGCAGGCTATTTTGACGCTGAAATGGCTTCAAAGCTTAAAAACTCAATCAAGGTTATTGATGCGGTGGCTTCAGAGAAATCATATACCGCGCAGGAACTTCCGAATGTTCTTGCAGGTATTACAGACGGCTTTGACAGCAATACAGTAGAAATGCTTTATCTCTATTATACAAGCACAAAACAGAGCAATCCCGAATGGAAGCTGACAATAGAAGAAATGTTCGGCTATCTTTCAGAAAATATGATCAATGACCCAAAATTTTCCGCATTCATAAGTGAAGATATGAAAGATGAAACAGTCAAAATGAAAGCCCAAATAGATGACGGTATCAATCAGCTTTTGGGTATGAATCATTCGCTTATGATGATTGAAACCTCATTACCCGTTGAATCGGAAGAAACCGCTTCATTTATGACAACGCTTAATGAAATGTGTAACAATAATCTTGAGAACCGCTTTTATCTCATAGGCAATACTCCAATGAATTACGAAATGGAGCGAAGCTTTGATACAGAACTGCTGTTTATTACGCTTTTGACAATTGCCGCAATCTTCATTGTTGTACTTATAAGCTTCCGTTCGATATGGGTTCCGCTTATACTTGTTTTGCTTGTTCAAAGCGGTGTGTATATTACAATGTCTGTGAACGGACTTATGGGTTACAGCATTTATTACCTCGCGTTAATTATTGTTCAGTGCATTCTTATGGGTGCTACAATTGACTACGGAATTCTGTTTACGAATTATTACCGTGAAAACCGCAGGACAATGGATGTTAAAGACTCGCTTGCTGCGGCATATAACGGTTCAATCCATACAATTCTCACATCTGGTCTTATTATGGTGGTTGTAACGGGAGTAATCGGACTTTGCCCTGTTGACCCCACAATAGCGCAGATTTGCCAAACAATTTCAATCGGCTCGCTTTCTGCAATATTGCTTATACTCTTTATACTGCCGGGACTTTTGGCGGCATTTGATAAGCTGATTGTAAGAAAAAAGAAAAATAAGAAGAAATAAAAAAATGCGGCGGGAGCTTTAATGCTTCCGCCGTTTGCTTTGCAGATAATCTTATTCACATATTACAGTTATAATGCTGCTTTTGTTTACTTTTATATTGTTTTTATATTCGCCGTCATACATCGTTTTAAGTTTATATTCCTGGCAGGATTCTATAATTTTCATATTGCGGAATTTGCCGTCAAGCGATATTTCTCTGCTTTCTCCTTCGTTCACAATCACCGTAACGGTTTGCTTTTCTGGAGTTAAAAAGCTGAAAACATTGAAATCGTTTTTCTCATCAGGGAAAAATCCGCTGTCAAGACAAACTGAATTTAGCGGTATGTATTTTGAAAAGTGCGCAAAGCCGTAATACCGCTCGGCAACATACCATTCGCCGAAATCGTTGGTTGCCGTGAGGGTGGCATCAGAATAATCATTGCCGTCATCGTGAATTGCATACTGATTTACTGCTACCCAAGAGGTCCAGCTTTCAGCACCTGCATATATTAAATCCTGACCTATAATTCTTGCGGTAATCAACGCACCCTTAAAATCTTTTGTGTGGCTTTTGTTGGGAAGCTCGCACCATTCGCTCATATCAAAGCGTAATTCGGGGTGGGAAAGCACCAATTCATTCTTAAACTGTGTTCTTATTTGCGGATCATTGTCGGCGTGATATGAATGGTATGCAAAAACAGGCATAACGCTCATTACCAGCTCATCCTTCTTGAGTAATTCAAGATATTCGTGGGTAAGGCCCATCATCTCTCCGCTTTCCGGACCGTAAAGCTTAACATTCATATTGCGTTTGATTATTTCTTCCGCAAAAATGTGCATAACCTCTGCCATTTCTTCGGGTTCATAGTGACAGCCCTCCTGCCAGACATAAGAACCTCCCCATTTCCATTGAGGTTCGTTTATGGGACTTACATATTTAACAGGAAAACCCTCGTCAATAAGCCTTTGGGTTGCAGTTAAGAAGTAATCTGCAAATTTTCTGTAATTTGCTTTCGGCAGATTGCAGGTGTGATATAAAAGACTGCCCGACGCCTGACCTGTTGATGTCTGCGACCAGTGGGGCGAATTTGCAAATACAATAAGAGTGTCAATATTGCCCTTGTCAAGACATTTTCTCATAACATCCTTTGCGGTTTTGTCAAGGGAATAATCCCAATGACCCTCTTGAGCTTCGCGGTCATAAACATACATACTTTCGGTTCTTCGCCAAGGATTTTCGACTCTGCAATTGCCATCGTCTGTTCCGCCGCCTATGTTGTAACGGTAAATGTTGAGATTAAGCCCTGTATCGCCGTATAAAAGCTCTGCAATCTCATCTTGAACAGCTTCATTTTTGCAATAGTGGCTCCACCAGCAGGCAGAAGTGCCAAAACCCTTTAAAGTCTGTAATTTTTCAGCGTTGTTAAGATTTATTTTCATATGTATCACCTTGTTTTGCTTGGCTTATTTTATTAAATCCTTTATAACTTCTCCTGCGATTATAAGTCCTGCCGCACTCGGAACAAATGAAATGCTTGCAGGAGTGCGTTCGCCGTCATTGTGCGGTATTTCCGTTGAATAAAGCACCTTTAGCTTTTTCACACCTCTTGTTTTTAATTCTTTTCTCATAACTCTGCAAAGAGGACAGGTGTCTGTTTTATAAATATCCGTTATTTTAAATGCCGTGGGGTCAAGCTTGTTGCCCGTACCCATTGATGCAAGCATCGGTACGCCCAATTCCTGCGATTTTACCGCCAAATCAATTTTTGCCGTTACATTGTCAACAGCGTCAACAATATAATCATATTGTGAAAGATTAAATTCATCGGAATTTTCGGGTAAATACATTTTGACAATGGGAGTGACTTCACATTCGGGGTTAATATCTGTAATTCTGCTTTGGGCAATCTCCGCCTTGTTTTTACCGACAGTTGAGTGAAGAGCATATAACTGACGGTTAATATTCGTTATGTCAACGGTGTCTTTATCAACAACCGTCATTTTGCCTATTCCGCACCGCGCCAAAGCTTCGGCAATATATGAACCGACTCCGCCCAGCCCGAAAATAATTATATTGGCATTTTTAAGCTTGTCAAGACTTTCTTTGCCGATAAGTCTTTCGGTTCTTGAAAATTCAAGCATTTTTTCACCGCAATTCCAAATTGTGTAATTTTTATTTATTTTATCATATTGAAAAAAATTCATCAATAGTGTATAATTCATTTTTAGAGTAAAAACTAAATTAAGGAAGAGATATAATGAAGCTTGGTATAGTCGGACTTCCCAATGTAGGTAAAAGTACACTTTTTAATGCCATAACTAATGCAGGCGCACAGTCTGCAAACTATGCGTTCTGCACAATTGAGCCTAATGTGGGCGTTGTTGCAGTTCCCGATTACAGAATTGATAAGCTTGCAGAAATGTATAATCCTGCAAAAATTACACCTGCCACAATCGAATTTGTTGATATTGCAGGTCTTGTAAAGGGCGCGTCAAAGGGCGAAGGATTAGGCAATAAATTCTTATCCCATATCCGTGAGGTTGACGCAATTATTCATGTAGTTCGCTGTTTTGAAAATGACGATATTATCCATGTCGAGGGCAGTATTAATCCGCAAAGAGATATTGAAACAATAAATCTTGAGCTTATTCTCTCTGATATTGAGCTTCTTGACAGAAGAATTGACCGCAGCACAAAGGCTTTAAAGGGTGATAAATCACTTCAAAAAGAGGTTGATTTCTTAAACCGACTTCGCAGCGAATTAGAGAACGGTATAAATGCCCGCGCGGTTGAAATGGACGATGAAGAGCGTGAAATTATGTCAACCGTTGCATTGCTTTCTTCAAAACCCGTAATTTATGCCTGCAATATGAGCGAAGAGGACTTTGCCAATGATATTCGTGAAAATGCGCGCTATAATGCGGTTTGCGAGCTTGCAAAGGCAGAGGGTGCAGAAACACTTCCAATCTGTGCAGAGCTTGAAGCGCAGATTGCCGAGCTTGATAAAGAAGAAAAAGAAATGTTCCTTGCAGATTTGGGTATTCAGCAGGGCGGCCTGGATTTGCTTATTCAGCGATCATATAATCTTTTGGGACTTATCTCATATCTTACCGCAGGTCAGCCCGAGGTTCGTGCTTGGACAATCAAAAAAGGCACAAAAGCACCGCAGGCGGCAGGTAAAATACATACCGACTTTGAGCGTGGCTTTATCCGCGCCGAGGTTATCCATTATGACGACCTTATGGCTTGCGGAACAATGCAGGCGGCAAAGGAAAAAGGCCTTGTACGCAGTGAGGGCAAAGAATATGTTATGAAAGACGGAGATATTGTACTCTTCCGTTTCAATGTATAAGGCTTTATTTCTCTTATATTAACCGCCATAATTGTATTCGGTTCTCGTTTTTGAAAATTTAAAATGTCGAATTGCAATAAAGAAATAAAGGCTTAATTTGCAGTTTGGCATTTATATATGTGCTTGTAGCTCAGCTGGATAGAGCGTCAGACTCCGACTCTGAAGGTCGCAGGTTCGAATCCCGTCAGGCACGCCACGAAAAAGCACTTCTTTTGAAGTGCTTTTTCAATGAAATAAATCCCTTACGGGATTTGTGAAATACACTTCGTGTGTGAAATAGCTGACGCTGTGAAATACGCCTGCGGCGTGTGGGATTTATTTTATTTCACTTTCTGTTTTGTATAACTGTTGAGATGTTTTGAATTTTGAGATTATAAGAACATTAGTTTATTCCTATTGACAAATTTATTTTGCAGTGCTATAATACATCAAAATTGCTTTCAAGCTTTTAAGCGTTAAAGCGAATATAAGAGAAGATATAGTGTGAAAAATACAATGAAAGGAGCGATACCGCGCATAAAAAGCCGTTTTTTAACGGTGCTTTGTGCGAATACTGTATCGCATGGCGATTAAAATGGCACCGAGAAAAGGTAATTTAATGAGTGTACGTTCCGATGTTAAGGTAGTTGACGCAACTATCCGTGACGGCGGACTTTGTAACAATTTTGAGTTTTCAGACGAATTTGTCCGTGAACTTTATAAAACAAATATAAAATGCGGAGTCGATTATATGGAATTCGGCTACCGCGCAAGCACAAAGCTTTTTAATGAGGCAGATTTCGGCAAGTGGAAGTTCTGTAAAGAAGATGATATCCGTGCAATTGTCGGCGATAATGACTCCGACTTAAAAATTGCCGTTATGGCTGATGTTGGCCGCTGTGATTACAAAAACGATTTTATACCTAAAAAAGACAGTGTAATTGATATGGTGCGTGTGGCTTGCTATATTAACCAAATTCCTGCGGCTATTGAGATGATTAACTATTTCCACGATTTAGGCTATGAAACCTCGTGCAATATTATGGCGGTTTCGCAGGCAAGTTTTACACAGATTGACGAAGCGCTTGAAATGCTTTGCACTTCAAAGGCAGATGTGATTTATCTTGTTGACAGCTACGGCTCGCTTTATCCGGAAAATGCGGCGGAGCTTGCAAAAAAATATCTTGAATATGCTGAACCGGCGGGTAAATTGGTGGGCTTTCACGGTCACAATAATCAAAATCTTGCCTTTGCCAATACAATTGAAACGCTTTCATACGGCGCTTCTTATATTGACGCAACAGCAATGGGAATGGGCAGGGGAGCAGGCAACTGTGCAATGGAACTGATACTCGGATTTCTTAAAAATCCCAAATACAGCTTTTATACACTGATTGAATTTCTTGAAAACTATATGATTCCTTTAAAAGAACAGGGTGTGATTTGGGGCTTTGACTTTCAGTATATGTTTACGGGTCAGCTTAACCGCCACCCAAGAGAAGCAATAACCTTTACCGAAAAAAAGCGTAAGGATTACTGCGGATTTTATAAGGAGCTTTTCGATAATTTTTAAGAATATGAATATAAAAACAGCACAGGCTGCCGCATGAACAGTCTGTGCTGTTTTTTGATTATATATTTTTTAGCAGATTAGCTTTTGAGACATAGTAACACGCAATTATATAAACCGCTGTGTTTTTCAAGACGACTCGATGTAATACAATTGTCAGATTCATCAAATACCAGTAATAAGGAGTGAGAATATGCGATTGAAATTTTTGTGAAAACAAAAGGGAATATCGCAGTTGAAGCTCGCGTTAGACCTTGATATGAATCAAAACAGTATAAGCAGATATGAAAACGGCGAGCGAGAGGCAGATTACAGAACCTTGATTGCTTTTGCGGATTATTTTAATGTTTCGATTGATTATTTATTGGAAAGAACTGACAATCCGCACTTAAACAGGTAGAGTATTACTGATATAAAAAAGGGACTGAAAAACAGTCCCTTAATTTTATGGCTGTATAATTATCTGCAAGTGATATTACACAAACTCAAAATTTTCTTTGCCTGCGCCAAGCTCAAAGTGATATTTCACAATTCCCAAATCGATCTTTGAGTAAAAACCGCCTGTTGCCTCTGCCTTTACCTTGTTGCCGTCAAGCAAGCTGAAACAGAATTTCTGCTGATTGGTAGCGGTGGGGGCGAGCAGTGAAGCCTGCATACCGTTCATGAACCAGTCGGGCATATCGCCGTAGAATGTACAAACGGAATCGAGAAATCTGTTTTTATGCGGCTTGCCGTGATTTTCGCCGTAGCCCACTGCGATTACGCAAACAAGCTTTTCGCCTTTGCCTACCTTGTATTTTGACTTGCGTTTGCTGAAGGTGAGGGCTACCCAGCAGGTGTTAAGTCCGAGCATTTGGGCTTTCAGTACGATTTTTTCGCCGTAATATCCCGCTGTTTCCTGCAAATCGGCACTCTTTTCACCTACAAGAGCAATATAATTTTGTACACCCTCAAAGCTTCCGTAATGGGCGAGCATTCCCGTGAAAGCGTTAGGCTCGTCTGTAATAAGCTGAATATTCAGCCCGCTTTCTTTGTTGCAGGCTTCAATTTCAGACTTTAATTCGGCAAGTACCTCGCCCTCAATTTTTTTGTCGGTATACTTACGCACTGAGTGGCGCAGCTGCATAGCTTCCAAAATATCCATAAATGACACCTCAAAATATTATTTTCTGTGTTGTATTTTACTATACTTTCCAAATAATTGCAAATATAAACGGTAATATTGTTATATTAAAATAAATTTGCTGTATAACTCTTGACAATTACTTCTTATTTTGTTATTATATTCAAGCCGCATATTAGGGGGCAGTATGTCTTTTTATACTGAAAGCGGAGTTTTCCCGCCCTCAATAGCGAGTCTATAATTTAAGGTAGGTTAGAAAAATGTACGCAATCATTGTTACAGGCGGCAAGCAGTACAAGGTAGCTAACGGCGATGTTGTATTCGTTGAAAAGCTTGACGCTGAAGAGAATGCTGAAATCACTTTTGACAAGGTTCTCGCAGTTGGTTCTGATGCAGGTCTTACAGCAGGCGCTCCTTATGTTGAGGGCGCAACAGTTACAGGTAAGGTTATCAAGAACGGTAAGGGTAAGAAAATTACAGTATTTACTTACAAGTCAAAGAAGAACGAGAAACGCAAAAAGGGTCACCGTCAGCCTTACACAAAGGTTGAAATTACCGGTATCAA
The DNA here is from genome assembly GCA_964540535.1 of uncultured Eubacteriales bacterium. Lineage (GTDB taxonomy): Bacteria > Bacillota > Clostridia > Oscillospirales > Acutalibacteraceae > Fimenecus. Next base: position 227,883 of record CAZIMO010000002.1, on the reverse strand, counting down.
CGCATAATGACAAAATCAAAATTTCTGTTTTGTGAAAATACAGTTGTTTCTTTTGAATTAAGCGGTCATTCCGGCGCAGGCGAAGAGGGCGCGGATATTGTTTGCAGCGCAGTTTCTTCGGCAGTCTATATGGCGGCAAATACAATTCTTGAAATAATGAAAATCAATGCAAATGCAGAAGTTACCGATGGGTATTTTAAATTTGAAATGAATTTTGAAGATGCCCGCAAAGCAAAAGTAATTACTGACGGCCTTTATTTACATCTAAATGAATTGGCGGGTCAGTATCCTAACAACTTGAAACTTGAAAGAGGTGTTTTTGATGCTTAAAATCAACATTCAGTTATTCGCTCATAAAAAAGGTATGGGTTCAACAAAGAACGGCCGTGACTCAGAGTCAAAGCGTCTTGGCGTTAAAAAGGCAGACGGACAGGCAGTTCTTGCAGGTAACATCATTGTTAAACAGCGCGGAACTCACATTCATCCCGGCAACAATGTAGGCCGCGGTTCTGACGATTCACTCTTTGCTCTCATCGACGGTAAGGTTAAGTTTGAGAGAATGGGTAAAGACAGAAAAAAGGTTAGCGTTTACGCTATTGAGCAGTAATTTCTGTTACAAAAGAAATGGCGGATGCACAATAACGGCATCCGCCTGTTTTTTTCTTAGTTAATTGAGGTGATTTTGTGAGAGAGTTTGACAAAAGCCAAAAGTTAGACTGTGTTCGCTATGATATACGCGGTCCTGTAATGGAAGAAGCAATGCGAATGGAGCTGAAGGGCGAAAGAATTTTAAAGCTTAATATCGGCAATCCGGCCCCGTTTGGATTTACAGCTCCCGACGAAATGATCCGTGATATGATTTGCAATATTCACGAGTGCGAAGGCTATTCTGACTCAAAGGGTATTTTCTCAGCAAGAAAATCAATTATGCAGTATTGCCAGCTTAAAGGTATTAAGGGTGTTGATATTGACGATATTTACACAGGTAACGGCGTTAGCGAGCTTATTACAATGTCAATGCAGGCACTTTTAAATCACAGCGATGAAATTTTGGTTCCTGCGCCCGACTATCCTTTGTGGACTGCCTCTGTAAACCTTGCAGGAGGAACTCCCGTGCATTATATGTGCGATGAGCTTAACGAGTGGAACCCGGATATTGACGATATAAAGAGTAAAATCACTCCTAATACAAAGGGTATTGTCATTATCAACCCCAACAACCCTACGGGCGCTCTTTACAGCGACGAAATTTTGAAAGAAATTGTTGAAATCGCCCGTCAGCACGAGCTTATTCTCTTTGCAGATGAAATTTATGACCGTCTTGTCATGGATGGACTTAAACATACCGCACTGGCCTCAATAGACCCCGATGTACCATGCATAAGCTTTAACGGACTTTCAAAGTCCCACAGAGTTGCGGGCTTCCGTGTGGGCTGGATGGTAGTCAGCGGTGATAAAAAGAAAATTAAAGGCTATATTCAAGGCCTTAATTTGCTTTCTTCAATGCGTCTTTGCTCAAATGTGCCTGCGCAGAGTATTGTTCAGACTGCTCTCGGCGGAACGCAAAGCGTTGACGAGCTTTTGCTACCCGGCGGAAGAATTTATGAACAGCGTAAATGCGTTTATGAAGGACTTTCAAGCATTGACGGCGTGTCGGTTGTAAAGCCCAAAGCCGCTTTTTACATATTCCCGAAATTCGATGTGAAAAAGTTCAATATCTATGACGACGAAAAAATGGTTATGGATTTCTTGAAAGAAAAGAAGATACTTATTATGCACGGCAGGGGCTTCAATTATCCAACACCCGACCACGCACGAATTGTGTATCTTCCCAGAAGAAGCGTATTGCACGAGGCAATGGAATCACTCGCAGATTTCTTAAAGGATTACAGACAATAAAAAATTCCCCCTTGCTAAAGGGAGAATATAATTACGGCGGAGAATTATCTCTGCCGTTTTTTTATTCGTTTTCGTCTTCTTCTTTTAAATTTTCCAAGGCAACTCTTACCGCCTCAATTACAAATGCAGTGAATGTGCAGTTTTTACCCACAATTGCCGTTTCAACCTCTTCAATTAAATCGTTGGGAAAACGAATGCACTTGCTTGTTGTGGGGGGAATAGAAGGTATTTTAAACTTTTTCATAAAAATCGCCATGCAATACAGAATTGGCACAAAGAGCCGTTAAAAACAGCATTTTATGCACGGTATCGTTCCTTTCGTTGTATTTTTTATGTTATCATCTCTGCAATGTTATTATATATATGAATATATTTATTATTTGCATAACAAATGTAATGCAAATGTATTGCAATTTCAAAAATTATGTGATAGAATTAGAAAAAAGTTTGAAAGGACAATTAAAATGAAGAAGAAAACTATAACATTAGCATTGGCAGTTGTAATGTGTTTATCCGTTATAACTTCCGCAACAGCGTCAGAACCCCTCAAAAGAGTAGCGTCAAAAATACCCGGCACAGACATAGATTATAACTATGTTGAGAATGTAACGGTTAAAATCCCCGGTACAGATGTGACATACGAATTGACAGGAGTTTACGAAAAAGTCGGTGTGGTATATCAAGATTGCACTATATTAGGAGATATAGGAACTGAAACTGAGTTTCCCGTTTACCGTTTTGCTTTTCTTGAAAATGGCGGAGAAGTAAAAATAAAACAAGTTGGGGAGTATCTGACAGGAAAAATTGCACACGGAGATTTTGGCGGTGCAGGCGGTGAGGCAGGTTCTGATGAGTACAAAGCAAATGAAGTATTTACATATTCATTTTCTTACCCTCAAAATAGAAGTATAGTTCGCCAAACAAGAGATGCTGTAGGCGTATCTAATCCTAAAGATAGTATAAAGGTATGTACAACATATATTTTTGATGACGGTTCTTGCAAGTACCATTATGATGAAGATGATATTTGTCTTGCAAAAGTGGAATTCTATTTTGGCTATGGTAGAAAATGTGCTAACGGTTTTGAATCCCCATACGATTTGATTTCGTTTAAATACGGAAGTTATTGGGATACTATTAAGGAATGTTATTGTAATGATAATGTCCCTGCTGACATTGAAAAAATTGATATTTCGTTATTAGATATAAATTATAAGGCACCGATAAATTATAACATAATCGATGGTGCAAATTCTGTTGTAACTTCAAATTCTCTTACAGTCAGAGCTGACGGCGAGTTCAGCAAGTTCACAGGTGTTAAGGTTGACGGCAAGCCTGTTGACAGCAGTAATTATACCGCAACCGAGGGCAGTACGATAATTGAATTTAAGGCAGATTATCTTAAAACTCTTGATGCGGGCAAGCATACTGTTTCAATTGTATTCACTGACGGCGAGGCGGTCACTGACTTTGAAATTAAAAATGCTGATACAAGCAACACAGGCAATAACACAGGCTCTGATAACCTTGTAACAGATGTTGAAATCCCAAATACAGATTACAATACATCAGTCAGTGCGGCATTTGTTGCAATGATATTCAGCGGTGCAGTATTGCTGGGATTAAAGAAAAAATCAAATTAAATACAAAGCAACGGCGAGGGAAAAAGTCCTCGTCGATTTTTTATGCTGAATTATTTTATTTCCGTTCCCGTATAATAATGCTTTAAAATTTCGGTATAGGTGAAGCCCTGCCGCGCCATATAGTCTGCGCCGTATTGGCTCATACCCACGCCGTGTCCGTATCCGCTGACGGTGAAAATAAAATTTCCGTCATTATATTTCACCGTGAATGTACTGCTTTTCAGTCCGAAAAGCGCGCGGATTTCAGTACCCTTAAAGGTTTTATCGCCTATAACAATTGTTTTCACCATTCCCGTGTCTGTATTGGTAATTTTACCGATATAGTCATCGGGCTTTTCTTTTAATTCAGCGCCCTCTTTTGTAACGGTTTCCTTGAATTTTTCAGCCGTTATCTTTGTTTCGGAGCTGTAAGCAGGGGACAGCTTGTCGCCCACACTGTTCACTGAAATCAAATATGGGTATTCACCGCCCCAAACATCTGTTGCGTTCTCGGTTTGCCCGTTGCTGATTGAATGAAAAACTGCGTTTATCGGTTCGCCGTTATACTGAACCGTCAAATCAATTACTTCGTCAACGCATTTTTCAATTTTCTCACGGTTTGCTTCATAATTATTGCCCCATTTTTCAGCTTGAGCGTCTTTTGTCAAAAATCCTTGATGCGTAGCACTGCTGTCGCTGATGTCCGCGCCGTTAAGTCCGTCATTCTTGTGTTCCTTTGAATATAAAAGCATTGTGTGCGCCGCTATTATCTGCGCTTTTATGGCTTCTTCGTGATAAGCCGCATTGATTTCAGACGCCACCACGCCGATAAGATAATCTCGCAATGACATTTCTGTAATATTTTTGCTGCTTGCGTTCATAACCTTTACAGTCGCCACTGCTGTTTCTTCTGTCGGCAGAGTTATTTCATCGCCTAAAAGCTCCTGCGAGATAACATCTGTCGCTTTCTCTACCGAGCAAAGCGGGCAAAGTATCATGGCAAGGCTCAAGAAAAAACAAATCATACTGTAACTTTTCATTTTTTATCGCTCCCTTTTTGTTGACTTTAGTCCTTGAATGTATTAAAATATATAATGTATATTTATATTGATTTTTGATAATCGTAATTTTTCTGCAAGGAGGTAAAATATGTCAGAATACATTTCAAATATCTCTAATGATGCTCTTTCAACTTTATGCGAGGAGCTTCGCAAAAATAACTATATAAATCCCGATTATTACAACAGATTTGAAGTAAAAAGGGGACTTCGCAATTATGACGGCACAGGCGTGCTTGCAGGTCTTACTCGGGTTTGCTCTGTTGAAGGCTATTATATAGACGACGGTGAAAAAGTACCTAAAGACGGCCGGCTTGTTTACCGTGGAATCAATATGAACGATATAGTTGCAAGTTGCGAAAAAGAAAACCGCTTCGGCTATGAAGAGGTTGTGTGGCTTCTTATTTTCGGTACGCTCCCCACAAAAGAACAGCTTGCACGCTTTACAGAGGTGCTTGCAGAGTGCCGTGAGCTTCCCGACGAATTTATTGAAGATATGATTATGAAAGCACCCTCGCCGGATGTTATGAATAAAATAGCAAGAAGCGTGTTGGCGCTCTATTCATATGACCCCAATCCTGATGATATTTCGCCCGAAAATGTGCTTCGTCAGTGTATTCAGCTTATTGCGCAGGTTCCTGTAATTATGACTGCGGCTTATCAGGTTAAACGCCGTGTTTATGATAAAAAGAGTATGTATATGCATCAAAACAAAAAGGAATTGGGAACTGCTGAAAGTATTTTGCGTTCGGTACGCAGTGATAAGCACTTTACAGACGAAGAGGCAAAGCTTCTCGACATTTGTATGATTATCCACGCAGAACATGGCGGCGGTAACAACTCAACCTTTACCACGCGCTGTATCACCTCAAGCGGAACAGATACATATTCTGCAATTGCCGCAGGTATCGGCTCGCTTAAAGGACCCCGTCACGGCGGCGCAAATATTAAGGTTCATAAAATGGTTGAGGATATGAAGCGGAATATTACAAATATTACCGATGAGGGTCAGGTTGCCGATTATCTTACAAAAATTATGCACAAAGAAGCAGGCGACGGCTCTGGTCTTGTTTACGGTATGGGTCACGCAGTTTATACTCTTTCAGACCCCCGCGCGCTTATTCTTCGCCGTTATGCCGAGGAATTCTCAAAAAAGACAGGCAGAGAAGATGAATTCAAACTTTTAAATCTTGTTGAAACGCTTACTCCTGTGCTTTTTGCAAAATACCGCGGCGATAAAAAGAAAATCTGCGCAAATGTTGACTTGTATTCGGGTCTTGTTTACGATATGCTTGGTATTCCGCAGGATCTTTTCACACCGCTCTTTACAGCCGCCCGTATGGCAGGCTGGTCGGCGCACCGTATTGAAGAAATCACAAACGGAGGCAGAATTATCCGTCCTGCTTATAAGAATGTTACTATTCCTCGCGCTTATGTGCCTATGGAAAACAGAATTCTTCGTACAGACGGTATTCAAAAGGAATATATTCCTATTGAAGAAAGGTAATCAGTATTATGAAAGTAATAGGAAGTTCAGAAAAAATAAATCCTTTGTATTCTCTTTATATAACCGCAGGACTTCTGTGCGTTGCAATTCCTTTCAGAGTTTATCAGCTTTTGTCATTGATTGAAAGCGATACAGGCTTTTATAAAGAAATCAATTGGTCGGTTTATCTTATGTATGCTGTTTGCATTCTTGCAGTGCTTGCGCCTTATGTACTCACATTGCTTGCAAAAAGTGTACCCGAATCCCGTGCGGTTTACAGAAAAAATAAGCTTTTGGCTACGGCTTCGTTTGTTTTCGGAGTAGGCATTGTAGCAGATGCAGTTACTGCATTTTCAACGCTTATTCTTGTAAAACAGGGCTATTTAACACATGAAATCAGCATAGTTCCTACTTTGTTTCAAGGAATTTTCGGAATTTTAGCGGCAATTTATATTATCGTTTTCGGTATTTCTTATATCGACGGCAGAACAACATATTCAAAATACAAGCTGTTGGCGCTTTGTCCTCTTGTATGGGCGGCGGTAAGACTTGTTATGCGTTTTGTCAAGAAGATTTCTTATGTAAATGTTTCTGACCTTATGCTTGAGCTTTTCGCCATTGCATTTATGATGCTGTTTTTATTAAGCTTCGCAAGAATTTCATCAGGACTTTCAAACAAAAAGTCTATGCGTTCGCTTTGGGCGGCAGGCTTTGCGTCGGCGTTTTTATGTGCGGCGGCTAATTTGCCCAGACTTGTTGTTATTATCACAGGAAACGGCGGTGTTTTACCCGAGGAATTTCCTTTTGCGCTCTGCGATTTTGGATTTGCATTTTTCGCAGTTTGTTACATTGTTAACTCAATGAAAGCGGCGAAGAGTAACGACTCTTTTGAGATTTTAGGCGAGTCTGACGAGGATATTCCGCCTGTCATATACGAAATTACCGATGATGGTGAAGAGGGCTGAAGTAAATGCTGTTTTTAACTAATGTAATTACGGCATTTACGCAGGTTGTAATTCTTTTCTTGATAGCCGCTGTGGGATTTATTTGTCATAAAATCGGCATTTATACAGAAAAAGCTTCACGAATGACAACTGACCTGCTGTTTTACATTGTAGCCCCTGCAATTATCATACGATCGTTTATGAGTATGGAATACAGCCGTGAGTCTTTAAAGGGACTTTTGCTTGCGCTGGTTGGCGGAGTATTTTTCCATATTGTCGGTATGATTTTTGCTAAAATATTTTTCAATAGAGGCGACAGTGATACTGCCTGTATTTTTAAATATGCTTCCTGCTACGGCAATGTGGGGTATATGGCGTTGCCTCTTGCTGAGGCGGTGCTCGGCGACGAGGGCGTGTTCTATTGCTCTGTAATATTGATACCGTTTAATATTCTTTCTTTCTCTCACGGCGTGAGCCTTATGCAGAAAAAGGGCAAAAACAGTAAATTTAATCTGAAAAAGCTTATTATAAATCCCGGTGTAATAGGTGTAGGCATTGCATTACCGTTGTTTTTGCTGAAAGCAAAACTGCCCGATGTTATTTATCAGCCAATTTCATACCTTGCTGATTTAAACACACCTCTCGCAATGGTAATGTTCGGCACATATCTCGCCTCTGCCGATTGGAAAACTCTTTTTTCAGATAAAAGAATATGGGGTACGGCGGTGCTTAAAATTATAGCAATGCCTCTTATAACAATTTTTGGGTTAAAGCTTTTAGGTTTTGGCGGAACATTAATTGCGGCCTGCGCGCTTAGCGCTTCTTCGCCGACAGCAAACAACACAGTGATGTTTGCGGCAAAATACAACCGAGACACAGCCCTTGCTTCAAAAGTGACATCTCTTGTAAGCATACTTTCAATTTTAACAATGCCTATAATGATAGCGATAGCACAAATATTACAGTAACAGCAAAATTCACAGCTTAAAATTTTGTAAAACAGGAGCGATTTTATGAAACTTATAATTGCAATTATCAATAATGATGATGCTAATGCCGTTATGAACGGACTTACAGAAAACGGCTACTCTGCAACAAGGCTTTCAACTTCGGGCGGTTTTTTGCGTGCGGGAAATGTTACGCTTTTGATAGGTGTTGAAGACAGAAAGGTTGATGAGGTTACAAATATCATCGGCGAGCATAGCAGTCAGCGTAAAAAAATCACTCCTGTCAATACTACATATATAGGAGAGTCCATGCTTTCATCAATGCCTATTCAAGTCACTGTCGGCGGAGCTACGATTTTTGTGCTTGATGTTGAGCAGTTTTACAAGATATGACAAACGAGGCTTTACAAAAACTTAATAAGCTTTACGGTGCGGTGCAGTCCTCGGTTGAGCAAGGGAGCTTTCCTCACGGAGTTTTGGTGGAGTGTCAGAACGAAAAAGAGGGCGAGAGCTTTGCTCGGTTTATTGCGAAATGTCTTGTTTGCCGAGGGAACGGCAAGCCCTGCGGTGTATGCTCCGACTGCTTAAAAGCGCAAAAGAACGGACATCCCGATATAACCGAAACTGACGGTGTTAAAGGCAAAAGCCGTAATTTTACCGTCGACGCAGTCCGTGAAATCCGTGACGATGCATTTATCGTTCCTAACGAAAGCGACCGCAAAATATATATTTTAAAAAATGCACAGAATATGAATGAACAGGCGCAGAATGCAATTCTTAAAATTCTTGAAGAACCGCCGTTATATGTGTTTTTTATAATCTTAACCACCTCAAAAAGCACTATGCTTGAAACAGTGCTGTCACGCGTTCAGGTGTATTCGCTTTTAAGCGATGAGAGCGAAATCAGCGAAAAAGAAGAAAATGCGGTTAAAGGCTTTGTTTCGGCGCTTCTTAATGTCAATGAATCCGCGCTTATGGAGCAAACAGCGGTTTTTCAAAAGAATAATCAGTTTGCAAAGTCGGTGCTTACCTTGCTTTCAGAGGTATTTCGCGATGCGCTTGTAAAAAAGAGCGGATTTGAGCGTGATTTTCGGTTTGAAAATGAGGCAGTAACTCTTTCAAATTCGGTAACTGCTAAAAATCTTATACAGCTTTGCGCTGTGTGCGATGAGCTTACCGAGTCCATTGACCGCAACTGTAACAACAATCTGCTTGTAATTCGTATGTGCTATGAATTCAAGAGAGCCATAGGAAGATAAAATAGGAGTAAATATATGATAGAAACTGTTGGAATAAGATTTAAAGACGGCGGTAAAATTTATGACTTTGACGCTGACGGAATAAGCTTTAATAAGGGCGACTATGCCATAGTAGAAACTGTTCGGGGAATGGAATGCGGATTGGTTGCAAAAGCCAATCACGGCACGAATGAGGACGATATAACCAACCCCCTCAAAAAAGTTATTCGCATTGCAACCGAAAAGGATATTAAGAATTTAGAAGAAAATAAGGCTAAAGAAAAAGAAGCTTTTAAAATATGCGAAGAAAAAATTCTTGCGCACGGTCTTGAAATGAATTTGGTTGATGTTGAATATACATTTGACCGCAGTAAAATTCTTTTCTATTTCACTGCTGACGGAAGAGTTGATTTTCGTGAACTTGTTAAGGATTTGGCGTCTGTTTTCAGAACAAGAATTGAGCTTCGCCAAATCGGTGTCCGTGATGAATCCCGTATGGTAGGCGGATTTGGTATCTGTGGCAGACCGTTCTGCTGTAATACTTTTCTCAATGATTTTCAGCCCGTTTCAATTAAAATGGCAAAGGAACAGGGAATTTCTCTTAACCCTGCGAAAATCAGCGGAACCTGCGGCAGACTTATGTGCTGTCTTAAATATGAACAGGACACTTACGAGCATCTTCTCCGTGTTACTCCGAAAGTCGGCGCGATAGTTGATACTCCCGAGGGAAAGGGCAGGGTAATTGAGAATAATCTCATTACAGGTATGCTCAAAGTAAGCCTTGACCGTCGCCCGGACGCCGCGCCGCTTCTTATTCACCGTCATTCCGTAAAGACCTTGAAAGACGGTAAAATCCGTGTTGAAAAAGAAGAACTTGAAGCTTTAAAAGGAATTGAATAATTTAGTACTTGATTTTTTCACTTTATGTGTTAAAATGTAGTTATATCTTATGAGGGAGGTACATAATCATGGCATATGTAATTAGTGATGAGTGCATCGCTTGCGGAGCTTGCGCAGCAGATTGTCCCGTTGAGGCTATCTCTGAAGGCGATAGCAAGTATGTAATTGATGCTGATACTTGCATCTCTTGCGGTGCTTGTGCAGATACTTGCCCCGTTTCAGCTCCTCAGGCTGACTAATTCGGTTAAAATGAAAAGTCCCGCCGATTTTTCGGTGGGACTTTTTGTTTGTCAGTATATTTTATTTTGAAGCGTCTTCTAATAATTTCAATATATCTTCGCGGGTGAAAATATATTTTTTATTGCAGAAATGGCAAACGACCTCAGTGTTTTCATCCTCAGCCATTTCAGAAAGACCCTCTGCACCTGCGCCTATAAGCGCCGCAGTAACTCTTTCTTCACTGCAATCGCATTTATACTCTACATTTTCGCTGTCAAGCAGCTGCATTTTAAATTCGGGAAGTACGGTTTTGCAAATTTGTTCGGGAGTTAATCCTTCAGCAAGCATAGTTGTAACAGGGCGAACTCCGTCAAGACCTTTTTCAACAAGTGAAATTGTATTTTCGTCAGCGGTGGGCAAAAGCTGAATTAAAAATCCGCCTGCAAGCAAAACTTCTTCTGTGTTTGGGTCAACAAGTACGCCGAGAGCGCAAACCGTAGGCGTCTGCTCGCTTGCGGCATAGTATGCGGTAATGTCCTCGGCGATTTCACCAGAAATAATAGGCGTTTGAGCGCAATAAGGCTCTTTCAGTCCCAAATCCTTAATTACAGTAAGAAAGCCCGATTGGCCCACAGCGCCTGAAACATCAAGCTTACCCTTTTTGTTGAGTGGCAGATTGACGGTTCTGTCACCGATGTAGCCCTTAACCTGACCTTTTGAATTGGCAACGGCAACAACAGGGGAAGCAGGTCCGCCGCCGTTGATTTTAAGCGTCAAGGTATCTTTTTCGCCCTTTAAAAGAACTCCCATCATTGAAGCGGCGGTGATAAGTCTGCCCAAAGCTGCCGAGCATACCTTTGAAGTCTGATGGATATTCTGCATTTCTTTAACCATTTCGGTCGAGTTCAGAGCGAGACAGTAAAGTGTGCCGTCTTCTGAAATCATTCTGACAAGATTATTCATTTTAATTCATCCTTAAATATAAGTTCTGCTTTTTTAGCTGTTATTGTTATTCTTTGCGTGATTTCGGTTATACTGCCGTCAGTGTAATCGTCACAAAGCGAAACAACCTCAAATCCGCATTCATTAAGTATATTCAATATGTCATCGGTTTCGTAGGAGTATTCAGAAAAGCTTTCGCTGTATCTCTCATAAACCTCATCATCTTCATTTTTGATGAAGAAATCAAGATCAATATCGGTTTTCATTTCTTCAAGGCAAAATGTGTTCTGCCAAACGCAGTAAACCTCATCCATATCATAGACAAATGTGTTGTTACCGAGAATTTCACGGTGCTTGAATACGGTGTTTATATCAAAAACAAATATTCCTCCCATATTCATAAACAGAGAAATCTTTTTAAAGATTTCTTTTATTTTTTCAATCGAAGAAATATGATTGATTGTGTCAAGACTGCACACAGCACAGTCGATTGTGCCGTATAAATCAAGCTCTTCTCCTGCTTGGCAAAGGAATATTGCCGAAGAATCTTCATCATATTTCTTTTCATTGGCAATAGCCAGCATATCCTCGCTTGGATCAACGCCGATTACATCGTATCCGTTTTTTTCAAGCAGGAATGAGAGCGTGCCTGTTCCGCATCCGATGTCAAGCAAAAGCCCCCCGTTAATTCCGTTTCGGCTTAACAGAGAGCAGATTTTATTGGCAATTCTTTCATACTCAACATTTTCAGTGAGAATATCATAAACTGAAGAGAAAATACCGTAGCTCATTTTTTTACTCTTTCAAAAATCTTTTCATAACCGTCAGCGCCGTATTGCAGAGAACGGTTGACACGGCTTATTGTAGCGGTTGAAGCGCCTGTTTCTTTAACAATTTCGTTATAAACCTTTCTTTCGGAAAGCATTTTTGCAACTACAAGTCTTTGCGCCATGGAGTGAAACTCATTCACTGTGCAAAGGTCCTCAAAAAATGCGTAACATTCGTCTTTGTCTTTAAGCTGTAAAATGCAGTCAACAAGAAAATTTGTATTATCGTTCTTAAATTCAATTCCCATTTTTCTATTACTCCTCTAATGAGTTATCATAGTCACATTTTAGCACATTAAATCTTGAAAGTAAATATTTTTTAGAAAATTAAATGCAAAATTATTCCCGGAATTACAGCGCATACATAAAGAATTCCCAATATTTTCAGGTTTTCTTTGAATTTGGATTTGTCACGCAGTAAAACAAGTAATCCCGCACCTGCATTAGTGCAAAGACCTGCTGCAAGCGAGCCAAAGCTTAAAGTACCTTCAATATAAAGTTGGGTAAGAAGCACCGACGAAGCGCAGTTTGGAATAAATCCGATTACAGCCGAGAGCAACGGCTGTAAAATTGAGTCAGAAAGTAAAAGGTAAGAAAGTGCGTCAGTGCCGATAAACGCAACCGCCAAATCAATTATAACTGTGAATAAAAGTAAAAAGCCCAATACCTTAAAGGTGTGAATAAGCGCAGGGCGAAGCACTCCGCTGTGTTCTTCGCAACCGCAATGGTCGTGTTGGCATAAATCGTGAGTATGTGAATGAGTTTTGTGCTTTTTCTTTTCCGTAAAATATATTATATATCCGAAAATCAGAGCAATAACAACTTTCACTGCAAGTAATTTGAATACTTCAAAAGCACCGCCTGCTGAAGCGGCAAGCAAAATTACCGCCTCATCAGAGGTCGATAAGAACACAGCGATAAGCGTGCCGAGAGTTATTATTCCGCTTGAATAAAGATTTGCGCAAAGCACCGAAAATCCGCATTGGGGAATACAGCCGAATAAGGTTGCAACCGCAGGGCCTGCCGAGCCTGCGCGGGTGAAAAGAGCTTGAATTTTATCCTGCGCCTTGTGTTCAAGAATTTCGATTATAATAAATGCGAGAAACAAAAATGGGAGCATTTTAAGTGTGTCCCATACTGCGTCAAGAAGCACATCGAAAAATCCGTTTAACGAATAAACAGAAGCTTCTGCGTGGATGTGAAGAATCGTTGTCATTATGCGTTCTCCTTTGAACAGTCACTGCAAATACCGTAAAGCACGGTTTTTGAGCCGTCAATTTTGAATTTGTGGTCGTCAAAAATATGAGCTGAAAGCTTATCTAAAAAGTCACATTCGGTGTGAATAAGCTTTCCGCATGCCGAGCATTTAAGGTGATAATGATTATGGCAATGCTCGCAGTCAGCAAACTGATAACAGCAAGGTTCACTGTCGCCCGCCGAGAATTTGCGTACCTGACCTTCAATAACCAAACGGTCAAGCTGGCGGTAAACGGTGGTTCTGCCGATTTTTCCGCCTTTTTCTAAAAGTGCAAAATAAACTTCTTCTGCCGAAAAGTGTTTGTCGGCATTGCTTTTTAAATATTCGCATACAAGTTTGCTTTGTTTTGTTTCATATCCCATAATTTCACCGTATTCTGAATTTGAAATCCATTTTCAAATTATATATAAATTAAATGAACTTGTCAAGTCGTTGACACAAATATCAATTTAATTTATAATGATTACAGGGAATTTAATTTGCCAAAAAATAGGGGGATTGATTTATGAAAAAATCATTTTTTAAAAAATTAAGAGCGGCTTTGGCAATGGTAATGGCACTTTTTATGTTGTTTACGGGCTGTACTGCGGGCAAAAAATCAGATGATGAAGTACTGAAGATTGAGGTCAATAATATTGGCGCTAATACAGTCAGCGCTTATGACGCTGAAAAAGCCAATTATACCTTGGCTGTCGATGTTGAAGATGAAATTCACGACATCAGCGAGCTTCTTTTCGGCGTTTTCTTTGAAGATATAAATTTCGCCGCAGACGGCGGTCTTTATGCCGAAATGGTTTCAAACCGCTCATTTGAATTTACCTCATTAGCGGCAGGGGACAGTCTTTACCGTTGGAATGCCGTAAACGGTGCAGACATTAAAGTGACACAGGTTTCAAAGGATTGCCTTAACAAAAATAATAAGAGCTATCTTGTTATGAATAACACTGCCGAAAGCAAAGCAGGTGTTGAAAACACAGGTTTCCTTGACGGTATGGCAATAGAAAAAGATAAGGTATATAATCTTTCGTTCTATGCTAAAGCGCCTGAAAATTATAGCGGCGATATTCAAGTAAATCTTGCTGTTAACGGCCAATCAGCAGGTTCTGTGACCGAGACAGGCATTACAGATAAATGGCAGAAATTTGAAGCTTCAATAACTGCTGAAGCAACGGCAAATGAAAATGTATCTCTTCAAATTCTTATTGATAAGGGCGAAGTTCACTTTGATATGATTTCGCTTTTTCCCGAAGATACATATAAGGGCAGAAAAAACGGCGTAAGAAACGATTTGGGCACTCTTGTTGAAGAACTTCAGCCTAAATTTTTACGTTTTCCCGGCGGTTGTGTAATTGAGGGCTATGATGAAATCACAGCTTATGATTGGAAAGATTCAATCGGTGTTGATGCAAACGGCTTACCCCTTGAATTTAACGGCACTTACGGTGATGTTGCAGGCAGAAAGCAAGGTACAAGCATCTGGACTGATTTGGCAACTACTGAAGACCCATACCCAAGCTTTTTCACATACGGACTCGGTTTTTATGAGTATTTTCAGTTTGCAGAGGATATAGGCGCAGTAGGTGTCCCGGTTCTCAACTGCGGTCTTTACTGTCAGATGCGCGGAATGGGTCCCGTTGCTATGTATGAGGCTGACGGCGTGACTTATACCGAGCTGTTTGCGCAGTATATTCAAGATATGCTCGATTTGGTTGAATTTTGCCGTGGCGATAAAAATACGACCTGGGGCAAGGTTCGTGCGGCTCTTGGTCACGAAGAACCCTTTGAGCTTAAATATATTTGTATCGGCAATGAAAATGAGGGCGAGGATTATTATGTAAGATATTCTCAATTCCTCAAAGCATTTAACAGGGCAAAGGCTGAAAATCCCAAGCTGTATGAAGGACTTGAGCTTATCTATTCTTCGGGCGCGGCAGACGCAACAGGCGGCGCGAATTACATTAAATCTTATGAATATGCGCAGAATGAGCTTAATGCAATGGGTTCTTCAAATGCAAAGGATTTTGCAGGCGCTACCGACCAGCATTATTACAAAACCCCCGAATGGTTCTTAAAGCATACAGATTATTATGACGAGGATAACTACATAAGAACCGTTGACGGTATGACCGATACAATTTACGGCGGTTCAATTAAAATATTCCTCGGCGAATATGCGGCTCAAAGCAATACGCTTAAAGCGGCGCTTGCAGAGGCGGCATATATGACAGGTCTTGAACGTAACGGTGATATTGTTGAAATGGCGGCTTATGCACCGCTTTTCAGCAGTAACATTGCCCGCCACTGGGCGCCGAACCTTATTTGGTTTGACAATGATACTGCAATGGGTTCAATAGATTATTATGTTCAAAAGCTTTTCTCTGTAAACCAAGGTTCAGCGGTGCTTAATCATACTCTTGACGGCGCAAAGGTACAACAGGAAACCCTTAAAGGTAAGGTTGGCGTAGGCACATGGTATACATCGGCATCATTTGACAATATTCGTGTAGTTGACAATAAAACAGGCGAGGCGCTTGCCGAGGATAGTTGCTCAAATATTTTCTCAAAGCTTAAATGGGATTTTGCAACTGACGGCAAGTGGAAAATCAAAAACGGTACGCTTACTAATACAACAACTGATATGAAATACAGCGAGCAAGGCAGTGTTGCATATTTCGGCGAAAGCGATTGGGAAAATTACACATATACAGTTGATGCTACAAAGCTTGACGGTGCAGAAGGATTTTTAATTCCTTTTGCAGTGCAGGGAACTGAAAATAACATCTTCTGGAATATCGGCGGATGGGATAATACCGTATCCTGCCTTCAGAGAATGGAAAATAATGTGAAAACAGGTCAAATTATCGGTACTGTTAAGGACTGCGTAATCGAAACAGGCAAAACCTATACTCTTAAAGTAGAGGTAAACGGAAGCGCGGTTAAATGCTATATTGACGGTGAGCTTTATGTTGATTATGACTTCGGTTCGGATTCTGAAGCAGCCTGCTATACAGTAGTAAGCAATGACGCTGACGGCGATATTATAATCAAGTTTGTCAATGTTACCGCAAACGCAAGCACTGTTGCGGTTAAGCTTGACAATGCAAACATTCAGTCACAGGCAATTATAAATCAAATTGCGGGCAATTCTCTTGAAAATGACAATGTTCTCGGCGCAGACGAAGCCGAGCATATAAAAATGAATGAGTTTACACTTGACGGATTTTCAAGCGAGTTTAACTATACTATGCCTGCATATTCCGTAACATCCATAAGACTTAAAACGGCAGAATAAAACAGGTAAACAGGCTCAAATACATAAAAAAGGAGTGCGGAATTTTTGTTCCGTACTCCTTTTGCTGTTTATTCAAAGTTAGATTCAATGGATAGGAAAAAATGCGTAGAATGAACAATTACAGCCCGACGTCGTACAAAGGTAGTCCGAGGGCGGGATTGTTTATAGCATAAAACAGTTATATAATTTTTATCCTTATTTATGTTTTATGCGTTCTACGCTTTTTTTACATCCCTTATTCAAATATTTGTTTGCCGAGAGCCTTTAAACTGTCCTCGCGAACTTTTTCAGTGTATTTCGTTTCGTTCAATACCCAATCCCATTCGCACTTGAACCAATCAATTTCCTCGGATTTTCCGCCGTCCATTTCAGTTTTAACCTGCTCTATAAGCTTTTCCCACCTCATTTTATAGAACGAACCCATAAGTCCGCCGAGCTGACGGTGGGCGTAATCGTGAAGATTGCCTTTATCGGCAAGCAAACGGCAGTACCAAGTGGTAATAAGCGCTTTAGCGTTAATTCTGTAAAGCTGTTTTGTGAAATCGTCAAGTTTATCGGTGTATTCAACCACAGGTCCGTAATATGAACCGAATGAGAAATATTTGCTGTTAAGCAAAACTCTGTCAAGGGTATCAAAAAGATTTAAAAGCTTTTCGCTGTACTCCATAAATGCGAAATAATCCTTTGATTTATATGCTGAAACCGCTTTTTTCGCAGTGCTTGTCATACGGTTTGAAAGCGACTGTCTCAGTAAATCAACCGCATCATAAATATAGCATTCATTATCTTTGAATTTGTCATAATCCTTTAAGAAAAGCTTAACCGCCTCATCAAATTCGCTTGTTGAATATGAAATTTTCACCGATCCCCTTGCCGTGAACATCTTGCTTTCGGGGTCAAGAGGACGGCGGCATGCCATATTTTCAGACGCTCCGAACATACTTGTGCAATTTTCTTCAGCATAAACGGTTTTGAGAAGTATTTTCATACTTTCCGCTATGCTTTCGCTTTCTTTGCCATAACGGCGAACAGCGTATTTCTGCACCCATTCTTCAACGCTTTCAATATTATCCCAAATGCCGGAGAAGAAAATGTCAGTTACAATCGGATTTGCATTTATGCTTTCGGCAGTCAAGGCAATACCCTTGAAATTGTGCCTTTCAGATGCTGCTTTAAGCTTGCTCGGCAAGGTGTCAATGCCGCCGTAAAGTCCGTGCCTGCCTCCGAAATTGTTGAGCAGTCCCTCTAAAACAATGCCGTATTTCGCAAGTCTGCCGAATTGGTTTGCGTTATGATTGATTTTATCGAAGTGCAGATCAAGCATCATTATATGGTTGTTTCTGTATTGTTTAACAGCATTCGTAAAAGCTCTGTTAGGGTTGAGCGCCCAGCACTGCATAACCCATACGGCCTCTCTATCAAATTGAAGCATACTTTCAATAATATTTGTATAGCTTTCTTTTGCTTTTTTGCCTAGCTTACCGCCCTCGTGGCAAACATCGCCTGCATAAAAATGAGTAATATCGCCGAAAACTTCTTTTTGACACTCGTAGAAAAGCTTTGCATATTTTATATACGAAACGCTGTCGGGGCTTACTATAAGCGGTCTTTCAATGCCTTTCCATTTGCCTTGCTCAATAACAGGAACATCTCTGTCCTTTTTCTGAATATCACGCGGAACCATACCTGTATATGCCTGCAAAACCACATTCATACCGAGAACCTGCATTCTGCGGTGATTCTTTCGTGCCATTTCGCAT
Organism: uncultured Eubacteriales bacterium; assembly: GCA_964540535.1. GTDB lineage: Bacteria > Bacillota > Clostridia > Oscillospirales > Acutalibacteraceae > Fimenecus. The sequence goes on along the minus strand of CAZIMO010000002.1, from coordinate 209,491 downwards.
TTTTCATAGAAAAAGTCGTCGTGAACAGGACCGCCTATTCCGCATACATTTCCCATATAAAACCATGCGTAATATGCAGGGCCTGTAAGAAAATTCTTGATTTCGCGGTGGCGGTAGCCAAGCTTTGTGAGAAAACGGCGGTACACTTCTTCCATACCGAGAATGTCAAGCACAAGATTTACACCGTTCATTGCAAGAAAGTCTATTTCCTTTTGCCAATCCTCGCGGGTCCAGAATGCCATTGAGTAAGAATGGGTACAATAATTATAGGCATATCTGTATTTGCAGTCAGTTTTGCGGTTGATTTTTCCGCTGACCTGTGGCAGATTATGCGGCAGATTTACCTGCTTGCCGAAGCGTGAAACGTGGCACTTGCAAACCTCTTTAAGATAACAGTTAAATGCGCTTGCAAGACCTAAACCGCTGTTAGAAATGAGAATTATTTTACCTCGCAGTGACTCCACCGTGAAATACTCGTATTTCAGTCTGCGGTCAAGACGAAGTTCAAATTGCTCAATATATTTTTCGCCGATTGTCCGGGCAATAATGCCTTTTACCTCGTCGAAAATTTCTTCATCGGTGATTTCCTTTGCATATTCGGTTTCAGAAAAAGGCAAAGGCTCTTTAAAGGACGTTTTCTTTGCAGGAAAAGCGCAGTCCTCGCCGATAACCTCGATATTGTTGATTGTCGGATGTACTCCGCTGTAATACTTAATGAAAATTCTGATATACCGTGCAATTTTTCCGCTTTTACCCAAGTGGTAGAAGTTTACGCCGTCAAGACTTGAAAGAATTTCATAATTGACTTCTGCATTTTCGGGAAAAATTACAATTACATCACGCACACTCATATTTTTATTGAATGCCAAATCAAGAAAGCAGGGATAGGTATCGCATGAAAACATAGGCAAAGCATTTTTATCCGCTTCTCCGCTGGCATTTAAAATCTCATATGACAAAAGCTCCAAGTTAATCACCTTACTGAAAATCTAATCTAAATATATCATAAAAATCACTAAAAGTCTATGAGTTAAATAACTAATTTTGTAAATATAGGAACAATTTGAAAACTAAAGAAAAATTTGGGCGAAAACTATTGAAAAGATTTGAATTATTTGTTACAATCTAAAAGGTTAAGTGTGTCAAGTTAAATGGCATATTTAAGTTAATTTGTTAATAATTTTTTGGAGGTATAAACAATGAGCAAAAAGTTTGTTTACCTTTTCAAAGAGGGCAACGCTTCAATGCGTGAGCTTCTCGGCGGTAAGGGTGCTAACCTTGCAGAGATGACAAGTCTCGGTCTTCCCGTTCCTCAGGGCTTCACAGTTTCAACAGAAGCTTGCACACAGTATTATGAGGATGGCAGAAAAATCAGCGAAGAAATTCAAGCTGAAATTATGAAAAACATCGATTTGATGGAAGAAATCACCGGCAAAAAATTCGGCGATAAGGAAAATCCCCTCCTTGTTTCAGTTCGTTCAGGTGCCCGTGCTTCAATGCCCGGTATGATGGACACAATTCTTAACCTCGGTCTTAACGAAGAAGTTGTTGAGGTTATGGCAGCTAAGTCAGGCAACGCTCGTTGGGCTTGGGACTGCTACAGAAGATTTATACAGATGTATTCTGATGTTGTTATGGAAGTTGGTAAGAAGTATTTTGAACAGCTTATCGACGAAATGAAAGAGGCACGCGGCGTTACTCAAGACGTTGAGCTTACTGCTGAAGACCTCAAAGAGCTTGCAGGTCAGTTTAAGGCTGAATACAAGTCAAAAATCGGTACAGACTTCCCCACAGACCCCAAAGAACAGCTTATGGGTGCTGTTGAAGCTGTTTTCCGTTCATGGGATAATCCCCGCGCAAACGTTTACCGCCGTGATAATGATATTCCTTATTCATGGGGTACAGCCGTTAATGTTCAGATGATGGCATTCGGTAATATGGGTGACGATTGCGGTACAGGTGTTGCATTTACTCGCGACCCTGCAACAGGTGAAAAAGGTCTTATGGGTGAGTTCCTTGTTAACGCACAGGGCGAAGACGTTGTTGCCGGTGTCAGAACTCCCATGCCTATCGCTCAGATGGCAGAGAAATTCCCTGAAGCTTATGCTGACTTCGTAAGAGTTTGCGGTATCCTTGAAGATCATTACAGAGATATGCAGGATATGGAGTTCACAGTTGAAGCCGGAAAACTCTATATGCTTCAGACAAGAAACGGTAAGAGAACAGCTAAGGCTGCTCTTAAAATTGCTTGCGACCTTGTTGACGAAGGTATGATTGATGAGAAGCAGGCAGTTGCTATGATCGACCCCAGAAACCTTGATACACTTCTTCACCCGCAGTTCGACGCTGCTACTCTTAAAGCTGCAACTCCTGCCGGCAAGGGTCTCGGCGCATCTCCCGGTGCTGCTTGCGGTAAGGTTGTATTCACAGCAGAAGACGCTGTTGAATGGAACGAAAAGGGCGAAAAGGTAGTTCTTGTTCGTCTTGAAACATCACCCGAAGATATTACAGGTATGAAAGCTTCACAGGGTATTCTTACAGTTCGCGGCGGTATGACATCTCACGCAGCCGTTGTTGCTCGCGGTATGGGTACTTGCTGCGTATCCGGTTGCGGCGATATCAAGATGGATGAAGAAAATAAGAAGTTCGAGCTTGCAGGTAAAACTTATGTTGAAGGCGATTACATTTCAATCGACGGCTCAACAGGTAATATCTATGATGGCATTATCCCCACAGTTGACGCTGAAATTGCAGGCGAATTCGGCAGAATTATGGAGTGGGCTGATAAGTACAGAACTCTCAAGGTTCGTACAAACGCAGACACACCTGCTGACGCTAAAAAAGCTCGTGAGCTTGGTGCTGAAGGTATCGGTCTTTGCCGTACAGAGCATATGTTCTTTGAAGAAGACAGAATTGCTGCATTCCGTGAAATGATTTGTGCTGACACAGTTGAAGAAAGAGAAGCAGCTCTTGAAAAGATTCTTCCTTATCAGCAGGGCGACTTTGAAAAGCTTTATGAAGCACTTGAAGGCAACCCCGTTACAATCCGTTTCCTTGATCCTCCTCTTCACGAGTTCGTTCCTACTGAAGATGCTGACATTAAGCTTCTTGCAGAGGCACAGGGCAAGTCAGTTGAAGACATCAAGGCTATCATCGCTTCTCTTCACGAGTTCAACCCCATGATGGGTCACCGTGGATGCCGTCTTGCAGTAACATATCCCGAAATCGCAGCAATGCAGACAAAGGCTGTTATCCGTGCGGCTATCAATGTTAAGAAAGCACATCCCGATTGGAACCTTGTTCCCGAGATTATGATTCCTCTTGTAGGCGAAGTTAAAGAGCTTAAATATGTTAAGAAGATTGTTGTTGAAACAGCAGACGCTGAAATCGCAGCAGCAGGCGCAGAGCTCGCTTACGAAGTAGGTACAATGATTGAAATTCCCAGAGCTTGTATCACAGCTGACGAAATCGCTAAAGAAGCTGACTTCTTCTGCTTCGGTACAAACGACCTTACTCAGATGACATTCGGCTTCAGCCGTGATGACGCCGGTAAGTTCCTTACAGCTTATTATGACAGCAAGATTTTTGAAAACGATCCTTTTGCAAAGCTTGACCAGAACGGCGTTGGCGCTCTTATGGAAATGGCAGTTGCTAAAGGTAAGGCAAGCGGCAAAGAGCTTCACTACGGTATCTGCGGTGAGCACGGCGGCGACCCTGTTTCAGTTGAGTTCTGCCACAAGATTGGTCTCAACTATGTATCTTGCTCTCCATTCCGTGTTCCGATTGCTCGTCTTGCAGCAGCACAGGCAGCTATTAAGGACAACAAATAATTTTGCTGAAATTGTTAATGGGTAACACCATTTATCAACCATAAGGCAAAATTAAATATCAAATTCAGACCTTGTAGAAGAAATTCTACAAGGTCTTTTTTTATCCGAAAAACATAGAAAATGCCTCGTAAATACTGTATTTTTTATCATTGCAACCTACAGTTGACAAAATTCAATGCACGGTTGGTTGATTGCAATCAGTGAATTTGTTATATTTTTATTGACAAAAGCGATACTTTTAAGCATAATTATGATAAGGTGATGAAAATGACAATAGGCGCAAAAATACAAGCACTCCGCAAACAGCGGGGTATGTCGCAGGAACAGTTGGCAGAGGCTTTGGGTGTGTCCCGACAGGCTGTCAGTAAGTGGGAAGCAGAGCAGTCCGTACCCGATATTGATAAGATAATTGCAGTTTGCGATTATTTCAGCATTACAACTGATTATATTCTTCGTGATGCGGATTTGCCGAAAACTGAATATGCGTCAGAACCGCAGTTCGAGCCAATCGCAGATGATTATTATACATCTGATATAATTGAAACCGATGACAAAGATAAAACCGAGGAAAACCGCAAAAAATCGGCACTGCTTTTGGCAATACCGATTATGATGTATATTCTTTCTGTTGTTCCTCCCATTATTTTTGAGAATACCTTTGGTGTAGTTCTTATGTTTGTGATGATTGCAGTGGCTACCGGTTTAATTGTTTACCGTGCAATAATCAATTCGAAGAATAAGAACAGTGAAGAGCAGAAAGAGCCTAAAAATCCTGCACTTAAAGCGGCAAAAAACTGTGTATGGGCAGTAACGCTTGTTGTTTACTTTTTGATAAGCTTTGCAAGCGGTGCTTGGCACATCACTTGGCTTGTTTTCCCAATAGCAGGCGCAATATCCGATGTTGTTGCCGCTTGTTTTGATTTGAAAGACGGTGATGATAAATGAAAAAATCAGCGATAGCAAGAATAGTTATTTGGTCGGTGGTTGCACTTATTTTAACAGGGCTTTTGATTAGCGCATTGGTAATACCTCAAAAAGGTTTTTGGACGTCATTATTTAATTCATCAATATTTGATTCGTTTAGATATGAGACCTACACTTATGATAACGAGAATGAGTATATTGCAGGCAGTTCTGTCGTTATAAGCGAACAAATCACAAATATTGATGTGGATTGGATAAGCGGAAGTGTAAAGATAATTGCCAATGACAGTGATAAGATTAAATTTGAAGAAAGTGCGTCTGATCCGATTGAAGAAAAATATCAGCTTCGTTACCGTGTAAAAGGTGATACGCTTTATATTAAGCCCTGCAAGTCAATGCGTACACTCAACAAGATACCCTATAAAGATTTAGAAATTTATATTCCTTATGATTTGGCTTCGGCTATGCATGAAATTGATATTGAAACCGCAAGTGCAGAAATAAGTCTTACTGAAATTACTGCCAAGGAATTGGAATTATCTACTGCTTCGGGCGGTGTATGGCTTGAAAAATGCAGTGCAGTTGATATAAATCTTGAAAATGTCAGCGGATATATCAATCTTACAGAAACAAATGCCGATAAAGTTGATGCTGAATTTGTAAGCAGTGATATTGAGATTATGGGAACTGTCGGAAGATTAAGAGTTAAAAGTGTTTCGGGAAATGTTTATCTTGATTCGGATACAGCTCCCAACAGTGTAGATATTTCAACTGTCAGCGGTAATATAAAATTTGAAATTCCTGAAAATGACGGATTTAGTATAGAGTTTGATTCAGTAAGCGGAAAAATCACAAGTGATTTTGCTTTAACACTGAATAAAGGCACTCAAATCTACGGCAACGGCTCAAGAGATTACGAATTTGAAACCGTCAGCGGTGATGTGTCTGTCAAAATGAAATAAATTTTAGTTTAATATAATTAAAGAGCTGTAAAAACTTTTGTTTTTACAGCTCTTTTTGCCGTCATTAGTGGATAGAAAAAATGCGTAGAATAAAGAATTTCAGCCCTCGGCGTGTCGTAAGAAAATCAGTACAGAAAATACAGCGTTGGCTGTCGCAGTATTTTTAGGAGAGCAATAATCTTCAAAATATTCATTTTTACCCTTTGCACTTAATCCCGAACAGATAATTGCAATCAATACTATAATTTCTCTGAATTTAATCAGCAGTATTCAAATCCTGCATAGTAACTTCTTCTTTTTCGGTGATTGATGACTGATATTTGTCTTGATAATAGTTTTCAGCCACGCAGTCAAAGCTACCGTCGGGCTTAACTGTAATAATAGTACAACCACGCTGTGAGCCGAGCTTTGAAATGCCCGAATATGCAAGATAGTCAATACTGTAACCGTATGTAAGGCGAATTCCCTTATATTCAATCGAGAAGTTATTCAAATGGTCGTGACCGCAGAAAATACCCTTGGTGCTTCCTAATTCCTGCATAGTTTCAAAAACATTATCGTCATAAACGCCTGAATAAACAAGTTCGCCTGTTTCGCCGACAGTTCCGTAATGATATGTTAAGTTTTCTGTATCCTTGTAGCCTGCCCCAACATATTCGTTCCAAGCTGAAAGGTATTCTTTTGCGGGTACATGCCAGAATGCAAGCGACTTAACCGTACCGTAGGTGTTAAGCAAGTCTTCTTTGTTTTCCCAATCGCTTGAATTTATAAGGTCAGCGTTATATTTATTGTATTTCTCAACATTAGCCTTATACCATTCAATTTGATTATCGTGAATATTATCATATTTCCAACCGATACCCAAAAGATCACCCTCAATATATGAGTGAGTGTCAAAGGTGTAGAAAGACTGTGTAACCAAGCCTTTTGAATTTTTAACATTTACAACAGAGTTACAGTAGCCGTCAACACCGTCGTCGCTGTTGTTTTCAAAAAGGCAGTAATTCCATCTTTCATCGGCATAGAATTCCGAAATATCCTCACGGGTATATCTTGAATAGCTTTCAGTATCATGATTACCGTAAAGAGGAATCCAGTAAACACCGAGTGTTTCCATAAGAGTAGCTACAAGCTCTGCGGAATTTTTATTGTTAAAGGTTCCTGCCGCATATGGCACAGGAAAAACGAGGTCGCCGGTGATAATTACAAGGTCGGGCTTTTCAGCAGTAACCATAGCCGCAACTGCGTTAAGTGCCATTGTGTCTTTTGCAGTGCTTATCCAGCCGCCGCCTATATGTACATCGGTCAACTGCATAACTCTGAAATCGTTATCAGTTGTGAATGTCCAAACACCGTCAGCGTCTTTTTGAGGTATAAGCTGATTTTCATAAGCTACAGCTGATAGCTCCTTAATGCTTTCAAGGTGAGCTTTGTTTCCGATTACATTGGCAAGCTTGCCGATTGCTCCGAGAAGAACAATAACAGCTAAAATAATGCCAAGTGTACGCAGAATTATTTTCCCTATCTTCTTTTTCTTCATGTTTTTGCCTCCCATTCAATAAATCAAGTATAAAGGTATACAATTTTATACCTTATTTGACTTAATGTTGCCGCAAGTTCAACATTTCAATCTCTTTTCAAGCATCTTTATAATAGCATAGGATTTGAGCGATTTCAATTACTTTCTATTGGTTTCTGTTGTTTAAATTTTTTCCCATAATACTAACTCTGCATCAATACCGTCACAGCCATATTTGTAAACGGCTATCATATTTTCGTCGGCAGCAACACCATAGCACTTGTCAGAGCCGTCAATATCAATTTGATTTGCATAATATTGTTTATTATCATCAAGTATTTTAGCCTTTTGTCCATTGGGCAATTTGCACTCTAAATTTAAATAACTGCCATCCATTAGATTAAGTGATTTTAAATTTTCAAATTCATTAATGCCTAAATTTTTAATTTTTTTAAGTAGTTTTTCCATTTGCACACCTCATTCTTCTATCATAGGTAAATTATCAACATTAATTTGTTCTGTTGCTTAAGTTGATTAACTATTGATGCTCTTAACATTACAAGTCTTTCGCTTTGTGATGTGTCTTTGTTAATCAAAACCGACCACATCTAAAAAAATATTATATTTTAAATAGTTAAACAATAAGCACAGAAAAACTAATCCAATTCTATTATCTGATAGCTCCAAGAATAACATTCCGGATGTTTTTCCTCGAATTTTAAAACAATCGCAGTTGAATTATAATCATCATCAACTTCAAATGGAGCAGTTTCATAGTAACTGTTTAAAGCCATAAGTCCTTCATCCGAATGACATTTTCCGGTTGATGGATTTATTATTCTTTCTCTTGCAATAAGTTTGATCTTTTTCATTTCTTCATTTTTCCTGTTTTAATAAACTCAATAAGAGCCTCAACATTATCAAAGGTATCATAATCACCAATGATACCTTCACGGTGATAAACAATGCCGTTTTGCTCGTTTCTTTCAAGGCAATTAAGTAAATGCTCCTCGCCGTATCTTTTTACAAATTCCGTAAAAGCATAGGGCTTTATTTTGCTCAGTAATCCTTTTCTGCAAATCTCATCACAGCTATAACAATGCTCTATGTTTTTTGAAACAGAGCATTTTTTGTTTTCGCACCACTCTTTGTCAGGACATTCACCTGAATTGCAGCCCTTACAGTTATCGTTCTCTGAACACAAGCAACAAGCAAGTCCACAGCGAGCTATACCTAATTCTCTTTTCATTTCGACCTCGTTTTTAGTAAAAATCTTAATTGCTTGTAGCAGATTCTAATAATCTAATCTTTTTATTATCGTAATCAACTTCTATTTCTGTACCTAAAGGCATAATGCCTGTTGAGAAAGCATGACCGATATTTATGTTATATAAAATCGGTAAATCCAAGCGTTTATATTCCTTCATAACCATTCTATATATTTCTTTATACTCATCATAGTATTTTTCATCTATCGGTTTGCCAACAATTATGCCTTTAATAACATCATAAATTCCTTGAGCTCCTAAATTTCTTAAATAATATTTCAAAAGATCAGGAGAGATTTTATCTTCACTTGTTTCAATTAACAAGATCTTATCATTCCATTCACTCTTTGACGGCCATATTTCTGTTCCTATCATCATTGGAAATACATCAATACAGCCACCCAAAACTTTACCGTGAATTATACCTTTTCCTTGCAGCACTTCATATCCGTGAGTTTCCTTAACTTTCTTCCGAGAAACATTTTTATTCTTTTTAGACCAAGAAACCCATTTATCAGACCAATATTTACTTGATTTAATTTCATAATCAGCAGAATTTTCAAACAATATATTTTTCACAGCCTCTACGGTGTTATCAAACATTCTTACATATTCGCCAAATTCACACATAACAGACGGTCCGTAATATGAAACCAACCCTGCTTTGTTCATCAAAAAATGATTAACAGTTGTATCTGAATATCCCATAAAGATTTTAGGATTATTCTTTATGATTTCATAGTCTATGTAAGGTAATGTTCTTATGGTGTCATCTCCGCCGATTGCACAGAAAATTCCTTTGATAGTTTTATCAGAGAAAGCATCCATTAAATCTTTAGCTCTGTCTTCAGGATGATTATATACATATTCAGAACCGCTTAAAGTATGTGGCATTACAACAACTTCCAAGCCAAAGTCGTTTTCCAATCTTTCTTTAGCAATATAAAACTTATGAATAAAGGCACTATCGCCAAGTCCGCCCCACGATAAACTTACAACTGCTACTTTATCTCCTTTTTTCAAATTTTCAGGCTTTATCATATTAACTCTCCTGTTTAAATATGCAAAGGTATATTTTTAAGAAATTTTTTATCAACCTTGCCTACCTTAACTCCGTAATAAATCATTTCTTTCCAAGTTTTATCTCTTTTGGGAGACAGACAAAAATATTTTCCCTGCAACACTACATACAGCTTTTCTTCATTAAAAGCGTGAATATACCAAGTGTCAAGCAGATTCTCTTTTAACTTATTTAGAATATTTAAAAGCTCGTTTTCTTCAATATGATATTCATTAGTATGCCATATAGGTACAGCGTCCTCAGGCACATTTTCTATTCGCTGTGAATAAAAATACGGTTTTAATTCATCAAGTATATTTCTGTTTTTTAAACTTTCTTCAATTATACCAAGTTTGAACATTTTGCTTCCCACTCAATAGCCGAAGCGTATCCGAATTCGCTTTCAAGCCTTGATTTTATTGTATTCTGAACAGTTTTAAGGTTTTCTGTATTCTGTTCAGTTGATATCATATAAATATTGACATATATACGGCTTTTGCCGTAGCTGTGAACTAAAATATCCTTTACCGAATAGGGCGTATTTTTGCAGATTTCTTCAATAATATTTTCTGTATTGCCGTAAATTTCTTCCGAGTGCTGACCTATAATTTCAGCGAGCGAAGAAATTATAAGGCGAATTCCTGCAACCGCAATAATTATGCTGATTACAAGTCCTAAAACTGCGTCAAGCACAAATCCGGCAGAATTTGAAACTGTGAACGAAATTAAAGTTACCGCTGTGATTCCGCAGTCAAGAAATGAGTCAAGCATAACGGTTTTAAGTACGGCAGACTTTTCTTTTTTGTATTTTACCGTGAAAATGATACCCAATATGAGTTTTACAAGGCAGGTTGCGCCTATAATTACTGCATATTTTGTGAAGTACCAAACAGGTACGGGCGTCATCATTCTGCCGAGCGAGCTGTAAGCAAAGCCAAGCCCTGCCGCCGTCATAATAAGTGACATTACAAATGATGTAATATCTTCCATTCTGCCGAAGCCGTATCTGAATCGGGGAGTTGCAGACTTGTTTATAAATGAAATTCCAATCAACGCAAGGCACAGTGACAGCGTGTCCATAAGGTTGTTTATGCTGTCGGTATAAATACATTGGCTATTGGTGCGAATGCCTATATAAAATTTTATAAAGAACAGAAAAAAGTTTACAATTCCTGCAAAAATCAGCACAGGGGATAGTTTTTTCTTCACACAGGCACCGCCTTAAATCATATTTTATATGTAAAGCTTAACAGCTTTACATATATAGTATAGCAAATCTGTTGTATATCAATATGCCGTGGCTTTTTATAATGCAAATATTGTAAAGCTAAATAGCTTTACAATATCAAAAACTCTGTTTTTTATAAATTTTGAAATTTAAGAGCTTTTTCTGCAAGCCTCAACCGCCTCAAAAATCTCTTTAAGGGTGTCAAGAGAGTTCTGTTCGGGTAATTTTTTAACATTTATGCTTGTTTTGCCCTTTGAATTAACGCTGACTCTGCCACGAAGCACAGACGAAATATCAAGAACCAACGAAGCGTTGATTTCTTCGCAATAAAGTGCAATTGTATCACCGCGCTGACCGATTTCGTAAATTCCAAGGGATGACGCAGTGTTTCTGCATAACGATACTTCGATAAGTCCCTCAACCGACGGCGGAATATCGCCGAAACGGTCACGCAGTTCATCGCGCACATCTTCTGCGTCTTCAAAGGTTCGCACATCGGCAATTCTGCGGTATACCGTAAGTCTTTGAGAAAGAGCCGAAATATATTTATCGGGAATATGAGCGTTAATCTGCAAGTCGATAAGACATTCACGCTGTCTTTTAGGTGCTTCGCCTTTTTCGTCGCTGATCGCCTCGTTCAACAGCTTCATATACATATCATAACCGACTGTCGCCAGGTGACCGTGCTGTTGAGCGCCCAAAAGATTGCCTGCCCCTCGAATTTCAAGGTCGCGCATTGCAATTTTAAAACCCGAACCAAATTCTGTGTATTCACGGATTGCCTGCAACCGCTTGTATGCAACCTCTGTAAGATTTTTGTCACGCTTATATGTGAGATATGCGCTTGCCCGTCTGGCGCTTCTGCCAACTCTTCCGCGTAACTGATGAAGTTGCGCAAGTCCCAAACGGTCTGCGTCTTCAATAATCAGCGTGTTTACGTTTGGCACATCAACACCTGTTTCAATAATTGTGGTGCATACAAGAATATCAATCTCGCCGTTCATAAGGTCACGCCAGATGTCGCTCAACTGCTCTTCGTTCATCTTGCCGTGAGCCACCGCAATTCGTGCGTCGGGCAGATATTCTTTGATAGAATTTGCAACACCGTCAATTGTTTCAACGCGGTTGTGCAAAAAATATACCTGACCGCCTCGACGAAGCTCTTTTTCCATAGCCTCACAAAGCAAGGGAAGATTATGCTCAACCACATAAGTCTGAACAGGAAATCTGTCAGACGGTGCTTCTTCAATAACCGACATATCACGAATTCCCGACATAGCCATATTAAGAGTTCTCGGAATAGGCGTTGCCGAGAGGGTAAGCACATCAACACCTGCAAATTTCTCTTTAATTTTCTCTTTTTGAGCAACACCGAAGCGTTGTTCTTCGTCAACAATCAAAAGACCTAAATCCTTGAATTTTACATTATTTGCAATAAGGGAATGAGTTCCCACAATAATATCAATAAAGCCCGAGTTTATACCCTTAATGATTTTTGATTTCTGTGCGGGAGTGCGAAAACGTGAAAGCATTTCAGCTTCAATGGGAAATCCGTCAAAACGCTTTAATATGGTTTGATAATGCTGAAGCGCAAGAATGGTTGTAGGCACTAAAATTGCGCACTGCTTACCGTCTGCGATACATTTGAAAACCGCACGCAGAGCAACCTCTGTCTTGCCAAAGCCTACATCGCCGCAAAGAAGTCTGTCCATAGGGTAGGGCTTTTCCATATCGCTTTTAATTTCGTCAATGCTTCGTAGCTGGTCGCCTGTTTCTTCAAACGGAAAACGGCGTTCAAAATCAAGCTGCATATCAATATCCGGCGAGAATGCGTAACCCTCGGTGCGCATACGTTTTGAATAAAGCTTAATAAGCTGATCTGCCATATCTTTAACAGCAGAACGAACACGGTTCCTTGATTTTTCCCAATCAGCACCGCCTAAACGGTTAAGCTTTAATGTCTTGCCGTCATCCTCGTGCGGACCGATATATTTTGATACCAAATCGAGCTGTGTAACAGGCACATAAAGCACATCGCTTTTCGCATATTTAATTTTGATGTAATCTTTGACTATTTTATTGGCTTCAAGCTGTGTAACACCGTCAAAAATACCTATACCGTGAACAGAGTGAACAACATAGTCGCCATTTTTAAGCTCATCAAGGGAATGGAGTGTGTCTTTAGCCTTAAAGCCTGTGTTTTTTCTTTTTGTCTTGCTTTGATAAACCTTTGAATATGTGAAAATATAAAGCTTTTCCCGTGAAAATGAAAATCCGGATGTCAGCGAACCGGGCAGTACGGATACTGTACCCTTTGGAAATTCAGCAGGGATTAACGGAAAATAAAGCGACGGAATTTCTTCGTCATTTAAAGCTTCTGCAAGATTTTTAGCGCTTTTTTCAGTGCCTGCAAATACAACAGCCGTGCTGTCTTTTGCAAGTATGGGCTTAATGTCTTCAATAAGCACATCAAGTCTGCCGTTCCAAATGGGCAGTGTACCGCCGTTAAAGGTGGTAAGGCTCTTTACAGGCGTATCAAAGCTTCCTCTGGCAAAGTTATCCATATAAGTCGCCTTGAGCTTTTCGTATTTATCTGTAAATTCCGCAAAATTCAGCGTGAATTTGTCAAGGCCCTTACAAAGCGTGCCGTCCTCAATTCCCGATTTAATATCTTCAAGCAACAGCTTTTGTGTTGAGTTGATTTTTTCTTTTATTCCGCCTGTTTCAAATGCGAAAAACAGATAATCTTCAGCATAATCAAATATTGTGGCAGGGGAGTAGCAAAGAGGAAGATATTTATCGGCAGAGCCTACAGCAACACTGTTTTTTAGTCTGTCAATATCAGCATAAAGCTTTTCTTTTACTGCGTCAGCTCTCTTGCCGCGAACAGAAGAGGCGAAATTCTTTATTTTATCGGCTAATTCTTCGGGATTATCAATAATAATTTCTCTTGACGGAGCAATTAAAATCTCATCAATATTGACAGTTCTGCGTTGGCTCTGCACATCAAAACAGCACATTGTGTCAACTGTATCTCCCCAAAGTTCAATTCTTACAGGCTGGTCGTCATCGGGCGAGAAAAAGTCCACAATTCCGCCGCGGCATGAGAACTGACCTACGCCTTCAACCGCGTCAACTCGTTTATATCCTGCCGCATTAAGGGATATTAAAATATTCTCAAGAGGTATTTCCTGCCCTTTTTTGAGCAATACTGATTTTTGACGGAGAATTTCAGGCGGAACTGTGTAAGAGATTGCTGCCTCAGCGCTTGCAACAACAATGTCGCATTTGCCGTCAAGCATACGGCGCAAAGCCTTAATGCGCTTTTGCTCATATTCATAGCTTTGTCCGTCGGTCGTCCAAAAGGATAAACTGCGCGCAGGGTAGTGAAGCGCGTTTTTACCGAATGCGGTTAAATCCTCGCAAAGACGCGCCGCCGCCGCATCATCGGGTACAACAATAAGAGCCTTTTTTTCAAGACTCTCTGTAAGTGCAGATGCAAGATGCGCCTTTTGCACGGGGGTAAGGCCCAATACGCCTTGGGGCATAAATCCTTTTTTAATGCTGTTTTGTACACCTTGATATTCTGCTGACTGTCTAATTGCCTTTTCAAATGCGGACATAATACACCTTAACTGTTATATAAATTCATTGCCCTGTCAATTTCGCCGTCAAGCAAAAGCTCAACAGCTTTGCAGGCGTTTTCTAATGCGGGTTTAAGCGAAAGCTGTTCATCTTTTTTGAACTCTGAAAGCACCCAATCCGCCAAATTATAATCGGGATGAGGCTTTTTTCCGCAGCCGATTTTTATTCTCGGAAATTGGTCGCTGTTTAAATGATAAATTATACTTTTAATTCCGTTGTGACCGCCGTCAGTTCCTTTTCTGCGTATACGAAGCTTACCCACATCAAGTGAAATATCGTCATAAATAACAATGATATTTTCGGGCGGAATTTTATAAAATGACGCGCATTCTCTTATGGCTTCACCGCTGTTGTTCATATAAGTTTGGGGCTTCATAACAATACAGCGGTGACCGTTAATAACGGCGTCACAAATCAGTGACTTGAATTTGAGCCTGTCAACTCTGAAATTTAATTTTTCTGCCAGCATATCTACGCACAAAAATCCCGAATTATGTCGTGTGAGGGTGTATTTCTTATCGGGATTTCCAAGCCCTGCAACGATAAATTCAGGTGTGCCGACAGATTCGGCAGTTCTATTGTTTCTGAATCTGTTGAACATATTATTTTCCTTTTGCGTATTTAATTATTTTGAATATTTGTCTTTGTTCTTGGTTTTCCAACCGATTTTATTGACCTGTCTTGCTCTTGCGATACCCAGCGAGTCTGACGGAACATCTTCGGTGATTGTTGAGCCTGCGGCAGTGTATGCGCCGTCGCCAACTTTTACGGGAGCTACAAGGTTTGTGTTACAGCCTATAAATACATCGTTGCCAATTACTGTACGGTGCTTATTTTTACCGTCATAATTAACGGTAACTGTTCCGCAGCCGAAGTTTACACGCTTGCCAACATCGGAATCGCCCACATAAGTCAAGTGTGAAACCTTTGTGCCTGTGTCAATATTTGAGTTTTTAACCTCGACAAAGTTGCCGAGATGCACATTTTCGCCGACAACCGAATTGGGACGGATCTGCACAAACGGACCTATATCGGCACCGTCAAGTACCTTTGACTGATAGCACTGAACACTGTTTAATTTTACACTGTTGCCGATAACGCTGTCTTTAATAAGAGTGTTAGGACCGATAACGCAGTTTTCACCGATTACAGTACCTGAATAAAGAATTGTACCGGGCATAATAAGCGTTCCTCTGCCGATTTGAACATCATTTTCAATTACAACATTATTGTGGTAGGGTATTTCAACGCCGTTGTTTTCGTGAACTTTAATATTTTTTAAATTCTGAATATCTTTATCTGTCATAATGACCACCAATCTGTTTTTTATCAATTTATTTTACCATATTCCAAGTACTTTTTCAACAGTTTGTTTCATTGACAAAGCACGCTTCAAGTGATATATTTATTTTAGTAATTTTTTGGAGGAAATATAATTGCTTTCAGTAATAATTCCGTCTTATAACGAGGAACAGAATATTTGCAATACTGCCGAAACGGTTCTTTCAATTCTTGAGAATGCAAAAATTCCCTGCGAGCTGATTTTTATTGACGATGGCTCTGAGGATAAAACATTTGAAAGAATTTGCGAAGCTTCGGAACTTAATAAAAGCATTCGAGGCGTTTCTTTTAGCCGTAATTTTGGTAAAGAGGCGGCAATTTATGCAGGTCTTGAAGAGGCTAAAGGTGACTGTGCGGTAATTATTGACTGTGATTTGCAGTTTCCGCCTGAAAAAATCGTTGAAATGTATTCGCTGTGGCAAAAGGGCTTTGAGATTGTTGAGGGTGTAAAAACCGACCGAGGTAATGAATCCGCAATTCATAAACTGTCAGCTAATACATTTTATAAAATTATGAGCGCTTTTATAGGTGTTGATATGAAATCAACCTCTGATTTTAAGCTTATTGACCGCAAGGCTGTTAACGCGCTGCTTTCTCTGCCGGAAAGAAATACATTTTTCAGAGCATTATCCTTCTGGTCGGGCTTTAAATCGACGCAGGTTAAGTTTGAAGTGCAGGAAAGACAAATTGGTGAGAGCAAGTGGAACCTGATAAAACTGATAAAATATGCTATTTCAAATATAACCTCGTTTACAACTGCGCCTTTACAGCTTATAACGATAATGGGCTGTTTGCTTTTGGTTTTTATGGCGGTTATGGCTGTGCAGACGCTTGTCAGGTTTTTGCTCGGTCAGTCCGCAGAAGGCTTCACAACAGTAATTCTGTTGCTGCTTCTTATCGGAGGAAGTCTTATGCTTGCTCTCGGCATCATCGGCTATTATATTGCGAGAATTTATGAAGAGGTCAAGGGCAGACCACGTTACATTATTACAAAGAAAACCGACAATAATAAATAAAAGCAAATCAGCGGTACTGTGAAGTTTGGGCAAAACTTAATCACAGCGCCGCTTTTTATGTGTCAGCCCTTGAAATATCAATGGTAAAATGATATAATATATAAATTAAAATTTTCAGAAAGGGGAATGACTTATGAGCCGAAAAAAATGGCTTACTGCACATATTGATAAGGATTTAGCCGCGCAGGTTGCCGAAAATCACAGTCTTGACCCCTTTGTTGCGCTTATTCTTGTATCACGTGGCATTACCGAATATGAAGATGTTGAAGAATTTTTTGACACTGATTTCAGCTTTTGCGACCCATACCTTATTACCGATATGGATAAAGCAGTTGAACGAATTGAAAAAGCGATTGAAAATTTTGAGAAGATATGCGTTTACGGCGACTATGACTGCGACGGTGTGACCTCAACAGCGCTTATGTATTCTTATCTCACCTCACGGAGTGCAGATGTTATGTATTATATTCCCGACCGTATTACAGAGGGCTACGGAATGTCCTGCAATGCTGTCGATAAGCTTCACGAACAGGGAGTTAAGTTGATTGTAACTGTTGATAACGGTATTTCTGCAATTGAAGAAATTGAATACGCAAATTCACTTGGTATTGAAACCGTTGTTACGGACCACCATAAAGCAGGCGATATGCTTCCAAATGCGGCGGCAGTTGTTGACCCTCACAGACCTGATTGTAATTTACATTTTAAAGAATGGGCAGGCGTAGGCGTTGCCTTTAAGCTTGTCAGCGCTATGGAAAAGGGCGATTACTTTTCAGTGCTTGCAGATTATGCTGATATTATTGCCGTGGGTACTGTTGCCGATGTGGTAGATTTGAAAGACGAAAACCGTGCAGTAGTAAAATACGGCGTGGCAAAAATAAACAGTACGCCCTGCAACGGAATAAATGCGCTTCGTCAGATTGCGGGAGTAAGCGAAAAGCCTCTCAACGCAGTGGGTATCACATATTCTTTAGCGCCGAGAATAAATGCGGCAGGCAGAATTGAATCTGCTGTTACTGCCTTAAAGCTTTTGCTTTGCGATAATTTGGCAGAGGCTCTTGATATTGCGGAGCAGGTTGATAATTGCAACCGTCAGCGGCACACTCTCGAAAATGAGATTATGGAAGCGGCTGTAAAGCAGATTGAATCAAACGAAAAAATAAAGCATTCGCGTGTAATTGTCGTTTGCGGCGAAGGCTGGCATCACGGCGTTATCGGCATTGTTGCGGCAAGAATTACCGAAAAATACGGCAAACCCTCAATCGTTGTCACATTTGACGGTCAAGACGGCACAGGATCGGCACGCAGTATTGACGGATTTTCAGTTTATGACGCAATTAAATACTGTGAAGCGGATTTAACTCATTTCGGCGGTCATACAATGGCGGCAGGACTTGGCTTAAAACGGGAAAATTATGATAACTTTGTAAACAGAATAAATGAATATGCAAAGCAGTGTGAAACTGTAGTGCCAACCCTTACTCTTGACTGCAAACTGAACCCCGCATATATAAATATGGCTCTTGTTGAGTCATTAGAAGCACTTGAACCCTTCGGAGCAGGCAATGTACAGCCTCTTTTCGGTATTTTCGGAGTTCGTCTTGCAGGCATTAAGCCTTTAGGAGAGGGCAAGCATTTAAGGCTTAGCTTTACGAAGGGAAACACACAGTTTTCAGCTATGAAATTTTCAACAGCATTAAATGAATTTCCGTTCCGTGAGGGCGATACGGTAGATTTGGCAGTGCGTATTGAGAAAAATGAGTTTCGAGGTGAAACAAAAGCCGCCGTTCAAATTCGTGATATTCGTTTTTCGGGTGTTGATGAGGAAAATCTATTTAAATCAAAGGCGCTTTACGAGAAGTTCAAAAGGGGAGAAGCCTTAAATTCACATGAGGCAAGATTTTTAACTCCCTCACGGGATTTTCTTTTAGGCGTGTTTAATTTTATAAAATCATATAAAATTTGGACTTTTGATGTTGAAACAATGCTTGTACGTACAAAATGTCCATACGAAAGATACTGCACAATGCTTATTTCTGTAGATATTCTTTGTGAGCTGGGACTTATTAAATGCGAGGGCGAGCATATAATATTTGACGGTGACAGTAAAAAAACAGATTTGTCACAGTCTGAAATTCTTAAAAAATTAACCGAAATGCAGGGAGCGTGATGATAAATGCCGGATATTGTTCATGTAGATGTTGATAAGCTCTATGAGGAGTTGCGTAAAAAAATAGAACCTATTTATAATGAAAATGAGCTTGATGTTGTTGATAAAGCTTTTGCAATTGCAAAGGAATATCACGGCGACCAGCTCCGCCGTTCGGGCGAGCCGTATATTATTCATCCAATTGCAGTTGCAGATATTCTTGTTGATTTGGGTATGGATTGGCAGTCGATTGTCGCCGCTCTTTTGCACGATGTTGTTGAAGATACGGAATATACAATAGAACAGTTAAAATCTGCGTTTGGCAGTGAGGTTGCGTTGCTTGTTGACGGTGTTACAAAGCTCGGTCAGGTTCAGCTTAATTCCCGTGATTCAAAAGAGCAGGCGCAGGCTGAAAATGTGCGTAAAATGCTTCTTGCAATGTCAAAGGATATTCGTGTTATTATTGTAAAGCTTGCTGACAGACTTCACAATATGCGTACTCTTGAATACGTCACACCGCAGAAACAGCGTGATAAAGCTCTTGAAACTCTTGAAATTTTCGC
The DNA here is from genome assembly GCA_964540535.1 of uncultured Eubacteriales bacterium. Classification (GTDB taxonomy): domain Bacteria; phylum Bacillota; class Clostridia; order Oscillospirales; family Acutalibacteraceae; genus Fimenecus. Next base: position 189,986 of record CAZIMO010000002.1, on the reverse strand, counting down.
GCCTATTTCTCACCGTTTGGGTATTCGTTGGGTAAAAGAAGAGCTTGAGGATCGTGCAATCCGTTTTCTTGACCCTGTGGCTTATGAGTCTATTGGAAAAAGCCTAAAAGAAAGCAACCGTTCTGATGAAAACTTTATTGAGCATACAAAGGCAAAAATTCTTGAACGGGTTCAGCAGATAGTTCCCGATGCACAGGTAAGCGGCAGAATTAAGAGCGTTCACGGAATTTACCGTAAAATGTATATGCAGGGCAAGCAATTTGACCAGATTTTCGATATTTATGCCGTGCGTATTATCGTGAACAGCGTTACCGACTGCTACAATTGTCTCGGTATTATTCACGATATGTATAATCCGCTCCCCAACCGTTTTAAAGATTATATCTCAACACCGAAGCCCAATATGTACCAATCGCTTCATACCACCGTTATCAGTAAAGAGGGTATCACATTTGAGGTTCAAATAAGAACTTGGGAGATGCACCATACGGCAGAATACGGTATTGCGGCGCATTGGAAGTATAAAAGCGGTGTATCGAATACTAAAAAGAGCTTTGATGAACGGCTTGAATGGATTCGTGAAGTTCTTGAAGCCCAGCAGGAGTCGGGCGATGCAAGAGAAATTGTGTCCACAATCAAAACAGACCTTATTACAGACGAGGTGTTTGTATATACCCCCAAAGGCGATGTTGTCAATGTTCCGATGGATTCAACCGTAATTGACTTTGCCTATGCAATTCATTCAGCGGTGGGCAATAAAATGACAGGCGCAAAGGTTGACGGCAGAATTGTGCCTATTGACTATGTGCTTAAAACAGGCGAAATTGTTGAAATTCTCACATCGTCACAGCAGGGTAAGGGACCTAGCCGAGATTGGCTTAATATTGTAAAAACCAATCAAGCGAAGTCTAAAATCCGCGCTTGGTTTAAGAAAGAAAAGCGTGACGAAAACATTGCAGAGGGTAAGGCAGAGGTTGAGCGTGAGTTTAAACGTAATTACATTCGATTAAGCGAAGAAGATTACAATAAATTCATTAAAAAGCTTGCCGAGCGTCAGCGAATGGACAATATTGACGATTTTTATGCGGCGATTGGTTACGGCGGACTTTCAATTATCCGTCTTATGCCTTACATTAAAGAGGAATATCAGAAAAATTACGATAAGAGCCGTGAAGAAATCAAGGTTGCTCCAATCAAAAAGCCTGATAAGAAAAATAACGACGGCGTTACTGTTGAGGGTATTGACAATTGCCTTATTAAATTTTCGCAGTGTTGTAATCCGTTGCCGGGCGATGAAATTATCGGCTTTATTACCCGCGGTCACGGTGTTTCAATTCACAAAAAGGATTGCACTAATGTGCCGAAAGATATAAAGAACTGTGCGGAACCCGGTCGCTGGGTAAACGCTTATTGGAATAAGAATGTTAAAGAAGAGTATAAAGCAACGCTTCAGCTTACCTGTCTTTCGCGAATCGGACTTATGGCGGAGGTTGCAATGGCTGTTGCAAATATGCGTGTTAATATTGCCAATATCAGCACTCACGATACGAAAGACGGCAGAACAATTCTTGAGCTTACCGTTAATGTGAGCGGTCTTGATCACCTTAAAAATCTTATAAGTAAAATCGAAAAAATTGACGGCATTTTAAGCGTAGAAAGATGAATAAAAAATGAAAGCAGTTATTCAAAGAGTAAGCAAAGCAAGTGTTACTGTTGACGGTAAGCTTATTTCTGAAATAGGCAGAGGTTATCTTGCGCTTGTAGGCGTAATGGACGATGATACCGAGGTTGATGCCGAAGTGCTTGCACGCAAAACTGCGTCGCTTCGTATTTTTGAGGACAGCGAGGGTAAAATGAACCTTGATATAAATCAAATCGGCGGTGAAATTTTAGCAGTTTCACAGTTTACACTGTGCGCCGATGTTAAAAAAGGCAACCGACCGTCATTTATACGTTCGGGCGACCCGAACCGTGCAAATAAGCTTTATGAATATTATTGCGAAGAGCTTCTTAAAAACGGTGTTAAAAATGTGACTAAAGGTGTGTTTGGCGCAGATATGAAGGTTGAACTTCTTAATGACGGACCTGTAACTATCCTTTATGATTCAGAAATTTGGAGAAAAAAGTAATCATGAAAATTCAAGTTGAAAAATTAGTATTGGGTGAACTTGCAACCAATACTTATATTGTTACCGATACCGAAAGCGGTGAATGCGCAGTTGTTGACCCTGCAATAGAAAGCAAAGAGCTTTTTGGAGCTGTCGAAAATAGAAATGTGAAGTATATACTTCTCACGCACGGCCATTATGACCATATCGGCGGTGTAAATGCAGTAAAAGAAAAAACAGGCGCAAAGGTTGTTATTCATCAGGAAGAAAAGCCGTTTCTTTCAGATACCGCATTAAATCTTTATAAATATGAACACGGGTATGTGAAAATTATACCCGATATAATCACTTTTGACGGTACTGAAATTCCTTTCGGAGACGGAAATATTAAGGTTATGCATACCCCCGGGCATACAATCGGCGGAGTTTGCTATATTTTTGAAAATGACCGCGTAATTTTTTCCGGCGATACTCTTTTTAAGCTTACAGCAGGCAGAACGGATTTGGCCACAGGTAATGCCCGTGAAGAGCTTCGCTCGTTAGCAAAAATCGGTACTTTAGAGGGCGATTATACTGTGTATCCGGGTCACGAAGCCTCGACAACCCTTGATTTTGAACGCGAGAATAACCGATATATGAAAACAAGGTTCAGACATAAAATATGAAACTGATCGTATTAAATCATAAATTCCATTATGAAATGGAAAAGCTTGTCCGTATTTTTATGCCCGATGAAAAAATCGAAGTGGTATATGACAAAACGGATAACTTTAATCTTCTCACGGCGGTTGACCGTGAAATCACAGCAACCTTAAAGATGGACGGCTTTTTAAAAACCTTGACTGCTCCTCTTTGCGATGATAACGAAATGCAAATGGGCAGAATGGTATATTCACTTCTCGGCGAATATACGGGCTTTTACCCTAAATGGGGAGTGCTGACAGGCGTGCGCCCCTCAAAGCTCCTTATAAATACAGAAAAGAAGCTCGGCAGAGAAAAAACACAGGAATATTTCAAGAACGATTTGCTTGTAACAGAAGAAAAATTTATGCTTGCACGCACTGTTGCCGATTGTGAAGAACGTATAATCGCATCGTCAAAGCCGAATTCCTTCAGTCTGTATATTTCAATTCCTTTTTGCCCTTCAAGGTGCAGTTATTGTTCATTTGTTTCGCATTCAATTGAGAATGAAAAAGCTAAAAAGCTTTTGCCTGAATATGTTGAATATCTGGTAAAAGAGCTTGCCGTTACAGGCGAAATTGCCAAGGCGAACGGACTTTCTCTTGAAAGCGTTTATATAGGCGGCGGAACTCCGTCAACCCTTTCGGCAGAGCAGTTAAAAACAGTTACCGATGCGGTAAACAGTAATTTCAACTTGTCATCTTGCCGTGAATTTACGGTTGAAGCGGGCAGACCCGACACTATAACCGAAGAAAAATTGCGTATGCTTAAAAACAGTCCTGTTGACAGAATAAGTATAAATCCGCAAACCTTTGTAAATTCCGTGCTTCAAGCCGTCGGCAGACGTCACAGCGCAGAGGATACAATAGAGATATTCAATCTTGCCCGCAAAATCGGATTTAATAATATCAATATGGATTTTATTGCAGGGCTTCCTACGGATACTTATGGTGGCTTTTGCAGTTCGGTCGATACGGCGCTCATTCTTGACCCTGAAAATATAACTGTGCATACTCTTGCAGTAAAGCGAGCGTCCGGAATAGGTCAAAATTCGCCTAAAATTGCCGCGCAAAACGCAAACACAGCTTCAAAAATGCTCGATTACACTTACGAAAAGCTAAAAATCGACTATCACCCGTACTATATGTACCGTCAATCAAAATCAGCAGGCAGTCTTGAAAATGTAGGCTGGGCAAAAGAAGGGAAAGAGTGTATTTACAACATCTTTATGATGGAAGAATGCCATACAATTCTTTCATGCGGCGGCGGAGCTGTAACTAAGCTTAAAGCACCTAATAATTCTGAAATCGAGAGGATTTTCAATTTTAAATATCCATTTGAATATATTTCGGGATTTTCAGAGCTTATTGAACGAAAGAAAAGAATAACCGAGTTTTACAATACATATTCATATTGAAAGAGGTAGAACTATGGCGAACATCAATAATAAGCTTGAATATATAAATACAATGGCAAAAGAGCCTGCAAAGTTTATTGAACAGTGCGAAGCGCGTTACCGCAATATCGTTGACGGCATTGCAAAGCGGATCATTGACGAAGAGGGCAGAGAAATCGTAATGCTTGCAGGACCTTCGTCGGCAGGCAAAACCACAACAGCCCGAAAAATATCTGAAAGTCTTATTGAAAAAGGCGTTAAAACCTATGTTTTGAGTCTTGATGATTTTTATTTGAACCGTGAGGATATTCCTTATCTGCCGGACGGTTCGCAGGATTTTGAAACGGTTGATGCTCTTGATTTAAAGTGCTTTGAAGCGTGCGTAAATTCGCTTCTGCGCGGTGAAACTGTTAAAAATCCCGTGTTTGATTTCACAACAGGCAAAAGAAGCGAAACTCAGTTCAATGAAATTACTCTCGGCGAAGAAGATGTCGTAATTGTTGAGGGACTTCACGCGCTCAATCCTGTAATTACCGATAAAATAAAGGGCAAGCTTTTGAAAATTTATATCAATGTGTCCTCACGCATTTACGATGAAAAGGGCAATATTGTTTTAAATAAACGGAATATGCGATTTGTCCGCAGAACGGTGCGTGACTATAAGTTCCGTGGCAGTTCTGTTGAAAATACTTACAGACTCTGGAAAAATGTTACGGCAGGTGAAGATAAATATCTTTTTCCGTTCCGTGACAATGCAGATATAAGAGTTAATACAATCCATTTATATGAACCTTGCGTTTTAAAGCATCAGGCATTGCCTCTGCTTTTAAACAGCGAGATTTCAGATGAGTTTAAAGGCGAGGCAAAACGGCTTGCAAAGTCGCTCGAAAAATTCGACAGCATTCCGGAAACTCTTGTCCCCGACGGCTCGTTACTCCGTGAATTTTTAGGAAAATAAGAAGGTGCAGATTTTGGCAGAAAAGCAAAGAAAAAACCAATCGCTTCTTAACGGCGCGCTCGTTTTAAGTCTTGCTACAATCATTGTTAAGGTTATCGGTGTAATTTATAAAATTCCACTTTCCAATATGATAGGAACAGTCGGCAGAGGATATTTTGACTCCGCTTACAGCCTTTATGTTCCCATTTATACAATCTCAATGGCAGGACTTCCTGTTGCCGTGTCAAATATGGTTTCAAAGGCAATGGCATTGGGCAATTACAGAGATGTAAAAATTATCCATAAGGTTGCAAAAAGACTTTTCTTGATTGTGGGTATTCTCGGTACAATTGCAATGCTGGCTCTTGCATACCCCTATGCAATGTCTGCGAGAAATATGGATATTCTTCCTGCTGTATTTGTAATAACTCCGTCAATTTTCTTTTGCTGTATAATGTCAAGTTACCGCGGATATTACAACGGACTGTCAAATATGACGCCAACCGCCGTGTCACAGGTTTTTGAAGCTGTCGGTAAGCTTGTTTTCGGACTTCTGTGCGCAAGATGGGCAATCGAATACGGTTATTCACGTTATGAAGCAGGGCTCACAGTTTTCGGCAGAGAAGTTGCCAACGAAAGCGAAGCCTTGAGTGCAATTTATCCTTATGCCGCCGCAGGTGCCGCCGCAGGTGTAACTCTCGGAACGGTTTTCGGTTTGATTTATCTTCTCATAATGCACAAGGTCAAGGGTGATAAAATCACAAAAACCGAGCTTGCAGGCGCACCGCGTCCTCAAAAATCGGGCTTAATTGCAAAAAATCTTATAAAGTTCGCAATACCCGTTGCATTAAGTTCGTTGGTTTTCAGCATTACCAACCTTATTGACTCAATAACAATTCAAAATCGCCTTGAATATATGATTGAAAACAATCTTGATTTAATAAGAAATATGTATTCAACCGAGCTTGTGGGAATTTTAGACGCAGATATTAAAAACTTTCTCTACGGCGCATATTCACTGTCGCTTGACTTCAGAAATCTTATTCCGTCAATTACAATGACGCTTGGCATAAGCGCAATTCCAACTCTTTCAGCCGCATGGGCTGTTAAAAATAAACGTAAAATCAAGGTGTCAATTGAGTCTGTTATGCGTGTGACAATGCTTGTCGCAATGCCCTGCGGAATAGGAATGGGCGTGCTGGCACAGCCTATTTTAGCCGCGTTTTACGGCGGCGGTGAGTCGGCAAACGGTGTTTCAATTGCCGCCCCCGTACTTACAGCCTATGGCTTTACAATTTTCCTTATGGCGCTTTCACAGCCTATGACAAATATGCTTCAAGCTCTTGATAAAACAAAAATTCCGCTTGTTTCTCTTTCGATAGGTGCGTTGGCAAAGCTTGTTGCAAATTTCATTTTCGTTGCAATTCCAAAGCTTAACGTAAACGGTGCGGTAATCGGCACAGTGCTTTGCTATATAATTGTTGTTGCAATCAATTTTATAGCTCTTGTACGTACCGCAAGGGTGAGAATAAACATATTCTCGGTTTTCTTAAAGCCGATATTCAGCGGACTTCTCTGCGGAGCGGCGGCTTATACTTCATACGGACTTTGCAACCGTTTTGTTCCCGAGTTTTCACTTAAAAACATAATTTGTCTTGGAATTTCAGTCTGTTTCGGCGGTATTGTCTATGTTATTTCAATACTTCTTATCAAGGGAATATCAAAAGATGATGTAATTATGCTCCCCAAGGGAGAAAAAATTGCAAAAACACTTGCAAAATTTGGTTTTATAGAGTAAAATGAAAGGGAAAGTTATGATTGAGAATTTTGTTTTTAAAGAACGCTATAATGTAGACGATTTAATTGATATTGTTGAAATTCTTCGCTCGCCAAAGGGTTGCCCTTGGGACAGAGAGCAAGACCATAAATCAATCCGCCGTGATTTTCTTGAAGAAACCTATGAGGTTATTGAAGCAATCAATAAAAACGATAAAGAGCTTCTTTTAGAAGAATTGGGCGATGTGCTTTTGCAGGTTGTCTTTCATACGCAGATTGAACGTGAGCAGGGCGGTTTTGAACTGTCAGATGTTGCTGACGGAATTTGCAAAAAGATGATTGAGCGTCATCCCCATGTTTTCGGTGAAATTAAGGCAGATACAAGCGCCCAGGTTCTTGAGAATTGGGATATTATCAAAAAACGCACTAAAAAGCAAAAAACACAAACCGACTCAATGCTTTCAATTCCCCGTGAATTTCCTGCGCTTATGCGTGCCGATAAGGTTCAGAAAAAAGCTTCTAAAGCGGGCTTTGATTGGGACAGTGCCGACGGCGCATTTGATAAAGTTACAGAAGAGCTTGCCGAGCTTAAAACAGCAGTTGCAAACGGCGATAAGAATAATATGCTTGAAGAATTGGGTGATTTGCTCTTCTCGGTTGTCAATGTGTCACGCTTTATCGGGGTTGACAGTGAAGAAGCACTTACAAATTCGACTGATAAATTTATTGACCGCTTTTCAAAGGTCGAAAAAATGGCTGAAGAATGCGGTATGAATATGAAAGAAACCGATTTGTCCGAATTGGACAAGCTTTGGGATTTGGCAAAAAAGGATTAACTTCCTTTTATAATACAAAAAAGAGAAAACTTTTATTTGGAGGATTTACAAATGAATAAGACAGAACTCGTAGCAGCAGTAGCAGCAAAAGCAGGCATTTCAAAGAAAGACGCAGACGCAGCAGTAGCAGCAGTTCTTGCATCAGTTACAGACGCTCTTGTAAACGGCGATAAGGTTCAGCTTATCGGCTTCGGTACATTTGAAGTTCGTGAGCGTTCAGAAAAGACAGCTCGTAACCCCAGAACAGGCGAAACAATCACAGTTCCTGCAACAAAGGTTCCCGCTTTCAAAGCAGGCGCAGCTCTTAAAGACGCTGTTAAATAATTAAACTTTTGAAAGATAGGGGTCGCTTTTGCGACCCTTGTTTTTATATTTCTTAATAAAATATTGGCAAGAAAGGATTTTTCTATGAGATTGGATAAATTTTTAAAGGTATCAAGAATTATAAAACGCCGTACAATTGCCAACGAAGTTTGCGACGCAGGGCATATAAGCGTCGGCGGTCGGGTTGTCAAGGCTTCTTACGATGTTAAAGAGGGCGATATTCTTGAAATTCAGTTCGGCGAAAAAATAACCAAATACAAGGTTTTAAATGTAACCGAATATGCAACCAAGCAAACTGCAAACGAAATGTACGAGGAGATAAAATAAAAAATCGGAGAACTTTTGAATTTAGGTTCTCCGATTTTTTTATCAAACTATTTTGTTCCTGTTGAGCCAAATCCGCCTGCACCGCGCTCGGTGTCGTCAAGCTCGTCAACTTCAATAAGTTTAGGAATTTCAACAGGCTGAATAACCATCTGCGCAATTCTTTCAAATGGCTGAATTGTATATGGCTCGCTGATTTGATTTATAACACCCACGCAGATTTCGCCGCGGTAGTCGCTGTCAATAACGCCGACAGAATTTGTAAGCCCTATTCCGTGCTTGATTGCCAATCCGCTCCTCGCATAAACAAAGGCACATAAATTCTTGCTGTCAAGTCCAATTGCAATTCCTGTGGGAATTACGGCTTTTTCACCGCCGTTCAAGGTGATTGGCTCGTCAATGCAGGCATATAAATCCATTCCTGCACTGCCCTCGGTTGCTCTGGTGGGCAGTTTGGCATTTTTGCGTATTTTTTTAATTCGCAGTTCCATTATTCAACACCTCTGTATAAAAGCCCTCTGGTAAATTCGCCCGTGGGCTTTTCTTTGTTTTTATATGCAGATAAAATTTCTGTTACCTCTTGCTTGCTTTCCGTTGTGAAGCTGAAAAACAGAATGTCACAGGAAGGAATTTCATTCATTCTGTCCGCCATATAGAGCGGTCGGGAGTTGAGAATTTCAGAATACCCCATATTACAGCGTACAGGAAAGCTTATACCCTTTCGGTCAGTGATTTCGCTTTGCCGTTTGCATTCAGCACAGCTTTTGCCGTTCTTTACAGGACAGTTTCTTGTGAGCATCAGAGCAGTTCTGCCGTAAACGGTAATTCCTTTTGGTATACTTGAAGAAATCTTCGGGAATTTTTCAAGCGTAGCTTCGTTTGAAACGATTGCCTTTTCAATTCCGAGAAATTTTGCAATATCCATTGAAAGCGAATTGAAAATATTCAAAGACGGCGAGGCTATGACCCTTTTACCGCATTTTTTCGCCATTGCAACTGCATCAAGAGTGTGGCAAAGACAATATTCGGCAGAAGAATTTAAAAGCATTTTTTCAGCTTTTTCTCCGTTTCCGAACATACCGTGGGGAAGCTCAACGCCGTAACCGTTATCTTTAACAATATCATCGTCTGTGATGAGCGGTACAAAAATCATATCAGCGTCAATGCTGTTGGGTATTTGCTCTGCACTGTCAAATCGGCAATAAATTTCTTTGCGATTTTCCGACTGAATTTCAGTGGGAACAGGTGAGGGGAACAGTGTTCTGTCAATTTTAGCTGAAATTTTGTTTTCGAGTATTTCCAAAACTGCTCGGCGCATTGAGTTGAGTGCTGAAATAGGTAAAGAATAATCAACTTCGCCTAAAATTTCAACACAGCAGGCCTCAAATTGTGTTCCGCCGCATTTTGAGAGTGCTGATTCAATTCTGTCAGCTGAAATCGGTCTGTTTATTGGTGCTTCGCAAAGCATCTCGCTTTCTGATTTGGCAGTATAACCGTTGCATTCTGCTGTTACAAAAGCTTTTTCACCGATTTTACCGCCGAATTTAAAACTCACTCTGTATCTCGGTATTTCCTTTTCATAATTTACAGCATATTTGTTAAGCAGTTCTTTTGTTGCCGACTGCACATTTTCTTTTTCACGGAAACCGAACATAGTCTTACCAAGCTTGTCCGCAAAATAACCGTCAGTAAAGCCGGAGCGTGAGAATAAATCGCTTAAATCCCTTTCATCGTCAAAATTATAGTCACCGCTTGCCGATTTTTTGCAGGCTCTGACTGCCGCACTTACATATTCGGGGCGTTTCATTCTGCCTTCAATCTTGAATGAGCAAATACCCATTTTGCTGAGTTCAGGTATATGCTCAATAAGCGATAAATCCTTTAAGCTTAAATCGTGACCCGTTCCGTTTTCCACCTTAAAAGGTAAACGGCAGGGCTGAGCGCAAAGACCTCGGTTTCCGCTTCGTGAGCCTAAAACCGCGCTCATAAGGCACTGACCCGAAACGCACATACAAAGTGCTCCGTGAATAAAAATTTCAAGGTCAATCGGCGAGTTTTCACAAAGATATTTGATCTCTTCAAGATTTAATTCCCGGGGCAGAACCGCTCTTGAAAATCCTAATTCTTTAAGCAGTTTAATTCCGTCAAGAGTACCCACACTCATTTGTGTAGAAGCGTGCATTTCAAGGCTCGGGCAAATTGTTTTTACCGCTTTGGCAACGCCTAAATCTTGAACAATAACTGCGTCAGCCCCAAATTCTGCGATTTTGCGTATTAAATCATAAACCTCTGAAAGCTCACAGTCTTTAATAAGGGTGTTAAGAGTAATATGTACCTTAACACCCCTTGCGTGACAGTATTCAATTGCATTCTTCAACTGTTCATCCGTGAAATTTTGAGCATTTCGGCGGGCATTAAAATTGCCCATACCGAAATAAACCGCGTCAGCACCGCTCAGTACCGCCGATTTCAAAGATTCTTCATTTCCCACGGGAGCAAGAATTTCAATTTTCTTCTTCATTATTTTCGTTTTTTACACCTGCAAAAAGATTAATTTGATCGTTTTTAAATTTTGCCTCTGTTTTATAACGCTCAAGCTCACGCTTGTAATAATCTCTTTCGGTTTTTGCCTTTGCGGCGTCTTCAAGATAATCTTTAATCTGTGAACGGAAATTGTCAACATTCTTTTCGCTCTTTGTCAGCTCGTCAGCCATTTCAAGAGCCACAAGGATTGCCGCCTGAGTAGCAGTAATAAAGAAACTGCTTTTCATAATTGCGTTCATACGCTCATCAATTCTTTTTCCAAGCTGTTCGGTATATTCTACACTTTCGTCAGTGTTGATAACATAGTTTGAGCCGTGAATTGTAAGCTTAACCTTATTCATATTTTCCATAATCTTACGCTCCGATACAGTAAAATATTTTAGATATTTTAATTGTATCATATAAAATATAATTTTTCAACCTATCGGTGCTTGAATAGCGTGTCAAAAATATTAGTATTATTGTTTCTTTTACAATTTTCGGGACATTTAAAGTCTACAAGAATTGTATCGTCGCCTATAACCTTAATATCCTTCCAGCAGATTTTAATGTCTTCAGTTCTGCCGAGCAAGCCGAAAAGCTTTGATTTGCCCCAAATTATAATTGAAACAAGACAGCCTGTGCATGTGTCTATTTCGACATCGCAGACATTGCCCAAACGGCAGCCGTTACATAAATTTATAATCTCTTTTTCGTGCAAATCGGTAATACAGCAATTCATAAAAACACCCCTGTTAATTTTATTTAACAGGGGCATAAATTATTACTGCGTAGTATACGGATATGTTATGCTGATTATTTTGTTATGCTGTGCGTCATCTTTGGAAATATCGACCAATTCGTTGAAAAATTCAACTTTCTTGTCATCAAATAAATATCCTACGGTTATCATTTGATTACCGTATTTTTCGGGACTCCATTCAAGCTCACAGTCTGCGTCAGTTCTGCCGATTTCAGGAGCAGGAAAAATTTCTCTTCCGTCGGGGTATTCGCCACCGTAAAGCGCTGTTCCCTCAATGAGTTCACCGTTTGTATCGGTTATTTTAAAGGTGATATATCCGTTTTACTGCGATGCGCAACCGCTGAACGCAGTGAAAACCAATATTAAAACAGAAAATAAAGCAATTACTTTTTTCATAATCAGTTTCACCTCTAAAAGATTTGCATTAGATTAAACAGTGAAGCGGTTATCCGTTCCTCACTATTGTATAATCTTCCTCCTGATTGGAACCGCATTCTTTCTTAAAGAATAATAATATTTCACCATATAAGAGTAGCATATAATGAAAAGTGTTTCAAGATTCTTTAATTTTTTTTATTGCGCCTTTTTCTAGCCGTGAAACCTGCGCTTGGCTTATGCCTACCTCTTCGGCGACTTCCATTTGGGTCTTGCCCTGCATAAAGCGAAGATTAAGAATAAGCTTTTCCCGCTCGCCGAGCCCTTTTATTGCCTCTTTAATTGTGATTTCATTGAGCCAATCTTCGTCGCTTTCAGAGCTTCCCACTTGATCCATAACATAAATCGTGTCGCCGCCGTCAGAGTATACAGGCTCATAAAGCGAAATCGGGTCAACAATCGCTTCGAGAGCAAGCACCACATCAACAGGCTCAATTTCCATTTCTTTTGCGATTTCTTCAATTGTTGCGTCACGGCCTAAATCGTTTTGAATACGCTCCTTTATCTGCATTGCGTGGTATGCTGTGTCACGGAGCGAACGGCTTACTCTTATGGCATTGTAATCACGCAAATATCTGCGGATTTCGCCGATTATCATAGGCACTGCATAGGTTGAAAAACGCACATTCTGCGAAATGTCAAAATTGTCGATTGCCTTTATAAGCCCAATGCACCCCACTTGAAACAAATCGTCGGGATTTTCGCCCCGGTTGGCAAATCTTTGAATAACCGACAGCACAAGACGGAGATTTCCCTCTATAAGCTCCTGTCTTGCTTTTTTGTCACCGCTCTTTGACTTTTTAAGAAGCTCAATTTTTTTGGCTTCTTTCAGCACTTTAAGCTTCGCAGTATTAACCCCGCATATTTCAACTCTGTTGTATTGCAAAAAATCACTCCCGAATAAAGTTCCAATAAAAGTATTACCAACTATCGAAACTCTAAACGGGAGTAAAAATTTTATTTATTCAACTGTAACTGATTTTGCAAGATTTCTCGGCTTGTCAACATCACACCCACGCTCAATTGTTGTGTGATAAGCTAAAAGCTGTAACGGAACAACGGTAAGCGACGGTGTAAGGTACCGTGAAGCACCGGGAATATAAATTACCTCATCAGCAATATCTTCAATACCCTCGGTTCCCTCTTTCACAATGGCTATTACATAAGCGCCGCGTGCGTGAACCTCTTTTATGTTTGAAACCATTTTACCGTAAAGGGAATCGTCTGTTGCAACTGCCGCAACAACCGTACCCGGTTCAATAAGCGAAATAGTACCGTGCTTTAATTCGCCTGCGCCGTAACCCTCGCAATGAATATACGATATTTCTTTAAGTTTCAAAGAACCCTCAAGGCAAAGCGGATAGTCAATTCCTCTGCCTATAAAAAACATATGCTCTTTGTCGGCAAGACGGGGCGCAAGCTTTACGGTTACCTTGTCGGTATCAAGCACTGCCTTGATTTTTTGTGGGAGCATAAGAATATCGTCTGTAAAATTCTTTATATATTCAGCGTCTGCAAGACCTTTTTCATAAGCTAAATAGCCTGCAAGAAGATACGAAATACCAAGCTGTGCCGAGAATGCTTTTGTTGTTGCAACCGCAATTTCAGCACCTGCATTTGTATATATAACTCCGTCGCTTTCACGGGCAATTGTGCTGAACAGTACATTTACAATTGACATTGTGAACGCACCCCTTGCCTTTGCCTCACGCAGAGATGCAAGCGTATCGGCGGTTTCGCCCGATTGGCTTACAAATATACATAAATCGCCTTTTTCGATTATGGGATTTCTGTAACGGAATTCGCTTGCAATGTCAACTGTAACAGGTATTCTTGCCATATCTTCAATAATATATTTAGCGGTCATACCTACATGATAAGCACTTCCGCAGGCAACAATATATACTCGTTTAAGATTTTTAATGAAATTTTCGGGAAATTCAAAGGGAAGTACGATTTTACCATTTTTAATAAGCGGAGAAACTGTATCGTGAACCGCCTTCGGCTGTTCGTAAATCTCTTTTGCCATAAAATAGTCATATCCGCCTTTTTCAGCTGCTTCTATACTCATATTTACGGTTTTTATTTCAACTTTTTTTTCATTTCCGCAATTATCAAATACTTTAATACTGTTTTTGCCTATCTCAATAAACTCGCCGTCGTTCACTATATAGCAATCTCTTGTATAGGGGAGAATTGCAGGAATGTCAGAGGCGAGATAATTCTGATTTTCGCCCTTGCCAACAATCATAGGACTGTCTTTTTTCATAGCATATACTTTGTCGTCGTGACCGTTTATGAGCATGGCAACCGCATAAGAGCCTTCAAGAATATTTGACACCTTAATCATTGTATCTATGGCATTTCCGTCATAAAGATAGTCAAAAAGCTGCGCTACAACCTCCGTGTCGGTTTCTGAATGGAAATTATAGCCTTTTTTGATAAGCTCGTTTTTGATTTCAATATAATTTTCAATAATTCCGTTGTGAACAAGGGTCACAACACCGTTCATTGACTTGTGCGGATGAGCGTTATTTTTATCGGGTACACCGTGAGTTGCCCAGCGTGTATGGCCAATACCTATTGTACCGCAGGGCTTTTCTTCGTCAACGCATTTTTGCAGATTGTCAATTCTGCCTTTTTCCTTTACAACGGTGATTCCGTCGCCGCGAACTGCAATTCCTGCCGAGTCATATCCTCTGTATTCAAGGCGCCTTAATCCTTCAATAAGAATGGGCGTTGCTTCATTATCGCCGATGTAACCTACTATTCCGCACATAATATGCCTCCAAAAGTATTATTTGTAAAATTTATGTCAACAATAATCTAAAAGGGGGACTGCCTTATGGATATGTCATATATTAAGCTGAAAGCCAAAAACAGGCTTGTAAAAAATAATTTTCGCTGTTTTCTTGTTTCTGTTTTGCCATATATAACATTTATTATATTGTCGCTTTTAAATTATTATTTGTATATATTTTTAAAGAATACAGACTTTGCCTCTGTATTATCTTATGCCGAAGTTTTGCGGCCGTTAATTTTAACAGTGAGCTTTGTTTTTTCTTTTATTATTTGGCGAACAGCAAGACTTTTAACAGACCGTTATTTTTACTGCAAAAATCATAATCCGGAAGAAACCTTTCGAGGTTCTTCAGCAGGAATTACTTTCCGCCAATTTATAACTGCATCTATGGCGACAGTGCTTAAATTCTTTCTCGGCATTGCGTGGGGCGCAGTGTACCTTTTGCCCTGTGCCTTAATGGGCGGTATTTTTGCTTATTCTTTGGAATATGAAGAATTTAACCGCAATTTGTTTATAACTCTCTCTGTATCTGTGCTTATACTGTTTTTAATAGGCGTTTCTTTTCTGTATGTAACAATGAAACGCTACACGATGACCGATGCAGTAATTTTTGCCTGCAAAGAAAAGGACTCGCTCAAAGCCATTGAAAAAAGCATAAAAATAATGGAGGGCAATACGCTGAAATATTCGTTATATTGCCTGTCCTTTTTCGGTTGGCTGTTATCCTGTTTGCTTGTGATACCTGTTTTTTATGTGCTGCCCTATAAAACTATGGCAAAATACAGCTTTTACGGTTATTCGTCAAAATTTGAATTTTCCAAACATACAGCCGAAAAACCGATTGTATTTTATATCAATAAAACAGTTAAAGAATAAAAGAAAAAGCCTAAAGGAATAAACCTTTAGGCTTTAATTATACTCTTATGTAAGGACTATAACAAGTGACTAAATATCACTGTGATATTTATAACATTTAACGCCCGTCAATGTTGAAAAAGTGAAAATTCGCCGTAATTGGGATTTGTCGGTTTCGCTTAAAGAATTACACCCATTGTGCCGGGCTTGCAAAGAGCGGCATTTGACTCGTCTGTATCAATGTGCATTGCAAGCGCGTATGATGGACTTACTCTTACAACAACATCGCCGAATACAAGTGTTCTGTCATCTGAAGAAACCTTAACATCAACGATCTGCTTATCAGCAAGGCCGTATTTTTCAGCGTCATCGGGAGTCATATGAATATGTCTTTTTGCAACTATAACGCCGTTTTCAATTTCAATTTCGCCCTTAGGACCTACAAGCTTGCAGCCGGGTGTGCCTGCAATGTCGCCTGATTCTCTTACAACTGCGGGAACACCGATTGTGCGTGCGTCAGAAGCAGAAATTTCAATCTGTGTTGCGGGTCTTACAGGACCGAGAATTGAAACGCCGGGGAACTGATTTTTAGAGCCGATTACTGCAATTCTTTCTTCGCAAACATACTGACCGGGCTGTGACAAATCTTTTTTCTTTGTAAGCTCATAGCCTTCTCCGAAAAGAATTTCAAGATGTTCTTGTGTAATATGGGCATGGCGCGCGCTTGTTTCAACTAAAACTGTCTTTTCCATAAATCATTCTTCTTTCTTTATGTAGTTTGATTTTTAAACGCTAATATAATATAACTTTTTTTCTTATTTGTAAAGAAGTTCGTCAAAGGATTTTATATAATAATCAGAATTTGACTTGATTTCTGCCGTGTCTTTTTCAGAAAACTTATCATAAACACCGCAGGTGTCAAATCCACCCTTTTTAGCTCCGATAATGGCAGGTAAAATATCTTCAAAAACTATACATTCCTGCGGTTTAAGCTCAAGTCTTTCGCAGGCGAGCAGAAAAATATCGGGTTCGTTTTTGTTCTTTGAGGTTTCGTGCAGATATGCGTGAGCGTCAAACAAATCAAAAATTTTGTTGTTTTTAAGACAAACCTCGCTAAGTTCCGCCGTATTTGCTGTGGCAAAAGCGATTTTTATACCGCAGTTTTTAAGATATTCAAGATATTTTTTAGCACCGTATTTTAAAGGAACTCGTTTTTCGTATTCCTCAAAGCATAATTCGCACCATTCGTTCATAATATCGTGAATATCGTCGGGCAGATTAAAGCGCTCCTTTGTGTATTCCGCCATGGGCTTAAAGTGCATATCCTTAATGCACTCTTGATAATCGCCGGGCATTTCAATGCTTCTCCGTTCAAAAAAAGCAAGGTCAACATCCATCCAAATACCCATAGAGTCAAAAAGAGTACCGTCTAAATCAAAAATCGCGCCTTTATATTTGTTTATATCAATTTTCATAATACATATTTTTGAATTGCTTTGGCAACTCCACCCTCATCATTGCTGTCGGTAATAAATTTTGCAGTGCTTTTTGCATAATCACTGCCGTTTGCCATTGCAAAAGAATAATCGGCAAATTCAAGCATTGCGCAGTCGTTTTCACCGTCGCCGAAGCACATAACGCTTTCACTGCCAAGCCCTAAAATATCAGCAAGATTTTTAACTGCCACGCCTTTTGTTGCATTGCAGTCGGTCATTTCAAGATTTCCGTTTTGACCTGCCGATTTCGGGAACGAAGAGGTTAAGAAGATTTCGCCCTGCTTTGAAATTATTTCTTCAATTTCAGCTCTCTGCTCATTGGTGAGAGATAAAATATTCAGTTTTTCAATGCCCTTACTGCCAATAAGCTCTGTAAGGCTCGGCACTTCCTTTATAAAATCCTTTAACAGCTTGAAAATATGCGGCGCTACGCGGTTTTCGTTAAACATAGCGTAGCTTGCAGAGTTCATATAACAGTCGCCGTTAAAATAGATTTCATACGGCAAACCGTAATTTTCAAGAATATTAAAAATCCCAACGGATTTTTCAGTGCTTAAAAGCCTTGCCGAAATCTCTTTGCCCGTTTTCAGGTCATAAGTGCAAGCGCCGTTTGATGTAATAAGATAATCAAGAAACGGAAGCTGTTCAACTACATAATCCGTGAGTATCTTTGTTCTTCCGCTGGCAACTGCAACCTTAATGCCCATTTGATGAGCCATTTTGAAAGCTTCAATGTTTTCCTGCGGGATTGTAATATGATTGCTGTTTAAAAAAGTACCGTCTAAATCGGTAACAATAAGTTTAATTTTCATTTTCATCGCCTATATACAGTAAATATTTGTTTCCCAAAAAGTAAGATGAGGGTGATGCCTCATATAAATTTTGTATTGCGGATTTATTTCGTTTATTTGATTAACAAGTGCAAAAATATCTTCGCTTTTATGGTAAACCGCCATACAGATTTTCGGTTTATGATTTTTGAGCGTCAATTTTGCGCCGAAAAGCATTTCTTTTTCAGCACCCTCAATGTCAATGTTCATATAGGTAAATCTGCCGAATTTTTCAGCGAGCCAATCAACACAAACCGCCTTGCTTTCTGTGCCTTGGCTTTTTGCCGAACTGCCTCTCCCTCTGTTTCCCTCAAAAAATAAGGTGCAGTTTTCGCTCCAAACCGAATTGTTGAGCGTAGTGCAGTTTTGCAAACTTTCGCAGTGAGAAGTCAGTTTTTTATAGGTTTTTAAATCCGGCTCAACCGCCGTAATTTTCTCATAACCTTTAACATAATGCAGAAATTCATCAACCGTGTCGCCTCGATAAGCACCTAAATCAAGATAACTTTCTGCATTATTCAAATTGAGAATTTCATAAGCCTCGTCTTTTCCGCTTTCACAGTCAAAACAACAGCTTAAATCTCCTGTAATCTGAAAACGCAGTATGTTTTCAAACACCTTTTTTGACTGCCTGTCCTGCAACAGCGAGTATGCCGTTTCTATCTCGTTAAGATGAGAGTTCAAAAAATCCTTATTAAAAATCTCATTTCCGTAAACAGATACAGAGGGCATAAGCACCTTGTGCCTTAATGAGAGGTTTTTAATGTTTTCAATAACCTGGGGCAGGGGACTTGCAAATGCCACAGCAACCGCAAAATCTCCGATTTCATTTTCAAGCTGTGCAACGGATTTAACCTCAAATCCGCGGAATGTACGCTTGCGTACAAATCCGTCGCTCGCAATTACGGCAGAAGCTTTAATTCCCAACCGTTCAAATTCAGCGAAAACCTTGTCAGCCCCGTTGCCTGTACCGTAGACCGCAATTGGCAGGGGAGTGCTTTTAAAAAAATCCCAAGATGAAATTTCACTAAATAAATTTTCAAACATTTCCCCAATCCCTTTTTATTCTTTCAGCATAATTCTGATAATTTCTTTATCGGTTTCAGCCATACCGCTCTGTGCCAACTGGCTTATATTGCGGATTGTTGCCTCAACATCTCGGGCAACAATGCCGTCGCCGCCGTAAAACTCTTTTCCGTGCATATACATTTGCATACCGAGAAGTCCCGATTCAACCGCCGATGCAATTTTTGCTGCACAGCTTGCCTTTGCACCGTCGCATACAACACCGGAGTTAATAGCAAGCGCGTTGACGACTGTGTGTGAGATTTCTTTGAATTTACCGCCGTGAAGATACATAACGCCTGCACCTGCTCCGCAGCCTGCGCTGATTGCACCGCAGTATGCCGAAAGACAGCCGATACCCGATTTTAAGTGAAGAGTTGTAAGGTTTGAAACGAGCAACGCTCTGTAAAGCAGTTCCTTTGAAACCCCAAGTTCTTTGGCATATACAATTACAGGTAACGATGTGGTAAGACCTTGATTTCCGCTGCCGGAATTTATAACAACAGGAAGCTCGCAGCCGCTCATTCTTGCGTCAGAGCCTGCCGCCGCCCAAGCTTTTGCGCGGTTGTGAACCGTGTTTCCGTAGCTCATAAGCAAGGTTCTGCCGATTGACGCGCCGTATTTGCCGGTAAGTCCTTCTTCTGCAATGGCTGTGTTGTAATTTATCTGACGGTCAAGAAGCTCTTTAACATCATCAAGATTTGCGTTGTCAGCAAAATCAATAATACCTTTAATGCTTAAAGGCGAGGTTTCAGCGTTTTCATTATTTGCGTTGACCTCACGCTCAAACAGCACTTCGCCGTCTTTTTTAATAAGACACAGACCTGTGTGACTTTCTACTGTATGTGCAAATACCGTGTGATTTTCGCTTTTAAGAGTAATGCCTATGTCAAGCACATATTTTGAATCAGCCTCGCTGACAGACATAGGGATAGCTTTGATGAATTCTGCAATGGCAGACTGCTCCTCTTTAGTAATATCTGCAAGAAGCTCAAGCTCATTTTCGGGTTTGCCGGCTACAAGACCTGCCGACACAGCCGCCTCAATTCCGCGAAGTCCGCCTGTATTGGGAACCTTAACGCTTTTTACATTTTTGATTATGTTGCCGCTTACATCTATCAAAACGGATTTCACAGGTTCGTCTAAATATCGCTTTGCTCTTGCCGCAGTGAGTGCGATTGCAATAGGCTCTGTGCAACCCATGGCAGGCACTAATTCCGAACGCAGAATTTTTAAATATGAATTATAAAGGCTTTTATCCACAAAATCACCCAATCTATAATTTGTAAATGAATTGTAGCATATTTCGCTATAATTTTCCATACAATAATATAAATTCGATAAATTTTATATATTTTTCAGCCGTGCGCAGTAAAAATTAAAATTTTGAGTATTTCAGAGAACATTATATCATAGCATATATTATACAAACGAAGAATAAAACGATAGTCAATTTGAAATATAACGGGAAAACCAATGATATCTAAAAATATTATACGTTTTATGCTTGATACACTTATTCCATACATCCGACTTGCTTTGCTTTTTCCGTTATTTCATGTTAATATTTTGTAGCTAATCCATTTACACCATTTTTTGAAGTACTTTTCTTTTTTGGGGGGAGCCATATCAGTTTGCCATATATAAAATAATTTCGCTAATTGAAATAATTTATATATATTTACAAAAAACACTTGACAAATTATAATTATAAGTGTATTATTATTAAGCACTCTTAAAAAGGCAAAGTTAATTTCATTAGGAATGTTGCTTGGGAGTAAAGTTAATATCGCGGAGTAGAGCAGTTGGTAGCTCGTCGGGCTCATAACCCGAAGGTCGTTGGTTCAAGTCCTTCCTCCGCAACCAGATTGAGTCTGGACGCAATTCGCGTTCAGACTTTTTTCTTTTCTAAAGTTTGCGGCTCACGTTCAAGTTGCATCTGTTTTATATAATCTTTACACTTAAAAAGGTCTCGAAATTCCTTATATATCAAGGAATTTCGAGACCTTTTACTTTTATTTTTAATTTATAAAAACCCGTGCAAAACGGTACAAAAAGGCATAATTAAACATTAAAAATGCAAGTCAAAAAAGTATTGTGCTTTTAGTATATACTAAACAGATTCATAACATTAACTTCGTACTTATCAAATAAACAAATCCTCTTGATACATAATGTGATTCATCATATTGTTTGTAATTTGTTAGTAATGATTTGTTGATAACAAAATTGAAACTATTATTTCGTTCTTTGATATTCCATAATTGTAATTTCAGTTTTATACACTTGATATATAATACATTAATATAGAATATTTAGCGTTCTATTTGTAGTTTCATCAATATGTGTGTTGATCTTTATTATCCTTATCTTTCACACTATTATCTGAACCAAATACTTTAAAGTCAGATACTACCGAATGCAAGATGCTTATTAACTCCACTTCTTGTTCGTTGCTAAATGCGAACTTAATTAAAGCAAATATCATAAAATAATACTACTGTACAGGCTTTCGATACAAGCTGTTTGAGGAATTTTATATATGCGGAAATTATTCCGAGAATGATGAAATACTCAATCTGCTTTCTATTTTCCTTTTTCACCCAAAGTCTGAACAGTGGCAATATCATATACAATCCGATAATCATATACATAAACTGCAAAGAAGCAGGACCCGGAATGAATTATTTTGCTATTTCAAATACACTTATTTCTCCGTGAGTAAGAACAGGCAATGCAACCCTATTAAATACAGCGCAATCGGCAGACCGGAACACAAGGTAAACAACCGTTTTCTTTAATTGGCACAAAAGCCATTAAAAACGGCTTGGCGTACACGGTATCGCTTCTTTCTTTGTGTTTTTACATTGCTTTATCTCTTGTAAATTCAAAAAATAGCTCAAAGAAGAGCTGTTTTTGTGAAATATGAATACTATATTGAAGAAATTGTAGAATTCGTGTATAATTGTGCTATGTTAATTTGAAATGAGTTGATGTGTCTGTGAATATACTGCATATGAAATATGCTGTTGAGGTTGCAAAGGCAGGGTCGCTGGGCAAAGCGGCAGAAACACTGCTGACTGCCGCCCCGAATGTGAGCCGTGCAATAAAGGATTTGGAGTCGGATATAGGCATTACTATTTTTGAGCGTACTGTAAAGGGAATGGCGCCGACACTTGAGGGCGAAGAATTTATCAATTATGCAAAAGGAATCTTAAATCAGATTGAAGAGGTTGAAGCGTATTACAAAAACGGCGCGGCTAAAAAACAGAAATTTTCCATTTCAGTACCCCGTGCCTGTTACATTTCAGAGGCATTTTCTCAGTTTTCTAAAACGCTGTCTTCGGAGTCGGCAGAGATTTTCTATAAGGAAACAAATTCTCAGCGCACCATTCGCAATATGCTTGAGCACGGCTATAAGCTCGGAATTATACGGTATGCGGAAAATTACGACAAATATTTTAAAGCCATGCTTGAGGAAAAAGATTTCTGTTATGAAACCGTCACTGAATTTTCCTATCTGCTGATCATGAGCGCGGAAAATCCCCTTGCAAAAAAAGAAATCGTCACATTTGACGATTTAACGGATTATATTGAAATTGCACACGCTGACCCGTATGTTCCGTCAATGCCTCTTTCAAAGGTTGTAAAGGAAGAGCTTCCCGATAATATTAACCGCCGTATATTCATTTTTGAACGGGCAAGTCAGTTTGATTTGCTTTCCAATAACCCTGAAACCTTTATGTGGGTGTCTCCTGCGCCCGAAAAACTGCTCAAACGGTACAATCTTGTGCAGAAAAAATGTATTGACAATAAGAAAATATATAAGGATGTGCTGATTTACAAAAACGGATATAAATTATCTCAGCTTGATAAGCAGTTTATCACGGAGCTGTGTAATTCAAAAAGAAAATATCTCTGATACTGCGCATACTTAAGGTATTATACATAATGATAATACCGGTTATATGTTTTAAGAATTCCTATACGCAAAAAACAATGTTAAAATATTAACGATGTCAGAAAAAGGCTAATCTGTTATTTTATATATAAATATTATATTTCAGGAGGATACAAATGGAAACAGAGAAATACGCAATAATTGACAGCGTTGAAAAGCTTGAAGAAGCTATCTCCCGTACAAGAGAAGCTCAACAGAAATTTGCTTTATACACGCAGGAGCAGGTTGATAAAATTTTTCTTGCGGCAGCTTCAGCCGCAAATAAAGCAAGAATTCCTCTTGCAAAAATGGCTGTAAAAGAAACAGGCATGGGCGTTGTTGAAGACAAGGTTATTAAAAACAACTATGCCGCTGAATACATCTATAACGCTTATAAAAACACAAAAACTTGCGGTGTTATCGAGGAAGATAAGGCTTTTGGTATTAAAAAAATTGCAGAGCCTATCGGCGTTATTGCCGCAGTTATTCCCACCACGAACCCCACATCTACTGCGATTTTCAAGTGCCTTCTTGCTCTTAAAACACGCAATGCAATCATCATTTCACCGCATCCGAGAGCTAAAAATTCAACGATTGCCGCCGCAAAGCTTATTCTTGAAGCAGCCGTAGAGGCAGGCGCTCCCGAAGGAATTATTGACTGGATTGATGTTCCATCTCTCGATATGACAAACACGGTTATGAAAGAAGCAGACATTATTCTTGCAACAGGCGGTCCCGGTATGGTTAAGGCGGCATATTCAAGCGGTAAACCGGCACTCGGTGTCGGCGCAGGCAATACACCTGCCATTATTGACGACAGCGCTGATATTCTTCTTGCCGTTAACTCAATTATTCACTCAAAGACTTTTGACAACGGTATGATTTGCGCTTCCGAGCAGTCGGTTATTGTACTTGAAAATATTTATGATGCAGTTAAATCGGAATTTGCCGCAAGAGGATGCTATTTCCTCAATGATGCAGAAACAGAAAAAGTAAGAAAGACTATATTAATCAACGGAGCTCTTAACGCAAAGATCGTCGGTCAGTCTGCCGCAAGAATTGCAGAGCTTGCAGGAATAGAAGTTCCCGAAGGCACAAAAATCCTTATAGGCGAAGTTGAAAACGTAGATATAAGCGAAGAATTTGCTCACGAAAAGCTTTCTCCTGTCCTTGCTATGTATAAGGCAGAAAATTTTGAAGATGCGCTCGGAAAAGCAGAGCATCTTATTGCCGACGGCGGTTACGGTCACACATCTTCCGTATATCTTAACGAAGTTACGGAAAAAGAAAAGCTCGATGAATTTGCCGCAAGAATGAAAACATGCCGTATTCTTGTGAATACACCTTCATCTCACGGCGGAATCGGCGACCTTTATAACTTCAAACTCGCTCCGTCGCTTACACTCGGCTGCGGCTCATGGGGCGGCAATTCAGTTTCGGAAAATGTAGGCGTAAAGCATCTTATCAATATTAAGACAGTCGCAGAAAGAAGGGAAAATATGCTTTGGTTCCGTGCTCCTGAAAAGGTTTATATCAAAAAAGGCTGCTTGCCGGTAGCTCTTGACGAGCTTAAAACTGTACGGAGCGCTAAAAAAGCATTTATTGTAACAGACACCTTCCTTTATGAAAACGGCTACACAAAACCGATTACAGATAAACTTGACGAAATCGGCGTAGCTCATACGACCTTCTTTAACGTTCAGCCCGACCCAACACTTAAAAATGCAAAAGACGGAGCTGCGCAAATGGCGGCATTTAAGCCTGATACAATCATCGCACTCGGCGGCGGCTCAGCTATGGATGCGGCAAAAATTATGTGGGTGCTTTATGAGCATCCGGAAGCAGACTTTATGGATATGGCAATGAGATTTATTGATATCCGTAAGCGTGTTTATACATTCCCCAAAATGGGTGAAAAGGCATACTTTATTGCAATCCCCACTTCGGCAGGTACAGGCTCGGAGGTTACACCTTTTGCAGTTATCACAGATGAGGAAACAGGTGTTAAATATCCTCTTGCCGATTACGAGCTTCTTCCCAATATGGCAATTATTGATACGGATTTCCATATGTCCGCTCCTAAAGGACTTACAGCTGCATCGGGTATAGATGCCGTAACACACGCACTTGAGGCTTATGCGGCAATGCTTGCAACAGATTACACAGATTCTCTTGCACTCGGAGCTCTTAAAAATATTTTCAAATATCTTCCCCGTGCTTATGAAAACGGTCAGACAGATATTGAAGCAAGAGAAAAGATGGCAAACGCCGCAACAATGGCAGGTATGGCATTCGCAAACGCCTTCCTCGGCGTATGCCACTCAATGGCTCACAAGCTCGGCGCGTTCCATCATCTGCCGCACGGCGTGGCAAATGCTCTTATGATTGAAGAGGTTCTTCGTTTCAACGCAGCAGAAGCGCCTGCAAAAATGGGTACATTTTCACAGTATGACCATCCGCACACGCTGGCACGCTATGCCGAAGTTGCCGATTATCTCGGACTCGGCGGTAAAAATAACAAAGAAAAGCTTGAAAATCTTATCAAAGCCGTAAATGAGCTTAAAGCAAAAGTAGGCATTAAGGAAACAATTAAAGATTACGGCATTGACGAAGAAACATTTTTAGGCACGCTTGACGAAATGGTGGAACAGGCATTTGACGACCAATGCACAGGCGCTAACCCCAGATATCCTCTCATGAGCGAAATCAAGCAGATGTATCTTAACGCTTACTACGGCAAGCATTTTACAGAGGCAAAAATGCCCACAGAAGACAATATTGAAACGGATACATTAATTGATAAAGTAAAAAAGACATACCGCAAAGGCAAAAAAGCATAATAAAAGGAGGCTACCGTAATGAAACTTGACAGAGTAATAGCAGTAAGAAACAATAAAACAGTTTACCGTGACGGTGAAAGATGCGTTAAAGTTTTCAATTCAGACTATTCCAAGGCAGATGTTCTCAACGAGGCTCTTAATCAGGCAAGAATTGAAGAAACAGGGCTTAATATCCCTAAAATTCTTGAAGTAACCATGATTGACGGCAAATGGGCTATTGTTTCGCAGTATATTAAAGGCAAAACACTCCAACAGCTTATGGAGGAAAACCCCGAAAAGAAAAACGAATACATTGAGCTTCTTGTCGATATTCAGCTCGGCGTTCATTCAAAGGAAAGTCCTCTTCTTAACAAGCTTAAGGATAAAATGACAAGAAAAATCTGTCAAAGTACCCTTGACGCAACAACACGTTATGATCTTCACACACGTCTTGAGGGTATGCCCAAGCACAAAAAGGTTTGCCACGGCGATTTTAACCCATCAAACATTATAATTACCGAAGACGGAACACCGTATATTATTGACTGGTCACACGCAACGCAAGGCAATGCTTCCGCAGATGCCGCAAGAACCTATCTCCTCTTCTGGCTGAACGGTGACATTGACGGCGCAAGAACCTATCTTGACACATTCTGTAAAAAGAGCAATACTGCAAGACAGTATGTTCAAAAGTGGATGCCCATTGTTGCCGCATCACAGTCAGTTAAAGGCAACAAAGCCGAAAGGGAATTCCTTCTTTCATGGGTAGATGTTGTAGATTACGAATAATTCGGATAAAAAAGTTAGAATAAACAATACAAAGAAAGGAACGATACCGTGCACAGAAAGCTCTTTTTATATAGCTTTTTGTGCGATTGCTGTATCGCATGGCGATTAAAATAATGAAAGTTACGGTTTGCATCGGCAGTTCCTGCCACATTAAAGGTTCACGTCAGGTTGTTGAACAGCTTCAGTACCTTATCGGTGAGAATAATCTCGACGATAAAGTTGAGCTTGGCGGCACATTCTGTATGGGCAAATGCCAACAGGGTGTATGCGTAACGGTAGACGGTGAGTTTTATTCAGTAACTCCCGAAACAGTTAAAGCATTCTTTGAAGAAAACATAATAGCAAAGCTTTAAAATTCCGTTTTTATTTATGCAAGCTTTGCAAAAATCTTTATAAGCATTTATTAAAATAAGGTTACACTTACCGAACGGTATGTGTAACCGTTAATGCTATTATACTTAAATATACTTAACTCAAAAAACACTAAAAAAGCGAAAGGATGTAACTGATTATGCCGAATTGTTTGACATTAAAAAAATCAAACTGCAAAAACTGTTATAAATGCATTCGCCACTGTCCTGTAAAAGCAATCCGCTTTTCGGGAAATCAGGCTCACATTATCGGCAATGAATGTATTCTTTGCGGACAGTGCTTTGTTGTCTGCCCGCAGAACGCAAAAGAAATTGTTGATGAAACAGAAAAAGTCAAGGTTCTTTTGCAGTCAGGCGACCCTGTTATTGTCAGCCTTGCTCCCTCTTTTGTTGCCAATTATGGCGGAGCCGGCATCAATGCAATGAGAAAAGCTCTTAAAAAGCTGGGCTTTTATGATGCAGAGGAAACAGCCATCGGCGCAACCATAGTAAAAAATGAATATGAGCGAATGGTCAAAGAAGATGACAGAGATATTATAATTTCTTCCTGCTGTCACTCGGTAAATCTTCTTATTCAGAAGCACTATCCTTTTGCGCTCGGGTATCTTGCGGATATTGATTCACCTATGCAGGCGCATTGCAAAGATATAAAAAAGCGTTACCAAAATGCAAAAACCGTTTTTATCGGACCGTGTGTTGCAAAAAAGGACGAAGCAGAGCATTATGAAGGCATTGTTGATGCAGTTCTGACATTTGAGGAATTAACTGAATGGCTTAAGGCTGAAAAAATTGAGATTGAGCATGAAACGGATAACGATATTTGCAGCCGCGCGCGCTTTTTCCCGACAACCGGCGGCGTACTTAAAACTATGGCTCAAGAAAATACAGGCTATACATATCTTGCTCTTGACGGTATTGAAAACTGCATCGCCGCGCTGAAAGATATTGAAAGCGGTAAAATCCACAAGTGCTTTATTGAAATGTCTGCTTGCGTGGGAAGCTGCATAGGCGGTCCCGTTATGGAAAAATACCACCGCACAGAGACCGTAAAGGATTACATAACCATTGCAAATTACGCAGGCACAAAAGATTTTGAGGTTTCTCAGCCTGATGCTAAAGATTTAAAAAAGAACTTTGAGTTTATTGAACAGCGTTTGCCGCAGCCCAGTGAGAGCGAAATCAATGCCGTTCTTCGTCAGATGGGTAAATTCAAGCCGTCGCAGGAGCTTAACTGCGGCTCTTGCGGATACAACACCTGCCGTGAAAAGGCGGCGGCTATTATTCAGGGCAAAGCGGAAATTTCAATGTGTCTGCCCTTCCTTAAAGACAAGGCAGAAAGCTTTTCTGACGCGGTTGTTCACAATTCGCCTAACGGTCTTATTGTTCTTAACGAGCAGCTTGAGGTACAACAGATTAACAAAGCGGCAAAGGAAATTATGAATATCCGTTACGATTCAGACGTTCTCGGCACTCAAGTTATAAGAATACTTGACCCGTCCCCATTTATGCAGGTTCGTGATACAGGCAGAGGAATTCACAACGAGCGTGTTTATTTAGCCGAATACAGACGGTATGTTGACCAGACTATTGTGTATGACCGTGACTCAAGAATGCTTGTCGGCATTATGCGTGATGTTACCGACGAGCAGTATGAAAGAGAAAAGAAAGAGGATATCAGCCGTCAGACAGTAGAGGTTGCTGATAAAGTTGTTGAAAAGCAGATGCGGATTGTTCAGGAAATTGCTTCTCTTCTCGGAGAAACAGCCGCAGAAACAAAAATTGCTCTTGCAAAGCTGAAGGAGTCAATAATCAATGAATGATTTATGTGCTGATATCGGATATAAAAGTATAAATCATCACGGAGAAGAGCTTTGCGGAGATCATGTTGAAATTGTGGAGCCGAACGACGATTCTACTATTATTGTTTTATCCGACGGTCTTGGAAGCGGTGTTAAAGCAAGTATTCTCTCTACACTCACGTCAAAAATCATTTCGACAATGCTTGCAGAAGGTCTGTCTTTGGAAGAGTGTGTTGAAACTATTGCCGCAACGCTTCCCGTTTGTTCGGTCAGAGGTGTTGCATATTCCACATTTACAATTATTGATTTGAAAAAGAATCAGACTGCAGAGCTTATTCAATATGACAACCCGCACGCCATTATTATACGTGATGAACAGAATTGGGACTACCCGAAAACAGAAATGAATATCGGCGGAAAGAAGATTTTTAAATCCGTCATTAAATTGCAGGAAAACGATATTTTCATTGCTATGAGCGACGGCTGCCCCCACGCAGGAATTGGCACATCCTATAATTTCGGTTGGAAGAGAGAGGATATTATAAGCTTTATGGAAGTTCTTGCCCATGTTGGGTACACCGCAAAAACGCTTTCGACAATGCTTATTGATGAATGTAACAATCTTTACGGCCATGAACCCGGCGATGATGCCACTGCATGTGTTGTCCGCATACGCAAAAGAGAGCCTATGAATATTCTTTTCGGTCCCCCGTCAAACCGTGACGATGCCGACCGAATGATGTCCCTCTTTTTCTCAAAAGAGGGCAAGCATATTATCTGCGGCGGCACAACCTCATCAATCGCTGCAAAATTTTTAAGAAAGCCTCTTAAAGCTTCGCTTAATTTTGAGCAGAGCGATGTTCCGCCGATTGCCGAGCTTGAGGGCGTTGACCTTGTAACCGAGGGTGTTATCACTGTTAACAGAGTGCTTGAATACGCAAAGGATTATCTCGGTGAGAACAAGCAATATGAGCACTGGGGCTTTAAAAACGACGGTGCATCGCTGATTTGCCGGTTGCTCTTTGAAGAAGCGACAGATATAAACTTTTATGTCGGTAGAGCAATAAATCCTGCTCATCAGAATCCTGATTTGCCCATTAATTTCAGTATAAAGATGAATCTTGTTGAGGAGCTTTCAAAATGCCTCAAGAAAATGGGCAAGAGAATAAAAGTAAGCTATTTCTAAGGAGAAGGCAGTATGAGAAAATTTGATACCAAAATTCAGTATTTGAAATATAAGGTTCTGCGTGAAGTAGCCAACCGTGCGTGGAATGATACACTGCTTCCGACTTTACTTGACATACCTCAGGCGATAGTACCGGGTAAAACCTCTACTATGCGCTGCTGTGTCTATAAAGAACGTGCAATTTTAAGCGAGCGTGTAAAGCTTGCAATCGGCGGAGACAAAGAAAATCCCAATGTTATTGAGGTTATTGATATAGCCTGTGACGAATGTCCTGCGGCAGGCTACGAGGTAACGGATTCGTGCAGAGGATGTCTTGCCCACAGGTGTGAGGATGTCTGCAAGCGCGGCGCTATTTCTTTTGACCACAATCATGTTGCGCATATTGACAAATCAAAATGCGTGGAATGCGGTCAGTGCGCAAAGGTATGCCCCTTCGCTGCGATTGTAAACCGTAAGCGCCCCTGCCAAAACGCCTGCAAAATAAAGGCAATATCCATAAATGAGGATAATGCTGCCGCCATAGATAACAATAAATGTATTCAGTGCGGTGCATGCGTTTACCAATGCCCATTCGGTGCTATTAGCGATAAATCATATATTTTGAATGTAATTGATTTGCTGAAAAAGAGTGAAAACAATCAGAAATATAAGGTATATGCCGTAGTTGCGCCGTCAATTTCAAGTCAGTTTAACTATGCAAAGCTCGGTCAGGTTATTTCAGGGCTTAAACAGCTTGGATTCTTTACCATTGTTGAAGCCGCTCTTGGTGCAGATATGGTTGCGATGGCAGAAACAAAGGAGCTGAGCGAAAAGGAATTTCTAACAAGCTCATGTTGTCCTGCATTTGTGCAGTACATAAAGTCCGCATTTCCGAATCTTGTGCCGAATATTTCTCATAATCTTTCACCGATGGCAACGCTTGCAAAATACATAAAAGAAACCGATAAGGATGCTAAAGTTGTGTTTATCGGTCCATGTACGGCAAAAAAATCGGAAGTGCAGCTTGATCATGTCAAGCCTTATGTTGACAGCGTGCTGACCTTTGAAGAGCTTCAGGCACTTTATGACAGTAAGGATATTGATATTACAACTCTCGAAGAAGATGTGCTTGACAATGCATCATATTACGGTAGAATTTTTGCACGTTCGGGCGGTCTTTCAGATGCTGTTGCTGAGGCTTTGGCGGAACAGAATATTGAATTTCATTTAAAGCCTGCAATCTGCGACGGAATTGAAGCCTGCAAAGTGGCTCTTCTTAAAAAGAGCAAAAATGTGCTTGATGCCAACTTTATTGAAGGAATGGCTTGCACAGGCGGCTGTATCGGCGGCGCAGGCTGTCTGACGCACGGTGAGAAAAATAAAACCGACGTTGACAAATACGGCAAGGAAGCATTGGAAAAAACAATCAGCGATGCTGTATCTGTTTTGAAATAAAGCTAATCGTAAATCAGTTACATTTGTAGCTTTAATTTTCAAACGTTGTGCTCGCTTTATATATCTGTTTTATATTATCTTTACACTTAAAAAGTCTTGATTTTCCTTGATATATAAGGAATTTCAAGACTTTTTGTTTTTGTGTTAATTTATAAAAATCTGTGCAAAACGCTACAAAAGAAGACAATTAAACATTAAAAATTTAAGTCAAGAACTTATAAAATCTATATTTTTGACTACGCTTCTTATACTGTTTTAAACAAATTTTCCGTCAGTGTAACATTTTTTGTTTATATATAAATCACCATTACATATTTTGGGAACTCTAACAACTCTCTGTTGCTGTTTTGTGTTGACGAAATGTGTAAACGCTTTATAATGACGGCAGAACAGCCGCCTTTGCCGTGATGAATATTTTTAAAAACAAATGGCAACAAGAAAGTGCCGCACAGTAAATATGCGGCACTTTCTTTATTTAGCATACGATACCGAACAAATTGTATGTTAAAATGAATTTTGGAGATTCGTATGCTAAATTGCGTGTTCTGTGCTTACAAAAGGATGGGCCTTTGCAACTATTGTACAGCGACGTTTTCTCTGTTTTTGAATATAATGCTCAATTATCCGGATGCGCCAAAGGAGAAGACACTCAATTTCTCGAATATGAGGGTCTTTGGAAACGACTTTGACGCCAACGCACCCCAGGCAGATACAGAAGACATTTCAATCCTGATTTTTACGGTTTCACTTACGGCTTTTTTCTCACTCCGAACAAGGAACGCTTACATTTCTTCCGTCAGAATCATCTTCAAGGTTTCCATCAGCTTTGGAATGTCGATCGGCTTCGGAACGTGACCGTCCATGCCCGCATCGAGCGCACGCTGTCGATCCTCCTCAAAAGCGTTGGCTGTCATTGCCACAATGGGAATATTGGCTTTAGCGGGATCATTCATGGCGCGGATGGCTCGGGCAGCTGCATAGCCGTCCATCACCGGCATTTGAATATCCATCAGGATTATGTCGTAGGTGCCGGGATGCGCCGTTTGTATGGCTTCGACAGCTTCAGTTCCGTCATCCACCGTATCAATAATCAGTCCGGCCTCTTCCAACACCGTGCGGGCAATTTCCTGGTTCAGTTCGTTGTCCTCTACCAGAAGAACCTTTTTGCCAATCAGAAACTGGGCGGACATATTCTGTTTTTCGGCATCATCGATTTCTTTATAGGCCGCTGTCAGGATATCCCGAAGCTCCGAAAAGAACAGAGGCTTAGAGCAGAACGCGGTAACTCCCGCTTCTTTTGCCTCTGCCTCAATATCCGCCCAGTCATAGGCAGTGAGGATGATGATTGTGGCATCCTCACCAACGATTCTGCGCAGCTTCCGCGCGGTCTCGACGCCGTTGAGGTCGGGAAGCTGCCAATCAATTAGGAACACGCGGAAAGGATCGTTCTGCTCCATAGCAAACTCCGTCCGAATGACGGCTTCCTTACCCCGCGTCGTCCAGTCGGGGCGCATTCCCAAGGAGGATAGCATTTTGCTCACGCTGGTACAGGTGTTGGTGTCGTCATCCACCACAAGCGCCCGCAGGTTTATCAGCTTCTCCGGATGTTCCGCATTATCCGTATCGTTCTTGACCCTAAACCTGAATGACACTACAAATTCCGATCCTTTTCCCACTTCGCTGGTCACGGTGATGGAACCGTTCATCATATCTACGATATTTTTGGTAATGGCGAGTCCAAGACCCGTCCCTTGGATGCCGCTGACGGTGGCGGTATGCTCCCGTTCAAAGGGCTCGAATAGGTGCTTCAGAAACTCTGGACTCATACCGATGCCGGTATCTTTGATTCTGAACTGATAGGAGGCGTATCCTTTAGGTGCGTCATCTGTTTGGATGATGCGTACGCTGACCGTACCGCTGGGTTTGGTGTATTTCATAGCGTTGCTCAAAATATTCAGCAGAACCTGAGTCAGACGGAGCTTATCGCAGATAATGGTCTCGTTTGTGACATTCAGCGTATCCACATGGAAGGAGAGCTGCTTTGACTTTACGTCGGCCTGGACAATGGTTTTCAGGTCGTGTATGATTTCCGGTAGGCTGGCTTCATTTTCTTCAATCTTGACCTTGCCGCTCTCAATGCGGCTCATGTCCAGGATGTCGTTGATTAAGCTGAGCAGGTGCTTGCTGGAGGTAAGAATCTTTCCGAGATAATCTTTCACCTGCTCTTGATTATCAATATGGGACACAGCTAAAGAGGTAAAGCCGATGATTGCGTTCATGGGCGTGCGGATATCGTGGGACATATTGTTCAAGAAGGTGGTCTTTGCGATATTGGCGTGCCGGGCTTCCACCAGGGCTGACTCCAGGACTGCTTTCTGTTCCTGATCACGGCTGACGATCTCATCGATATTTCGGAAGCCCAGCAGGAAGAAGGCGCCCGGATTTTGGAAGTTTCCATCCGCTTTCAAATGCGTTGCACAGGTGAATTGATATGTATGTATTACGTCATCAACCAACACTCGGTAGCTTCCGGAATATTCAGTGTTGGTGCCCAGCTTTTCTACGACTGTGTCAAGCGCGAGAGCCTCGGACAGATACTGACGGTCTTCAGAGAAAACGCGGTTTTTGATATAATCCGTGATGAGTTCTGTGTAGGAAAATTCCTTTTGGGAATCCGTCTCCAATCCGGGAATCACGTACTCTGTTAGTTTTACTACCCTGGCGGCGTCAGACCCGGCGTTGACCGCATAGACGTTAATATAGTCTCGGCTCAAGGTGTTGACAATGTCCAGTTGTTCCTCCAACTTTTGGTTTGCGAGCTCGGTGGTATGGAGGAGCTTTTTGCTCCAACGTGATCGCAGATAAAGAGCGATCATTATGCCGACGGTAGCTATTGCCAACAGCGCCGATATGACTATAATCTCCGGATGAGCCCGCATGTACTGACCGAAGGAAACGTTACCTGGCTCGTTTGAACTGTACGCTGTGATAATTTGGCTCATAGTGTCATCTGACATATGTTCGATACACTTGTTCAGAATTGTAATGAGCTCATGGTCGCAGCTGTTCCTGACGTACATTTTGAAGTCGAAGCGCATGGAATCGACCATGCTGTACTGCAGTGACGCAGTGGGGTCGTTGCTCACAAAGGATTGAGCAGTATATGTGTAAACATAGGTAGCGTCTGCCTTGCCATCCAAAACGGCTTGCAGGGCGCTCTCACGGGTTTGACAGTTCAAGACTGTGGCGTCCCCGATCAGGTTCTGTTCAACGGCAATGTCCCCCAGAAGGTCCGCCACTGCCAGAATGGCGATTTTACCGTTGAAATCCTTGCGGGTCACCAGTGCGACCCCGGTGTTCAGATAAGCGGCTGTATAAAATCCATTTTGTCCGAGCTCGTTAATCTTCAGTTGATCCTGCCGCCAATCAATAACAACGTCCACACCGTCGTTGTCCGCAATGGCGTAATACTCCGTTCGGTCACTTGGCACGACGGTTTTATAGGACAGCCCGGCCAATTCCATCAATTCAGCAAAGTAGTCCGGCAGAATTCCTTTTAATTCGCCGTTCTCCACGAAAGAGTAGGGTCTTCGGTCCCCCATGGATGTGACGGTAATCTGTTTGCGACCTGCGGCCACATCCTGAATGTAATCAAGTTCGCGTTGTGTAAAGGAGAGCTCTGTTGGGGAGATGTTGCCGTAATATTTGTAATACAGAACGTTGGACCAGTCACCCTCGTTGACATTCATCTGGTCAATGGCATAGTTAATCTCATTCAGCAGTTCTGTATCCTCTTTACGGACAATGGCATAAAAATTTTCCGTCTCGATTGTATCCAGCGTCTTTTCATTTTCAGTCCTTCTCAGATTGCTGGAGAGAATTGCATCGATGGTTCCATTCTGCAGATCTTCCGCCATCAGATTGGTATCTTCATACTCCCGAGGCTGGTATGAGAAGCCTTTTTCCTGCGCGAACTCAGCCAAGCTTTGGTTCTGACTGCTTCCGGTCAGAATACCCACTGTAATGCCTTGATAGGTTGCGTAATTGCCGGAAAGCAGATTGGTGTTGTTAGCTTGGATGGACAAAATCGTGCTGTTTCGTCCGATGGGGAGGGAAAAGGCGTATTTTTCTTCCCGCTCAAGCGTTTTACGGGCAGAGGTTACAACGTCGATTTCGCCGCGGTCTAACATAGTGAGCATATTTTCCCAGGACTTATCATACCCGACAAGTGAGAAGTTCAGATGGGAGTATTGAGAGACAAGATTCAGAAATTCCATGCCGTACCCGGTAAGGTTGCCGTCCTCGTCTTTCATATGGTAACCGTCAAAATAGAAAACGCCAGCTTTCACCGTCCTGTTATTAGCCGGCTGTGCCGCGCTTGCCGTCGTAAGAAACGATAAGCAAACCAGAAGGCACAACAATAGACAGACCGCTCGTCTTCCGCTGTGTGCGTGTAATTTTATCCATATATTTCGTTTTTCTTCCATACTGAATCATATCCTCTTTTAATCTGAAGATCATTTATCTTTATTAGTTATTTTATCACATTTATCTGTGATACACAAGCACAGTCTTTACAAAATAATATTTCATTACAACAGTAACACAGATGCAGATTGGTTTGTTCCTATCTGTCTCTAACGTCTTCGATATATTTATTAACCGTGCGTGGTTTTGGTTTTCTTGTTTGGGAAAGTATATTTCAGTTTTTGACATCTGATTATGTCTTTCATTTGAACCCTATATGCAGCCGGATGGTTGCGTATAGGTCTTTCTGTCTGTATTATAAAATAATCGACAGATTTCTTGTCAAAATCTGTCGATTTCCGGAAGGGTAGAAGGTCTTGAAAGATTAAATCGTCGATACATCGTAATCTTTTCACTCGGCGACTGGAATTCTCACGGGTTCAAGTCCTTTTACTCTTTAAATAAAATAAAAAGAGCCGCAAAAGCGACTCTTTTTGTTTTTGAAATAGAACACATTCATTGATACAATGCATCCATTTTTGATTTAGGGGTGCATTTTTTCGTAGGGGGGTGCAAAGCAAAAGTGCAGTTCAATCGCAAACTGCCCCAAGATTTTGTATCTCAAATAAAATATTGTTGTGTTATAGCCTTTTTTATGCGGTTTTTGAAGTTCCGTTTTAAATTCTCATGAAAGTGCTCTTCCGTTTCTTCAAGTAAGGACTATCGAATAATTCTAACGCCATTGTAGTAGATTTTTATGCCTTGATTTCATCGTTTTCACGATAGCTTTCAATTTTGGGAATATTGTCTTAGTCATTTTGGAAAGCATATCTGTTAGTCTATCAATTAGCTCGTGAGTTCCTGCGCAGTCATCTATGGTGTTTCAGTATTTGTCAAGATAAATTGTTTTGTTCGATAAATCAGAATTGCAGATAATACCATATACGAGTAACATAACACACAAACAGTGTCGCTTATACGGATAAAACTATCAGAAATTCAGCTGATATGAAAGCATCCCCCTTTTACGGTAATGTTCCAAGCCGTCCCGTAGTTCGCCAAGCATTCGTTCTTTATCCTTTGGCAAAGAGCCTATCAGTTGAACAGGATTTAACATATGCGCAGCAAAATAGGTGCAGCCGCACAATTCAAGGTGGTTTAGGAATTCAATTTCTTCTGTCACAAGCTCACCGAGATTTAATTTTATGAATTTGCCATTTTCCATTTCAAGCGCAAGGTGACTCCCTTTGTCTGCTTGAAGCGGCATAAAATAAATCAGTCCGGGCTTGACTTCATTGCAAAATGCCGCGCTTGCAAGTGCATTTTCCTGTAGTCTCTGCGGACCAGCCGAACCGCCAATGATGTTAATGGAAAAGGGCATATTAGCCTTACGAAGACGCAGGAGCTGTTCTTTTGCCTGCGCAACAGTAAAGCCCTTATTCATGAAAGACAGTACATCATCAAGCCCGGATTCCACACCGATATTGATTTCGCTGATCCCTGCTTCTGCCAATGCTTCAAGCTCTGCATCTGTTTTTGACATGATATTTTTGACAGAAGCATAGGCTGAAATTACCTCTGCATTCGGCAGATACCGATGGATGAGTTCGGCTATTTCAAGCAAACGCTTTGCAGAAAGTACAAAAGCGTCACCGCTTTCCAAAAACACCCTGTCGATTTGCTGACCGTCAGCAGACGCCTGACGCAGGTCGTTCTCAATCTCATAGATTGGAATGGTTTGGAAATCAATGCCCTGAAACATCGTACAGAAAGAACATTTGTTGTGGCTGCACCCTTCTGTAACTGTAAGTTGAAACGACGGAATATCAAGAGGCGGGGCGTAAATAATATTGCTTTTCATGATTGGGGCTCCTCCGTTGCATAGACAAAAACAAAGTCCATCAGAAAGTAATGGTTTCCGGTGTGTCTGTCATGGAACAGATCTGTGCTGTTGCATTGGACAGCGCCATAACAACCATGATACCGTCATCTGCCTTGTACATATTGCCGAGTTCGGGATGCGCTTCCAACATAGCGGTGCGGGCTTCCATCCGTTCATCCTCGCAGACTTCAGCGCAAAGACGAATCCATTTGTCTCCGACCATTCCGCTGATCTCGATTTTTGGGTTCTTTTTAATCTGTTGATAAACGGCTTTTTGATTGTTGGTGCAGATGTAAAGCTTACCGTCAAAGATAACAGCTGCGCCAAACGGACGGACATGGGGCTGACCGTTTTCATCTACAGAGGCAAGATAAAATGTCTGTGCATCATTTAAAAACTTAAGTACTCTTTCCATTGATAAACCTCCTAAGTTTTGTTAAGTGCTTCATTGCAGTTTCCTCCAAATTATAAAATCAGATTCCCTGCAATTTACCGTACCGACTGTTTTTACCACTTGTTTTCAAAACCTTCGTTACGGCACATCATTATTACGTTTGCGTTTTCTAATGTCAGTTGAATCTTTAATTATAAAACAACGCCGTCGGTCGCCGTATAATTTTCAAGCGAATTTGCTTTCACTTGAATACACAGGTATTTAACTGCCGTATCGGCAGCCGCAGAAAACTGTCTTTTTGCCGCAGCAGAAACACGAACAAAATCATTTGCTGCAACCTCAACTTTTTCGTCGTCAATTATCATATAGCCTTTACCTTCGAGAATAACATATATTTCCTCGTTCTGCTTATGATAATGAACAAACGGAACCGTAACGCCTGCGGGTAAAAAATTAACGCTTATTTCTGCTCCTGTCAGCTCCAATTTGTCGTGAAGTTCGACTCTCTCTGTACTGTTTACGCTTAATTTCTTGAAGTTTGCCATAATAAATGCCTCCGAATTTTGATTTAGAATTGACTTTTTTGAAGTCTGAGTATACAATAGCATAGTAAAATCAAAAAAACAAGTACTGTCATTTTTGATACCGCTATCAAAAATGACACTTATGGAGGTAAATCTAATGACAGGAAAAGAATTATTCGGGAAATGTCCGTATTATACATCGCAGAAAGTTCTGTCTGGCAAATGGTCTCTCTATATTATGTTTTTAATAAAAGAGAACAGCGTCGTACGTTTTAACGAACTTCAGCGTATGATGCCGGACAATATGACAAGCACAACGCTGTCGCGCCAACTCAAATTATTGGAAGACGAGGGACTGATTGTCCGAAAAGAGTACAGTCAGATTCCGCCGAAAGTAGAATACTCGTTGAGCGATATAGGGAAAGAGTTTGGTTCTGTAATCGATGCGCTCGGTGAATGGGGGGAGAAATATAAATCATTTATTGCAAAATAAATGTAAAAAAGAGATGGCAGAAGTTTGAATCGCCATCTCTTTCTCATTTGTAGATAAGTAATACAAATTACAACAGAATGATTGGTATCACGGATTTGTGAAAATCCTATTGCGTAAACGGGAAAAAGAAGCGGCATTAATAATCTCATACCGCTTCCAAAGTTAAATTGTATCTGTATATATGATTTCTCTTTCTCTTGCCTGTATGTGACTTTATCAATCACCGTCAGACAAAGCACATAGTCAAATTCTGTGAGCATTTCGTACTG
This sequence comes from uncultured Eubacteriales bacterium, assembly GCA_964540535.1. Classification (GTDB taxonomy): domain Bacteria; phylum Bacillota; class Clostridia; order Oscillospirales; family Acutalibacteraceae; genus Fimenecus. Next base: position 150,467 of record CAZIMO010000002.1, on the reverse strand, counting down.
CTTTAAAAGCCGGAACATGAAAGCCCCAATGGTATCTGCTTGCTTAATTTAATGAATACAATGTGAAAAACACATTGACCTTCGAACAGAGAGAAATAATGCGCTTTCCCTTATCTTATTTTTCTATCTTTTTCGATTACAAAACCTATTTGAACACAAAACGCCCTCAAAAAGCGAAAAAAGCCGTCACAGTGGATTACTGCAACGGATTAATTTTATCCCGAAAAGTCCCGAAACACCCATGAAATAAGGCTTTTTGAGCAAAAATAAAGAACGCTAACTTTGTATCAAAATCAGCGTTCTTATTTGGCAGGGGCAGAAGGATTCGAACCCTCGGCACGCGGTTTTGGAGACCGCTGCTCTACCAACTGAGCTATACCCCTAAATTGATTACCTTTAATATTATACATATTTTTTTGATTTTGTCAACTGCGAATTAGTTTTTTTCGATAATTTTGAGAATTATTTATAGCTTTAAAGCTGTTGGAAAATGGATAGGTATTCTAAATTCATTCAAATAACACTTGGAAAATGCTTTTTATGCAGAATGAGCGTAACAAACAAAAATATTTCTTTTTTGCTACGCTTCTAATCCGTATAACTTGTATGGATTATTTTTTATCTCTTGTTCATACAAACCGACAACATCCCATATATCAAAAAACATCACCCTTGAATTTCCGATCACTCCGTCTCTGATAGCACCTTTTTCATAAGCCATATTCTGAATCGTATACCAAGGTTTTGCCGGAAATTTTCCTGCTTCTATCATCCATTTATCAGAAGGATAAGTTTTGTTTATTTCGTCACTTAACGGAAAATAATTTTTAATATTATAAGGGAGCAAATCTTCAACATAATGCATAGAAGTTAATTTATAAATATCAACACCAAGCAGTAGTGCCTTACCGCCATTATGTATTAGATATTGCAATCCATCATTGACTGCGTTTGCAGATTTCCCCCAAGCGGAAATGCGGAATATTCCGTTGTTAGTAATTGTATCAGGTATTTGTCTGAACGTATCTGCAATAATTCCCATTGCACTGCGCTCGCAATCTTCGGGCAATATCTGAATTTTAGTTGTAATACCAAGTGACTTATCTTGTTCAGTCAAGGGTAATTCTTTGCTTAACCGTAGAGCAGGCATAAATATACTGCCGTTTTCGCCGACAATCTCTTTTAATGCAGAAATAACCGTTTCTGCTCCGCCGTCAACATAACCAAAACTGCTCAAAGAACTATGCACTTCAATTTCGTCACCTGATTTTAAGCCTAAATCAAGCAATCCGTTTATTATATCTTGTTTTTTAATAACAGAATTCATATACTATTCTTCTCACTATGTACCGTATTACTTATTATATTGAAATTCAACTATTTTTCCGGATATTCTTTATCCTTCCAATACCACCATTTTAATTTTTCTTTTTCCCAATCTGTATTTTCCGCATAATATACAGCCATTCTGAAAAGATACAGCTGACATTTATCTTCTTGAAATCCTTTGATTACACAATCGTTAAAGTATAATTCTTCAGGATTTTTTCCTTTTAAATCTTCCACACAGGTAATTCCAATATTAAGTAAGGACTGTTTTGTTTTATCTCCCACATTTGGTATTGTTTTTAAATCTGTTTTCATTTTATATATATATATCTTTAAAAGTAAGCAATTTTTTTATGTATTCATCTGTATTGGTTCTAAAATAACCGCAGTGTCCTGATGAATCAAATTTCTCATAAATTGTAATTTGTATTATTTTTTGTTCGGTAAATCTTTGCAAGTATCAATAACTATTGCTTTTAAACTTTCTTGATTATCTATATCGTCTACTAAATACATAGGTTTTGCACCGCCATAGGGTATGGATTCTTGCATATTATATTTTTTATTACTGCCTACTATTTTAACAAGCAATCTATTATCATAGATACCGCCAAATAAAATTTTATTGTAATAAAGTAAATATTCTCCCATCATTGATTTACAAGTAATGTTATCTAACAGATTTAATTGTTCTAATATAAAATCTCTATAATCTTTTGTTGTTGCCATATTATTTATACTCCTAAATGGTAAGTTACAGTTATTTTTGTTTTCTTTTATTAACAAAAAGCATAATTATTTTCCATAATATAAATCCAATAGACAGTCCAATTACATTATCTATAACAGAAGATTCAATCCAGCCCAATTTATGAGCAATAACTTCAATAAATGTAATCGCAATTATATACGTAATTATTTCTTCTACTATTTTCAATAAAATTTCTTTTTTCATATTTCTGTCACACTCTTGAATTGCCTTTTATCTGTTACTGTTCTGTTATTTTTCTGTTTCCGAAATATTGCATTAAAATTAAAATTAAAGCACTGCAGGCAAGTATTCCGTCCATAATTCCGGCAGGTAGCATAAACATCATTAAAGCCATTGTAATAACACAATTTATTATAGATAAAACTAATCCCCACATTCTGTTTTTCCATAATCCGATAGCTCCTATAATCCTTACAATTCCATAAATTGTTCCAATTATAAGCATTAAATTCATATTATTTTGAAAATATGGAACTATAAAAGAAAAGTATTGGTTTATATCAAACTTATCACTTCCCATAATAAATACAGGAATAAGGCATAAACAGCCGCCGATTTCCATAAATGCTCCGTGTATAAGCATCAATAATGATGCAATTTTGTATTTTTTCATATTTTACCTCACTTTTAAATTGCGGTTTTCTAAAACAAAATAAATATTTCTGCGAATAATGAAAAATATGCTGTTGATTTGTTAGTTTTCCGATTTTTAATTGACATTTAACAGCACCTCTACCATATTATATCAATAACATTCATCAAACACAATACACATTTACCTTTTAATAATTACTGTTGCTAAATACCGTTTTTTTTGATATAATTCAAACAGAGATTATTTCGGAGGGCATTATGAAAAAGAAAATTTTGCTTATATATACAGGCGGAACAATCGGTATGAATAAATCCGAAAACGGATATGCGCCGCAAGCGGGATTTCTTCAAACTCTTTTGAAAAATACTCCTGTTTTAAATGATTCCGCTATGCCCGATTGGGATTTGATAGAGTTAGATCCGCTGTTAGATTCTTCGAATATAACCGTATCAGAATGGAACCGTATCGGCAGTATAATTGAAGAGAATTATTATGATTTCGACGGTTTTGTTATTTTGCACGGAACCGATACTATGGCTTACACTGCATCGGCGCTTTCATTTTCTCTTGAAAACTTAAATAAGCCCGTTGTACTTACAGGCTCGCAAATTCCGCTGTTTGAAGTTCGCAATGACGGACTGAATAATCTGCTCACCGCAATGATTGTTGCCGCAGAGGGGAAGGTTAACGAGGTGTGTCTTTGCTTCGGCGACAAGCTGTTGCGCGGTAACCGAAGTACAAAAATAAGTGCCACTGCGCTTGACGCTTTTTCGTCGCCGAATTTTTCACCGCTTGCCCAAATCGGAACAACTATTCATTATAACAGTATGATTATTCAGAAAAAACACGATAAGCCGTTTTGCGTGCAGAAGCTTGAAAAAATACCGATTGGTATTATTAAGGTGTTCCCGGGTATTCAGTTTGAGCTGTTTGAAAAGATTATGACCGAATCATTGCGCGGTATTGTGTTGGAGGGGTTCGGCACTGGCAATATACCTAATTCAGCAGATTCAATTTTGCCCATAGTAAGAAAAGCGCATGAAAACGGAACAGTTATGGTGATTTGCTCGCAATGCCCCAAAGGCGAAGCGATTTTGGGAACTTATGAAACAAGCTCCGCACTGAAAAAAGCCGGTGCTGTGGGTGCTTATGATATGACCACCGAAGCCGCTGTTGCAAAGCTTTATTATCTGTTTAGCTGCGGTTATGACGCTGAAACGGTTAAGCAAAAAATGGAAGTGGATATTGCCGGCGAAATCGGCAGTTAAGCGAAGCCGACGAATCCAAACTCGCCTAAAAGGCGCCTACTACGGAAACTTTTCGGCTTATCGCGCTCGAAAGGCGACAGCCTTATTTCGTGCTCTGCACCAAAAATTGAACCGCATTACACACCTTTTAGGTCGAAGAATTCTTAAGTGAGTGATTTTTGGTTATGCAAGGCGCAAAACGCAGTCAATCCTAACGGATTTACGAGTATTTTAACAAAGCAGAACCGAAAATCAAGTCCTAAAAATCGGGTTCGGATTTGTCGGTTTCGCTTAAATAAAATGAGGGATAAAAATGAAAAAATTTATTGCGTTGCTTTTAGCATGGATTATGCTTTTGTCGGCTTCTGCCTGCGGTAAAAATGAGCCTGCGGACAGCAAAATGCCCAATATTACTGAAAATACTTCTGACGAAAATCTTTTTGACGATCCGCCGTTGATTGATGATAACGAACCTGCAACAGAAGATGTACCCACATCAACAATAGCCGAACATACAACCAAGAAGCAAGAGAATACAACAAAGCCTGTTCCAACAAGCTCAAATGCAAGCGCAACATCAACTACGTCTAAAAGAGAAGAAACAACCAAGACCGAAAAAATAACCGTTGCCAAGTCAGAGTATACATATAATTCGGTTAAGCAAATTGTTTATTATCCCGATAGTATAAAGTCAAGCAGTAAAACCTATCCTGCAATTGTGTGGGCGAACGGCACAGGCTGTCCGCCGTCAATGTATGACGGATTGCTTAAAAAGATTGCCGAGGGGGGATATATTGTAATCGCCAATTCAGAAACTATGGCGGCTGACGGCACTGCTCAAAGAGCGTCAATTGACTTTATATTTGCGCAGAATGAAGAAAGATCAAGCATTTTCTATAAAAAGGTTAATACTGCTCAAATCGGTGCGGCAGGCCATTCACAAGGCGGACGAAGCTCGGTTAATGCCGCTGCGGCAGACAGCAGAATTGACTGTGTTCTTTCGCTTGCAGGCAGTAATTTCGATTATGAAGCGGAATTGCTTTCAGCCCCTGCTTTTTTCATTGCAGGTACAAGCGATATGATTGTAGATGCTAAAATGTGGGTTAAGCCTGCTTATGAAATCTGCAAAGGTCCTGCGGTTTATGCAGCGCTTAAAGGAGCTGTTCATACCCGTTGCACTACTAATCCGTCAGATTATTCCGATTATGCGGTTAAATGGTTTAACGCTTGGCTTAAAAATGATGCTAAAGCTATGGATACCTTTAAAAACGGCGGTGAGCTTGCCAAAGACAGCAAATGGCAGGATTTTGCATGCAAGGGATTGTAATTTGAATTTGTAACAGAGAAAATTTTGCGGAAATTAAGGCTTTTGAGGTCTGATTTCCGCAAAAACAAATAAATAAAAGCGATATTTAATTTTACAGAATTATTTTTTCTGCCGTTTCATAAAATAAAGTGAATTTTCTATTGACTTTTATCGGTAGAAAAGATATAATATTTTAGCAACTGAGGGCCAATAGCTCAGTTGGTTAGAGCATCCGGCTCATAACCGGACGGTCCGGGGTTCGAGTCCCTGTTGGCCCACCAAGAAAAATCCGTTCTCGTAAGAGGGCGGATTTTTTTGTATTATTCATTATTCATCAATAAGGATTTTTCAATGAATACCGAATAATTTTGCTTTATATTGAATTCGTTTTTATTTGTGGTATAATAACCTCACGAAACACTTACAAAATCAGAGATTTTGAGTGTTTCGGAGAACATTGTATCACCGCACTCGGCGACTTTTCCCGCCTCGTACTTATGGTATAATCATTATAAATAAAAATATTTTGGAGCTGATTTTATGAAAGTGTTGATTTTAAACGGCAGTCCGAATGTGAATGGCTGTACTGCAAGAGCGCTTAAAGAGGTTAAAACCACCTTGAATAATGAGGGTATAGAAACTGAAACAGTTGAAATTGCTAAAAAGGACATAAGAGGCTGTATTTCCTGCAATGCCTGTCGAAGCACAGGCAAGTGCGTGTTCAATGATTTGGTGAATGAGATAGCCCCCAAATTTGAAGAAGCAGACGGAATTGTAATCGGCTCGCCTGTATATTACGCGGGTGCTAACGGCACATTGATTTCATTGCTTGACAGATTGTTTTACAGTACAAATTTTGACAAAACAATGAAAGTCGGCGCTTCTGTTGTATCGTCAAGAAGAGCAGGAAGTACATCTGCTTTTGATGAGATAAATAAATATTTTACAATCTCAAATATGCCGATTGCGCCAAGTTCATATTGGAATGAGGTTCACGGATTTACCGCTGATGATGTTGAAAAGGATTTGGAGGGACTTCAGACAATGAGAAACCTTGGCAGAAATATGGCTTTTATGATTAAAGCAATAAGCCTTGGTAAAGAGAAATACGGTTTTCCTAAAAAAGAAAGCGGTATGTTTACAAGCTTCAACGGTATTTAAACAACAGAAAAATATTTCAGAGGTTTTAATATGAATTTAAATAATTTTAAATGGACACGTGAGCCTGCAAGCTTTAATATATCAGAAGATAAAATTGAAATAATTACAGATCCCAATACGGATTTGTGGCAGAGAACATATTATCATTTCCGTAATGACAATGCGCCTGTTTTTCAAATGGAAACAGACGAAAAATATTTCAGTTTTGTTGTGAAAACCGATTTTGCAGACAGTCATCACCGTTTCGACCAATGCGGAGTAGTTGTGTATCTCGACAGCGAAAATTGGCTTAAAGGTTCAATAGAATATGAAAATGAAATTTTTCAGCATCTCGGCAGTGTTGTTACAAATGCAGGCTATTCTGATTGGGCAACAACTGAAATCGGTGCAGATGTTAAATCAATGTGGTATAGACTGAGCAGAAGAGAAGATGATTTTTGCATTGAATGTTCTTATGACGGAATTACTTTTTCACAAATGAGAGTTTGTCATCTTGCAAAAGCGCAGGGAAAAATCAGTTTTGGCGTTTATGCTTGCTCTCCCGAAAAATCATCGTTTAAAGCCGTGTTTTCTGACCTTAAAATACTTGAGTGTCAATGGAAAGCTCACAACGGTCAGCAACCTGATGAGAATTGTTGATCGAAGGAAAAATCAGGAAATTTCGACTATGAAAACTCTTCAATACGGAGAGTATACACGATATGTAAATAAAAGCCGTAATCTTGATCTGCATTGCATCAAAATTACGGCTTTATAATTTTATTATAACGGTAAACTTTCATTCTGCTGTTTCAACTGTTCTCTCCGCAAGCTCTTTAAAAACAGGAGCGCAGTCCGCAGCGCCCGAACTGCCGTCTTCTTTGAAAATAACAGCGACATACTTTTTACTGTTGACGGTGAAATATCCGCAAAACCACGTGTGGTTAATCTCAACTCCGTTTTCATACCAACCGCTTTGGGCCGTGGCAGTCTTTCCGTGACATTCGGCGAATTCCGAATAAGCGCGCCTTGCATTTCCGTTTGTAACAACACTTTCTAAAATTTCATCAAGAGCCTTTGCCGTGCTTTCGCTGATAATCCGACAGCTTTCCGGCAGTATTACCTTTTGAATTATTTCTCCGTTTTTATCCACAATGCCTTTCATAAGCGTTGGCGTTCGGTAATAACCGCCGTTGGCAAATACGCAGTAAGCCGCCGCCATTTGTATGGGACTTACAAGCAGTTCGCCTTGCCCAAAGCATAAATTTGCCAAAGCCTGCGGCGAGTTGATGCTGTCAGCTTCGGGCAGTTTTCCTGATTTCAAATACATATTATCTGCCAATTCTGCCGATTTACCAAATCCGAAATCTGCACAGAGCGAAATCAGTTTTTCACTTCCGATTTTCTGTCCCAAAGCAATAAAATATGTGTTGCAGGATTTTTCCATAGCGGTTGTCATATCTACCGTTCCGTGAACCTTGGAGTCACTGCAATTAAAGGTTGTTCCGTTTATTTCAATACTTCCCATGCAGTTGTACGTAAAGCCGATATTGTTCTCGATTGCCGCCGACGCCGCAAAGGGCTTAAATACCGAGCCTACGCTGTAAGGTGTTGCGGCACGGTTTATAAAAGGGGAGTCCGCGCTGTTCATTGATGCTGATAAATTGAGCGGATTGAATTCAGGTACAGAAGCACAGGCAAGAATTTCAGCGGTTTCGCTGTTCATTACCACTGCCGCACCCTTGCCGATATTAAATTCAGACAGCACATCCTCCGCAATTTGCTGAATATCCAAATCAATTGTCAGTTGAATCCCTGCCGGCGAGAGATAATTGTTGCTTTCGGCGGTTATTCCGTTGCCGTAAAGAATGTGATTAAGTGCGTCAACACCCCATACCGCTTTTAATTCACCGTTTTGTTGCGAAAGAAAGCTGTCATAAGCCTTTTCAAGCCCCATAGCGCCCTTGCCGTTTTCGTCAAGATGTCCTATTAAATGCACGCAGGGCTGATTATATGAATAGCGGTCTGTAATTTCAAAAGATTTTATATGCAGTTCGTTAAAAGTTTTATCGGGTGTAAAAATACTCGGCTTGCCTGCACTCATATTTTCATAAATTTTATTTTTCTCTTCGTCGGTAACGCTTTCTGAAATCAAATTCATTGCTTCGGTTGTGGGCAGACAAACAGTAATATACCGTGAAGTATTATTTACAAGCCGTTTCATATTGCAGTCGTAAATCATACCCCGTGATGCAGAAAGCATTATGCTTCTTGTGTTTGTACTTTGCGATGACGGTGAAAAATCCGTATCAATAATTATTAAAGCCAAATTTACGGTCAACAGTCCGAAAACAGCAATCATACCGAAAAATGCAAGCGCAACTCTTTTGTGCATAAAAAATCACCCGTATCAAGTTTTGACACGGGTGTTGTATTTTAAAAGTAAATTATGCTTTTTTTATCTTGGCAAGGTCAAAATTATCAAATTTTGTACCCTCTGTCTTTTTAAGAATTGCTTTTGTGATAAGCCAGCCCATAATACCTGCGAATACTCCGATGAAAAATCCGCCGATAACATCTGTGGGGTAATGAACCATAAGGTAGATTCTTGAAAGACCTACAAACACTGCGAATGTTGGAAAGACCCAACTATACTTTTTATTAAGAGTGAGGAACAATGCAAGCGCAATTTCAAATGCGCCTGTTGTGTGACCCGAGGGGAACGACTTGTCACTCTCAACATGCATACCTGTAAAAGTGTACCAATTCATATAAGATTCGTCAGCGGCATAGTAAAGGTACGGGCGGGGGCGGTCAAATAAAGGCTTTGCAATAAGATTTGTAATAATTGTGCCTATAATTACCGCAAAAAGAACCGACATACCGACCTTGCGTGTCTTTTTAAAGGGAATCATAATTGCCCCGACAGCTGCCATTGGTATAATAAATTCAGAACCGCCGAAAAATGTAAAAAACTCTGCCACAATATTCATTACGGTACTGTGAATTTGTTCACCGAAGAAGGTGAAAATGCCGTAATCAAATTCGTGAAATATAGAAAAATCCATATCCAATCTCCTTTGCATATTTTTCCATTACATTTTACTATATTTAATCAAAATTTTCAATACTTTTTGTTTTTATAATTTTAGGTGTATTGCAAGTCGGGATAATTGTGTTATAATAACCTCACGAAATACTTGCAAAATTAGAGACTTTGAGTGTTTCGGAGAACATTGTAACATAGCGCTCGGCGACTTCTCCCGCCTCGTACTTATGTTATAATAACCTCACGAAATACTTGTAAAATCAGAGACTTTGAGTGTTTCGGAGAACATTGTAACATAGCGCTCGGCGACTTCTCCCGCCTCGTACTTATGTTATAATAACCTCACGAAATACTTGTAAAATCAGAGACTTTGAGTGTTTCGGAGAACATTGTAACATAGCGCTCGGCGACTTATTCCCCCTCGTGCTTATGTTATAATAACCTCACGAAATACTTGCAAAATTAAATATTTTGAGTATTTCGTAGAACATCGTAACATCAATTTGTGCTGACTCGCACTGAAATTGTGTTATAATTATGTTGCAATTATCTTATTTATGAGGTATTAGGTTATGAGCGTAGTTTACAGTAAAGAGAATGCAGAACTTCTTTTGAACCCTGCACCTGCAAAGAAAAATCTTATAAAAAGGCTTTTGAAGTTCGTATACAAAATCGTAATGGAAATAAGCAAAAAGATTACACCGCTTAGAAAGCTTTTGCGAAAGATTACGCAAATCCGCCGCGGCGCAAGGTATAACAAAATCCGTGACGGCATTGCGACCGATGACAAAACCGTACTGTTTTCAACCTTTGACGGCAGAAATTACAGCGACAGTCCCAAAGCGATTTATCTTCGTATGCTCGAAAATCCTAAATATAAGGATTATAAGCTTGTTTGGGCATTCAGAAAACCCGAAAATCATATAGATTTGCTTGAAAATCCTAATACATATATTGTCAAAACCAATACCCCTGCTTTTGAAGAAATGTGTGCAACTGCGAAGTATTGGTTCTTCAACCACCGTGTTGCGGATCATATTTATCCTAAAGACAATCAGGTTTATGCGCAGCTTTGGCACGGAACACCTCTCAAACGGCTCGGCTATGATATTGAAACAAGCGATAATGCAATGAATACAAAGGCAGAAATCCGTGATAAATACCGTATTGATGCCGAAAAGTTCAAATATATTCTTGCGCCGTCTCAGTTCGCCGCAGAAAAATTTGAGTCTGCGTGGAATTTAAAGGAATTCGGTAAAACAGACGCATTGCTTGTTGCAGGCTATCCCCGAAATGATTTTCTTATAAATTGTACCGATGAGCAGGCACGGAAAATCAAAGAAAAGCTTAATTTGCCCGAGGATAAGAAAATCATTCTCTATGCGCCCACATGGCGTGATAATCAGTACAAAGCAGGTGTGGGATATACTTACAGCCTTGATGTCGATTTTGATTATCTTCGCGAGCAATTGGAAGATGATTATATTATTCTTTTCCGCGCTCATTATTTCGTTGCAAGTCAGTTTGATTTTGCGAAATATGAGGGATTTGTCTATAATGCCTCAACGGTTGACGATGTAAACGATTTGTATGTTATTTCGGATTTACTCATAACCGACTATTCAAGCGTATTTTTCGATTTTGCCAACCTCAACAGACCTATACTTTTCTATATGTACGATTTAACCGATTACGGTAATGAAATCCGAGGATTTTATATTGACCTTAAAGAACTGCCCGGCAATATTGTTGAAACACAAGCGGCTTTGGCTGAAGAAATTAAGGCTGTAAAGTACGATACGGGCTATTATACCGAAAAATACAAGAATTTTCATAATAAATTCAATCCTCTTGATGACGGCAAAGCTGCTGACCGAGTGCTTGAAACAGTGATTAAATAAAATCTTTAGTGTAAATATTATGAATATAAAATTAGTAAACCTGACAAGTCAATATAAAGAGCAATTGTTTGATATTATGGATGAATGGACTTCGGCAGATGAAAAAATTATGCCGACAGCCATTGCAATAAATGATTATCATAATTTTGATTATTATATGAATCATTTATGCCGAGATAAGGAAGTTAACGGAATAGTACCCGAAACTACATATTTTTGTTTGGATTTAGACCGAAATATATTTGTAGGTGCTGTTACTGTAAGGCATTATCTCACAGAAAGATTATTTAACAGCGGACTTATCGGCGACGGTATCAGACCGAGTGAACGCAGAAAAGGCTATGGTTCGGCAATGATTGGCCTTGCCTTGCTTGAGGCTAAAAAGCTTGGTATAAACAAAGTTTTGATGTGTTGTGATAAGCGAAATATTGCAAGCGCCAAGAGCATTATCAATAATGGCGGAGTTCTTGAGAATGAAGTCGAAACAGGCGGAATTATTAAGCAAAGATATTGGATAGATAATGAGTAATGCGAAATTTTAACAGACCGTATGGATTAGAGGTATAATATGGAAGAAATAGGTTATTGCGGTAATCATTGTAAATACTGTTTTTTTACTGAATGTGGCGGCTGTAAAAGTAATAATCCAAGCTGTTCTTACGCAAATTTGTTTGATGATAAAAATTGCCCTAATGTTGTTTGCTGTAAAAATAAAAAAATTGACGGTTGCTGGAAATGTGAAGAAGTAAATGATTGCAGTATTGGCTTCTTTTCTTCAGGCAAAAATGATGCTAAAGCTTATGCTTTATACATAAAGAAATATAGTGCTGAAAAATATACAAACACTGTTTTAAAACTAATCGATAAAGGTTATAACTATCCAAAAGAATTTAAAGACATTAATGATATAGAGAAAATTTTAGAAATATTTGAAGGTTTGGAGCTATGAAAATATGTTAAATGATACTTGGAAGACTGTTTATAACGCTGCAAGAGCAGTTGTAAATCCCCAAAAAATCAGTGAACAAATCTGTTCAGGCGGAGTGGGCGCAGCAGTTGTTACTAAAAAAGGCAATATTTATACAGGTGTTTGTATTGATACTGATTGTTCGCTTGGAATGTGTGCAGAAAGAAATGCCGTTTCAACAATGATTACAAATGGAGAATATGAAATAAAAATGGTTGCGGCAGTTGACAAAAAGGGCAAAATTCTGCCACCCTGCGGAGCTTGCCGTGAATTTATGATGCAGTTAAAAGGATCATCAAACATTGAAGTGCTGGTTGATAGCCAAGGTACTGTGGTTAAGCTGAAAGATTTAATGCCTCATTCATACTCGTGAAAAAATTCAGAGGTAAAATAATGAATACTGAAAGTATTTTATATTTAATAGCCGAAAATTTGCAATTAGGACAAGTTCTTGAAAAACCGATTCAAGTAACAGGCGGATTTATGCACAGAATGTTTAAGGTTGTTACTGAAAAAGGCATGTACATAATCAAACTTTTAAACTCTAATATTATGAAACGGCCTACTGCAATGTGCAACTATAAAATTGCTGATGATATTGAAGAAATATTAAAGCAAAATAATATTCCTGCGATTTATGCTTTAGAATTTCAGAATAGCAAGATGCAGGAATTAAACGGTCAGTATTATTATGTTTTTGAGTGGTATGACGGCAAAGCTTTAAAAGACGATAAGATCAAGCCTATTCATTGTAAAAAGATAGGAGAGATTTTAGCAAAAATTCATAATATTGATTTAAAAAACGAACCTTTTGAACGAACCGAAACACAGATTGATTGGCAAAAATATGTTGAACTTGCAAAAGAAAGCCATTCTCCTATTTATAATATTATTAAAGATAATGTCGGCTTGTTCAATGAAAGTATGACAAAAGGCAATACGGCAATAAAAAAGATGCCTGCTGTTAAAGCAATTTGTCATAATGATATGGATAGCAAAAACATATTATGGCTCGGTGACGAATTTAAACTGATTGATTTGGAGTGTTTAGGATATTCAAATCCGTATTTGGAATTATTTGAACTTGCTCTTTGTTGGTCGGGTTACGAAATCTGTGATATAGATTTTGAACGGTTTAACATATTCTTTAAAGCTTATTTCGCAAATACAAATCTAGATACCAATATTGATTGGTCTGTTATGTATTACAGTAATTACGGCAGACTTGAATGGCTTGAATACAATATAAAAAGAGCATTGATGATTGAATGTGATAATGAAGAAGAACAACAGCTTGGAATAAGTGAGGTTAAAGAAACTGTCAAGCATATTATTTATTACGATAAAGTAAAAGATGGAATTTTAAGAAATATTTCTGTTTAGACTTATAGCAGAAACGGCGTAGAGCAATCCACGCCGTTTTCTTTATACTGTAATTTGTAATTATAATAGAAATCAGGTTTTCGGAACTTGATTCACGCCGTTGATAGGCTCTTGAAGTCCGAGGTCGTTTTTGATTTGAGATGTTGAAATACCGGGAGTTCTTTCAAGATAAGCGATTTCGCAGTATTCTTTAAGATAATCAAACTTATCGCTGCCTGCCCAGTCATCGCCCATAACAACAACATCAATTTTGTAATCCTTAACGTCTTGAAGCTTCTGCTCCCAAGTGTTTTCGGGAATTACAAGGTCAACATAGCGAATTGCCTCAAGCATCTTTTTTCTTGTTTCATAGTTGTGATATGCCTTTTTGCCCTTGATTGCATTGAATTCGTCTGTTGAAAGTGCAACAACAAGATAGTCGCCCATCTCTTTTGCTCTTTTGAGAATTCTAATGTGTCCGTAGTGCAATAAGTCAAATGTTCCGTAGGTTAATATGCGTTTCATAATTTAAACTCCTTTAAATCAACTTGCAAATAAACTTTGCAAGATAATCAGTGCTGTTATTGCTGCGGTTTTCAACAAAAAGTTTAGAAAATCCGTCAAGCTTTTCTAAATCGTATTCGCCGTTTTTAACTGCATTCAAAAGCTTGTCCGCATCAAAAAAACAGGCTTCCGGCAAAAAACTCAGAATATCAGTATTAAGCCCTTGTTCATCTTTATAGGCTTCATAGTCGGGAATATAAAACCATAACGGCTTGATAAGAAGCGAAGCTTCAAAGGTGCAGGCTGAATAATCTGTAATAATGCCGTCTGCCAATTTCATAAGGTCATATGTTGAAAAGTCGCCGTTAAAGCTGTAATTTTCAGCGGATTTGCTTAACGGATGAGACGAAACAACAAGCTCTGTCTCATCGTCGTCTTTAAAAGTTCTGTAAAGCTCCGCAATAATTTTATCATCATTATTGCGGAATGTGGGCAAATAAACGATTATTTTTTTACCGCAGTATTCGGTGTTTAATTCAATAAATTCTTTACGCCTTGATGTGCCGTCAAGAATTACATCGGCACGGGGTAAATTGGCAATGTAAATTTTATCCTCACTGCAACCGAAAGCCTCGCAATAAAACTGTGCGGTTTTCTTTGACGGCGCAATTACATAATCGTAATTTTTGTGCATACAAAGAGCCTTTGAAATACCGCTGTCCCTGCCTTGTGCCTTGCCTACAGCCTGTAGGCTGAACTTTTTAACAGCACCGAGCGCGTGCCAGATCTGCACGATTTTTAAATCTTTCTTGTGATTAAGACAGGAGAGAGGAATTGAATAAGTGTCGCAGATTGCAGCCTTGGCACTTGCAATCTCCCACATATCGCCGAAAATGCCGAGAATATACGAAACTGACAACGCACTTTCGTCTTTTAACCGCCTTAAACGGAAAACCTGCTTTGTTTCGGGCGAAAGCTTTGCAATTTCATTTGAGAGCATTTCCATATCCTGTGATTTTTTGTCGGATTGCCGTGAAAGCCAGACTATTTTATTTTGGGTTTTGCGTAATTTCATAGGCGCATAAATAATTCTGATTGCCAGAACAAATACCCGAACTATTAATAATTTCACAAAATTCACCTAACCCTATATATTATCTCTATTTTAGTCTAAACACCAATATTTGTCAAGTAATAGCTGAATTTGCAATGCAAAATGCCGAATAAAGATATTGAAAATTTTATATACCGCCAAACTTCAAATTGTTGAATTATAATCTTGACATTTCTGTTGTCATAGGATATAATAATTAAGCTGTGAAAAACAGTTACGCTGGTGTGGCGAAATCGGCAGACGCAAGGGACTTAAAATCCCTCGGTAGCAATACCGTACCGGTTCAAGTCCGGTCACCAGCACCAAAAAAATCCGTTCTCGTAAGAGGGCGGATTTTTTATTGTATTATATTCATTTTTTCATATTTATTTTTATTGTAATTTCCTGCGGTTTATGTTAAACTAAAATTCGTATAGATTAAAACTTTAAATTAGGCGGAGGTCTATTTATGAAATACATAATTAACAGAGAAAATTTCAGACAGTTTGATATAGCTGAGCTTGGTAAGCTTCCGGCAAGAGCTTATTTTATTCCGTATCCTGCAAAGGATATGCTTCTTCAGCAGAATGTTCTCACAGAGCGTTATAACAGCCCAATGGTGCGTCTTTTAAACGGCGAGTGGGATTTTAAATACTACGAAAAGGATATGCTTATCCCAAATGAGTTTTATACCGACCGCATTAAGTTCGACAAGGTGCAGGTTCCGTCAACCTGGCAAAGAACAGGCTACCGTGAACCGTGTTATCTTAATATCCGTTATGAGTTTAACCCTAAACTTTATCCGGAAATGCCGCAGGATGTTCCTATGGGCATTTACAGAAAGCTTATAAATATTGAAAATACCGATAAGAACTATATAATCACATTTCTCGGCGTAGCTTCGTCGCTCGATTTATACATTAACGGCCATTTTGTCGGTTACAGTGAGGGTTCTCATAATTCTGCTGAATTTGACATCACACCTTATCTTAATGAGGGCGAAAATGAAATAGTTGCAGCTGTTACCAAGTGGTCAACAGGCACATATCTTGAATGCCAGGATATGTTCCGTGAAAACGGCATTTTCCGTGATGTTCTTCTTTATGAACTTCCGAAAACATATCTCTATGATTTCTATATTGAAACCGAGAAAAAGGGTGAAGCTTATGATTTAAGCCTTACTGTTGATATTAAAGGCGATTTAGAGGGCTATTCCTATACTGCTGAACTTCTTGACGGCGATACCGTAATTGCAAAAGAGCAAACAGATGCCCGCGCAAAATCAAAAATTACATTCACAAACCTTAATGTAAAGGAATGGAATGCCGAAGAGCCTTATACATACGATTTAATTCTTACTCTTGAAAATAACGGCCGTGTAATCACCGCAGTCAAGAATGTAACAGGCTTTAAAAATGTTGAAATTAAAGGCGATGTGTTCTATTTTAATAATATGCCGATTAAATTCAAGGGCGTTAACCATCACGATACAAATATGCACAACGGCTATGTGCTTACAGGCGAAGAGATTAAGGCTGAATTAGAGCTTATGAAGAAGTTTAATATAAATGCCATCAGAACCTCTCACTATCCGCCCGACCCAACACTTTTGACTCTTGCCGACCTTATGGGCTTCTATATTATTGATGAAGCGGATATTGAAACTCACGGTGCAGGCGATATAAAAGTGCCTTATGACAATAATCTTATCAGCCATGATTTGAAGTGGGAGTTCAGATATGTTGACAGAGTAAGCCGTATGTTCCGCCGCGACCGCAGCCATCCGTCAATTACAATGTGGTCGTTGGGCAATGAGGCAGGCGGTTATAACTGCCAGGATAAGTGCTATGAATATTTAAAGAACGAGGGTACAAAGCTTCCTGTTCATTATGAAAATATTGTCCGCACAAAGCGTTTTGCATACGATGTGATTTCAGAAATGTATCCATCGCAGGAAAATGTGGAAAAATACGGCAGTAAAACCTCGAAAAAAGAAAAATACCATACAAAGCCCTATTTTATGTGCGAATATGTTCACGCCATGGGCGTAGGTCCGGGCGCAGTTGAAGAGTATTGGAACAGCATTTATAAATATGACAGCCTTATGGGCGGATGCGTATGGGAATGGGCAGACCACGCGGTTTACCATGACGGTAACGATAAATATAAGTTCCGATATACATACGGCGGCGACCACGGCGAAGAGAAGCATGACAGTAATTTCTGCGTTGACGGTATGCTTTATCCCGATAAAACTCCGCATACGGGAGCTTATGTAATCAAAGCAGTTTACCGCCCTGTAAGAAGCGAGCGTGTCAGCGGAAAGGTGTTCTCATTTACAAATACAAACCGCTTTAAAAATTCAAAATATCTTGAGGTTAAGTGGACTCAGCTTGTAAACGGAGAAGAAACAGCAACAGGTACACTCACCCTTGATATTGAGCCAATGCAGACAAAGACTTACGAAATTCCTTATGTTGAATATGATAATAATAAGGATTGCCATATCAATATTCAGTATTTTGACGCCGATCATCAAGTGGCAATAGAGCAGACTGTAATCAGTGACGCCGCAAGATTTGTTCCAACCGATACGGGTGTCGGCGAGGTTGAAGCAGTAACCTCAAACGGCAGTCTCAATATCAGCTTTGAAGGCGGTAAGGTTGTATTCGATGAGAAAACAGGCGAAATGATAAGCTATTTAAGAAATGGCTGTGAATATCTCAATTCCAATCCTGCCGATAATAAAAAAGGCTTTATGCCGAATATTGTTCGTGCGTCGCTTGATAATGATACTTATGGCTTCCCGCATAAGCCTTGGGATTTAATTAAACTTCACGATGCTGAAACCGAGCTTAAAGCTTTCCGCTATGAAAGCTATTCTAACTGTACGCTTGTTGAAGCTTCATATATTGTGAAAAAGGGCTTTATAAGATTCTTCACTATTGATGTTGTTTATGCGGTTTACGGCAACGGACTTGTGAATGTTCAGGCAACGCTTAATAAGCTTTTGCTCGGATGTCCTGAAATTCAGCGGTTCGGTATGACTGTTGAATTGCCTAAAGAATTTAATACCGTTGATTTCTACGGCAGAGGTTCAAATGAGAAAATGGAAAATCTTTGCGATATGAAAGAACACGCATATATCAGTAAATGGCATACAACGGTTGAAAAGATGCACGAGCCTTATGTAATGCCGCAGGATAACGGAAATTGCGGCGGCGTAAAAATTCTCAAGCTTATAAATGACAATGGAAATGCCTTTACGGTATACGGTGAGCCTAAATTCAGTTTTTCGGCTCACGATTATACACAAAGCGCAATTCATAAGGCAAAGCATCAAGAAGAGATTGTTCATTCCGATACAACTTTTGTGTGTATTGACGGCTTCCACCGCGGTACAGGTACAAATACCTGCGGTCCTGATACACTTGAAAAGTATAAAGTTAAAACAAGCAAACCTCTCACATTCAAGTTTGCGTTCAGAGGAGAATAATTATGCTTGAATATAAATGGCTTGAGGCAGGGGAAAGAGACGATTATTTCAGAAATCTCCGTATTGAGGTTTTCGTGAAAGAGCAGGGCGTACCCTTGGAAAACGAATTTGACGATTTTGATTTGCAAGTACCGCACCTTGTAATCTTTTCAGACGGCGAGGCTGTGGCGACAGGCAGAGTTATTCCATGCGGTGAAAAAACTGCTAAAATCGGCAGAATTGTTGTAAAAAAAGATAAGCGGAAATTAGGATTAGGCGAAAAAACCGTAAAAGAACTTATTCGCAAGGCGCAGGAGGACGGCGCAGAAACCGTTTTACTCAGCGCGCAGACTCAAGCGGTCGGATTTTATGAAAAATGCGGATTTACTCTCGACGATACTCCCGAATATCTTGATGAGAATATTCCTCACCGTGATATGTATTTGAAATTTTAAATCTCAGCATATTTTGAATAGGAAACAGTTATGGAATTTAACAGAATGTATTATGAGGTGCCGCCCTCAAAAATGAAGCTGAAAAAACATTATTATATGGGCTTCAAAAATACTTGGGAGCAAACAGCTTTACCCGTGGGCAACGGCAGTTTGGGACTTACTGTTATCGGCGAGGTGAAAAAAGACCGCCTTATTCTTAATCACAAGACACTGTGGTCTGGCGGACCGTCACCGAAGCGCCCGGATTATTGCGGCGGCAACATCACAAATCCCGATGAAAACGGCAAATTGCCCAGCGATTATTATGCACAAATCCGTGAAGAGTTTCAACAGGGGAATGACCAAAAGGCTCACGGGCTTTGCGAAAAGCTTGTGGGTATTAAAGACGGCTACGGTTCATTTTTGTGCTGGGGTGAGTTTGTATTCTCAAATAATAATATAAAAAAATACAAAAACTATAACCGTACCCTTGATTTGTCAACAGGTGTTTGCACAGTATCTTATGATGCAAAGCTTAAAAGCGGCGAGTGGGTGACCGATACCCGTGAGTATTTCGTTTCGCATCCCGATAAATGTGCAGTTATAAAATTTACACGCAAGGGCGGTTTGATTGATTGCAATATTGAACTTGCAACCGAGCATAACAGCAATATTTTATATAATAACGGTGCAATTGTTCAGTATGGCACTGTTGATGATAACGGATTAAACTTTTCGCTTTACGCAAAGGTGATGACTGACGGAGAAAATATCCCGGTAACTGACAGTTTACACATCTGCAACGCAACCGAATTTACAATTATTTTTTCAGCGGATACAGATTATCTTGATGTTTATCCTGCTTACAGAACAGGCGAAACAGCAGGTGAGCTGTTAAACCGAGTTGAATTGACTGCCGAAACAGCGTCCGAAAAAGGTTTTGATGAACTCAAAAAAGCTCATACAGACGATTTTAATGCTCTTTATTCAAGAGTTTCAATCGACCTTGATGGTAAAACCGACGCTCCTGCCGATAAGATCCTTTATAAATACGGCAAGCTTGATTCTCGCATTGCGGAACAGCTTCTATATCAGTATGGCAGATATTTGGCAATTTCTTCAACACGCGAAGGTGATTTGTTACCGTCAAATTTGCAGGGTATTTGGAACTGCTGTAACGATCCTATGTGGAGCAGTGATTTCCATACAAATGTAAATCTGCAAATGAATTATTGGCATATTTATAACGGAAATTTAAGCGAATGCGCAAAGCCTCTTATTCGTTATATAAAGTCTATGGTTATTCCGGGCAGACTTACGGCGGAATATTATACAGGCATTAAAAGCGGTGAGGGCGAGCAGAACGGATTTCTGTTCCATACGCAGTGCACGCCGTTTGGCTGGACTTGTCCCGGCTGGGAATTTAACTGGGGTTGGTCGCCTGCGGCAGTTCCGTGGATTTTACATAATGTTTATGAGTATTATGAGTATACTCTTGATACTGAAATCCTTGAACAGGATATTTACCCAATGCTTTGTGAAACTGCAGAGTATTTCGCAAAACTGCTTGTTGAGCATAACGGCAGGCTTGTAACCGCACCCTGCTTTTCGCCCGAAAACGGTCCGCGTACAATGGGCAATACTTATGAACAGGCACTCATTTGGCAGTTATATGATAATGCAATCAAAAGCGCAAAAGCTTTGAATACTGATGCGGAGCTTTGCGAAAAATGGCTCGATATTCAGTCAAAATTAAAGCCATATGAAATCGGAAGCGACGGTCAGATTAAAGAATGGTATCACGAGACACATCTCGGTGAAATAGGTCAGCGCCATCACCGCCATATGTCGCATCTTCTCGGACTTTATCCCTGCAACGCTATGAATTGGTATGATAATCCCGATTTAATCAGCGCCGCTGTGGTTTCGATGAATGACAGAACAGACAAAAGTACAGGCTGGTCAATGGGGCAAAAAATCAACACTTGGGCGCGCGTTCTTGACGGCGACAGAGTTTTAAGCATTATCGGCACTCTTTTTAAAAACGGAATTTATCCGAATTTTTGGGATTTTCATCCGCCGTTCCAAATTGACGGCAATTTCGGATTTACTTCGGGAATCAATGAAATGCTTATGCAAAGCCATTGCGGATTTATCCACCTTTTGCCTGCATTGCCGACCGCTTGGCAAAACGGTAAAATTACAGGGCTGGTTGCCCGAGGCAATTTTACTGTGAATATAGAGTGGCGCAACGGCAAGCTGAACGCCGCACAGATAACTTCAAATATGGGCGGTAAATGCAAGCTTTATTATGAAAATTCTGAATTTACCGTTGACGGAATATGTGAAAGTGAAAATCACTTTGCCGAGTTTGAAACTCAAAAGGGCAATATCTATACGGTTAAAATTAAATAGCAAATCGGCAGAGCGGTAAAATGTTCTGCCGATTTTTGCGGATTTTAATTCAATATGTCAGTTGCAACCAAAAGTTTACAGAAAATTTGCAAAATGTTAATCAAAGTTTGTTGTGCAACGGCGTAATTTTCATTATTATATTAGCGTAATAACAAGTACGCAAAATAAAATAATTTTTCATCGCAAGGAGCAAATACCTATGAAAGTCACAAATAAAATCAACTTTGGTCTTCAAAGAAAAATTGTCGCAAATATGACAACCGAAAGCTGGGAAACTATTCCTCATGTAACATATAATTATGAACCCGATGTTACCGACTTTATGGCGGAATACAAAAAATTAAATTTTGACCGGCACGGCGAAGACAAAATCACAGTTAATACGCTTATGTTAAAAGTTATTGCAGAGGGACTCAAGGCCGCGCCTATTATGAATTCCCATATTTCATATAAACGTAAGCTTGTAAGAGGTGAAATAAAAACCTTTGAAGATATAAATATTTCAATGCCTATGATTATGCCGGGCGGTAAAATGATGACAATAAATCTTCATAATTTTGAAGATAAAAATCTTGACGAGATGACCGATTATATACACGATGTTCAGCGACGTTTCTTAAAAACAGATTTAAACGAGGCAATGTATGAGGTATCTCTTGACAACACTCTTACGGCACTTAAAAACGGTAAAATTATGCAGACAGTTTGCCGTCTTGTTGGTTCAAAAACAGGTAAATACAAGGTCAAAAACTTAAAGGGAAAAGCCAAGAAAGAATACGAAAATATTCCCGAAACCGATAGAATTACTAAACGCGATATTGAACAGGGTACTGTTACAATTTCAAACATCGGTTCGCTTTATAAAGGCCAGCGCGGAAGTGTTGAGCTTCTTGAAATAATTCCGCCGCAGGTCAGTGCGTTCGGTATAGGTGCAATTCAAGAAAAGCCTGTCGTTGTAACTGACTCAAACGGAAATAAAACCATTGAAATCCGTCAGGTTATGCCAATCTGTATTGCTTTTGACCACCGTGCTCTCGATTTCGGCGAGGCAGTACCGTTTTTAAAGCGTCTTGACGATATATTCGCAAATCCAGTTCAAATCCATTCGTGGAAAGGCAAAGAAAAAGACGAAAAATACCGTAATTTTAGGTGACAGCGGTTTGATTTGCTTTTGTATTTTCAATTATGAAAAAAGTGATGAAAATTTTTACATAATCGGAGTAAAAAACTGACGTCACAAGATTTGATAAACATATTGAAACTAAAAAATGAGTTCGGCACAGAACCGAACTCATTTTAATTTTTATAGAGTTTTTATGGACACTTTTGCGTTTTTTGCCGTCTTATATAGTATGAAAGAAAATCAAAAGTGAAAATTATTTCTTTTTGCTGTCTGTGCTGTTAGCCTTTTTCATTGCTTTCTTTGCGGCTTTTTCTTCGCGGATTTTTGCTTTCATAGCATCTTCCTCAGCCTTAAGCGCGGCAAGCTCTGCAGCATCAGCCTGAAGTTTTGCTTCATATCTAACCTTTGCTTCATCATAAATAGCTTCGATTTCTTCAAGGTGAGTATAGTTTTCAGCCTGTTCAATAATTTTCTTTGCATCAAGATAAGGCTTTGCAGCACGGCTGAAGATTGCGAGCCTGTTTGTTTCTTCTTTTTCGTCTGCTCTTGCAACTTTTCTTTGGAAAGTAACCTCTTTGATTTCTGCTTTGATTTCAGCAACTTTGGCAGAGTCTTTGTTGTCTTTTGCTTCACTGAGAGCCTTGCCAAGCTCGTGGAGTTTAATATCACAGTTGTCCTGAAGTTCAAAAATGCCTTCAATAACTGAATAATCAGGCTCAACAAATTCTTCGCCGTTTGAGAAATGCTTTGCTATTTCCTTGCAAGCGGTAATCTTTTTCTTTGCAACCTGGATAGCATACTTTCTGTATTCTTTTTCGTCCGCATTATATTTCGGCATTGCCTTTGCTGCTGCAAGCTCTTGTTTTGCATCGTTAATATTCATCATTAAAAGACCTGCAAGGTCGCCTTCATATATTTTTCTGCTTGCATTAAGCTGTGCTTTGTAGAAGGGTGTCTCGAACTTGTCAAGCTCTTTGCAAACAATAGCTGAAACTTCAATAAGTTCGTTTCTTTCAAGTTCCGCGCGGTAAGCCTTTTTGGCTTCTTTTCGCAGAGCTTTGTTATCTTTAATTTTTCTATAGGAGTCTTTGCTGATTTCAACGGGTTCTGCATTTTCAAGCTCTCTTGATTCGTGGATAATGTCAATAGCTTCAATAAGGTCGCCGTCGTTAAGAACACCGTTGCCGTAATCTTCAAATAAAGCTCTGATTTTGAGAATACGGACAATCGCTTTCTGCTGTTTTTCTTTAAGATCATAGAAGAAATAGGGAACAACATTCATAAATGCGCCGACAGCCGCCATAATGATCATAGCGCCCATAACCTTGTAGAGAAGATCGGGACCGCTGTTCTCTACAAAAAGAATATCTGCAGATTTTTCATATCCGTTACCCTCGTAAATTCCGTAATGCTTCTGAACCATCGGTATAACAGAAGATGTTGCAAGTGTTATAACATTGCCTATGGTGGCAACAGCGGCAAACATACCGTCGATTCTTTCGCCTGACTGATATTGCTGATAATCACGGATATCCGCCTGAATAGCGGGACTTGTAATCTGCTCAAATGCGCCGACAAGCCAGTTGAGGTAAACGCAGATAAACAGCCACCAGATATTTCTCATGTTGAGAAGCATCGCGAGAATGAAAAGTACGTTCAGCATATTAACGCCGATAAGAACCTTTTTCTTGCCCCATTTTTTAATGCAGATGGGCGCTAAAAGCATACCCCACAGAGCGGCATTACCCGTAAGAAGATTGATAATCGACTTAGCAAAATCAGAACAAGCGTGTCCGTAGGTGTATGACCAGTCAAGAATTACACCGTATGACTGCTCAAGGAAGCCGAGCCAACCGGCAAATGAAATAATCCAGAAGTACTTGTTCTTTGCAACCTCACGGAGCGCATCCATAAAGCTGATTTGAATAGCATGTGTTTTTGCCTGAACAATTTTTTCTCTGGTATTTGCATAAACAACAATTGTAAGAGCTATACCGAAAATCGCATATATGGGATATGTAATACGGTAAACGCGAATATCGTATTGGTTACCGCCGGCAACTGCTCCTGCGACAAGCGGAAGCAGGAATGACATAATAGACGGCGCGAGCGAATAAACAACCGATTTAACCGCAAGAACATCAGTTCTTTCCTGCGTGTTAGGGGAGAGAACGTGAACTAAGTTCGTATATGCGTCATTAAAGAAATTGAAGAAGAACTGCAAAAGAATGCTGAAGAAAAGCACCATGGCGCATTTAATAATGTAGCCCTTTTCATAGCCGAACATTTTGCCGGGGAACATAGTGTACATTTGATGGTACGGGAACCACACATACGCTATCGCAATAAGCGCTGTCGGAATACCCATTGACAGAATGTACGGTCTGTATTTACCTCTTTTGCCTCTGGTGTTGTCAACCATATTGGCGCGTACCCCTGTAAGCGGAATGTTAGCGAGTGTGGAGATAAGATACAAAATGTACATATGGTTAGGAGCAACACCGATAGCGCTTTGTACAATCGCATTTTGAGTGCCAACAAGAAGTGTTGAGCCTAACTGAATAATAAAATATGCACCTATACCGCCGCCTGCGTAAGCGACAATTTCTTTAAAGGTCATGTATCTGTGCGGTTTCGGAATATTCCAATACGTTTTTACATCAGATACAATGCCCTTAGCTGTTTGAACTAACTGCATAAACCCACTCCTAATTAAATTAATAATTTATTCTAACACAAAAGTACAACTTATTCAAGAACACTAACGTGTTTTAAAGAGAACGAAGTGACAATTTTTGTGTCACTTTTTTGTGCATTTTGTATTGACAAACTTTAAATAAAATAAGATAATATATCATATTAAATATTTATTTTAGGTATTTCAATCCATAAAAAAGGAGAGTGATAATTGTGGAAAGTTGCCGAAGTACAAAAGCTGAACCTCCGAGTACAAATTGCATTTTTTTCGCAGTTGTCACTGTGAACGGTTCACTTCGTTAAAACAATTTAAAAGGAGTGAAAATTATGGATGAAATGTTTGAAACGGTAGTTGAGAACATTAAAACACTTCTGCGCGGCAAAAATTGGGCAAAACTCAAGATTATACTTGAGGATATGAATGAGCAGGACATTGCCGAGCTTTTTATGGAGCTTAACGAGCGTGACCTGACCTTGATTTATCGCTTGCTTAATAAAGAATTGGCGGCGGAAGTTTTTGTTAATATGGAGCCTGAATATCAAGAGCAGTTAATCCGTGCTTTCAGCGATTCAGAGCTTCGTGAAGTTCTTGACGAGCTTTATGTTGACGATGCCGTTGACCTTATTGAAGAAATGCCTGCAACACTTGTTAAGCGTATTCTTCGTTATACAGACCCCGAAACCCGAAAAAGCATCAACGAAATCTTAAAATATCCTGAAGATTCCGCAGGCAGTATTATGACCATTGAGTATGTTGATTTGAAACGCTCAATGACAGTTGCAGACGCATTTATGAGAATCCGCAGAACAGGTGTTGATAAAGAAACAATTTATACCTGCTATGTAACCGATGAAAAGCGTAAGCTTGTCGGCGTTGTAACTGCCAAGGATTTGCTCCTTTCAGATGAAAATGCCGAAATCTGCGAAATAATGGAAGATAATGTTATTTCCGTTAATACTGCTGAAGATAAAGAAATCGTAGCGGATCTTTTCCAAAAATACGATTTGTTGGCTCTGCCTGTAGTTGACGGAGAAGGCAGACTTGTCGGAATTGTAACAGTTGACGACGCTATCGATGTTATGCAGGATGAAGCAACAGAAGATATTGAAAAAATGGCGGCTATTACTCCCACTGATAAACCGTATCTTAAAATGGGACCATTTGAAACATGGAAAAAGCGTTTTCCTTGGTTGCTTCTTTTAATGGTGTCTGCAACTTTTACAGGCAAAATAATTCAACATTTTGAATCAGCATTGCAGGCTTATGTAATTCTTACCTCCTTTATTCCTATGCTTATGGATACAGGCGGTAATTGCGGCGGTCAAGCGTCGGTTACAATTATCAGAGGACTTTCACTCGGCGATATTGAGTTTAAAGATATATTTAAAGTTATATGGAAAGAATTCAGAGTAGCCTTGTTATGCGGTATTACTCTTGCCATTGCAAACTTTGTAAAAATGATGATAATTGATAGAGTTAGTATAGTTGTTGCCGCAGTTGTTTGCCTTACCTTAGTTTGTACAATTATTGTTGCAAAGATAATTGGCTGTACACTGCCGATTCTTGCAAAGGCAATTAAACTTGACCCGGCAGTAATGGCAAGTCCTTTCATTACTACGATTGTAGACGCGCTTTCACTTTTAGTTTATTTTACCTTCGCGTCGCATATTTTGCAGTTATAGAGGGTATATAAAAACTTTTACAGCGATAAATTATTCAGATAAATATAAAAACAAATCACCGAGCATTAAACTCGGTGATTTGTTTTATAAGGAGGAATTTAGTTACCGTCGTCTTTTCTCTTAATAACTACTGCAACGCCTGCCGCTCCTGCTGCAATAAGCATAGGAAGCACTGCTGATGAAAGGAAAGCGCTTGTATTGGGAATGCTGTCAATAATATTGTCAGTCCATAAGTTGCCGCTGTCATCTCCGCCGTTATTATCGGTTGTATTGTTGTTGCTGTTATTGCTGTTGTCGCTGTTTCCGCCGAAAATCCCTGAAATAAAGCTTATAACTTTATTGAAAATCTCGCCTATAGAACCGTTCTTGATAAAATCAATTATCGGATTGCTGTCAGGAAGAGCGGGAGCTTGCGGATTAACCACATTGATAACTGTTGTCAATGCTGTTTCTTGAGAAATATTATTTAAAGCCATATCTACAAGAGTTTGAACAACAGGCTGTATGAAGGTCGGAACTCCTACGCTTTCAAGAACCGGAGTAAGAACTTTTGAGTTAGGAACAAGCACATCTGTATAAATGTAGTTGAACAGTGTTACAAATGCCTCTGTCTTGTCAGACTGAATTTCAACCGCCTGAGTGTATTTAGTTACTGTTTCGTCAGTTATAACTGCTTCGCCGCAGCCGTCTGAATCTTCCATAAGCTGAATGAAATCAGCCTCTTTAAGATTGATTGTCATACCGTTAATTGCAATTGAAAGAGTTGCATTGTCTTCTCTTACGGGCTGACCTGCTGAGTTAAGCTCACCCAAATCAATTGTGATTGAGCCGTAATCTGTTACAACACCGTTATCGTCTTTAACATCGTCAATGCCTGCAATCATATTAAAAAGATTTTTGGTAGACACATCAAGGCTTGAAACATCAATGCTTACCATTTTGATATTTGAAACAAGAGCTGCAAGCTGTGTGTTAATAAGACCGGTGTTGAGAGCATATGCAAGCTTCGGAAGAAGTATTGATAATTCAGTCACGGGGGCAACCGCTACCTTGTCAAGGTAATTAAATACCATTTCAAGAAGAGGTTTAACTGAAAGCTCGATGTTGCAGTTTGCAGTTCCGCGCTCTGCAATATCAGCCTCTACTTTAAGAGTGTATTCAGTTGATGAAAGGCATTCAATACCGAGTGCCTCAAGGAGCGGAACAACATCTGAATATGCACCGTAGGTTACAGTTCCGTCTTTTGTATTATAAGTATCTTCAAATGTAAGAACCATACTCATTAAATTAAGCGGTCTGAAAAGTGCTGAAACTGCCGCAATAAAGCCTTCTTTATCACCGTCGATGAACCAGTCACCGTTCTTGAATTCAACATAATCCCAAGCGGCGAGCTTATCGCTTGATGTATTTGCTTCTGTTGCCGCATTAAGTGCCGCAACTGCACCTGCATATTCTTCTTCCGTAAGAACTTTACCTAAATCACTTGGAGCTTTTGCAACAAGTGATGTAAGGTCGCCGAGAAGAGGGAAAATTGCCTTTGCAATAGTGCTAACCATAGCGTTGGTGTAAAGGTTTGAATAAATCAAACCGCTGAGATTTTGACCTGTTGCCTTTGAAGCAATGTCGTTTACAACTTTATCAAGCTCCGGTAAAGAAGCTTCCACACGATCTTTTGTTGCATTTTCGGGATATTCAACTACGGTCTTTTCCCAACCGTCAATCGAAATATCCTCTCTTTCAAGCTTTTGAATTTTGCCTGTTAAGATTGTCATTACATTATTATATTTATCAACGGTTTCTTGAGGAACAAGATACATTAAAGAATCGGAAAGAGCGTCATAGCTTTCAAGAAGAGGCTCATAATTTGCTGTATCATAGGGTTCTTCCTGCTGTGCAACCAGTTCAACAAAGCCGTCAATGTTTTCGATTTCGCAAATATTCTTGATGAAATCGGGCAAAGCACTGAGATATACAGTCTTATTTGTAATAAAGGGCTGCGCAGATGTTTTTGCAATATATCCAAATCCGGTTATTGAAACACTGCCGATTACTGCTTTTGAAAAATCAGAAATCTGCTCGTACTTTTCATATGCGCTCTTGGCAGGGGCGGTATTTGTGATGTCCTCATTAAAAGCTTTACCTGCATCAAATGCTGTGCTAAGCCAACTGCTGGCTTCACTCATTTCGGGAGCATATTCTGCAATCTGCGCCAAAATGGGGTAAAGAAGCTCTGATTCGTAAATTGATTTTCTGTTACTGTATAAATAGTTTTCATACTGATACCGGTTATATGCTTCTAAATCGCTGATATAAGCAGGATCGTTTTCACCTTGGTCATATTTGCTTGCAGTAGGCTTTGTAACCTTTGCAGGAGCAACTTCTTCAAAGGGATATGCCTTTTTTGCCGCACTGAAAAGTGTATTTGCAATAGTTTTTAATGCGTTGCCTTCATGTTCTTCTATTTTATAATAGAAAGCAGAGTAGCTCTTGTACCAAAGTCCTGCGAATACACGGGCTGTTACACTGCCTGCATTGCTGTAAGCTTCGAGCATTTCTTCACCTGTTGCTTTTGTGTTTCCGAGAACTGCAGCACATTCTTCAGCAGCTCTAAGGCAGGGAACTTCGCCTAAAACTTCATAGAGCTTAAGGTGAGCATTTTTCTTCTTCTGTGTTGATGTGCCGCTTGTCTGAAGTGCGATTTCGCGGTCATATACAAGCTGAACAATTTTGCTGAGTGCATACATATCAATGCTGTCTTTTTGTTCGGGTGACAAAGCCTTGAACTGCTCTGTCAAAGCAGTGTAAGCCGCAACATCTTCTTCTGAAGCGTCAGCTTTTGATACATCGCCTTCGTAACTCATTATGCTTGATTCAACTTCGGCAACCGCGCTGTCATTTGATGAGCTGTCAAAATATGATGCTGTGTTTTCAAAAAGTTCACTTAATAAAGCTGATGATTTTTCTGCGAATTTTTTTAAAAAATTACCGTAATTATTTTCGCTTTCAGCTTTGTCAGATATTCCTTGAGCCGCCGCAGTAAATCCTGTTGAAAAAACAGAAAACAGCATTATCCAGCTCATAAGAACACAGAGAAGCTTTTTTAATTTTTGCTTTTGCATTTTTATCTCTCCTTTTCATAGCTTAAAATATTTATTAAAATAAATATGCAAAACAAATTTTGTAATTAAATTATATTTTTAGGCGGAAAAATTATCAATTCTCATTCTGAACAAAGAAATTGTGTTCGTTGCTCTGCTTTTTCTTTGTTCAAATAAATAAGAATAACCGAACATCAGACCTTAATTGTCTTTTGTTCGGTTATCTATTGTTTTGTATTCTTTATATTAAATTAGTATGGGAAAATTTCTTTAAACCTGTCGCTGTCCATACCGTATAAAAATGCAATCAATACCTTTTTAAACATAGCGCTTTGAGATTCCAAGTATGCCTCTTCATCATTATAGATAAGATTCTTTTGATACCCGATACCTATTGCTACATAATCTAAAACGGTTATCCAAATTCCTACAAGAAATGCTTGTTTTTGAGGGGATTCGGGATGATAAAATGCAAACATTTTTCGCAGCTTGGACTTTAAAATTGAAAGAAATGTTCTTTGTCTTATGCGAATTATCTCTTCACGCAGTTCGGTTGGGGGTGAAATTCTGCTTTCAAAGAATATTGAGATTAAATCGGGGTGTATTCTCCAAAAATTTTGCCAGTGCGTGAACAGATTTATTGAGTTTTCTTCAAGCTTAAGCTTAATATCAAAATCAAAATCAAGAATATGATCAGCAAGAAGCGAATAGCAGTATTCTAAACACCCAAAGTACAGCTCGTTTTTGTCTTTAAAATGATGAAACAGCTTTCCGTTTGAAAATTTACCGTTTCTGCAAATCCGCCGCAGTGATGCACCTGTAAATCCTTTTTCGTTAAATTCATTAAGCGCTGAAGTTATAATTTGACTGCGTGTTATCTCGGTCTTTTTACTTTGCTCCATTTTGAACTCCTATAAAACACAAAATAAATTAACAATGCATTCAATAAATAATTTTTCAGCTAATTATTATACCACTTAAAATTGGATTTTCAACAAAAAAATAAAAACAGAGCAGCGATTTTGTTTTTTGTGCAAAAATGAAAAAACATTCGGTAATACATTAAAATAAATTTTTACAAATCAGAAATACTTATATTTCCAATCGCTCTTAATTGACTTTTACTGTCGAATATTGTATCATAATAATATATTTATTATTCGGGTGATTGCAATGAGAAAGCTCTCAAAAATTTCAGCAAGCTTAATTGCGTTTATTATACTTATTTCAACCTTTGTTATGCCTGCTAATGCGGCAAGCGTAAATTATACTGCGTCAAGCGTAAGCGGTGCAAAAGGCGATACTGTCAGCGTAAGCGTAACAATTTCTTCAAGCGTTCAGATTTGGGGCGCAAATGTTATGCTTGGATATAATTCAAGCGAGCTTCAGTATGTCAGCAGCAGTAAGGGCGGCGCTGTTTCAAGCGGAAGCCTTAATAATACAGGTTCATCGGTTAATTTTTCGGGTATGTTCAGTGCAAAAAGCGGAACAGTATTTACCGTGAAATTTAAAATCCTTAAAAGCTCGGGTTCATCAACCCTTACCCTTACAAGTACAGAAAATATTGACTCTGATGCTAAAGCCTATGCCTGCTCAACCTCAAACGGCAAGGTGAGCGTTACTGTACCTGTAACAAGTGTTAAACTTAATAAATCGAGCGTTTCACTTAAAAAGGGAGAAACAAGTCAGCTTACAGCTACGGTTGAGCCGACAAACGCAACAAGCAAAACGGTTACTTATTCAACCTCAAATTCAAAGGTTGCAACAGTTTCAAGCAGCGGTAAAATTACCGCAGTAGGTGGGGGAAGTGCCACCATCACAGCAAAGGCCGGCAGTAAAACAGCAACCTGTAAGGTTACGGTGACTGTTCCGCAAACAGGTATTGCTGTTTCGGGAAGCTCTGCGAAAACAGTTGAATTAAATAAATCTTTAAAACTGACTGTTAAAAAAGTTCCGACAGATACTACTGATAATTATTCGGTAACTTGGTCTGTTGCCGATACAAAAGTGGCAACCGTATCTTCAACCGGTACGGTTAAAGGTGTGGCTTTAGGCGAAACTACGGTGACCGCTAAGTCAAACGGCTGGAGTGTCACATATAAAATCACGGTAACAGAGCCTGTAACAGTCAGCACAACAGAAGAACCCTCGTCAGAAGAACCGAGTTCAAAAGTTGAAGAGCCTTCATCAGAAAAGCCGATTGCAGCCGAAGAGCCAAGCTCCGCAGATGTTGCATCAGATTCTTCAACAGAACCTGTCCCCGCTGAACCAAATATAACTGAGCCGACAACTGAAAAAAAGGGTTTCATACAAAGCATTATTTTTGAAATCTACGATAAGGATAATATGGTTTCAAAACCGTATTACTATATTACAATGGCTGTTGTAGCAGTTGCCGTGGCGCTTCTTGCGTCAGTTGTCACATATCTTGTGACATCGGGATACTATAAGTCAAAAATCAAAAAGAACGAAGAAAATGAACGCTATTAAGAGGCGTAAATAATAGAATAACATAAAAAACCCTTTGCTCCAAATGGAACAAAGGGTTTTCTAATGCTTAATTATTTTACAAAATTATAGCTGTCAATTGTTTTTTCAACCTCGTGACTTGCAACCTCAAAAAGCTGTTTGCCGAGATTTTGATAATACTCATCTTTATCCATACCGCAAAGCATAGCAAAAGACACACCGATGTTTGCCGGAATATCCACGCCTTTTCTCACCGCAAGGTAATAAAAGCTGTATTCTGCCGCGTCATCAAGTCTGTCATAAAAATCGAAAGCTTTTTTCTTAACGGTATCGTATAAAGCATTTACGGCGGTGTTAGATAAAAGCGAGTTAGGCAGTAAATGGTTTATGCAGTATTCAGCAGTGAAAACAAGAAGAACTTTCATTTGATACATTGTGTTTTCATCGTTCTGTATTTTGCCGATTTCTGCCTCAAGCTCACTAATAAGGTGAGGCTCGTCAACAAAACGCTCTGCAAGACATTCGCCTAAATCCTTTGCTCTTTGCGCATTGCCGTTGCTTCTGTTTTTTGTCATTTGTGAAATTGTTGAAACCTCGTCAAAGGAGTCTGAAGCTTTGGTGTCATTAAAGATTTTTACATCGCTGTCGTCAAAAATCATATAAAAGACCTCCTTAGTGGTTTTATTCAGCGGCTTGCTGTGCTAATTTTTTTTGCAATCTCTTTTGTTTTGATTTGTATGATATAAGACTGCGTAAATCATCATCAGGGGTAGTATAATCTCCCAACGATACATTATATTCATTGTAAAGACCGTGAAAATCGCTTCCGCCTGTAGCCAAAAGCTTGTTTTTAGCGGCGAATTTGCGAAGATCTGCCTGTTGCGCTTCGTCAGCACTTGGATGATAAACCTCAATGCCGTCAATTCCGTATTCTTTGTATTTCATAATGCTTTCAACGCAGCCGCTTGCAATGGGGTGCGCAAGAACTGCGATACCGCCCGCTGTGTGAATTGCATCAATAACATCTTTAACGCTTTCATATTTAGGAGTTACAAGAATTGAATCTTCGCCGTCTTTTGTGAAATGCTTTTTATAAAGCTCACCGTTGAAAGAATTTGTGTATCCGCATTCAATCAGAGCCTGCATCATATGCTTTTTGTAAAGATTGGTTGAACCTGTTGCGCATTTCATAATGAATTCTGTGGTAATCGGGTAACGTTTGGCTACTTGAAGCATCATAAAATGGGCAGCCTTTTTGCGCGCTAAAGAATTTCTTTTGCAAAGACCTTCGAGCATATCGGGAGCATCGGGTAAATAGCAAAGAATATGAACATTTTTATTGATTTCTTCGTCTGTTGCAGAAAGCTCAACACCGGGAATAACTTGAATTCCGTGGCGTGCGCCGATAACTTTCCCTCTAACTGTTCCTGCAAGGCAATCGTGGTCTGTAATTGCGATTGATTCAATATTTTTTTTCTTTGCAAAAATTATTAAATCTTCAATACCTAAACTGCCGTCAGACAACTTTGTGTGACAATGTAAATCTCCGCTCAAAATAAAAACCTCCTAAATAGGAGCAAAAAATGCGTAAAGCCCCTCAATATATGATATAATTATACACTGTATTTGCTGAAAAATCAAGATATTTAGAAAATTTTAGTCTAAAAGTGTATTTTACCCTTAAAATTTTGTGCTATTAGTAGAAATTTTAACCTAAAATTTCACTATTTGCACAAAGAAAAACACTCCGAAAGCAGAACAAATAAAACGAAAAAACAAAATGTTTTATACATTCTACGCATTTTTAGCTATTCCTTATAGAAATAGAGCTATAAAAAAGAGCCGTAAAACTTTCGTTCTACAGCTCTTGGAAAATTCAGTTAGTCTTTTAAATATTCTCTGTATTTTATGCGGTTTACAATGTAACCGATAAGAAGAACCGGAACACCAATGCAGATAAGGGGAATAAGGAAAATAAGCAAGAGAAGAATTGTGATAATTACAATCGGTAAGCCTTTCCTGCTTTCTTTAACCGTATTCGGAATCGGAGTTGCTTCGGGTTGAGGTCCTATGCTGTCACCCTCGTAAACAGGCATAATTGGAATTATTGCATCATATGCAGGAATACCGGGGTTGTAAAGCAACGGTTCAATAATACCGCGTACAGTGTCAGAAACTTTAATAAGCTTTTTAAGCGGAATATGTAACACTTTAATTATTGAATCAATAATGTTCAAAAGTCCCACTGCAATTTTGTATTCATTATCGTCGGGCGTGTAGAGACTCTTTCCGCCGTAGAGATTAAGCACAAGATCAACAATGAAATCAACAACGCCCTTGTCCTTAATATCGGCATAATCTTCCTTTTTAAGTCCTGTTTCAGCGCGGGTCCAATTGCCTACTGTACCGATTTTAAGTTTATTTAAAGCTTTAAATATAGGCTTTATAAGCCAGCCGATTTTGTATGAAACCTTCTTCTTTATGCTGATTGCGGTCGCCATATCGGCAAACTTGTCAATATCTTCGCCTGCGGCTTTAATTACATCTCTTATCATACCGACAATGTGGTCTGCAAGATAAGTCTGCAAATCCTTACCATGGGTGTCAATGTTTACAGGCTCGGTAATAAGATCTGTTGTTGTAGAAACCATTTTGTTTGCAGGGTCAAATACAACGGTTCTTATTGCGGCGGGGTAGCCTATTGTAGCCGCTGTTGAAATGTCATAGAAATAATTACCCTTGGGGCTTATATGCTTATCTATATCGTGAACATGAGTGTGACCTGTGAGCATAAATTGCACGCCCATATCCGCAAGCTGTTCACGGCGGATTTCATAGTCACCCATCATATCGCCCTTGCCTATAATTTCGTACATAGGCGAGGGGGCAATTAACGGATGGTGAGTCATTGCAACGATAAACTGATTGTCAGCCTTTGCTTTATTTACCTGTTCTGTAATCCACTCGAAAAGCTCGTCAGAAAATCCGCTCTTGCCGTTAAGGTTTGTATCATCGTTAAGAGCAAAAAGTCTGTATCCGTCAGCAAGCTGAACAATATAAGACATACTTTGTCTGTGAACTGCTATGGCTTCGTCCGGACCGAACTCCTTATACATATCATAAAGCTCTTCGCGTTTTGCGGCAGGAATTGTAATTTTCTCATCGCCTTCATATCTGTGGGTTTCACCGCTCCATTGGTAATCGTGAGTAGCGGTAAGAACATAAACTCTCTTGCCCCTTGATTTTAAATCACGAAGCATTTCAATGAATTCTGCGTGTGAGTCATAATCGCCGTTGCTTGTTGTGTCGCCCGAAAGAAGCACAATGTCAGTTCTTTTGTCATTGGCAATCTGCGTGAATGCGGCTTCAAGCAATTCTCGGGATTCAGCAAGCAATACACCGCTTTTGTTGTCGGCAATTTTGTATGCTTCGCCGTCAGTGCCGAGCTTTTTAGAGTAATAATGAGTGTCGGTAATAACCGTAACGGTAAGTGCATTTGACATAATAAAGCTCCTTATCTTACTTTGTTATCAATTTCTTCTTTGAGCATTTCAGCAAAAGCATTAAAGTCCATTGAACCGATGTCGCCCTGACCTCGTTTGCTTACAGATACTGTTTCGTTTTCAACCTCTTTGTCGCCCACAATAATCCAGTATGGGAGCTTCTGAAGTCTTGATTCACGTATTTTATAACCTGTCTTTTCGCTTCTGTCGTCAACAGTAACTCGCATACCCATCTTTTCAAGCTCTTTTTTTAGTTCGTAAGCCTTGTCGTGATGACGGTCGGCGATCGGAAGAATTCTTACCTGCTCCGGAGCAAGCCAAAGCGGGAATGCACCTGCAAAATGCTCGGTAATAACGCCGATAAATCTCTCAACAGAACCGAATACAACTCGGTGAATCATAACAGGACAATGCTTTTCTCCGTCTGAACCGGTGTATTCAAGCCCAAATCTTCCGGGAAGCTGGTAGTCAAGCTGAATTGTGCCGCACTGCCATGTTCTGCCCAATGAATCCTCAATGTGGAAGTCGAGCTTCGGACCGTAGAATGCGCCGTCGCCTTCGTTTACAATATATGTTTTTCCGACTGATGTAATGGCATCTGCAAGAGCGTTTGTTGCAACTTCCCAATCTTGAACTGAACCGATATGATCTTCTGGCATTGTCGAAAGCTCTATTGTATAAGGTAAGCCGAAGAGCGAATAAACCTCATCGAAAAGCTGTGCAATTCTAACAACCTCATCGCGAATTTGTTCGGGAGCAAGAAGAATGTGAGCGTCATCTTGAGTGAAACAGCGAACGCGGAAAAGTCCGTGAAGTGCACCCGAAAGTTCGTTTCTGTGAACTCTGCCAAGCTCACCGTAACGCAGGGGAAGTTCTTTGTAAGAACGCGGTTCTAAATCATAAACAAGAATTGAACCGGGACAGTTCATCGGCTTTATTGCAAAATCCTCATCGTCAATAACAGTTGTGAACATATCGTCGTGATAATGATCCCAGTGACCTGAGGTTTCCCAAAGAGTTCTTCTCATAATTTGAGGAGTTGAGATTTCAAGATAATCCCACTTTTTATGAACCTCGTGCCAGTAGTCAATAAGTGCGTTACGAAGAAGCATACCTTTAGGAAGGAAGAATGGCATTCCGGGAGCTTCGTCACGAAGAGCAAAAAGTCCTAATTCTCTGCCGAGCTTTCTATGGTCTCTCTTCTTTGCTTCCTCAATTCTTGCTAAATGCTCGTCAAGTGCCGACTGTTTGGGGAAAGCAGTCGCATAAATTCTCTGAAGCATTTTGTTTTTCTCGTTGCCTCTCCAATATGCGCCTGTGCATGATGTAAGTTTAAATGCCTTAACGGCGCCTGTTGACATAAGGTGAGGGCCGGCGCACAGCTCTGTGAAATCGCCCTGTTTGTAGAAAGAAATCGGCTCGCCCTTGTCGGCGTGCTCGTTAATAAGTTCAACCTTATAGATTTCGCCTTTTTCTTCCATCATTTTTAGCGCTTCAGCAGGTGAAAGTTCAAATTTTTCAAGAGGTAAATCCTCTTTAACGATTTTTTTCATTTCAGCTTCTATTTTTGTAAGAGCTTCGGGAGTAAAAGGAACTTCTGAATCAAAATCATAATAGAAACCGTTGTCAATTGCAGGGCCTATTGCAAGCTTTGCTTCGGGGTAAAGTCTTTTTACAGCCTGTGCCATAATGTGAGAAGCTGTATGCCAAAAAGTCTTTTTGCCGTCAGCGTCATCAAATGTGACAATTTCAACAGTGCAGTTCTCGTTTACCGCTGTTCTCAAATCGCAGTAAACTCCGTTGATTTTACCGCCGCAGGCTGATTTATATAAACCCATACCTATTGATTTGGCGATTTCAGCAACAGTAGTACCGGCTTCGTATTCCTTGATTACATCGTCTTTAAGTGTTACTTTAATCATAATATATCTCCTTTTCATTATATATAAAATAAAAAGCATTTCATCCTATAAAAACAGGATGAAATGCTGTAAATGCAACATTCCACGGTTCCACCCGCATTGCAGAATAAAAATTTCTGCCACTCAAAAAACTTTAACGCAGTTATACGGTACGGCTTAATCATAAATAAATGTTTTCGCCGACGCTCGAAAGCGGTCTCGGGACACCGAACTGATTTCTTGCACCGACCGAAATCTCTCTGAAAGCTCGTGTTGTCCTTCGTTCTTTCTCAACACTTTATTGATATTATATACATTTTATACTTATTTTTATTTGTTGTCAACATTTTTTCTCTTGATATAGGCATAAAAGGCTTTATATTTCTTATTAACAAATTATTTACAAATATTTCCTTGACATTTTCGCCTAAAAAATGTATATTATATAACGGAGTTAGCACTCTAATAGCGAGAGTGCTAAACGGTGCAAAGTGGGGTGATTAAATGAAGCTCAGCGAGAGAAAAGAAAGAATTCTTGCCGCGATAGTAGAACGCTACATTGCAACAGGCGAGCCTGTGGGTTCAAAGACCTTGCTTGAGTTTTCACATATTCCCGTGTCAAGCGCAACAATCCGCAATGAAATGGCAGAGCTGTCACGGCTTGGATTTCTTGATCAGCCCCATACCTCGGCAGGACGTATTCCCTCGCAAATGGGTTACCGCTATTATGTTGATAAGCTGATGAACCGTTATGAACTTCCGCTAAATGAAAAAAGACTTATTGAAGCAAGACTTTCAGACGCAAGCGGTGAGCCGCAGCAGATTTTAGAGCAGGCAGGTCAAGTGCTTGCAGAGCTTACAAACTGTGCGGTAGTTTCAACAACACCCAGCGATGTTAATGCGGTTATCCGCAGGGTTGAATTAGTACCCCTCGGTACTCACACTGCAATGATGGTAATGCTTTCATCGTCGGGTATTCTTAAAAGCCGTGTTTGCCGAACCGACAGCACATTAAATCTTGAGCTTATTGAAACCTTTTATAATATTGTTTCACAGCATTTCATCGGCAAATCGGCAGGCGAAGTCAGCATAGCGCTCATTCAAACTCTTGCGTTATCTCTGGGAAGTAAATCCCTTGCAATTTCACCCCTGCTTGTAACACTTTCCGATTTGGCACAGCTTACCGAGCAAACACAGTTGCTTTTAGAGGGTCAGTCAAATCTGTTAAACTATTCAGATTATCCCAATGCTTATGAGCTGATGGAGTTTTTGAGACGGGGCGAACCGTTGGCAAACCTATTTTCAAATCATAAATCGGGTTCAGATGCAAATGTGCTGATAGGCAAAGAAAATCTTTACCGTGAATTGCAGGATTCAAGCGTTATTTTCTCACATTACGCAGTGGGCGGTAAAGACAGCGGTACTTTAGGACTTATAGGTCCTACAAGAATTGATTATGCAAGGCTCATTCCGAGCTTAAAATACTTAACAGAAATCGTCGGCAGCATAATGTCCGACACTTTGGAGGATTGACATGGCAGAAAAAGAAAATCTTCAGCCTGAAGAAGCTGTTGAAGAAGCAGAAGAAACAGCCGAAGAAACGGCAGAGCCGACAGCAGAAGAAAAGCTTACGGCAGAGCTTGCCGCAAAGCACGAGAGCTTACTTCGTGTTATGGCAGAATACGATAATTTCCGAAAGCGTTCGCAAAAAGAAAAAGAACAGGCTTACGGCGATACAAAAGCGTCAACAATAGGTGAGTTTTTACCTGTATATGATAATTTTCAGCGTGCAATGGCAGCAGAAGTCACTGACCTCGATTCATTCAAAAAAGGAATTGAAATGATTTTTAATCAGTACGGCGAAACGCTTAAAAA
The DNA here is from genome assembly GCA_964540535.1 of uncultured Eubacteriales bacterium. Taxonomy (GTDB): domain Bacteria; phylum Bacillota; class Clostridia; order Oscillospirales; family Acutalibacteraceae; genus Fimenecus. The sequence continues at coordinate 110,529 of CAZIMO010000002.1, read as the reverse complement.
GCTGGGTGTTGAGGCTTTCGGCGAAAAGGGAGAGGAATTCAATCCCAATATTCACAACGCAGTAATGCACGGTGAAGATGAAGAGCTTCCGGAAAACACGATTTCAGATGTGTTCGCAACGGGATATAAAATCGGCGACAGGGTAATCCGACCCGCAGTAGTTAAGGTAGTTAACTGAGAAATCAGTCAATAATATAATAAAGAACCATTTAGGAGGAATAAATTATGGCAAAGGTAATCGGTATCGACTTAGGTACAACAAATTCATGCGTAGCAGTAATTGAGGGCGGCGAGCCTGTTGTTATCGCTAATGCAGAGGGTGCAAGAACAACTCCGTCAGTTGTAGCATTCTCAAAATCGGGTGAAAGAATGGTAGGTCAAGTGGCTAAAAGACAGGCTATCACAAACCCCGACAAAACAGTTTCATCAATCAAAAGACATATGGGCAGTAACTATAAAGTGAATATCGACGGTAAGGATTTCACTCCGCAAGAGATTTCGGCAATGATTCTTCAAAAGCTTAAATCAGACGCAGAAGCTTATATCGGTTCTCCTGTAACAGAAGCTGTTATCACTGTTCCCGCATATTTCACAGACGCACAGCGTCAAGCTACAAAGGACGCAGGTAAGATTGCAGGCCTTGAGGTTAAGAGAATTATCAACGAGCCTACAGCGGCCGCTCTTGCTTACGGTGTAGATAAAGAGGATGACCAAAAGGTTATGGTTTATGACCTTGGCGGCGGTACATTCGATGTTTCTATCATTGAAATGGGTGACGGTGTTCAAGAAGTTCTTGCAACAGCAGGTAATAACCGTCTTGGCGGTGACGATTTCGACCAAAAGATTATCGACTGGCTTGCTGACGAGTTTAAGAAAGAACAGGGTGTTGATCTCCGCAGCGATAAGATGGCTATGCAAAGACTTAAAGAAGCCGCAGAAAAGGCAAAGATTGAGCTTTCCGGCGTAACAACCTCACAGATAAGCCTTCCCTTCATCACAGCAGATGCAACAGGTCCTAAACACCTTGAAACAACTCTTACAAGAGCAAAGTTCAACGAAATGACAGCTGACCTTGTTGAAGCAACAATGGGTCCTGTTCGCCAAGCTCTTGCAGATTCAGGACTTCAGGCTTCACAGCTTAACAAAATCCTTATGGTCGGAGGTTCATCAAGAATTCCCGCAGTTCAAGAAGCAGTTAAGAAGTTCACAGGCAAAGAGCCTTTCAAGGGTATTAACCCCGATGAGTGCGTAGCAGTCGGTGCCGCAATTCAAGGCGGTGTTCTCGGCGGTGAGGTTGAAGGACTTCTTCTTCTTGATGTTACACCTCTTTCACTCGGTATTGAAACAATGGGCGGTGTAAATACAAAGATTATCGAAAGAAATACAACAATTCCCGTAAAGAAGAGCCAAATTTTCTCAACTGCCGCTGACAATCAGACATCAGTTGAAGTTCATGTTCTTCAAGGCGAAAGAGAATTTGCAAGAGATAACAAAACTCTTGGTGTATTCCACCTTGACGGTATTCTTCCTGCACGCCGCGGTACTCCTCAAATCGAAGTTACTTTCAATATTGATGCAAACGGTATCGTAAATGTTTCTGCAAAGGATTTGGGAACAAATAAAGAGCAGTCAATTTCAATCACATCTTCAACAAATATGTCAAAAGAAGATATTGAAAAGGCAGTTCAAGAAGCTGAAAAGTTTGCAGAAGAAGATAAAAAGCGTAAAGACGCAGTTGATACAAGAAATGCCGCTGACCAGATGGTTTATCAGTGCGAAAAGATTTTAGCAGACGAGGGTGATAAGTTCTCTGAAAGCGATAAAACAGAGCTTCAAACAAAGATTGACGCTCTTAAAGAAGCACTCAAGGGCGAAGATGTTGACGCTATCAAGGCAAAGCAGGAAGAGCTTACACAGCAGTTCTATAAGATTTCAGAAGAGCTTTATAAGCAGGCTCAGGCAAATGCGCAGGCTCAGGGCGGCGCGCAGGGCGGTTATGACCCCAACGCAGGTGCCGCACCCAATAACGACGGCTATTACGATGCAGATTTCAAAGATGTTGAGTAATTAAACCAAAAATTTACGGACAGACTGTAACGGTCTGTCCGTGAGTTAGTATATTTGGAGATACTTATGGCAGAAAAAAGAGATTATTATGAGGTACTCGGTGTTGACAAATCTGCGTCAGATGACGAGATTAAAAAGGCTTACCGAAAAGCTGCAAAAAAATATCATCCCGACTTAAATCCCGACAATAAAGAAGCCGAAGAAAAGTTTAAAGAGGCTAACGAAGCCTACGAAGTGCTTTCTGACAGCGAAAAAAAAGCTCGTTATGACCAATTCGGACACGCAGGTGTTGACCCTAACTACGGCGCAGGCGGCAGTGCATACGGCGGCGGATTTGGCGGAATGGATTTCGATTTGGGTGACATTTTCGGCTCGATTTTCGGCAACGGCTTCGGCGGAGGTTTTGGCGGCGGCAGAGCAAATCCCAACGCTCCCCAAAGAGGCAGTGATACCCAAGCGAGCGTTACAATTTCATTTGAAGAAGCGGCAAAGGGCTGTAAACGAAGCGTTGACACAATGCGTATTGAAACCTGTGAAGAATGCCACGGCAGCGGTTGCCAAAGCGGTCATTCGCCCAAAACCTGTCCCGAATGTAACGGCCGCGGTCAAGTGATGGTTCAGCAGAGAACGCCTTTCGGCGTAATTCAGTCAAGCAAGCCTTGCTCACGCTGTAACGGCAGGGGAACAATTATTGAAAATCCCTGTAAAAAGTGTAACGGCGCAGGCAGAGTGCGTAAAAGCGCAAAGCTTGACATTAACATTCCTGCCGGTATTGATGACCGTCAGATACTTACAGTACGCGGACAAGGCAATAAAGGAGCTAACGGCGGTCCTGCAGGTGATCTTAACATTGTTGTCAATGTACGTCCACACCCGATTTTTGAGCGTGACGGCTATAATGTGTGGTGCGATGTTCACCTTACCTTTATGCAAGTAGCTTTAGGCTGTACAATTCAAGTTCCAACACTTGACGGCAAGGTTGAATATAATGTGCCGGCAGGCACACAGCCAGGCGATATATTTAAGCTTCGCGGCAGAGGTATTCAGAATCGAAGCGGTATGGGCAAGGGCGATCAGCTTGTAAGAATTATCGTTGATGTACCCAAAAAACTTACAGATAAGCAAGAAGAGCTTCTTCGTCAGCTTGCATTGGAATTTGGCGCAGCTGATAACCTTGACGACGGTAAGAAGGGCTTTTTCGGCAAGAAAAAGAAATAAACACCCTTAAAACAGCACAAAAATACTCCGCAACCAATAATTGCGGAGTATTTTTATTTTGTAAACTAAAATATATTTTATTTTCAGCAAAAAACAATCATAATATAGTATATAAAATGAAAGGAGATTATGTATGAGCCGTTTAGATAAAATAGCATTGGTAAATTATTCAAGAGGCGAAGAGTGGCTTAATTCAATTTCACATATGGTAGGCGGCGGCTTTGCTATAATTGCAACGATACTGTGTATTGCCCGTTCAATAGTGCTTTCGCGTTGGGATTACTTAGTTTTAAGTATAGTATACGGTATTACAATGATAGCCGTCTATTCTTGCTCAGCGGTTTACCACGCGCTGCATAATAACCGTGGCAAAAGAGCAATGCGAATGGTTGATCACGCAATGATCTATCCTATGATTGCAGGTACAATCACACCCTTTGCAGTGGCTATTGTTGTTCCCTTAAACGCCTTTTTAGGCTGGGGACTTTTCATAGCAATATGGCTGACCGTCGCATTGGGAATGTCAATTACATTTGCGCTTTTCAATAAGACAAAAGTGCTTCAAATGGTACTGTATATTGTTCTCGGCTGGTCTATAATTGTCACCTTTGCAGTGTTGTGGAAAAACTTCGACCATAATGCAATTTTTCTTATGCTTGCAGGCGGTATCGCCTATACTCTCGGCGCTATAATATACGGCATAGGAGCAAAGAAGAAATATTTTCACGCAGTATTTCATTTCTTTGTAATTGCAGGCTCTGTGTGTCATTTTTTCGGACTTTATTTATATGTTTTCGTATAAAGTACATTCAATATAATAAAAAATCAGAGTGAGCGTATCCGTTTGAGATATGCTCACTCTTTTTTGAGGTAAATTAAAAATCAGTCGTCAGTTTTGGTGATTTCCTTTATTTTTTTCAATGTATCTGCCAATATTTTCTTCGGAGTTGATTTTATATTTTTACCAAATGCCGAGAAAAAACTGCCAAAGCCTTTAAGTACAAGAGTCCTTGTTTCGGGGTCTAAATCTTTGATATTTTCATAAACCAAGGTCGAGTTGTTTTTTAGATTTTCAGTCCAATCAATAAAGCTTGTGGCATTTTCAGCGTTAGCGGCATTTATCATTTGGAAAAGAGACTCAACAAACTGCTCTCTCTGTTCAATTTCAGCATTGTAAACCCAATCGTTAAATGTCGAATCAACAAGCTGTGAGCGAGTGTAAAGCTTTTCACCGTTTACAAAATCATCATTTTCAACCTGCCACATAAACGGATCGTGCTGAAAAATACCTATTCCGTCGCTTTTAATTATTTTGTAATTGTCACGGTTATTAAGAAGCAGTCCTATCATTGACTCTTCGGGAACAAATTTAGCAATCTTTTCTTCGGTTTTAATGTACTGCTCAGATTCAATAAATTCTTTAGTAAATCCGGGGCTGTCAAAGCTTTGAATTTCAGTTATTCTTTTCTTTGTTTCATCGTTGCACATTGCGCCTGCGTAAATTGCAACATTTCCGCCCTTTGAATGTCCTGCAAGAATAATATTACCCTTAACCTTTTTTGCAACTCGTTCTACATATTTAACCGAATGCTGATGCGATGCAACCGTTGAGTTAAAAAGCATATTGAAATTTTCTTTCCAACCGGTAATTGTTGAGTCCGTTCCTCTGAAAGCTATGCAGGCGTCACCGTTGGGAAATATAAATGTTAATGCGCAGAACTGTGTATCCTTTTCAATGTCGAAAATATTTTCATAATAGTTTACACGGATTTTTCCGTAACGGTTACTGTAAGCCACTGCATTGAGAAGCTTTTTGTTTCGCTCCGCTGTGCGCTCAAGAGGAAAAATTTTCTCATAATTTTCACTTTCGGTTTCAGCTACTTGTGAAAGATAAATGCCCTTGCTCCTGTTTTTTGTATCGGGAATTAAATTGTCAAAATTTAAATATGAGAGCTGTGAAAAAATAAGTCCGTCAACTTTTGAAAAGGGGAGTTTACTAAAATCCTTATGGGCATTTAAGATTGCATAATCAATAATATCGTATGCCAAAAAAATCAACTCCTTAAGGATAATACAGAAAGTTGAAACAGAATTTCTGTTTCAGCATTTCTGTGTAAATTATATATTTTTTGTTGTCAAAATATTAACTTGAATTCAGTTATTTATTTTGAGTGTCGCAATATCGGTAAGGCTCATTTGTCCGTCAGGCACAGTAAATGTACTTCTCATAACGGCAAGAGCCGCGTCAAGCGATGTAAGGCACGCATTGCCTGATTCCACTGCAAGTCTGCGAAGCTTAAAGCCATCACGGTCTGTAAGTCTGCCGTGTGTAGCTGTGTTAATTATGAGCGAAACCTCGCCGTTCTGCAGCATATCCATAATACTCGGTGAAGCACCGCTTAATGAACTTACCTCACTGCATTGAATTCCGTCTTTGCGAAGAGCCTCACAGGTACCCGGAGTTGCATAAAATTCAAATTCTGAATTTTTAAACTCTTTAAGCATCTCGGCAACCTCTGCCTTGTCCTTATCACGAACCGAAATTACGATTTTAGCATTTTTAGGCATTGAAATTCCGCCGCCCTCAAATGCTTTGAGAAGAGCCTCGTTGTAATCTGTTGAAATACCGAGAACCTCACCTGTTGATTTCATTTCCGGACCGAGGGCTGTTTCAGCGCCTGTAATCTTTTCAAATGAGAATACAGGAAGCTTGATTGCAAAATATCCGCTGTTCTTATAAAGTCCTGTGCCGTAGCCCATATCGGCAATCTTTTCGCCGAGCATTGCGCGGGTAGCAAGGCTTATTGCAGGAATACCTGTTACTTTACTGATATAAGGAACTGTTCTTGAAGAACGTGGATTAACCTCAATAATATAAACCTTTTCATCAAGTACAATAAACTGAATGTTCATCATACCTACAACACGAAGTGCTTTGGCAAGACGCTTTGAGTAGTCAACAATTGTATCTTGAACCTGTTTTGAAAGCGATACTGCGGGATAAACCGAAATAGAGTCTCCCGAGTGAATGCCTGCGCGGTCAATATGCTCCATAATACCGGGAATAAGAATGTCAGTGCCGTCGCAAATTGCGTCAATCTCAACTTCCTTGCCCATAAGGTATTTGTCAACAAGCACGGGATGCTCTGATATGTCGATGGTCTTTGTGATAAGACCCATAAATTCTTTAATATCCTCATCGTTAGCGGCAATCTGCATACCCTGACCGCCTAAAACATAGCTGGGTCTTACAAGTACAGGGTAACCGAGCTCGTGCGCGGCGTCAAGAGCGGCTTCAATTGTGAAAACTGTCTGACCCTTTGGTCTTGCTATTTCGCACTGTTCAAGAATTTCGTCAAAACGCTCTCTGTCCTCTGCGGCGTCAACGCTGTCAGCATCAGTACCTAAAATCGGCACGCCTAAATCGTTAAGAGTTTTTGTAAGCTTAATTGCGGTCTGACCGCCGAACTGAACAATAGCTCCGTCGGGTTTTTCAAGCTCAACAATGCTTGTAACATATTCGGGAGTAAGAGGTTCAAAATAGAGCTTGTCCGAAACATCAAAGTCAGTTGAAACAGTTTCGGGGTTGTTGTTTACGATAATTGCCTCACAACCCTGCTTTTTTAGCGCCCATACAGAGTGAACAGAACAGTAGTCGAATTCTACGCCTTGACCTATTCTGATAGGACCTGAACCCAATACCATAATCTTTTTCTTATCTGTTGCGGGATTAACTTCGTTTGCAATGCCGTAATCAGAATAATAATACGGTGTCTGCGCGGCAAATTCAGCGGCACAGGTGTCAACAAGCGAGAATGAAGGCTCAATTTTATAAAGCTCTCTCATTTTCTTTATTGCGGCGCCTGTTGTACCGATGTTTTTAGCAATAACATTGTCAGTAAAGCCCATACGTTTTGCGGCAAAAAGAGTTTCCTTGTCACATATACCTGTTTTGAGTTTCTTTTCCATTTCAACGATTTTCTTGATTTTGTGTAAGAACCACATATCAATTTTTGTAATATCGTAAATGTCCTCTGTTGTAATTCCCTTGTAAATCGCAACCGCAATAGCGTAAACACGCATATTGTCAATATGATAAAGCTGTTCTCTGATTTCTTCAACACTCATTTCCATAAACGAGTCAAGAAGAAGCGATTCTCTGCCGTCTTCAAGCGAATGAATTGACTTGTGAAGCGCCGCCTCAAAGGTGCGGGCAATAGACATAACCTCACCGGTAGCTCTCATCTGTGTGCCGAGAGTTTTCTTTGCGGTAACAAACTTGTCAAAGGGCCATTTGGGAAATTTGCATACAATGTAGTCGATTGCAGGCTCAAATGATGCGTAGGTTTTGCCTGTAACTGCGTTGGGAATTTCATCAAGACCCAAACCGAGAGCGATTTTTGAAGCAACTCTTGCAATGGGAAAGCCCGTAGCCTTTGATGCCAATGCAGATGAACGTGAAACTCTTGGATTAACCTCAATAACCGCATATTTGAACGATGAGGGGTGAAGCGCAAACTGAACATTACAACCGCCTTGAATATCCAGAGCCTCAATAATGTTGAGTGCGGCATTGCGAAGCATTGAATATTCCTTGTCCATAAGGGTCTGAGCAGGCGCTACAACGATTGAATCGCCTGTGTGAATGCCGACAGGGTCCATATTTTCCATACTGCAAATTGTAATGCAGTTGCCTTTTGAGTCACGCATTGTTTCAAACTCGATTTCTTTCCAGCCTGAAATACATTTTTCAATAAGAACTTGATTAACTCGTGAAAGACGGATACCGTTTGACGCGATTTCACGAAGCTCTTCTTCGTTTTCTGCAATACCGCCGCCTGTACCGCCAAGAGTATATGCAGGGCGTACAATTACAGGATAACCGATTTTTTCTGAAAACTCAACTGCGTCTTCAACTGTTTCAACAACCAAAGATTCAATACAAGGCTCGCCGATAGCTTCCATTGTGTCCTTAAAAGCCTGTCTGTCCTCTGCCTTTTTGATTGACTCTGCATTAATACCGATAAGACGGACATTATTCTTTTCAAGAATACCCAATTCATTAAGCTCCATTGCAAGGTTAAGACCTGTCTGTCCGCCAAGAGAGGGAAGAAGTGAGTCGGGCTTTTCTTTTTCAATGATTTTTGTGATTGTAGGGATTGTGAGCGGTTCGATATAAACCTTGTCGGCAATGTCGCCGTCAGTCATAATTGTAGCAGGATTTGAGTTGATAAGAACAACCTCAATGCCTTCTTCTTTAAGTGAACGGCAAGCCTGTGTGCCTGCATAGTCAAATTCAGCGGCTTGACCTATGACGATGGGGCCTGAGCCGATAACCATTACTTTTTTAATGCTTTTATCCAACATCTTATTTGCCCTCCTTAATCATCTTTATAAAATCATCAAATAAAAACGAAGTATTCGGACCTTTACAAGAGTCCGGCGTGAACTGAACCGAAATAATCGGCTTGTCCGTATATTTAAGACCCTCAATAGTCTTGTCATTAACATTTACGCACATTACTTCTGAATTTGCAGGCGCTTCGCTTACCGTGTAGCCGTGATTGTGCACGGTGATATATGTCTTGTCAAATTCAGTAAACTTTACAGGATAGTTTGCTCCTCTGTGACCGTATAACATCTTTTCAAGCTTACCGCCGTTTGCAAGGGCTGTAAGCTGATGGCCTAAACCGATTGCGAATACCGGAAGTCCGCTTTCGCAAAGCTTTTTGATTTCGTCAAGCTTTGTGTATACTTCTTCATTTTCAGCGCCGTTTGAAATCACAATACCATCAAATTCGCCTGCAAGAATTTCTTCTGCGGTTGTTGAAACAGGAAAACGGGTTACAGCAAATCCGTGCTGAACAAAAGCGTCAATCATACTGTTCTTTGCACCCAGGTCAAGGAATGCAAGCTTTTCGCCGTCCGTGCTTATTACCTTTGCATCGTCTTGCTGGATTGTGTAATCGCATTTATAAGCCTTAATTTTTTCAAGAAGAGCGTCTTTGTCTGAAATGTCATCGGTTATAATGCCCTTCATTGCACCGTTTTCACGAATGTGCATAACAATTTCACGGGTGTCAAGACCCTTAATGCAGGGGATTTCATATTTTGTAAGAAATCCGTTAAGAGTCATTTCGCTTCTGAAATTTGAGGGCTTTCCGCAAAGCTCGTGAACCAAAAGAGCGGCAGGGAAAAGCTTCTCGTTTTCCATATCCTCGTGGCACACACCGTAGTTGCCTATAAGCGGATAAGTCATTACAATGCCAAGACCCTTGTTAGCGGGGTCAGAGAGCATTTCAACATATCCTGTCATTGATGTGTTGAATACAACTTCACATACAGTTTCTTTGAATTTTCCGGCGGCAGTACCTGTAAATACAGAGCCGTCTTGAAGCATTAAATAAGCTTTCAAAATTCACACCAACCTTTCGTTTATTCATTAAATATTATACTTTAATAATGGCGTAGTAAAAATACGCAAAAAAACAGCGGCGGAAAATCCGTCGCTTAAAAAATAAATGATAAAAGTAATAAATGAAAAGCAGAAACAGCAATACCAACAGAAATCAAAGCCGAATATGCTTTTGTTTGCTGGATTTTAAACACTGTTGTCACTCCTCATATTTACTTTCAAAATTTTATCATAAATCCCATTTTCCGTCAACATAAAAATTGTAAAAAATACACTTTTGTCAAAATAAATAAAAAGGCAATTTTATAATACTGTAATATTAAGCGATATTCCGATAGTCGGTTTGACAATCGCATTGAAAAATGTTATATTTAAATTGTATATAATAAGCGAGGGATAAAATTGAAAAAAACGAACCGAAAAAAGCCTATTAAAGCAATTTCACTTACATTGTGCGTTTTAATTGTTTCTTTGTTTCTTATTAAGATCGTTATTCCTCATTATGTTACCCGTAACGGCTTGTGTGTGCTTGCATATCACGGCGTTGTAAGCGATGAAGAAAAGCAAACGGAATATAAAGACGATATTTATACCTTGTCTGTTTCACAGTTTGAAAAGCAGATGGAATATCTTTATGATAACGGATTTACAACATATTCAATGGATGAAGTGAATTCTTACATTCACGGAGAGCTTCAAATCGAAGAAAAAGCGGTTGCGCTGACTTTTGATGACGGCTATAAGAATTTCAACGATATTGTAAAGCCTATTTTAGAAAAATATGATTTTAAAGGCGTTTGCTTTGTAATAGGTAAGCATTTAACTGATGATGCAGAAAGTTTTTTAAAGCTTGAAGATATTAAAAATACCGAAAATGTTGAGTATTATTCACATTCCCACGATTTGCACCGTAAGTCAAAGGAGGGGATTAACCGTAAAATCATTCAAGAGCTTACAGCCGAGGAGCTTCTTGCAGATTTTAATACCGATTTAATTGACGATACATATTTTGCCTTTCCATACGGCAGACGAACCGACGGTATAGATGATATTTTAAAAGAAGCAGGTGTTAAGCTGGCGTTTGACTATAACCATTTCCGCCATTTAACACCCAACGATAACCCGTATGCCTTACCGCGTTATATGATTATCGACTTCACCCCGTTTTCCTATTTCAAATGGATTGTTGAATAAAACAACCGATTTCTGTCCGCACTGCACACTGTCTGCGGTGCGAATTTTCATACAATATAAAATATTTCCAAATCCCTATTGACAAGCATTTGACATTATGATACAATACCGATACCTCGAAAAAGAGGGCTATTTTTTTGTACCCATTTTTCAGAGGAAGGCTATACACAGTTATCTGCTGATTTTTCAGATAACATATTAACGGAGGTGCCGAACAATGAGAGTAAAAATCACATTAGCTTGCACAGAGTGCAAACAGCGCAACTACAACACAAAGAAAAACAAGAAGAACACTCCTGACAGACTTGAGATGAACAAGTATTGCAGATTCTGCAAGAAACACACTCTTCACAGGGAAACAAAGTAATCCGGAGGTTAGTGAAATGTCTGAAAAGAAAGAAAAGACCACAGCCGAAGCAAAGAAGAACAAAGCTCCTGCAAAGAAGAAGGAAAATCCTTTTAAAAAGGTAATTCCCGCAATCAAAAAGTTCTTCAAAGACTTCAAGGGCGAGTGGAAAAAGATTACATGGCCCACCGGTAAAACTGTTCTTAACAGTGCTATTGTTGTTATTGTTATTGTAGCAATCGTAGGTCTTGCAATTTGGGGATTTGACACAGGTCTTTCTGCTATTATCAACGGCCTTGTAAATCTTGCCGATAAGCAGGATGCTGCTGCAGCAACAGAAATGATTCGTTTGTTTTTAATGAAATAATCGAAAGGAGATTTAAGTTATGGCAGAAATCTCCAAATGGTATGTAGTGCATACCTATTCTGGTTATGAAAATAAAGTTGCAACAAACATTGAAAAGGTTGTTGAAAACCGTAAAATGCACGACCTTATTCTTGAGGTAAAGGTTCCTACAGAAATCGTTACCGAAATTAAGGATGACCAGAAAAAAGAAGTTGAAAGAAAAATTTTTCCCGGCTATGTAATGGTTAAGGTTGCGGTTTTTGAAGATGAAGACACAGGCGACCTTGAAATGACAGACGATACTTGGTATGTTATCCGCAATACTCGCGGCGTTACAGGCTTTGTAGGTCCCGAAAGCAAACCCGTGCCTCTTTCAGATGCAGAGGTTTATGCAATGGGCGTTGAAAAGAAAGTCGTTAAAATCGACTATGAGGTCGGCGATATGGTTACAATTATCGACGGTGCGTTTGAAGGCATCATCGGTACTGTGCGTGAGCTTGATGTTGACGGCAATTCAGTATGTGTTGTTATTTCAATGCTCGGCAGAGAAACACCTGTTGACCTTGAACTCGACCAGGTTGAAAAGGTCGAAGAAGACTAATTATTTAATTTTGGTAATCAGCGTAAAATACGCTTTTTATGACGCTTTTCATTTGAATTGCGTCGTGGGAGGAATGGAAGAGCTGTCCGTTCCGCCATACCACGAATTTTGGAGGTGCTAAAAATGGCTCAGAAAGTAGTAGGCTTTATTAAGCTTCAAATCCCCGCCGGAAAAGCAACACCGGCTCCGCCTGTAGGACCGGCTCTCGGTCAGCACGGCGTTAACATTATGGCGTTCACAAAGGAATTTAACGAGCGCACAAAGAACGATATGGGTCTTATTATCCCTGTTGTTATCACAGTTTATGCAGACCGTACATTCACATTCGTAACAAAGACTCCTCCCGCAGCAGTTCTTATTAAGAAAGCTTGCGGAATTGATAGCGGTTCAGGTGTTCCCAACAGAACAAAGGTAGCTACTATCACAAAAGAGCAGATTAGAAAAATCGCAGAGCAGAAGATGCCCGACCTTAATGCCGCAACAGTTGAAACTGCAATGAGTATGATTGCAGGTACAGCACGCAGCATGGGCGTTACTGTAGTTGACTGATTCTCCTTGTGGGAGGAAAAATCAGAATCCGATTAACCACTTTTTTGGAGGAATTTTGAATTATGAAACACGGAAAGAAATATGTTGAGAGCGCAAAGCTCATCGACAGAACAAAACTTTATGACACAGCAGAAGCTCTTGACATTGCTGTTAAGGGTGCAACTGCAAAATTTGACGAAACAGTTGAACTTCACGTTCGCCTCGGTGTTGACTCTCGTCACGCTGACCAGCAGGTTAGAGGTGCTGTTGTTCTTCCTAACGGTACAGGTAAGAATGTAAGAGTAGCAGTTTTCGCTAAGGGCGATAAGGCTGACGCAGCCGTAGCAGCAGGTGCTGAGGTTGTAGGTGCAGAAGATCTTGTTGCACAAATTCAGTCAGGCTTTATGGATTTCGATGTTTGCGTTGCAAGCCCTGATATGATGGGTCTTGTTGGCCGTCTCGGTAAGGTTCTCGGTCCTCGCGGACTTATGCCCAGCCCCAAGGCAGGTACAGTTACTCCCGATGTTGCTAAAGCTGTTACAGAAGCTAAAGCAGGTAAGATTGAGTACCGTCTTGACAAGACAAACATCATTCACTGCCCTATCGGCAAGGCTTCATTCGGCGCTGAAAAGCTCAAAGAAAACCTTGACACACTTATGGAAGCTATCGTTAAGGCTAAACCCGCTGCAACAAAGGGTCAGTATATTAAGTCAGTAGCAGTTGCTTCAACAATGGGTCCCGGTGTTAAGATTAACCCCAACAAGTTCACAGCAGTTGTTGCTGCTGAATAATTAACTTAACAGTTAAAAATACTTGACAAACCCAATGCGGTGTGTTAGTATAATAAAGCTTGCCAAAGACAGTAGGTGCTTTTTGCGTAAAGGATTTTCCGCCTACCGAGGATAACAGCATTTATTTGAAATGTTACTGTGCCTTTTCTGTCTTTGCAGAAAGGGCATATTTTTTCTCCTTGCAAGCGTTTTTGAATTTTAGTACAGGAGGTGAAATCGTTTGCCAAGCGAGAAGGTTTTAGAATTAAAGAAACAGCAGGTGGCTGCTCTTAAAGAAAGACTTGACAGTTCAATTGCCGGTGTTGTTGTTGATTACAAGGGCATCACAGTTGAAGACGATACAAAGCTTCGTAAAGAGCTCCGTGAAGCAGGTGTTGAATACACAGTTGTAAAGAACACTATTCTCGGCAGAGCCATCGATGGAACAAGTCTTGCTGATATGCACAGCGCCCTTGAGGGAACAACTGCTGTTGCTACAAGTAAAGACGATTATGTTGCAGCTGCAAGAATTCTTAATAAGTATGCAGAAAAGAATGAGAACTTTAAGCTCAAGACAGGTTATCTTGATGATGAAGTTATCAGCCTTGAAAAACTTACAGAACTTGCAAAGCTTCCTTCAAGAGAAGTATTGCTCGCAACTGTACTCAGTGCGTTCAACGCACCTATCGCATCTTTTGCTCGTGCAGTACAGGCTATTGTTGACAAAGACGGCGAAGAAGCAGCACCCGTTGCTGAATAATTAAAGATTAAACTAAACACTTATAAAAATTTGGAGGTAAATTACCATGGCATCAGAGAAAGTTATGGCAATCGTTGAAGAACTCAAGGTTCTTACAGTTCTTGAGCTTTCAGAGCTCGTTAAAGCAGTAGAAGAAGAATTTGGCGTATCAGCTGCAGCAGCAGTTGCAGTAGCAGCTCCCGCAGCAGGCGGCGCAGAAGCAGCAGCAGAGAAGACAGAATTCGATGTTGAGCTTACAGAAGTTGGTTCAGAGAAAATCAAGGTTATCAAGGCAGTTCGTGAAGTTACAGGTCTTGGTCTTGCAGAAGCAAAGGCTGTTGTTGACGGTGCTCCTAAGGTACTTAAAGAAGCAGCTTCTAAGGAAGATGCAGAAAGCATCAAAGCTAAACTTGAAGAAGTTGGCGCAAAGGTTACTCTTAAGTAATTATCGGCTAATATGTTTTACTCCCTGTCTTTTGGCAGGGAGTTTTTTTTGCAGTTTCTCAATGTGCAATTTGCACATATTTTAAATAGGAATTTTGTTAAACATTTTCTTGTATTTGTGTTGATTAAAATAAAGTTTAGTGATATATTAGTAGTCGATAAAAATGTAAGGAGGTGTGCAAAATGCTCGAAACAATTCAGAGCTTTCTTGATAGCGTTCTCAATTCTCTTGGTAATGTAGATGTTAGTGCAGTTTTCCAAACAATCATTGATACAATTACTAATTTTATTGGCAGTATAGGTGCATAATTTTTGCAAACTAAAGGGTGTTTATAACACCCTTTTATTATTTTGTATTGGTGGCGGTAATATGAAATACATTTCTCTTTTGTGCGTATTTTTAATTTTGCTGGTTACGCTTGGCGGATGTAAAAGTTCTTCTCCGAATAATGCACCCGAAAGCGAAATAAGTTCATCAGAAAATATAATATCTGAACTGCAGACTAACAGCAGTTTACCTTCACAGGTTGAACCAACAAAAGAAGAGGCTTCTTCACAAGTTAATACATCAAAAGAAGTCGCATCGTCACAGCCTGTATCAAGCAATAACAAAAATGAAAGCACTTCTAAAGCTGAACAGACCGAACCGACTAAAGTGATTTACACTGATGATAAGGAATTAGTTTCTTATTATTGTGATGATATAAATAACAGTTACATTGTGGCGGTTTCCGAAAAATATAATGTGGATAGAACAAGGCTTATTGCCATTATAAAGCGAAACGGTAAAACTGCCGGGGCAAATGTTCTTGAATTTTCGGGCAAAAAAGACGAAAACGGCAATTTACTTATGACAGCCGATGAATTGGTAGCGGTTTATAATATTTATGATTCTGACGGTTCAATTCAAAAGGCAACGGGCAAAATTACGGGCAATGACGGATTTACATATTTTGAAAGCCTTGTTATGTTTATGGCTGTGAAAGATTATATAATTCCAAATCTCGATGAATTTAAAGAAAAATTTCCTTACAACGGACAATAATATAGTTAAAGAGCGGAATTTTAATTCTGCTCTTTTTTGTTGAAACTAATGTTAATATATGTTAGAATAAATGTGTAAATTGGAATTAGGAGAAATTTATATGGCAAAATATGCTGATAAAGCTGTCGAACTGTTTATGTCGGGTAAAAATTGCTCGCAGGCAGTTTTTGTCGCATTTGCAACCGATTTGGGAATGAGCGAAGAAACAGCTTCAGCCGTGTCAATAGGTCTTGGCGGGGGAGTCGGCAGAATGCGTGAGGTCTGCGGAGCAATTTGCGGATCAGCAATGGTTGTTGGGCTTAAATATCCGGAACTCAGCAGAGGCGAGGTTTATGAAAAAGTCCGTCTTATTGCCGACGAATTCAAGAAAACTCACCCATCCATAGTGTGTAAAGAGCTGTTGGGTATTTCAAAGCCCGAAGCTTCTTGTATTCCCGAACCGCGCACGGCAGAATTTTATAAAAAACGTCCATGCATTAAAATTATCGCAGATGTCGCTTCGGCAACCGAAAAAATATTGTTTGATAAGGTAGAATAAATATGTCACAAGCTTATGTTTACTTTGAAAATAACACTGCAATTATCGGCAACGAATATCTTGAAAGACGCTTTTCAACAAAGGATAACCGTCTTTTGACTACTGAAATCGTAAATAAACGCATAGACGGTGAAAAGGTATTGAAACTAAAGCCTTTTTCCGCCGAATTTTTCGTTGCGTTCAAAAGAAAAAAGACTTTTGGCTCTGCAACAGATTTTCTTTCTTCAAACGACCTTAAAATTCAAAGCGTAAATGTGCTTAAACGCCGTGTGGAATTTGTTTTCGAGCCTTATACATACAGCGGTGCAAGAATTACCTTTATAATGAGCGTCGAAATTGAAGACGGTAAGCATTATATGAATAAATATATTGAAATGATGGTTGCTCCCGAATATCAACATTTAATCACGGTTGATTATATCGACTGCGAGCATATTTGTATTGATAACTGCGAGCAGATGTGGACAGTCGGCGATGTCGAAAAAGCACATATAAGCGGTTATCACGCATCTCTGGGTCAGCCGTTTTATTTGAACGGAATGTTTTTCGGCTCTGAATTTCCCCTTACCGAAACTAAAATACGTGACGGCGTGGGCTATATCCGCTACTTCAGCGGTAAGCGTTTTGACGAAATGAAGCTTAATTGCGGTCACACCTTCAGAACATGGAATACCGTTTTAGGTTCTGCCCGAAGCCTTGATGAGCATATAATTCGCGAGGATTTTTTAACCTATATCCGTGAGATTTCACGCAATATTAAACCTCGTTTTCAGTATAATTCATGGTATGACCATATGCTTGATATTTCAGACGAAAATATCAGCAAATCATTTATGGAAATTGAAAAAAATCTCTCAAAAGCCCTTGTTCCGCCGCTTGATTCTTATGTTGTCGATGATGGATTTGTGAATTATAAGGGCAGTTTTTGGGGATTTAATGAAAAATTTTCAAAAGAGCTTTATCCTGCGTCTACAATTTCAAAGAAATTTTCTTCAAATTTCGGACTTTGGAACGGACCCCGCGGCGGATATAACAGCGAAACCCCGAAATTCGCTAAAAGAATGGAAAAAGCAGGCAAAGGCGGATATAACATTGCCGCAAAAGATGTTTGCGTTTCATCATCTGCATATATTAAAAATATGACTGATTATTATTTGGACTGTATGCAGAAATTCGATATAAATTATTGGAAGCTTGACGGATTTCTTCTTGCCGCCTGCCCGAATAAAAACCACGGTCACATTACGGGCGGACATAAGGGTATGTATCTGTATACAGAAATGTGGGAAAATTGGATAAATGTTTTCCGAAAAATTCGTTTAAGCCGTGAAATTGACGGCAAGGATTTATGGATTAACCAAACAAGCTATTCCAGCCCAAGCCCATGGTTCTTGCAGTGGTCAGACAGTTTGTGGATTCAAAACAGCAACGATATTGGATTTATTGAAAAAAGCAAAAAAGGCGAAAAGCTCGGTACTGCCGATGTTGATAAGCTTCTTACCTACCGTGACAACTGTTATTACGATTTCAGCGTTACAAGAAATTATCAGTTCCCGCACGAGTTTATATACAATCACGATCCGATTTACGGCAATACCGCAAAAATTTCAATGACCGACGAAGAATACCGTAAATATATGCTTATGATGGCGACGCGCGGAACAGCGTTTTGGGAGCTTTATTATTCATACAATATGTTCAATTCAGCGAAATGGCTTATAAATGCCGATGCACTTCGTTTTATCCGCAATGAATATGAAACCCTTAAAACCTCACAGCTTATCGGCGGTTCTCCTGCCGAGGCAGAAGTGTACGGCTATTCATGCTGGAGCGATAAAAAGGGTATTATTTCAATCCGCAACCCTGCAAACCGTGCTCAAAATATCACCGTTACTCTTGACGAAACAATCGGCGTTAATAAGGGTACTGAAAATCTCCGCCTTGCATTTGTTTATCCTTACGGCAGAAAAACCGAGGGCAGAACTTACAGCTACGGCGATACTATTACCATAAATCCTGCTCCCCTTGAGGCAATGGTTATGAAATTTTCATCTGCCGAGGAAAAACTGTCAAAGCTTATATATGGCAGATTTGACAGTGCGAATGAGTTGCTTCTTTTCTTTGACGACAGAATTTTGATTGATGAAAATGCTGTTTCGGCTGATGCAAAAATCAGTGAAATCAAGCTTTTAGAGGATTACAGCACGCTTAAAATCATATTCTGTGAAAATGTGGAAAGAGCCTTCGTATCGCTGACAGTTAAAAATATTTTCGGCGATATGTGCGATGTGCAATTCAGCGGTGTTTATTATCCCGATTTTATTTGTGAGGATAATAAAATCCCCTGCGGCAGAGATTTTACAGTCCAGTCAACTCTCGATACTGCTCAAGACGGAATTTTGCTTTCAATAGGCGATGTTATAAATGTAAGCAGCCGCGACGGCTACGGCACAATCCGATTTGCTGACAGAACGAGCAGGGGAGATGTAATGCTCAAAAACGGTGATAAAATCAGCGTTGTATGTGAGCCTAACGGACTTGTGAAGCTGTATGTAAACAGCAATCTGGCATGCTCTGTCTATAACGGAGAGGAATACTGCAAAGCCCTTGAAAATTGCGAAATCACGTTGAATGATAATGTATCAGATTTAATGGTTATGTCAAAAGCGCTTTCGTATGACGAGCTGTAAATATAAAAAAGCAACCCTAAAGGCTAATGCTTTTAGGGTCGCAGATTTTATGCCCAAATCATCATAATCAGAAAGAGTATTCCTATGCCTATGAAGGAATAGCCCGTAATTTTAGTCATTTTTCTAAAGGATTTCTCGCTTTTTGGAGCGGGATGAACGGTTTTTTTACCAACTTCGTAGCTCATTTTAGGTAAATAATTACCCATTACCGTAAATGCTATACCCAAAATTAACAGTATGCTTTTTCCAACATGAAAACCGCTTTTGAGGGGAACTTCAACCATAATTACATATATAGCTACCGTAACTATCGGAATAAACCATTCCATTATTTTAGCGATTTTGGGTGTTTCATTTTCTTGCAGTTTTTTTCTGGTAGAAACTACTGTTATCGCTTGAAAAACAGCCATGATTATCGGTATTCCAAACAGCGCAAAGTTTTTAGGTGCATAGTTGTCGGGCGCGTCACCCACGGTAAAGTGAATAGGCATTTGCTCTGGCAACTGACTGTATAAAGCAATGCCTAAAAGTATCGGCAGTAAGCATACGATTACGCTTAAAATCAAAGTCATTCTATTTTTATTTTTCATTTTTATTTCCTCCTAACTTATAGATCCAAACCAGCACATCTTCAAAAACAGAGCTGTTCAGTTCATAAAATATAAAGTTTTTTTGCTTTGTTTCGGTAATCAGATTTGCTTTTTTTAAATTTGATAAATGATAAGACACGGTAGCGCCGGTTAAATTAAAATTATTCGATATTTCGCCCGCAGTTCTTCTTCCGTCTTTTAATAATTCTAATATTTCCCGCCTTACAGGGTCGCTTATAGCCTTTAGTGTTTCTGACATTCCCAAAATTATCACCTCGTTGAATGTATTTAGAAAATTTTCTAAATACATTATATTACTTTGTAAATTTATTGTCAACATCTATTTAGAAAAAATTCTAAATAGATGATCAAAAAAGCAGATTAGTTATATTTCAAACTAATCTGCTTTAACTATATTAACTTCATAATGCCGTAAGCAATAAACGGACTTGCATATATTGTTATGTATATTAGTGTTATCCAAGGCTGATAATCAATATAGAATTCCTTAAAGGTTAAAGACCACGGGTGTTTTATCAATACCCAGCCGATTAAATCAAACACAACTGTTATTGTTCCCCAAATAACTGATGTCAATATTACATTTGACAGGGTTACTGTTTCCAATCCGCTCAAATAAATGTATGCAAATATTGGAAATATAATGATATTGTATAAAGGGTGCCATGGCTTTGTCTTTTCATAGCCTTCTCCCATACCCGGACCGTCTTTCATTGATTTCATATGCAATACCGTGATATTGAATACGGTGTGAAGCATTCCTATGAGTGTAACTATAATATATGCTGTCCAATACCATAGCATTGAAGATCCGAAATTTTCCATTTTATTGCACCTCTAAATGTAATTTTATTCGTCTTTATTTTTCTTATCCTTTTTATCTTTGCTGAAAAAAGCCGAGGACAAGCATATAAAACAAGCGCCGAGGCATAAATTGACAGTCGCCGTATCTTCTTTATCGATAAATCCTATAACAGCGCAAATAAAATAGCATATTGACGCAACTAAAAAGCATATTCCTGTAATCTTGTTAGTGTTTTTCATTTTGAAAAATACTCCTCTCAAATTGCTGTTTATTATTTCACTGTCTATAATATTACAAAATCGCCTGAAAATCAACTGTTTAAAAATAAAGACAGACAGAGTTTTACTTCATACTGCCCTTATTACGATGTTTAAAGCTTATTCGTTTTGTTATCAGATTGAAAAAATTCTTTTATTTTTTCGTTTTTTGCGATATGCACGAAGCTATTTCTATTGCCAACAGTAGTGGCACCTATTAACATTGAAAAAGCATAATCTGCAAATATGCAGGCACTTATTATCAAAGCGCCGAATATAATTAAAGCTGCGCCATTAAATAATTTATATATTTAAGTCTTTTCGTCCTTTTCAATAACTATGCTTGTGAGCTTGCAAACATCGCATTTGTAATTCTTGGCATATTTATAAATATAACCTTTGAATTCGCAGTTAGGACAAGTGCATTCAGAAGTTCCAATAAGCTGCATAAAGCTTGCAATAACACACGCAACAGCTAATAAAACAATTATTGATCCTTTAAGACCGCCTATGCATAATCCAATGTATCCTATAAGTATTCCTATTATAAGTAATGCTATAAAACGGCCGTAACTTCTTTTAGGGGGACTTATCGGTCTTGTTTCTTTTTTTCTCACGGTAGATTGTAACATTTTCATTTGAATCACCTAAACTTTGCTGAATATGACGATACTGATTTATCCCTTATATGTAAACATATAAGCCTAATTTAATCAAGCCAATCGACAAAAAGTGCAAAAAACATACAAAATAATTCATTGTAAAGCTTAAACTTGCCGGGGAGTTAGTTAAATAAACTAACAGGCAGATGCCTGTTATAAAACATCTGCCTGTTGTCATAATGTTATTACCTACAATATATTCTTTTGTTATTTATACAGGTGTTTGTTATGCTCTTTTATCTACAGAAAAGCCATAACCTATAGCAAAATAGCTGCCAACTGAAGCTTTAGCGCATTTGTCTGCAATTTCCTGAACTTTCTCTTCTGATGAAATGTTGCTCTGCAACCACTCTTTGAGACTGTCAATATCCTTGAAAAAAAGTTCTTCTCTGACACCTTGTATTGTAACTACATAGGATGTTGTGAGACGTTCTTTTAAAATTTTATATATTTCAGGACACTCTTTTTGTAAGTTGAAGGGTTTACCGTTGATTGCTCCAAGATAAAATGCTTCATAAGCTTCAGCAAATCCTTCTAAACGGCGGTTGTTATCGCTTTTTTCTTTCAAAAGTCTGCCGTCAGCATAAAAAGCACAAATCTTGCTGCCTTCTTTAGCTATCGCTTTTTTCCAAACATCGCTGTCAGAAAAAAGTCCGTAACGGGTATCAATACGGTCGTCGATAAAATGACCTACTTCGTGATAGAGAGTAGATTTCATATCGATTCTGCTTTGAGACTCTGTTTCTATCCAGATGTTTTGATAGTCAGTCAGTCCGGTAGCATCTTCAACTGCTCCGTTAACAGTAATTCTGTCAACAAAATATATTGCTTTACAGTCGGTTGAAACAAAAAGTTTAGGAAGTGACTTTATAACTTCTTTCATATAAAGCAAATCCTCGTTAGACATTGAACTTCCGGTTGCGTCAACTTTTATAGAATTAACGGTAAATACACGGTCAATATAAACCTGCTTAACTGATGCAGTTCTTTTAATTTCGCCAGTTTGCTTTGCCTTTGTTGTTTCAGGCGCTTTCTTAACCTGAGTTGTAGATTTTGTAGTTTCTGAATCGGATTCTTCTGCAATTTGAGATGAGGATCTTGCCATTTTTATTATGGAGTTTTCCTCAGGCTCGCTTGATAATTCAGAAGCGCATTCAGTAGCTTCTTCCGATGTATCACTTTCAGTTGCTTTTTCAGTAGTTTCTGATGTTGATTCAACAGGAGCTGTCTCTTCAGCAGATGCGAAATCTGAAGATGAGCTTACTTCAATGGCGCTTGAAGTATCAATTTCAGTGTTTGTATCAGCAGTAATGCCTGAAAAATAAGCGAAGCTCTTAAAACCCATAAGAAGTAATGCTATTATTATAAGAATAACGCTTATCCATTTAAGCAATCTTGATTTATTTGTATTTTTACTTGTTACGAAAATTTCTCGGGTTGTGCTCTTGCTCATAAAATAAAGCTCCTTTCGGATTTGTGCTGTGTGCTGTTGTCTTTCTTTTTTCTGTTTACATTATGCCAAAAAAGCCAAACTCGTCACACCGCAAAAATCCGCAAAAATCCGATAAATTTCAGTGATTACAATTCTAAATATACACAAAATAGCTTTTTTTAAATAAAAAAATTCCGAAACTCACTTTAAGCGAATTTCGGAATTTATAATTTGATTTATTTAACTTTTAATTATTCAGCATCGTCTGACTTTTCATCAAAGTCAAACCCTTTATTTTTAATTTTTCTTACTATACACAGTGCTATTTCTATCACCCACGGTAATGTTCCGATTAACATTAAAGTATCTTCATTTGCAATAATGCAAGCACTTACTAATAACGCGCCTGATATAATTAAAGCCGCGTCAATTAAATATTTCAAGTTGTTTTCCTCCAATTATATAATTACGCTTCTTCGTTTTGTTCAATAACTACACTTGTGAGCTTGCAAGTCGGGCATTTATAATTCTTGGCATATTTATATATATAACCTTCAGCTTCACAGTTAGGACAAACACATTCAGAAGTTCCTATAATTTGCATGAAACTTGCAATAATACACGCAACACCGCCGAAAACTATTATAAAACCTATAAGACCGCCTACACCAAATCCAATATATCCTATAAGTATTCCTATTATAATCAATACTGCAAAGCGCACAAAGCTCTTTTTAGGTGGATTTATAATTCGCATTTCGTCTTTTATAGTAGATTTTAAAATTTTTATTTTAATCAACTCCTTATTTTATTGTATATTTGTATGCAAAAGATGCGGATAATGTATCTGTGAAAAGGTCTTTAAAATCCATACTTTTTCATTTAAGTTAATTTAATTTATAATTTAAACTTATTTAGAACATTGTCATCACCACTTTTATATTTGTTAAATAAATATAAACATAAAAACTAGTTTTATCAATCCAAATTACAAAAAAGTGCAAAAAAGCTACAAAATAATAGATATTTAGTTAAAAAAAGACTAAACAAATAAACTTTTAATGTTACATTACGATTTATATCATAACAAGAAAATAAAAAATCCGAAACTCACTTTAAGCGAATTTCGGATTTTTTATTTTGATTTATTTAACTTTTAATTATTCAGCATCGTCTGACTTTTCGTCAAAGTCAACCTTGCCCATATTTTTTGCAGAGCTTGAAAGAGCGTCAGAAGCGTCTTCGTCAGCTTCCATCTTACCGTTGTTGACAATAAGATTTGTGATGATACCGAAGATAAGAGCAGTTGCAAGAGATGTGATTGTAATAAGCGCTCCGCCTGTTGCAGGGTTTGTACCGAAGTTAAGAGCCAAACCGCCGATACCTGTAACAAGAATAGCGCTTACAACGAAGAGGTTCTTGTTGTTGCCAAGGTCAACCTTTTTGAGCATCTGAAGACCTGATACAGCAATGAAGCCGTAAAGCGCAACGCAAGCACCGCCCATTACGCATTTTGGAATTGAGTTAATCAAAGCAACGAACGGTGTGAAGAATGAGAGGAGCATACAGCCGACTGCCGCTGTGATAATTGAAACAATAGAAGCGTTTCCTGTAATAGCAATACAGCCGATTGATTCACCGTATGTCGTGTTTGCAGCGCCGCCGAAGATACCGCCTACGATTGAACCGAGACCGTCACCGATAAGTGTCTTGTCAAGACCCGGGTCTTTAATAAGGTCTTTGCCGATGATAGAGCTGAGGTTCTTGTGGTCGGCAATGTGCTGTGCAAGCTCAACAATTGCAATCGGAACAAATGTCATTGCAATATTGCCGATTGCCGCGCCGTCGATAGGAAGAACACCGTTAGCGGCGCTCTCTTTGATAGCCTGAAGGAATGTGAATTTAGGATAATCAACAATAGATGTGATTGTGAACGGGTCAAATGCAGCCTTGAAAGAGTCAAAGCTCAAAATCTGAAGTGCAGCTATGTCAGCAGCATTTCCGATAAGTGTTAAGATAAGCGCTACGATATAGCCTGCGCCTACACCGATAATAAAGGGAATAAGGCGGAGAGTTTTTGAACCTTTGATTGATACAATAACAATTACAAGGAATGTGATTGCACCGATGAGAATTGTCAAAAGGCTGTAATCTGCGCCGCCGTTGTTTGCCATCCAAGATGTTGCAGTACCGGAAAGTGAAAGACCGATCAATGTAACGATAGGTCCGATAATTACTGCGGGCATAATTTTGTTAACCCAGCCGGAGCCTGTTGCCTTAATAACAAGAGCGAGTACTACATAAACAAGACCTGCGAATGCAATACCGATAAGAACGCCCTTAAAGCCGTAGTTCATACCGATAACTGCTTCATAAGCACCAAGGAATGTGAATGAAGAGCCGAGGAAAACAGGGCTTCTGCGTTTTGTGCAGAGTATGTAAACAATTGTGCCGATACCTGCGCCGAAAAGTGCTGCCGCAGGGTCAAAGGTAAGGGTGTTGCCGTTGCTCATTGCATATCCCGACATAAGAATCGGAACAAGCAGTGTAGCTGCCATGATTGCGATCATCTGCTGAAAAGCAAAAAGCAAGGTTTTGCTAAAGCTTGGGCGGTCGCTGACATCGTAAATGATTTTCATAGAAATCCTCCTCAAAATTTTATACGGCAGGCATAAAAAAACCTTGTCAATATTGACAAGGTTTTAGAAAGCACTATGTAATGCCACACAACTATCTTGTCGATACTTCTGTATGGAATTTATAAACTGCCGTGTTATCTTGGATAGTGTATCACATTTTGTATTTTATTGTCAATGTCTATCTGAAAATAATTGTAAATATTTTTACAAAGAAGCCGAATTAAGATATTCTTTAAGTTTATTTATTTCATTTTCAGTGAAAACAGCAAAGCCTGCGTTTAAAAATGCTGCGGCGGCAATTCCGTTCCCTGCCGTCTTATTACCTGAAAATGTGCCGTCATAGATTATTTCTTTTCCGCAAGATGGACTGTTCGCTTTAAAAACAACAGCGTCAGCATTATTGAGTTCAGCAATATAAAGTGCGGCTTCCGCACCCTTGGTGTATTCGCAGGTAACATCCTTGCCGTTGTTGCTTATAACCTTATCGCCTACAATTTCAGCAGGATTTCTCGGTGTTTCAAGACCGCCCATTTGCTCGGGACAGACAGGTATAAGCGTATGCTTTGACGCTAAAGCCAATAATTCATCACATTTGCAGTTGTCGCCTTTATAACGGCAGTTACAGCCTATAAGACAACCGCTTACAATTATTTTCGCCATAATTATTCACCACATTACTGTTTAATAAAATATATTACAAAAAATATTGTACCATATACAAATTTAAGTGTCAATTGATACGGAATTTTATTATTAACTTGCCAAAAGACTGTAAATATGGTATATTCTTATTGAAATAAAAGCGAAATGAGGGCGTAATATGTCGGACTTTACAAAAAATTTAACAAGCTTTAACGATCATCCGTTGGTTGCTCATAAGGTAACTCACCTTTGCGACATCAACACAGGCTCAAAGGAATTCTGCGAAATTGTTGACGAGCTTACAATGCTTATGGGTTATGAAGCATTAAAAGACTTAAAAACAAAGGATGTCAGAATACAGGCTCCTCTTGCTGACTTCGATTCTCCAGTATTGGCAGAGGATTTCACAATTGTTCCTATTCTGCGTGCAGGCTTGGGTATGGTTGACGGACTTCGCCGTCTTTCTCCCACAGCAAAGGTGGGTCATATCGGACTTTACAGAGATGAAAAAACTCTTATGCCCGTAACATATTATTATAAAATGCCGGTTGACATAACAAACGGTCCTGTAATCATTGTTGATCCTGCTCTTGCAACAGGCGGCAGTGTTGACGCGTCAATTGATTATCTTAAAAAAGAGGGCTGTACTGACATTAAGGTTATGTGCATTTTTGCTTCTGATGTGGGTGTTAAGCTTCTTTATGAAAAGCATCCCGATGTTAAAATTTATGCGGCAAAGTATATCCCCACAGGACTTAATAAAGACGGATATATCGTGACGGCGGCAGGCGACGCAGGCGACCGTATCTGCGGAACTTGCAGTTATAAACCCGCAAGACAGGCAAAACCGTAAATCTGATAAATATATGTGAATGGAGCGTTTAGTGTAAATTAAACGCTCTTTATTTGTTCTTTAGCAAAGGAACAAAAAATTCCGAAATTCGCTTAAAGTGAGTTTCGGAATTTTTTATTTAATTATTATGATATGAATTGTAACCCCTCTGTTTAGTCTTTTTTTAACTAAACGTTTACAGTTTTGTAGCTTTTTTGTACTTTTTTGTAACTTGGATTGATAAAATTAGTTTTTTATGTTTTGATTAAGTTAAAGGTTAAACATTGATTTTTAATGCACAGTAATGAGATTAATTAGGAGAAATAATTATGAATAAAAAGTCATTTTTATCAGCTGTTTTAGCTTGTATTCTGTTAAGCCTGTTTATTATGCCCTGTTATGCTGAAGACGCTGATGTGATTGCAGAAATCGAAAGCATTGCGAGCGACGAAAACACCTTTATTATAGATGAAGCAAGCGACGGCAGGGAGGGCGAAAGTCTGATAGAAGGAATTGATACGGCTACTGCCCGTAAGGTGTATTTTTCCGAAACAACTCTGCTGACAGCTTATGAAGAATCGCCAAGCGTTGATTCAATTATAACCGATAAATATCAGTGGTGGGTACTCAGCGGTGAAAACGGTGGTTCAGTTTCAGTATTCAACGAAAATCAAGACGGTATTCATTTGAGCGGAATTCGTCCGGCGCAAGGCAGTTATTTGCCTGATAATGAAATTGAGAAAATAATATCAAACAGTAACATTGATTCTTCTGAAATAGTTTCAATAAAACATATTTTTGCATCACTGTATTATACGGTATTTACTGTAATTGAAACTGATGCTGAAATATACTGTATTCCCTATTCCTCTGATGATGAGTTCATAGGATTAAAAAGTAAAACATTATATGTGTTTGACGATATGATGCAAATTTTGATTAAACGCTTTGACGAGTCCAAATTTTTTGAATATCCCGATTCATATGGCGGTGTATCTTTCAGACAAGAAGAAAAACCTTGGATTATTCCGACCGTGCTTGTTATATCGGCTGCAGTGCTTGTTGTTTCAACGTTTCTTCTTGTAAGGCTAAAGAAAAAAGAAAAAATAAATAAAGTAACAGGCTGTCGCAACTAATAATTGCGTCAGCCTGTTTTCGACTTGTAGAGTTATTAAATTATATCTGCTCCAATGCCTGTTCAATATCGGCAATAATGTCATTAACATTTTCAATGCCCACTGAAAATCTGATAAGATCGGGCGATACGCCGCACTCAACAAGCTCTTGGTCGCTTAACTGTCTGTGAGTTGAAGAAGCAGGGTGAAGAACGCAGGTTCTTGCGTCTGCAACATGAGTAACAACTGCCGCAAGCTTTAATGAGTTCATAAACTTTTCAGCGGCGGCTCTTCCGCCCTTAACACCGAACGAAACAACACCGCAGGTGCCGTTGGGCATATATTTCTGTACAAGGTCATAATACTTGTTGTTTGGAAGAGCAGGGTAGTTTACCCAAGAAATTTTATCGTTATTTTCAAGATATTCGGCAACCTTTAATGCGTTACTGCAATGTCTTTCAACACGAAGATGAAGAGTTTCAAGACCAACATTAAGATAATATGAATTCTGCGGAGCGGGAGTTGAACCGTAGTCACGAAGAAGCTGTGCAACAATCTTTGTAATATATCCTGCCTTGCCGAAATCTTTTGTATAAACAGCGCCGTGATAGCTCTCATCGGGTTTGGTAAGTCCGGGAAATTTGTCATTCTGCTCCCAATCAAAATTACCGCTGTCAATAACCGCACCGCCAATAATGTTTGCGTGACCTTCCATATATTTTGTGGTGGAGTGTGTAACAATATCAGCACCGAATTCAAAAGGGCGGCAGTTAATTGGAGTGGGGAAAGTATTGTCAATTATGAGCGGAACACCGTTAGCGTGCGCAATTTTTGCAAACTTTTCAATATCAAGAATATCAAGCGATGGATTTGAAATAGTTTCGCCGAAAAGAGCCTTTGTGTTGGGCTTGAATGCCGCTTGAATTTCTTCTTCGCTTGCACTCGGGTCAACGAATGTTACATCAATACCCAATTTTCTCATTGTAACATTGAAAAGATTGAATGTGCCGCCGTAAATTGTAGCGGCAGAAACAAAATGGTCGCCTGCACCCATAATGTTTATGAGCGAAAAGAAGTTTGCCGCTTGACCTGATGAAGTAAGTACGCCTGCAACACCGCCCTCAAGCATTGTGATTTTCTGTGCAACCGCGTCGTTTGTGGGGTTTGCAAGACGGGTGTACATATATCCGGGCTGTAAGTCGAAAAGCTTTGCCATAGCTTCGCTTGTGTCGTATTTGTAGGTTGTGCTTTGTACTATGGGCAGTACTCTCGGCTCACCGTTTTTAGGCTTATATGCACCTTGAACGCAAATTGTATCTCTGCTGTAATTGCTCATTGTCAGTCCTCCAAGAATTTTTTCATAAGTTCAACACCGCTTGCAACAAAAAGCCCTGTTGCCTTTGCAGTTTCTTCATTTACAGTGTCAATTCCGTCAACTTCTTTTGATTTATGATACATCATAAACGGAACAGGGTCGGATGCATGCGTTGCGGTAACAATAGGTGTGGGGTGGTCAGGAAGAATAAGAATTTTATAATCGTCATAT
Organism: uncultured Eubacteriales bacterium; assembly: GCA_964540535.1. Taxonomy (GTDB): domain Bacteria; phylum Bacillota; class Clostridia; order Oscillospirales; family Acutalibacteraceae; genus Fimenecus. The sequence continues at coordinate 81,047 of CAZIMO010000002.1, read as the reverse complement.
TCTTCAAGTCCTTTTAATACTATCGGCAAAACCTGCTCGTCAATAATCTCAATAGCTCTGACTTTGTTTTCTGCCTCTCTTCTGTGACCGCATTCGTCGGGAGCTTCAATGTGAATATATGCAAAATCACAACCGTTTTTGAGAGCCTCAACTGCGGCTTCAGCCTTGCCTTTAAAGTTGGTGTCAATATATCCTGTTGCGCCATCAACCTCGGGAGTTTCCATTTTTGCGCATTTACCTATGCCTTTAAGCAAATCGACTGCCGAAATAACAGCGCCCTTAATGCCGTATAACTCCTCGAAAGGAGAAAGTGCAGGCTTTTTGCCCTCACCCCAAAGCCATATTGAGTTTGCAGGACGTCTGCCTCGTTTAATTCTTTCAATATTAACAGGATGATTTTTCAAAAGCTCATAGCTTTCTTTCATCATAGCAATAAGTCCCTTTGCACTGTCGGCAGTTGAAAGGTATTCGCCGATAACCTTGCCCGAAATATCGTGAGGCGGAGTCATATTGCCAAGCTCTGTTGTGCCGTTATTCCATACAAGACAGTGGCGGTAGCTTACGCCGTTATAGAATTTGTATATGTCATTGCCGAAATGCTCTTCAACGGTTTTAATGATTTCAGCGGCTTCTTCGCTTGAAATATCGTCCGCACAGTAATCAACCATGGTTTTGTCAGCATAATTTTCTTCATCTGAAAGAGTTACAAGATTACAGCGGAGCGTTACATCTGTATCTTTAAGGTCAACGCCGATGCTTGCCGCTTCAAGTGGACTTCTGCCTGTATAGTAAATTGACGGGTCAAAGCCCATAACGCTCATATTTGCAACATCACTGCCGGGCTTCATTCCGTCGGGAACGGTTTTTACAAGTCCTGCAACGCTCTTTTTACCGAGTGCGTCAAAATTCGGTTTGTTTGCCATCATCATAGGAGTTTTACCGTCAAACTGCGGAACAGGATAATCTGCCATTCCATCGTATAAAACTACAACATATTTCATATATATCATCTCCAAATAAAAAATGAATTACTGAATATTCTACCATATATAATCAGTATTGTCAAAATTATACTTATAAATATTACTTTTCAATGCCCCATCCGCTTATATTTCCTCTCTGCATTGCGCCCACAAGCTTTTGGCGAAGTGCAGGATAGCGGCTTTCAAGCTCTTGAAGTAATTTTTTCGTTTCTTCACGGTTGCTGTGCTTATCAGCAGGGCATTTGCTTTTAACAATCGGCAGGTTTTCTTTATTTGCAACTCTTGTAATGTCCTTTTCATAAGCAAAGATCATAGGTCTTATCATATATAAATCTTTTCTCGAAAGATATGAAACAGGTGAGAAACATTCAGCTCTGCCGTTGCCGAAAAGGTTCATAATCAGCGTTTCAGCTGCGTCGTCAAGGTGATGACCGAGAGCTATTTTATTGCAGGCAAGCTCCTTTGCTGTATCGTGCAAAAGTCCACGGCGCATTCTTGCGCATAAACTGCACGGGTTGCTCTCTTTTCTTTCTTCAAATATAATATTGTATAGCTCGGTACGCTTAACGCAGTATTCAATATTGTTATCTTTGCAGATTTTTTCAATCGCCGAATAATCCGCACATTCATTTAAAAACTGCGGGTCAAGAGTAATTGCACATAGCTCAAATTTTTTCGGATAAAAAATTTTAAGATTTATAAGACACATAAGCATTGCAACACTGTCTTTACCGCCCGAAATACAAACGGCTATTTTGTCGCCTTCGTCAATCATATTGTATTTATCAACTGCCGCACGCACAAGGCTTAAAAGCTTTTGCATTAAACTCATCCCTTTGTGAAAGATTACAAATATTGTATTATGCTTTTGTGAAAAAGTAAATAAAAATTTTTGAAAATCATTAAAGAGAAAATATATTAAAAAAATGAGAAAAATAAAGAAATAAAGAGAAAAATATTCACTGCATTAAATTCTTAAAAAAATGTGTTGACATTTGAAAATAGCTTTGTTATAATTTTCGAGCAATCAAAAAAATAATTCGGAGGTAAGTTATATGTCAACTTATATGCCAAAAAAGGGCGATATTACCCGTAACTGGTATGTGCTTGACGCTGCAGGCAAACCCCTCGGTAAAGTAGCTGCTGAAGCTGCTGTTCTCCTCAGAGGTAAGCACAAGCCCACATTCACACCCAACGCTGACTGCGGTGACCATGTAATCATCATCAACGCAGAAAAGGTTGTTCTTACAGGTAACAAGCTTGAACAGAAAATGTATTATCATCACACAGGCTACATTGGTAATATGAAAGAGGTTAAGTATAAAACTCTTATGAAGGATAAGCCTGAATTTGCAGTTACAAAGGCTGTTAAGGGTATGATTCCTGATTCAGTAATCGGCCGTGAGGCACTTACTCGTCTTCGTGTATACCGTGGTGCAGAGCATAAGCATGCTGCGCAGAAGCCCGAAATAAGAGAATTTTAAGAAAGGGAGGCTATTTAAATGTACGAAACAAGTCCATTTTTCTACGGTACAGGTAGAAGAAAGAAATCTGTTGCCCGTGTAAGAGTATATGCCGGTACAGGTAAAATCACAGTTAATGACAGAGATATTGATGAATATTTCGGTCTTGAAACACTCAAGCTCATCGTTCGTCAGCCTCTTGCTCTTACAGGAACAGCTGATAAGTTCGATATCGTTTGCCGTGTAAACGGCGGCGGTGTAACAGGCCAGGCAGGCGCAATCCGTCACGGTCTTTCACGTGCTCTTCTTCAGTATGACGAAAATCTTCGTCCCGCTCTCAAGAAGGCAGGCTTCTTAACAAGAGACCCCAGAATGAAAGAAAGAAAGAAATACGGTCTCAAAGGCGCTCGCCGTGCACCGCAGTTCTCAAAGAGATAAAAAACCGAACATTATTAAAAATAACGAAATCCCTTGTAAACCTAATGTTTTCAAGGGATTTTCTTATGTTTATATCTTATTTAAAAACGGATAAAAATAGCTGAAATTTAATAAATGTTACACATAAGTTACACAAATGTTACACACTGTCAAAGTTTGTTAAGCTCTGATTTCAACTCTTCAAAATCAATATGTGTGTAAACTATTTCGCCGATGCCTTTTCCGCTGTGACCCTGTATTTTTCTCCTAAAGGTTTCATCTAATTTCTTTGTTTTCCACATAGATGTAAAGGTGTGTCGGGTATCGTGCGGTTTATGTTCCTGTTCTTCGCCCTTTTCGTTTTTATATGTTAATATTCCCATTTCCGAAAGAACAGGCTCCCAATATGTTTCAGTATACTGTCCATGGTTATTTTGAAAGTCTATGTTCTTTCCGTTGAGTTGTGTGATTAAATATTCGCCATCTTTACTCATCCAATTATGATAAAACGGCAATACCTTTTTGTGAATAGGCACTCGCCTTTCAGCATTATCATTTTTGCCCTTAACTACGGTGAAGTATTCTTCTTGGAGGTTGACATCACACTTTTTTACATTGAAAAGTTCACCGGGTCTTGCACCGCAGTATATCAGCATTAGAATGACTTGAACATAATCGTTTTTTGACCATTCCCACATTGTATCTATTTCTGTTTGAGTGAATTTGTAATGCTTTGAGCTTTGCGTTCGCTTGCCTATGTCAATAAATTCGGTTTTGTCTTTATCTTGATTAACTATATCGTGCTTAACAGCATATGAATAAATTTGAGATAAAAGGCTTTTAAGCTTTCGCAGTGTAGGATAATTCTTATTGCTTTTATCAACAACCGATTGTAAATGAGCAAGCTTAATATCTTTCAGCGGCATTTTATAAAGAGCGGCACAAAGATTGTAAGACGCTTTATAGCCCTTTATATTGCTTTCTGAAATATCGTCAAATTTTTCTTTTGACCAAGCTTCGTAAACCTCTTCAAAAGTAATATTGTTTTTAAACTCACACGGGTCACGGTGATAGTCGATGAGAGCATTAAAAGCGTCATTGTATTTTTCAAAGTAACCAATAGTTTCGTATTCTCTTTTGCCGTCATCGGCATAACCTTTGTGAACTCTTGCACGATATGGGTTTCTTCGGTTACCGCTTAATTTATTGATATTTCCGAAGCCGTTAGGCAATCGCATTCTTCTTGGCACAGTACCACTCCTTTTTGGGCATAAAAATACCCAAGACTTGACTTTTAAAGCCCGGGTGTGATACAATATAACCGCTTTGACGAGCAGGTTTTGAGTATCACACTCAAACCGATATAACCGTTTATCTGTTCCAGCAGATAGGCGGTTTTTATTTTTTCACTAAATACTTAAAGATTTATTCTTCATCATCAAAGACAAAATCGTTGCTGTAAACTTCGTCTGTTGATAAAGACTGTCTAAACTCTTCGGCAACCATTGTTTTGTTGAACTCGGCTGTATCATCTATACTTGCAACCAACTTTTCCAACTCATCTACAGATGTGTAGAAAAATTCTTTACGCATATTTACCTTGTTTACTCTTTTATTGGATAAGGCATCATGCAAGTTCTTTTCAAGTGTAACAGCATCATTTGAAAAGATAAAGCTATGTACATCGAACTTAAACGGTACGCTTGCACTGCCAAGCTCATCAACTCTTTCCTGCGGATCAAGACGGCGGGTCATACCAATCTTAAATACATTCTCGCCAAACGAACCGAGGTTACTGATGATATATACATTACCAGCTTTACCGTTTTGTAGATTACTTATAGTTTCTTTCTTTAACACAACCTCTGACAATTGTGCTTGTAATTCAAGAATACGGCCATTTAAATGCTCAATTTCTTCTTGTGATGCATTTGCCATTTGTTCTTTTACTCGTTCAATTTCAGTGTTGTATTTCTGTTCTTCGTTTTCAATTTTCTTCTTTTCCAATTCAAGCGCCCTGCGTTCCTCTGCTTCTTGACGCATTTGTTCACGAATTGCTAATTGCTCTTGCCGTGCCTGTTCTTTCTTTACATAATAGTTGTATTCAATTTTAACGGCATTTATAAAGAGGTATTCGATTTCACCGATAAATTTTGTAAGCGTTGCGGCAATGCTTTGATTTCCGTTGCCTGCAATGACTAAATACTTCTGTGAAATATCTTTAACCTTTTCAACGGCATCGTCAAGCTTTTCATATTTTAAGGTATATAAAATATTTTGTAATTCGGCACGAAGAGCAATCACCATTAACTGATAAATAGTTTGATTAGCTTTTGTGGTATAGCGTGAAGAATATAAAGCAAGTAGCCGTTCAATTTGTTTTTCATTTTCTCGGAATGCCTTGCGTAAGTCCTTAACATCCATATGATGCAGCTTCAATATAACTGACGGTGCAAGCTCATCAAAATCCTTTGTATCTTCAATTAAACTGATAGTTGTATCTGTCGGAAAATACTCAATAGCATATTCTACGCTTTTATAAAGTTCACGGCTTTTGTTTAATTTGTTAGTAACAGTTTTAACTTTCTTTTCTTCTTTTTGGTAAGCTTCATTTAAAGCGGATATTTCTTCTTTTAATTTAGCTTTTATATTGTTACAATCAGCTATCTCTCTGTTGATTTGTGAAGCTGTCGCTTTAGCTTGCTCTATTTCGTAAATGCCTAACTCTGTAAATTTTCTCTGCATTTCGGCATTTTTAGCCATTAGCGCTTGGTTTTGCAAATTTAATGAATCAATCTGTTGCCTTAACAGCTCATTTTCCTTACCTTTAAATAATCCGCTGAAAACCGAACTTTTCTTATTGGGCTGTTCAATATTACCTGCCTGTCCTGTTCTGAAATTATACCCGCACCTCATACAAAAATTTACATTGTCTTGATTTGGCTGACCACATTTTGGACAATACATAGAATTCTCCTTGTTTTAATTTTTAACTTCTCTTATCAATAATTTAGGTATTCCTAAAATATGTACTGTTTCCATATCTGTTATTTCTTCGGGTTGATATTGCGGATTTATAGGTACAAGATTTATACAATCTTTTTTGTATTCAATTTTCTTAATTGTTCCCAAGTCATCGCCATATATAGCAACTGCAATCTGACCGCTGTAATCAACAACATTTTGCTTTAAAATTAAAAGTTTATCTCCGTCCCTGTATTCGGGGTACATAGAATCGCCTTTAACTCTTAAAACAAAGAAGTCGTCTTTATTTCTTCCTTTTAAATATGATGCAGGAATTAGTATTTTATCTCCTGACCAATCTTCGATAGCCACTTTATCAAATCCTGCCGCAATATCACCAATAACGGCAAACTCAATATTATCATCTGATATTGTAGGAGAAATAAGATTTATATTACCGTATATAAAATCAGAGTTATCAATTAAGAAGTCAACCGAAACTCCAAATATATTAGATATTTTTTTCAAAATATCAGAATTAGGTTCTCTAGCTCCAATCTCATAATTGTTATATGTAGTATAAGGTAATTCCAATATTTCAGCCATTTGGCGCTTATTCAGACCTCTGCTTTGGCGGAGGTCTTTCATTTTTTCAGTGAACATTTTATACACCTCTTTCCTATATATTACAAGAATAAATTACTCGTGTCAAGAAATATTTTTCTCATTTTGAAAATATTTTTTCAAAAATCTATTGACAATTACTCAAAATGAGAATATTATATGGATAAAGTTACTCGTTTTGAGAAAAGAGGTGAGAAAAATGCAAAAAACTATGTATGGAAATATCGAAAAGGAAAGAGTGAGATTAGGACTTAATAAAACTGAAATAGCAGAAAGATTAGACATAAGTTGCCGACATTATAACAATTATATTGCCGGAAGCACTCCAATCCCATCAACTGTGCTAAAAAAGCTCTCAAAATTATTCGGTTGCTCAATCGACTATCTTTTAATTTGTTAGTTTAATGAAAACGATTTAGAACATTTATGCAAGTAAAAGGTAGGTGAAAAGAATGGACACTGAAAAATTAGATGCACTCATAGAAGAAATATCAAATCATATTTCTAAATCTTTAAAGTGCAATGATTTAATTGCGATTGCCGAAATAACAAAAGCTCTCGCTGAACTAATATCCGCAAGAGCCTTGTTTAAGTATTGATTTTATTCTTCAGGATTTAATGTTTTTAAAAGAGTTTTGTAATAAAGTGAAACACATTCAGCTCTTTCTTCCGGTGTTGTTGCAACATCATCGTTAAATTCATTTGGAATTATCTTGTTCTCCAAAGCAATTTTTGTTAAATCTTGAGCAAAAAGCATCAAACTTGCATCGCTTAATCTTGGCATAGCGGTTTCTCCTTTCTGTTAGAACTCGGCATTGGCAGATGCCTGTAATTCTATTATATAGAAAGAAGAAGTTTTTTCAAGTAAATAAATTCATAAATCAGTCATTATATAAACAAATTTTTCGGTTGCTCAATCGACTATCTTTTAATTTGTTAGTTTAATGAAAACGATTTAGAGGATTTATGCAAGTAAAAGGTAGGTGAAAAGAATGGAAAAAACATCGTTATCTGTATCAGAAGCGGCACGGCTAATGGGAAAGTCAAATGATTTTATAAGAATTGGTTTGCAAAGAAATATTTTACCCTTTGGCTACGCTATAAAAACAGGCAAAGAAAGATACAGTTACTTTATCAGTAAAGAAAAATTTATTGAAGCAACAGGTATTAAATGTTAATGGATTATGACGATTATGCTTTTTGCCCCCACTGCGGACAGGCTTTAGATTGGAGTGATTAAATGTTAAGTGAAATTTTATCAAAAATATTTTGGATAGTATTCGAGGTAGCTTTGATTGCTTGTATGATGATATTTGGGATACGCATAGAGGCGGCGTGGAAAGTCTACAGGCAAGTCAAAAAGGATTACGCATTAGCGCCGGATGCAGTTAAAAAAGGTCATACAGGCAAAAGTAAGGCGGATATAGAAAAGTACATAATCAGCGCCAAGGTTGATTTAATCAGCTGGTTGTGTATCTTGTTAGCCTGCGTGTATGCTTGCTTCGACTGCTTTGTGTGGATATTAAAAAAATAAAGGAGGGTGTATTAAAAATGTCATTTGATAATCTTTTGGATGAAAATCTTAATTACATACTTGACGATAGTTACAAAGAAATACTGAAGCTTGACCGTATGCTTACTGAAGAGAAAATCCCTCATACACTTACTCGAAGCTTTGACGGTTGGCAGGTCTGCTATCCTGAGTACAGCCCCCAAGCAAGGGTGTGTGACGCTATAGAGCACTTCGGCAGCTATGGCAATGACATTGATAAACTGGAGCTTATGGGATTGTTGACTGATGATGAAAGAGAATGTGATGGTGTTGTAGGTAATCTGACGGCAGAGAACATTTTCAACCGCATTAAAGCTCACTATATGGGTGATGAACGTAAAAACACAAAAAAATAACCGTGTCAGCGGGAACTGAACACGGTCAGGGTTGAGGGTTATACAACAACCATTACATATATAGTATAACGCTTAACCTCAAAAATGTCAAATAGAAAAGAGATATAAATATGACAATCATCGAAATGAAAGAAGCTTGGGTGAAACAAGTGCCTGTGATATTAAAAATAGAGCATATCAACCCACGCACTGAAACAGACGGCTTGATAAAATACAAGCGAATTATCGGATATGCAAAGGAATTGTCCGCTCCGCACGGAGAAATTGCGTATACGGTTAAGCTTGAAGATTACAGCGGTCGCTCAATTACATACGCAAGTCCCGAAAATTTGAGAGTGGCGGTATAAAAATATGAGATGTAAGATGACAATTTTAAACGTTTTAATCGCCTGTGAAGAAAGTCAACGGGTATGCACTGAATTTAGGAGATTGGGTCATAACGCATATAGCTGTGATATAGTTGATTGCTCCGGCGGACACCCCGAATGGCATATTAAGCAGGATGTTATACCATTGCTTAACGGCAGATGCACATTTAAAACCTGTGACGGTGCAGTACATAAAATTGACGGTAAATGGGATTTGATTATAGCTCATCCGCCGTGTACATATTTGAGTAATGCAGGTACACAATGCTTTTCGCCAAAAATCAAATCATACAAAGAAATTTACGAAAGAATGCAAATGAGGAGCGATGCGGCTATATTCTTTTTGAAAATCTTGCTTGCGGATTGCGAAAGAATAGCGGTTGAAAATCCTGTGGGATATATGAATACACATTATTTTCCACCAAATCAGATTATCAATCCTTACGAGTTTTGCAAAAACAAGGCTGACGATGACTATGTAATTAAAAAAACTTGTCTATGGCTAAAAGGATTACCCAATTTGCAAAGAACTAACGATTTTGATAAGCCTACCGTGAATAAGTATGAGCGTGAAAATCAGCAATATGCAAAATACAAGTATGAAAGTTGGACTGAAAAGACATCAGGACAAAAAAACAGAAGCAAAACCTTTCCCGGCATAGCCAAGGCAATGGCGGAGCAGTGGTCGGAATACATTTTAAATAATATGTCAAATTGACACAAAAAAATAGAAAAGAGATGATTGATATAACCCGAATGGAACAAGATCAATTAGCTGCTGAAGTAGGTATGGAAGCTTTAGACAAAGAAGCAACATATAATCCAGCAAATTGCATTGTGAAATATATTAACAAAGGAGAAAATCAAAATGGCAACACTTTACGAAATGACTGAAAATGCAAAATTGCTTTATGAGCTTTTGCAATCAGAAGAAATTGATGAACAGGCGGTTACTGATACTCTTGAAGCAATGGGGACAGATGAAAAGCTTGAAAGCTACGGAAAAATAATCCGACAAATGCAAGCTGATGCCGATATGTTTAAAACCGAGTTGGACAGGCTTACGGTTAAAAAGAGAGTATCTGATAACGCTGTTGAGCGAATGAAAACTGCTGTTAAAGACTTTTTAGAAGCTATCGGTCAGAAAAAAGTCAAGGCGGGTGCATTTGATTTTTGCCTTGTTGCTACGCAAGCAGTACATATCACAGACGAAAGGCGGCTTTCCGAAGATTACTTTATACCGCAGCCTGATAAAATTGACAAAGCAGGAATTAAAAAGGCACTTAAAGACGGCACTGAAATTGCAGGTGCTGAACTTGTGAGCAACATCAGCGTAAGAATTAGATAGGAGTACGATATGAAATTAAAAGACTTGCATCCAAAGGCTATATGTAAAAATTGCTCAAATCATACGGATTCCCACGATAAAACCAGTACGGTTTTTTGCAAATACTTTTTAGCAACAATGCCTAATAACGGTTGGTGTTGCTACGGAAAGGAAGAAAAAAATGATAACAGAAATCTTATCAGCTATTCAGAGTGAACTGAAAGCACCGAAAAATCAATTTAACCAATTCGGTAAGTATAACTTTCGCAATTGCGAAGATATTTTAGAAGCCCTAAAACCGATTTTAGCAAAGCATAAAGCAATAAATCTGTTAAGTGATGAAGTAGTTTTGATTGGCAATCGCTATTACATAAAAGCTACTGCAATCTTGCAAATCGGCGATGAAAAAATATCTGCGACGGCTTTTGCACGTGAAGAAGACAGCAAAAAAGGAATGGACAGCAGTCAGCTTACAGGAAGTACATCGTCTTATGCCCGTAAATACGCTTTAAATGGCTTATATGCTATTGACGATACAAAAGATGCTGACGTCTCGCCGAATGAAAATTCTGATAACAAATCAAGCAAAAAAGCGTCTTCTGCACCGCCAAAGGAAGAACCTAAAGAAAATCCAAAGGACATTGAAAAAGATAGGCTCACAAGAGAAATCAATGAATTAGTCACAAAAATAACTCAATCCACAGGTACAAAAGGCTCTTACATAAAGAAAACAGCTCTGACTGCAACGAACTGCAATGGCACAACAACAGAGGATTTACGGAAAATTAAGAACTACATTGAAAAGTGGGCAAAAGATATTGAAAACGGTGGTCGGCAATGACCGAGATAAAGGCAAAAATATCAGATATTACTTATACAATGCAGGGTGAGGCAATACTTTCGCTTGCCCTGCAAGGCGATGAAAAATCTTTGTATGAGAAATATAACGGTAAAGATTTGACGGTTATTATAAAGGAATACCGCCCCAAGCGATCGCTTGACGCAAATTCATATTTTTGGGTATTGTGCGACAAATTATCAGCAAAATTAAGAATACCCAAAGAGGACATTTACCGTTTGGAAATCAAAAATACAGGCGGAAATTTCTATATCTCTCCTGTGCTGGAAAGCCAAAAAGATAATGCTGTCAGATTATGGGAAAGTCACGGCATTGGTTGGTTTTGTGAAGATACGGGAACAAGCAAACTTGACGGCTGCACAAATATTATTTTTTATGCCGGCTCATCTACCTACGACACAGAACAAATGTCACGGCTTATAGACAACATTATTCAAGACTGTAAAGAAGTCGGAATAGAAACTATGACACCGGAAAAACTACAAATTTTAAAGGATGATTGGAAATGTTAAATTCAGTAATTATTATGGGGCGGCTTACAGCTGACCCCGAACTCAGAACAACACAAAGCGGATTATCTGTCACCTCGTTTACGGTCGCGGTTGATCGCCGTTATCAGAAGCAAGGTGACGAAAAGCAGACGGATTTTATTAACTGCACAGCGTGGCGAACTACCGCAGATTTCGTTACACGATACTTTACAAAAGGGCAAATGATAGCGCTTCAAGGCTCAATTCAGACCCGCAATTATGAGGATAAAAACGGCAATAAACGCACTGCCGTTGAGGTGCTTGCCGAAAATGTTTCTTTCTGCGGCAGCAAAAATGATACGAAGTCCGAAGCACCTGCAAGCTTTACGGTTCTGCCCGATGACGAGTCTTTTACAGATGATGATTATGACGGATTGCCGTTTTAGGAGGTGGAAATATGGCAAAGCCCAAAGGGATAATGCTTTATTTTGACATAAAAGAGCCGTTAAGCGACTTTACAGACGCAGAGCGGGGACAGTTGATATGGGCGTTGCTTGAATACGGAGAAAATCAGACAGTGCCTCAATTAAGTGGAATGTTAAAAACAGCCTTTGACTTTATCAAAAAAGATGTTGACAGAGATATAGAAAAATACAACAATCGCTGTCAGCGTAATAAAGATAATATTTCCAAACGCTACGACCGTATACCGTCGTATACGAATGATAACGATTGTATACCGTCGAATGTAAATAAAGATAAAGATAAAGACAAAGATAAAATAAAAGAGAATAATAATCTCTTATCTCTTCCGCAAAATGCTCACGCATTTTACGCATTTTGGGGAGCATATCCAAAGAAAAAAGGTAAGCAAGCCGCCGAAAAGGCGTTTGAAAAGCTAAAGCCCGATGACGAATTATTGAATATAATTCTTACCGCTCTTGAAGAACAGAAGAAATCTGCTGAATGGCAGAAAGACGGCGGACAGTTTATTCCATATCCTGCCACTTGGTTAAACGGTAAGCGGTGGGAAGATGAACTGACAGTCGCTGATTATCAGCAAAAGAGTTCTGACGATGTGTCATTTGATATTGAGCTTGCAATGCAGCAAGCGAAACAAAACAGAAGAGGCGGTTGGGCTACAAAGAAAAATAAACGCAGACACGAGCAATCGAAAGGAGCTGATTGATACGTATTGCTTGGATATTAAAATCAACTATATGCCGCCTAATTGGAACGAGTACATAAACATTGAGCGTACCAACAAATACAAGGCGAACAACCTGAAGCAAGACGAAAAGCAAATCGTAAGGCTTGTTACACGGGGAAAGGAATATGAGGGCAAATATCCCCTAAAAGTCATTTTCAGACCCCATTACGCTAACTTACGGCAGGATTTAGACAACTTCCGTTACAAGGGCTTGTTAGACGGCTTAGTTGCGAACGGGGTTATCGAAAATGACAATCTTAAACACATACAAGAGATTGTACTAAAACCCATATTCGACAATCGGGAATGCGTTGAAATTGAGATTTCACCGCTTGAACGCCAACAGGATTTAACGGAAGTTGAAGTTTTCGACCTTACCTGCCAAAAAGATTTAGTCGAAGTTGTCAGATGCCGGGACTGCAACAAGGCAAGACGACAGAACGATAAACGGTGCTGGTGCAATTACTACAAACAATTCCAAATGCCCGATTATTACTGCAATTACGGTCAGTTAAATAAAATTAAAAGCGAGGTATAAAATATGAGAGAAATATTATTCAGAGGGAAATTGAAAAATGACAATAGAGATTTTGAAAAAGGCGCTTGGCTTTGTGGTGATCTCTCAACTATTAAAGATTACTTTGATAAAAATAAAAAAATTTTTCGTATTAGCGGAGCAGATGTAATAACTAAAACAGTGGGTCAATATACAGGCTTCACCGATAAAAACGGCAAAGGTATTTTTGAGGGAGATATTGTGGCACGCCGTCACAAAGAATTATTAAATAATAATCAGCTAATGAAAATTGTGTTTTGTCCCGTAAAAGCTTGTTTTACCGCAGTTGATATTGGCGGAGGTAACGAGACATTTATTAGCGATTATATTAACGACAAATATGAAATAGAGGTTGTTGGCAACATTTACGACAATCCCGGATTGCTGTGTGCTAACAAGTTTAAAATCGGAGATATGGTAAATGTCATTGATGACGGAGAAAGTTATTCGTTTTATGACAGTTGGGTAACTAAAAACGCAGTCGAATATGCAGTGTATTTTACATATGGTTGCGGTTTCAGTGCAACAGGAAATTTAAGCGGTCGTCTCTTCAAAATAGTTTCAGTCGCACCGCACGGAGGAAATGAAGATAGAATGCTGTATCTAATACAGGGTGGCGATAAGAGATGCTATTTAGTAAATGAAGAAGCTATTGAACAGTAAAACCGAGGTCAAGAAGTATGTTTGAAGAGGATTTAAAAATTTTGGACAACCAAATAGCGAGAGCAAGAGAAGCTTTGAAAAAAGCGAGAAATATGGACATGAGCTATCAACTCGAAAAACGAATAAAAGCCTACGAAGATATGCGTCTTGACCTCTTAATCCAAATCAAAAATGCAAGGAGTGATACGGATGAATGGAGTACTACATACAAAGATAGACAGTGACGATGCCGAAATTTTAAAGAGTTTGTGTGATAATAACAATGTATCGGTTTCAGCACTGCTCAATGCCTTGATTGACGAATTTCTTGAATGTAAAGACTTGATAGTTATTGATAGGATTATACAGAAAGCCAGAAGGATTAAGCAGGGCAGACCAAGGGGATAAGGGAGAGATATTTATGGATGATAAAAATTTAACCGAATTCGGTGAACAAATTGTCAAACAAAAACGACCCAAAAAATCTGAACAGATGCAGGTGCATACAGAGCCGGGAGATAACGCAAGATTTGTTTCTCACGCTTTGCAGATTTCGCAAATGCCAAAGATTGATACATCAAATGTTGAGCAGGTCAATAATCGCTTGAACGAATATTTTGCTCTGTGCATTGCTAACGATATGAGACCGAATGTCCCATCAATGGCGTTGTCGCTTGGTATAGACAGACGGACTTTGTGGAGATGGGCAAACGGAGAGGGCAAAGGTAAAAATTTTGACATCAGAGACGCGATAAAAAGAGCGTACGCTTTGCTTAATGTTTTGATTGAGGAATATATGCAAACGGGCAAGATAAATCCTGTGTCGGGTATATTCTTGATGAAGAATAACTTCGGATATACTGATAAGCAAGAAGTTGTACTTACTCCGAATAATCCTTTCGGCGACCAAACAAGCAACGAAGAGCTTGAACAAAGATACCTTGAAAGTATCGCAGATGAAGATTTAACCGACTAAATTTGACTGCATAGTTAAATAAATTACCGCTTCTGGCTTTGTCAGTGGCGGTGTTTTTATAGCTGAGATATAGTATTTTACCTTACCTCTTGTAAGTAAAGTAATACTTTATTCATAATTAAATTCAAACCATTGCGTTGATGGAAGTATGGAGTGTTATATTTGTACTTTAGGTGTTTTATTATGTGCTTCGATTGTGTGATACCTGTGGGGGATATGTGCAGTAATATATAGCACGGGTTGGTCTTATTACCACTCTTAAAAATAAAAAGGCAAAACTTGAATAAACTTATTGACGTTTGAATAAACTTGTGCTATGATAAATTCAAGAAAAGGAGGAACACATTATGAAAATATTCAAAAATGCTATCGGATATATCCGAGTATCAACTGAACAACAGGCAGATGATGATAAGTTCGGTATTGATGTTCAGAAACAGGCAATTCTTCTCTATGCAAATAATAATGGATATAATATAGTCGATTGGAAGATTGATGAGGTAAGCGGTGCAAAGGATGACAGACCTGCTCTTAATGAGATACTCTACGGAGATAATGTTACTAATCCTCCTTTTGAAGCCGTGATTGTTTTCAAGAACGATAGGCTTGCTCGTGATACTAAGTTGTATTTCTACTATCTCTATACTCTCGAAAAGAAGAACATTACTTTGCTGAGTACCAAAGAGGAGTTTCAAGAAGGAAGCGACTTTGCAAATATCTATAGAGCATTGTTGCAGTTTGTTGCTGAACAGGAACGCAAGAATATTGCTC
Organism: uncultured Eubacteriales bacterium; assembly: GCA_964540535.1. Lineage (GTDB taxonomy): Bacteria > Bacillota > Clostridia > Oscillospirales > Acutalibacteraceae > Fimenecus. The sequence continues at coordinate 65,509 of CAZIMO010000002.1, read as the reverse complement.
TTCGCACAAGCAAGGGTCGTAGTATAAAGGCTCAATGCGGCGGCTATTCGGGCGGTAGGTGTCCTTACGGTTATAAGGTTGTTGATGGCAGACTTATCATCAATGAAGATGAACGACCAATTGTCGAGTATATTTTTGCAGAACACGCAAAAGGAACTCCTATGATGACTATTGCTGATAATCTTACTGAACAGGGTTATAGAACTCGCAAAGGTACTAAATTTCAAGCAAAAAGCATAAGCAGTATTTTAAACAATCGACTTCTTTATGAAGGTATGTATAAGTACGGCAAGGAAATGAATTGGGTAAAGGGCGTACACGAACCAATTCTCGTAAAGGGTGAGATATAATGCGTATAAATAGTTCAACCATTCACTACTTCGTGCCGTTTTATGATAGTTGGTATTAGAAAATGATTGACTTTATAGGTGCAATCGTTCTTATTGAAATTCTTTGTGTGATTATGTATTTCCCAGTAATTAAACCAAACATCGAACATCAAAACGGGTTTATCAGTCAAATTGAACAAGGGAATGCCGACTTTGTATTCGGAGATGTGTCAGAGTTCTCAACTCACTCTAATACTTATTCACAAGCACAAAAATATGATGGAAAGATTGTTATATTTACAGGTTGTGTAAGTACATTTCGAGGAACTGTTGACGGTGAATACGGAGCAAGTATTATCTCAATAGACAGTGATGTATTGAATGTGTGGTGTGCCGATTGTGGAGTAAATGATATAGTGGAAGAAGATTTAGAGTAAATGTTTAATAAAGGCGATAAGGTTACAGTCATAGGAGAGGTTTACCATAGTTCGTGGGTAATTGTGTTGAGAAATTGCAAAGTCGAACAATGCGATGATTAGATAACTAATATGCCATTGTCAGAACTGCGGCCATTCTTGGCTGACAAATGAACAATGAATAAGATAATTAAATTTTGTGAAAAGAGGAAGATTAATCATGGAAAAAGATATAAAAAAACGAGCATGGTTGTTGTGTGCAATTATAGTTTTATGTTTATGCGAAGTGCCGTTAATACTCTTGTCAGTGATTGCGTTAATGGCTGTGTTTCCAATAGGCATAGTAATGTTTTGCTTATGCGGTTTACTTGGCTGGGGTATTTCTAAAATTATTCATAAAGAGAAAATTATTAAAGTTAGAATTAAAAACGCTTTTCCGATAGTGTCTAAAAAGGCAAATATACTCGGAGACACTACTTATTGTTTTGCTTCACCTTTTAATACGCAAGAAACAACCCGTGCTATTATTAGTGCATTTTTGCAAATCGGCGGCGAAGTTAAACAATGTAACGAAAATAACGGATATGTGCAAGGCGTGTATTACATCAATACAAAACGAACATTATCCCAACCGCAGACCGTTGAGTTTTATATCTCTCGCAGAGATGAACTTTGTAAAGTGAGATGCTTCTTCAAAAAATGTGCAAATGATGATGTGTTTGATTATTTCCTTACAGCTTTGTTTGCTCAATTTCCAGATGCTGATTTTGGAGTATCTCGTGCTGAAGGTCTACCTTATGTTATGGGAGTATTATACTTGGGTGGAGACACAGAACAGGTTCATATTTCTCAAACTAAAAGTAAGGGCTCTTTAGCAGGTTTCCTACTTGGCGGAGCATTGTTTGGTGACGCAGGAGCAATAGTAGGAGGTATGCCAAGAAGACAGAGAACAGTGGGACATACTTACACGCAGTTTTCTAATTCACAGCTTGCGCGAATTATTTATAATAACGGCAGATTATGGGAAGGAACCATTACAAAAGGCAGTGAGCTTTATAACGAAATAATGGTTAATATGCAATAAGGCTTCTGCAACAGGGCAGAAGTAAACAGTCAACATGGACTATTGTGCATCTAAAAGGTGCGTGGTAGTCCCTGTTTTTATTTTGAGGTATCTATGGAAAAACTGATTAAAAAAATATTTTTAGAAATAAAAAAGACTCCTCGTGATATTACAGCATACAATGACTTGTTTTCACTATGCCGTAATATTGAGGGCGAAAACTTCAAATTGGCTCACGAAACAAATAAGGCATTGCGTGAAAAAATAATAGTGGCAATGCGTCAGAAATATGATGTAGCAAGCTTTTTTGAGCTGTATAAGAAAACTCTTCTGTTTGATGCACCGCATTTCTTCGACAGCTATCTTTTATACTTAGAGATAAACAGAAAACCTAACGAAAGGTTTTACCAACCTCGCCGAAAGATATTGAAGAGGGTAGTAGACGCTTTGCAAATGCTCGCAGATGATGAGCTTGACGAACTGTTTATCTCATTACCGCCCCGTATCGGCAAGACAACTACTCTTATGCTTTTAGTTACTTGGATAATCGGCAGGAACGGTGAGATGTCGAACTTGTATTCTGCTTATTCCGATACGATTACGAAAGCATTTTACAACGGTGTATTGGAAATAATTAACGATCCCGTTACTTATCTGTGGAAAGATGTATTTCCAAATGCAAAAATTGTGCAGACAAATTCACAGGAAGAAACAATTAACATCGATAGAAAAAAGCGTTATCCTTCTCTTACTTGCCGTTCTTTGAACGGAACGCTTAACGGTGCTTGTGACTGCAATGGATTTGAGATTTCAGATGACCTTATCGGAGGTATTGAAGAAGCACTGAATAAAGACCGACTTATGTCTGCGTGGAGTAAGGTCGATAATAACCTGCTTCCTCGTGCTAAAGAAAATGCAAAGATTTTGTGGTGCGGTACCCGTTGGTCTATGGTGGACCCTGCAGGACTTAGAATGGATTTGTTAGAGAATGACGAACGATTTAAGGAACGCCGTTATATGATAATCAATCTTTCTGCTCTTGACGAAAACGATGAAAGCCAATTCGATTATGATTACGGCGTAGGCTTCAGTACAGAGTATTACCGACAAAGACGGGCTTCATTTGAACGAAATAACGATATGGCTTCGTGGATGGCTCAATATATGGGCGAACCTATTGAGCGTGACGGTGCGTTGTTCACTTCTAATGAGTTCCGATATTATAACGGCATTCTTCCTGAAGGAGAACCTGACAGAGTATTTATGGCGGTTGACCCTGCGTTCGGTGGCGGGGATTTTGTGGCAGCTCCGATTTGTTTTCAATATGGCGATGATATTTATGTTCACGATGTTGTGTACGATAACGGCGATAAAAGAATTACTCAACCTCTTCTTGCGAGTGCTGTTCTCAATTACGATGTTCAAGCAATGCAGATTGAAGCCAATAAATCCACAGAGGCGTATAAAGACGGTGTTGAAGAAGAGCTTAAAAAGCACAATCGCAAAATCAACCTTACCACCAAAGCCGCTCCATCGGATAAAGCTAAATTTCAACGGATTTTCGATAAAGCTCCTAACATTCGAGAAACGATGATATTTAGAGAGTCGGGAAAGCGGAGTAAGGCATATAGCTTGTTTATGCAGAATGTCTTTTCCTACAAGATGTTCGCAAAAAATAAGAACGATGACGCGCCTGACAGCCTTGCTATGGCAATAGCTATGGTACGCAGTACATCAACTAAAGCACAGGTCTTTAAGCGAATGTTTTAAAGGTATAATGTTATAATCTTAAGCGTTGACGGCATTCAAAGAATATTCTATAATGGAATGTGTAGAAAAAGTATGAGGAGGTGCTGAAATGAGTGTGAATATTACCGAAACTCTTTACGGTCGCAGGGTTATTTATACCGACTGTTCGGAGATTACGGGAGAGAACCTTTTAAGAGTTCTTGAAAAAGCACTCAGCGTTCACAGTAAAAATCGCAGAGAAATTCAGTATCTCTATGATTACTATAAAGGCAAACAGCCTATCCGTAACCGCACCAAAGAAATTCGCCCGGAAATCAATAACAGAATTGTTGTAAACAGAGCGAATGAGATTGTTTCTTTTAAGGTCAGTTATCTTATGGGCGAACCTGTTCAGTATGTAAGCCGAAGCAAAGATGATATTTCTGAAAGTCTTAATAAACTGAACGAATATGTATTTGCTGAAGATAAAGCGGCTAAAGATACTGAACTCGCAAAATGGTTTACTATCTGCGGTACGGCATACAGAATGGTTTTGCCCGATAAGCTGAAAGAGAAAGATGAGGCTCCATTTGAGATTTATACTCTCGACCCTAGGCACAGCTTTGTTGTGTACCATAGCGGTCTTGGCAATAAGCCTGTAATGGCTGTAACAACTGTTTTGCTTGAAGATAATACGGAGCTTCACAGTATTTATACAGCCAATATGTATTATGAGGTTAAAAACGGAGTTGTAGTCAAGGAAGAACCGCATTCCCTCGGTGTAGTTCCGATTATAGAATATCCTGCAAATCCCGAAAGGCTCGGTGCTTTTGAAATAGTAATCGGTCTGCTTGACGCCATTAACGAAACGGCTTCAAACCGTTTAGACGGTGTAGAACAGTTCATTCAAGCTCTGCTTATTCTTAAAGGCGTAGATATTGACAACGAGAAATTTAAGTCGCTTAAAGAAAACGGCGGTCTTAAAATTCCCAATGAGAGCGATGCGTATTATCTCATTCAAGAACTGAACCAAACACAGACACAAACACTTGTAGACGATATGTATGATACAGTTCTTACTATTTGCGGTATGCCAAATCGAAATGGCGGAAGTTCTACAAGCGATACAGGGTCGGCGGTAATTATGCGTGACGGTTGGAGCAACGCTGAATCCCGTGCAAAAGACACAGAAACGATGTTTAAAATGTCTGAAAAGCAATTCCTTAAAATTGCAATTCAGTTCGTAAATACTTTACGCAATATGAATTTGAAACAATCGGCAATTGATATTCGTTTCACTCGCCGCAACTATGAGAACATTCAAGTTAAGTCACAGGTTCTTACCACGATGCTTAACAACGATAAAATTCACCCACGCCTTGCTTTTGCGCATTCTGGACTTTTCGTCGACCCAGAGCTTGCTTACACACAGAGCGTTGAGTATGAAAAAGAAAAGCAAAAGGAAAATGAGGGTGCGGAGGAATAATATGAACGGAATGGCAACAGCGATTATCAATGCTGAGGTTATCGAAGCAATCAGCCGTATTTTAAAAAAGGGTAATTCAGTTGAATTGAAAAAAGAAAACGGTAAACTCGTTGTAGTTGAAATCGAACGAAAAGTTAAAACAAAGACCTCTATAATTGGGTAGAGGGAAACAGCCAACAGGGGCTATGAGCGTTAGAGAACGCTTATAGTCCCTTTTCCTTTGGCGATATGCGGTTATATATGGCAATATGTCATTTGAATATAGCACACAGAGAAGTGGCTCAAACGCAAAAATTAGTGCAGAGAAGCACTTTAAAAACGTAGGAGGTAATTTTTATGGCAAAAATTGATGTTAGTAAAATCGAAGGCTATGCCGATATGACGGCTGAACAAAAGTTAGCCGCATTAGAAGCATACGAAATATCTGCCCCGGACTATTCGGGTTATGTGAAGAAAGAAACGTTTGATAAAACGGCTTCTGAGCTTGCAGAGATTAAACGAAAACATAATGCTATGTTATCTGAAGAGGAGCAAAAAAAGCAGGCTATTGAAGAAGAACTTAATACTCTTCGTAAGCAAGTGGCTGATATGGGCAAGAGGGAACTTATTTCAAGTCATAAAGCAAAGTTTCTTGCTATGGGTTATGATGAAGCACTTGCCATCGCTACAGCAGAGGCTATGGCTAACGGTGAAACTGACAAGGTATTTGCCAATCAGAAAAAATTCCTTGAAACACACGATAAATCTATTAAAGCAGAGTTGCTCGGAAAAACTCCTAAACCAAAATCAGGCGGTAACGATAACAGCGATGTTATGACCCTTGATAAATTCCGCAAGCTTTCTGCACAAGAGCGATATGATTACTCTATCAAAAATCCCGAAGAATACAAAGAATTATACGGAGGTAATTAATAATGGTACAAAAATTTTATGACAATTTCTATCTTTCAAATGAGGTAGAAGACCAATTTAACTCTCACCTCGATATGCAGAACTTCTGTAATATCGACCGTACGCTTGAAGGTACTCCTGGTATGGTGAGAAAAATTAATGTTTACAGAGCAACTGACGGTACCGAAAAGCTTGCTATGGGTGAAGGTAATACTAAGAGTATTGAAGTTTCATATACACCTGAAGAATACCGTATTTTGCTTGCTCAAAATAAGTTTGAATATTATGACGAGCAGGCTATGGCAGACCCAAACCTTGTCCTTGTCGGTACTCGTCATATGGGTACTGATATGTTCAATACAGTCAATGCCGACATCTATGCAGAGTTTGTCAAGGCAACTCTTGAAGTTACTGCTACTACCCCTAACTTTGATGCTTTTGTCGATGCACAGGCTAAGCTTAACATTGAAAACATCGAAGGTGTTACTACTTTCGCTTTCGTCTGCAATGACGATATGGCAAAGATTCGTAAGGCTCTCAAAGATGATTTGAAGTATGTTGAAGCTTTCGCAAGAAACGGATATGTTGGTACTGTTGGAGGTGTGAACCTTTATGTGAAAAAAGATGCTGTTGCAGGCGCTATCTATGTCGGCACTAAAGACGCTGTTACTCTCTTTATCAAAAAGGGTACTGATGTTGAGCAACCGCCACGTTCTTCAGAGGACGCTAATGTTCGTTTGAATACTATCATCACCCGTAAATATTATCTTGCAGCTCTCACCGATGCAACTAAGGTTGTAAAAATTACTATTGCGTAATGAAAGGAGGCGGACAATATGACCGAATCGCATAAACTCGAAAAACTAAAAGTATTGTCGGGTGAGATTGATGAAAGTGTGTTGTCTGTCTTTCTTGATTTGGCAGGTGAACGAATATTAAGACGGGCTTATCCGTTCCGTTCTGATATTCGAGATGTACCTGCAAAGTATCACTCAACTCAAATTGACATTGCTCTGTATTTGTTAAATAAGCGTGGTGCAGAGGGCGAAACTGCCCATAGTGAAAACGGTATTTCACGTTCTTATGAAAGTGCAGCAGTGCCGGACTCAATGCTAAAACACATCACACCGCACGCATCGGTTTTAGGAAGGTGAATTTCTATGAAATGTTTAGAAAGAAATAAGATGGAATTTTACTATGCACTGTTTGTTAAAAGTGAGCCAGGTGAGGATGAGTACGGCAATTTAAATGGTGAAGCAGTAGTTACTTATTCAAAACCTGTGCTGATTAAAGCAAATATATCTCCCTCAAACGGCATTTCACAGGTGGAGCAGTTCGGCAAGGACTTAAAATATGACAAGATGATTGTGATTGACGATATGAATTGCCCTATTGACGAAAACTCTGTGTTTTTTATCGACAAGAAGCCTATTACTGATGATGACGGAAATCTGCTCTTTGATTATATCGTAAAGAAGATTGCTAAATCACTGAATAGCATTTCTATTGCAATCAGTAAGGTGGAAGTATCGTGAATTTTACAGTTGTAAATCTTGATAAGGTCACTTCACAGTTAGAGTCATACCGAAAAGCTCTTTCGAGGAGGGTAAAGCTTTTCCTGGAGCGATTATCTACACTCGGAGCATATCAGGCGAGGGTAGAGTTCAAAAACGCTATGTATGCAGGTACGAATGATGTTGAGATTAGTGTTGAAGCAACATCGACAGGCTACAAAGTAGTTGCAACAGGTAAAGCAGTGTTATTTATTGAGTTTGGTACGGGTACTCTTAACCCAGAACACCCGCAGTCTTCGGAGTTTGGGTTTTCTCACGGAACTTACGGTTCGGGTAAGGGTGCTAATGAAAAAGGTTGGATTTATATCGGTGAACAAGGCAATGCAGGTCAACCGCTTCGCGATGGTGTATATCGCACTTACGGAAATCCACCTGCGAAAGCAATGTATCACGCCGCTAAAGATATGAAAGCGGATATATACGCTATTGCAAAGGAGGTTTTCGGATAATGGTTGATATTGAAACAGAAATTTTCACTAATATAGCGACCAAACTTCGCAATGAGTACGGTGCGGATTTTACCGTTTACGGCGAAACTGTTTTAGCACTTTCGGAGTTTCCATGTGCTTGTATTGAAGAGAGCGATAATATTACTCGTATTCAAACACAAGATAGCGGAAGCAACGAAAATCACGCTGAACTTGTTTATGATGTCAATGTCTATTCCAATAAAAGGAACGGTAAAAAGGCAGAATGCAAGGAAATTCTTGCGGTAATTGATGATTATTTCACGGGTATAGGATTTACCCGAATAACTAAAAACCCAATATCGTTGGATGACGCAACAAAATATCGACTCTTTGCTCGGTATTCAGCTGTTGCTTCAAAAAATGGAACTATTTACAGGAGGTAAAAAATTATGGCTATTTCTACTTACAAAGTATTCCTTATGAAAAAGGATGCAGAAACTTACGGGAAGCTCGTTGACATTAAGGACTTCCCAGATCTTGGCGGTTCTCCCGAAATGTTGGAGACAACTACATTGTCTGATAAGATGCAGACTTATATTCCCGGCATTCAATCTCTTGACGCACTCGAATTTAATGCAAATTACACTAAAGAAGATTATGCAAAAATCAAAGCACTTGACGGACAGGAGCTTGAACTCGCTGTTTGGTTCGGCGGTGAGGAAACTAACGGTACTCTCACTCCTACAGGTGATGACGGCAAGTTTAATTTTAAGGGTTATGTATCCGTATTCGTGGTAGGCGGCGGTACTAATGAGGTTATCGGTATGACTGTTTCGGTTGCACCATCTACTCCCATTACTGTTGCTGAATAATAAAACAGGAGGAATATATTATGGCAAAAACAATTACAATCAAATTTGAGGGTACTGAGTACACCTTGGAGTTTACTCGCAAATCCATTGAGATTTTGGAAAAGAGAGGTTTTAAGATTATGGACATTCAAGATAAGCCTGTAACTACTCTTCCTATGTTGTTTGCAGGAGCTTTCCACGCTCATCACAAGTTACTTAAACCTAATATCATTGAGGATATTTTTGATAAAATGAAAAATAAAGAGGAACTTCTGAATAAGCTGGCTGAAATGTATAATGAACCTATCCTCGCTATGATGAATGACCCAGAAGATTCAGAGGGAAACTTGAATTGGGAAGCGGATTGGTAAGTGATTCGTTTTCCTGCGAAGGGAACGAATCAGATAAAGATTCCGTTCCCTTCATTTCTTATACAGAGCAATTTTATTCTCACTTACCATTCTATCTGTCAATCGGTATGACCTATGAGCAGTATTGGAATGAGGATTGTTGTTTAGTTAAATATTATCGTGAATCGTTTAAGTTGCAGCGAGATAGAGATAACGAGCGAATGTGGTTACAAGGTATGTATATCTATGAAGCGCTTTGTGATGTATCTCCTGTTCTTAGAGCTTTTGCAAAAAAAGGTACAAAGCCTATAGAGTATTCTACTCAGCCTTATGCAATTACAAAGGAAGAAATCGAGCGTAGGCATGTGGAGAAAGAAAAGGCTAAATATGAACAGATAAAAGCGAAAACAAACGCTTTTGCAATCAAATTCAATGCTTTGATGGCACAACGGAAGGAGGTAGAAAACGATGGCTGATACAGTTCTTGAAACTTTAGTTATCAAGGTGGACTCTGATACAAGCTCAGCTGAATCGGGATTAACAAGTTTGCAGAAAACTCTTTCAAAATTTAAAGGAATTACTAATTCAGGTTCAAGCGGAACTGAAAAATTAACAGCAAGCTTTTCATCAGTTACCTCAAAGGTGCGAAAGGCTACAAGTGCTTTTCATAATGTTTCCGACACACTCGGCAGTTTGTTTAAAGAATCAAATGATTATGTCGAAGTATTAAATCTTTTTGATGTTGCTATGAGCGATTGTGCAGAATCGGCTATGGAATATGCAAAGAGCATTGAATCAGTTATGGGCATTGACCTTAAAGAGTGGTTGAACTATCAAGGTGCGTTTTACCAATTAGCAGACGGTTACGGTATTGCTTCTGACACTTCTGAAAAGATGAGCCAAAATCTTACTCAATTGGCATATGACTTATCTTCTCTTTGGAATACAGATGTTGAAACTGCCTTTCAAAAGTTACAAAGCGGTATGTCGGGGCAAATTAAAGGTCTAAAATTGTGGGGTGTCAACATCTCGGTGGCACAGTTAAAAGAAACCGCTCTTGCTCACGGAATTGAATTATCCACCTCGAAGATGACAGAAGCACAAAAAGCAACTCTTCGCTACATAACAATAATGGAGCAGACAACTAATGCGCAGGGGGATTTGGCAAGAACTATCATAACTCCGTCAAACGCCTTAAGAATATTAAACGCTCAATGGACACAGGCAAAACGAGCAATGGGTCAAGTTGTCAGTGTTGTTGCCACTGAAGTTATCCCATATTTTCAAGCTCTTGTTCAAATTGTCAAAGAGGTGGCTCAATCTCTTGCAAACGCTCTCGGCTATAAGCTGCCGGAAATCGATTATTCGGGCGTAAGTATAGACACAGGTTCCTTTGATGACGCGGCTGACAGCTTGGGTGAAGCTGTTAACAATGCTAAAGAGCTTAAAAAATCTCTTTTGGGTATTGATGAGTTAAATATTATGACAGATAATTTATCTTCATCTGCGACAGCTTCTCTCGGTGGCGGTTATGCTTCCGATTTTGGCTTAGATTTGAGCCAATATGATTATGATTTCTTGTCTAATATCAAAATGCCCAACCTTGAACCTTTCAAAGAAAAACTTAGTGATATTTTCCGCATTGTTGAGCTTATTGGTGCAGGGATTGGCGCTTGGAAACTTGGCTCTTTTATTACGAGTTTGCTGACTGCCAATATGAAAGCCGAAACTTTGAAAGAAACTCTCTCATTGATTGGTAAAAAGGCTGGACTGACCGCTGGAATTACATTAGCCGTAACAGGTATAGTAATGGAGTTTGACGGAATAGTTCATACAATACAAGAGGGACTTAACAAAATCAATTTCGCTGAGATAATAGGCGGCGGAAGCATAATAACCGTGGGAGGAGCTTTGATAGGACAATTTTTGGGTGACGCAATACTCGGTGGTGCTATCGGAGGTATTATCGCAGGTATTCCTGCTTTCGGTGTCGGTATTTATGATGCCATTGTAAATGGTTTAGATTGGTTAAATAGTGCATTGATAGGTGCAGGTGCTACTGCCGCTGGAGCGGGGATTGGTGCAATTATTGGTCTTTGTGGTGGTCCGATAGGTGCAGGAATCGGTGCTTTAATAGGTTTGGCAGTTGGATTGATTACGGATTTAGTAATTGCTGTGGTTCAAAATTGGGAGACAATTTGTTCTTGGTGCAGTACTGCATTAGCAAACATTGGGCAATTTTTTGTGAACCTGTGGCAAGGTATAGTCGATGTATGGAATGTATGTGCTGATTGGTTTAACGAGAATGTCATACAACCTATCGCAGAGTTCTTCTCTGGCTTGTGGGATGATATTTCTTCGGCTGCTTCAAACTGTTGGAATGCTATAACGGAATTTTTCACTCCTGCCATCGAGTGGTTTTCTCAACTTTTCGGCAGTATTTGCCAAACAATCTCCGATATTTTCTACAATATAGGTGTTATTGCAAGTGGTTGTTGGGAAATAATCAAGGCAGTTTGGAGTATCGTCTCCGAATGGTTTAAAGAACACATCATTACTCCTGTTGCTAATTTCTTCACAGGATTATGGAACGGAATAAAGGAAACTGCGATTACCGCTTGGGATGGAATAAAGTCTGTATTCTCGACAATTGGTAATTGGATTAACGAAAAAATTATTCAACCTGTCGGAGAATCTTTTACAGGATTGTGGAATGGTTTCGTTGAAAAGGCGAAAATCGCTTGGGAGGGCGTAAAGTTAGTGTTTAGTGAGGTTGCATTATTTTTTAGTAATATTTTCTCAAAAGCATGGCAAGGTGTTGTTAAGGTGTTTTCTATCACCGGAGAAATATTCGTTGATATTAAAGATGGAATAGTTTCGGCATTTAAATTTGTTGTGAATGGAATTATAAATGGATTAAATAAAGTCATTGCAATTCCATTCAACGGAATTAACACTGCATTGAATTGGATAAAAGGTATAGAAATTGTTGGACTGAAACCTTTTGAGGGCTTGAAAACTATCAATGTACCACAAATTCCTCTTCTTGCCACAGGTGGTTTTCCTGCAACAGGACAGATGTTTATTGCACGGGAAGCAGGTCCCGAAATGGTAGGTACGATAGGAACCAAATCTGCCGTAGTAAACAATGAACAAATCATAGACGGTATTAGCGACGGCGTATATGCAGGTAATCAAGAACAGAACGCTTTGCTTCGTGAGCAAAACAATCTTTTAAGAAAACTGCTTGAAAAGGATACGGTTGTAAATGCTGTTGTCGGCACTAACGACATTATAGGCGGTATTCAGAAGAAAAACCGCAGAGACGGAAAGACAATTGTTCCTGTTGGGTATTAAGGAGGGATATTATGAGCAATGACTACAACCCTATACGCTCAGTTGACGGTAAGTCTGTCAAATGTCCCTCTTCATATCTCTACAAATTAGAAGATGTTTCCGCTTCCGATGCAGGCAGAACCGAAGATACGCTAATGCACAAAAAACGTATTGGTCAAGTCGTAGGTTTGGAATTATCTTGGCAGAATATCTCTACAGAAGAAGTTTCAGCACTCCTTAAAGCCTTTGACCCGGAATATATCAAGGTCTGCTATTTAGATGCAAAACAAGGGAAATATATTACTTCTGAATTTTATGTGGGTAACAGGTCCGCTCCTATGTATAACGCCACTAAAGGACTATGGTCAAATTTATCGTTTAACATCGTAGAAAGGTCGGGTGCATAGTATGGCTTATCCAATAACCAATGGAGCTCTCGAACTTTTTAACGAAAATTACAGACAGACAGCCGAGGTTATTTTTTACGGTGCTGACAGTACTTTCACGCTTACCGAAAAGGATATAATTAGCGGCGGTTTGACTGTCGATAGATATTCTGTATCGGGTTCTAAAATCGAACTCGGCTCGGCTTGTGCTGCTGAATTAGCCTTAATTCTTGATAATCGTGAAGGGCAGTTCAGTGGTGTTAAATTTGAGGGAGCAGAACTTTTTGTGCGTATCGGTATTACAAAATACGATGCTCGCAGGTGGGAAAATACAACAACACAGTATGTTCCTCTCGGTTACTTTACAGTTGACGAGCCGACAAGAGCATTATCGAGCATATCGATTTCCGCACTCGATAGAATGGTATTGTTTGATAAACCTGTTGATTGGGGATTATTTACTTTCCCGATTTCAGTAAAAAATATACTGTCACAAGTTTGTGACATCTGTAATGTGCAACCCGGCACAAACATTAGCGACAGACCCAACAGTGATTATATAATTAATGAAGCTCCGACAGACGAAACAACATACCGTCAAATCGTCAGTTGGGTGGCAGAATTGACCGCTACCTGTGCTTTTATTGATTGGGAGGGTAAACTATGCCTTGCGTGGTACAAGCCCTCTACAGCTAAAATAACGCCGTCTGAACGGTATTCTTCTGATATGCTTGAAAATGACATCGTTATAAGCGGTGTGCAAGTTGTCGATGAAGAGTCAAATATTTATCTGATAGGCGATGATGCCTACGCTTTTCGTATCGAGGGCAACAGCCTTATTCAGCACGATTTTCAAGCGGTTTGCGAAGCGATATACAATGAGGTCGGCGGTTTTACATATCGCCCGTATGAATGCACCATAAAGCCTATGCCGTATCTGTTTCCTATGGATATGGTTGAATATGTGGATAAAGACGGCATATCGCACAATACAATTGTCACAAATGTTACTTTCACCTTAAACGGCGGTACTGCTGTTCAAGGACAGGGCGAAACAGAAACAAATAACGGTTATGCAACGGCAAATCCGTTGACAAAACGAGAGTCCTTGATAATAAATACGATTAAAAAGGCTCTTAACGATACTCTCAACAGCAGCGTGCAGTCACTTTTAGCCTTTAACGAGCTTATCACCAATTCGCTCGGTGTTTATTCTACGGTTATACCACAGAAAGACGGCTCTAAAAAATACTATATGCACGATGCACCAACGCTTGAAGCGAGCAATACTATCTATACGCAGAACGCAGGCGGTTTTGCTTATACCAATAGCGGTTGGAACAGCGGAAATCCTGTTTGGGAATCGGGCTTCTCAAAAGACGGTAATGTTATTGCAAAAAAAGTTAATGCATACGGAATTGAAGTAGCCGACTCCTCTACAAAGTATTCATCGCAGATTACACCTGGTGTTTTCTCGGTGTGGTATGGTGCAATGCAAATCTTGACAGTAAACGGCGATGAGAGTGTTTTTACTAAAGTTAAAATCAAAGAACAAGCCGAGTGCGGCAAAATACGAATGCTTCCGCACATTGTTGACGGAATACTTTTGGGAACAAATATAGTATATATAGACGATTAGAGGTGAGAGTATGGCAACTTTTAAAAGCAAGACCTATGACGGCAGATATTTGCAATTGACAGTTACTGAAACAGTAAATGTTATAGCCAATACATCTACGCTCACTTGGAAATTAGAATCGCTCTGCGGTTCGGTGGAGTATTATTCGGTCGGTCCTACAATTGTAAAAATCGGTGATACAGTAGTTTATCAACAGGACAGAATGTCCTACAGCTCTCACAAGTTCCCTGTAACTAAAGGTAGTGTTGGCGGTACAATACCTGTCGCTCACGACAGTGACGGCAAGAAGAGCGTATCGGTCGGTTTTTCTACCGCTATTTATACATCAACCGTAACGGAACACGGCGGTACAATGACTTTAACTAACATTGACCGCTCTGCTCCGACAGTATCAGTGGCTACCTCGAATGTAACAGCAAACTCTGTAATCATTACAGCCACATCAAGTGCAAAAGCTGATAAGTTCGAGTACAGCTTGGACAATGGCTCTACTTGGAAAAGCCTTTCTACTACCGCAGGTACAACAGCAATAATGACCGTAACAGGGCTTTCGCCGAATACAAGTTATTCTATTAATGTGCGAGCAAGACGGCAATACAATCAAGTTTGGGGAACATCTTCTGCAAAAACTATAAAGACATTGGGTAATACTCTTCTTAACTCTGTAAGCACTTTAACAGTGGATTTGGCAAGACCTGTACTCACAATGAATTTGACTGTATATGCAGACTACACTCATACGCTTGTTATAAAAGACGGCAGTACAACAGTTCTGACAATTACAGGTTTAACTTGCAGTATAGGCACAAATAATAAAACCTTTACTCTGCAAACCGCACAGAGAAATGCCATTCTGACGCATATGGCAAACAAAAAATCTTTTACGGCTACCTTTTATTTAACTACATACAGCGGCAGTACTCAAATCGGCAGTACGGTTAGTAAAACGGCAACTATACAGACAACCGCCGATACATCAGCTCCGTATTTTTCGGGATTTACTCATAAGGATAGCAACAGCAGTACGCTGGCTATTACGGAAAATAATCAAATATATATTAAAGGTCACTCTGCATTGCAAATCAATATTGGCACTGTGATAGCGAAAAACTGTTCGGCAATTGCGTCATATAAGGTAACAATCGGTTCAGAAAATAAAACCTTTGCCGATAATCCTACCATTGATTATGGTGCGATAAGCATTGCTGGGACGGTAGCTTTAACAGTAGAAGTGATTGATAGCAGAGGATATTCGACTGCTATATCTGAAAACATAACGGTTATTGATTACTCCGATATATCAATAGACAATTATTCCATTCGACGCAAAAATGAAGTCGAAGCAACAGTACAGTTGAGCTTTTCGGGAAAGATTTCACCGATTACCATAGGCGATTCAGAGAAAAACACACTTGTGTCCGGAAAGTTCAGATATGCAAAAAACGGAGAAAACTATTCTCGACCGCTTGATTTAACAATTTCTCATACAAATTCCACTTTTGATTTTGTGACATTGGAGTTGTCTGCACCTAATGGAGCAGTTGAGTTCGACCCGGATTATTCTTACAGTATACAAATCAGAGTATCTGATAAATTATCATCAGATACAATAACACTCACGCTCAATAAGGGAAGACCTCTTGTCGCTTTAAGATCTAAAAAGGTTGGTATAAATACGCCGGACCCGCAAGACGCTCTTGATGTGCGTGAGGGGAGTATTCTGATGAATGGATATAGAGTAATGGGATTTGTTGCAGAATTGGGAAACACCGAAACTTTAGACGATATAGCCAATAATGGTATATACACGCAACATCTCAATGCTAATGCAAGTGTAAGCATAGGTTATCCTGTTGCAAAAGCAGGATATTTGGAAGTTATGTGTAATCCGTATGGTTTTGTGTTGCAAAGATATACCGCTTTCGATTGCAGTGGCATTTACATACGATATTTCGATAATCAAGGCTCTTCGTGGAGTTCTTGGAAAACTATTACTTTATCATAGGAGGTAAAATAATGGCACAAATTATTAAACAAATCACAGTTGATGTGGCAAAAAGAAATCTGTTTCAAGCGATTGTTGCAAAGCAGAATGACACCAATTCGAGATTTTTACAAGTCGCTTTTGCGAACGAGGGACAACCTATCTTTATTGAAAGCACTTCGAGCGTTGTAATCAATGCTGAACGAGCTGATAAAACAGCTAAATCTTTTGTCGGTACAGTAAATGAAGACGGCACAGTTACAGTGCCTTTAACATCTTGGATGCTTGAACTCGATGATTTTGTCCGCTGTGACATTTCAATTATTGATTCCGAGTCGAAAAAACTTACATCTACATCATTTACCATTGAGGTCGAAGCGGCGGCAAATCCTGAAGATATAATATCCGATGATGAAAACCAAGATATATTGATTAACTTGCTTGCCGATATTGCTGACTGCAAGAGCAAGTGCGACAGTGCGATTGCATTTGCTGAAGAAACTGTATCTATAGTAAATGATGTTGTTTCAGATGCCAAAAATAGAGTTTCCAACGCACTAAAAGGTACAGTAGAGGGAACAGCCTTGGTTATTGACGATATGTCACCTGTGGAGCATACGGTTAATGTGCAAGTACACAGCAAGAATTTAATTCCTTACCCTTACGCAACAAAAACAGCCACAATCAGCGGAGTGACATTTACTGATAACGGTGACGGTACTGTTACAGTCAGCGGAACTGCTGAAGAGGATATAATCTATGCTCCGATCAATCAGCAAACAGCTTTTCTGTTGCCTGCCGGTACATATACATTGAGCGGCGGATTGTCGAAATCGGTATATTTGCAGGGGAAAGTTACGGAAGATGATTCTGTTTCCGTCACAGATACAGGTAACGGAGTGCTGGTTACACTTATCGAGAATCTGCATTGCCGATTTAATATCCGTATCACAGCAGGCACTACAGTAAATGACACAATTAAGCCACAGCTTGAAGTCGGCACTGTTGCCACGGAATATACACCGTATGTTAATCCGTCAGCAGTCAAGCTTAAAATATGCGATAAGAATTTGTTTGACGGTCAGTGGGAGCTGGGAGCAATAAATTCATCAACAGGTGAAAAAACTACGAATTCAACAAGCGTCAGAACCGTAAATTACATACCTGTTAAACCTCATTTAACTTATCATTTTTCATTTACCGACGGTGCAAGCTATTTCCCTTACAGCTATGATGCAAACTACAATTTTGTAGCTTACAAGGGTATGAAAAAAGGCAGTTTTTATTTGAATATGTCTGATAATGAGCTCTATCTCATAATCGTGCAGTACGGCAGTATAACACCGCCCGCAAATGCTCAAATTGAAATCGGCTCGGTCGGCACTGATTATGAAGAATACAAGGAATTTATCGAATATACACCGTCAGCTGACGGAACCGTTGAAGGTGTGAAATCTCTTTATCCAAGTATGACGCTGTTTGCTGATAAGGATAATACGGTAATAACTTGTAACTACAACAAGGATATTAACAAAGTTGTAGAAAGTCTTGTTAATGCGATTATATCATTAGGAGGTAATGTGTAATGTTTAACTTGCGTGATTTTGTCAAAAAAGGACTTGAATCTGCCGTTGGCAAAATGGAAGATTATCAGATAAGGCTCAATGCGGCAGGGTGGCTGGAAAAGGGCGTACTCAATGAAGATGACCTTGCAGAGCTTGAGACGCTTATTGAAATTAAAAAGGTCGAGGGTGGTGATGAAAATGTCTGACGCAATCGCTACAATCGTGGCCGCTTTACTCGGCGGCGGAGTGTCCCTTATTGTATGCGTGCTTAATTCCAAGGCACAGCACAGTAAAACAATCGCACTCTTTGATTACAAGCTTACACAGCTCGAAAAAAAGGTTGATAAGCATAATCAAGTTATTGACAGAGTATACAAATTAGAGCAAAACGAAGCAGTACACGATAAGGAAATACGGGTCGCAAATCACAGAATTGATGACCTTGAAGAATATCATAAGTAGGAGAAATTATTATGAAAAAAGTTTATGTAGGTGTAGGACACGGCGGAAGCGACCCCGGAGCAGTGGCAAACGGAATGAAAGAAAAGGACTTGGCTCTTGATGTGGCTAAAGCCTGTGCCGAAGCTCTTAAAAACAACGGTGTAGATGTTAAAATCAGCCGTGAAAGCGACATCAGTAAAGATTTGTCAGCTCGTATTAAAGAGTGTAACGCATACAAGCCCGATTTGGCTGTTGATATACACTTTAATGCCGGCGGCGGTGACGGTGCAGAAGTCTATCACGCAAAGAACAATACAAACGATGAGGCACTCGCACAGAATATCCTTGACGAACTTAAAACAATCGGACAAAACAGCAGGGGACTAAAGACAAAAACAATGTCAAGCGGTGCTGATTACTTCGGCTTTATCCGTCAGATTACCTGCCCGTCAGTACTTGTAGAGTGTGCCTTTATTGACAACAAGACAGATATTGCAATTGCAGATACTGATGCCGAACGCAAAACAATGGGTATTGCAATCGCAAAGGGCATACTTAAAACTCTCGGTATTACATACACAGAAAAATCAAATGTAAAGGAGAATACCACACAAACAACAGCGACAACATCAAAGGCCGACAGCTTTTTGCCCGCAAGAGGATATTTCAAGAAGGGCGACACCCACGCAAATATCGGCAAAATCGCAAGCTTTATGCGGAAAACATTCCCGTCATATACAAACGAAAAAGCTCTCGGCAATTACTTCGGCGATAATCTTTACAAATCAATCAAAGAATTTCAGCGCCGCACCAAACTCGAACCCGACGGCAATATCGGACCGCTCACTCTCGCAATGCTCGTAAAATACGGATTTAAGAAATGAGGTAAAAAGCTATGGAAATTATACGAAACTTTGTAACGGATTACGGCAGTCAGATACTTTACACGGTATTGACCGCTATTGCAGGATATTTGGGGTTAACGGCAAAGAAGCTTTACACCGAATATGTAAACGATAAAACGAAGAAAAGCATTGTGCGTACAACTGTGCAGGCGGTTGAGCAGATTTACAAGGATTTACACGGCGAGGACAAGCTGAATAAGGCGCTTGAAAGCTCTGCAGAAATGTTAAGCGAAAAAGGCATAACAATTACTGACCTTGAACTGCGAATGTTAATTGAAAGTGCTTTAGCCGAATTTAATAAAGCATTTAACACATCAACAACCATCAATAATGATGAATGCTTAATGCAGGATACAGCAGAAGATACATCACAATCCTTTAACAGGCTTCGCTCCGAGTGAAACGGAATAACCGCTTTGCAATTGATTGCAAAAAAATTATTTATTCATTTTGTATCCACTTTGGAAAAATCTTGTATACATTCTGAATCCGTTTTGTATGCACCTTGTATAAATTATCTAATTTAAAATAAATAACAGCCTGAAATTAAGATGATAACATCATAATATTTAAACCGTAATAGCCTTAAATTCAGACCACAAAACAAAAACTCCCCTCTGCTTTGGTTAGTTTACTCAATCGTAAATTAATCTTTGCAGAGGGGAGTTTTTTATTATTTTGTGACAATTTGCAACAAAATCATTTTTATTTGTATGATTTTTCGATAATTCTGTGTTTTGTCTTGATATACTTAAATAATTGTAATATATTTTAAACTTAAAATATAGTCAAAAGGGTGATAAATTTATGAAAAGCCTAAATACGCGAAAAATTATTATTCCAATTAACGAGTTAATTTCAAGTATTTGTTCAACTTTTATTCCAGCTATTCTTAATGTAATTGTAATATGTCTTATTATGAAAGAAAATGAAAATAATAATTCATATTATTCGTTTTTGAAGCCCGTGGCGAGTTCAATAATTACGATTTTTAGCATTATTATTTTGCACAATATATTACCTAAAATTAAATTTTTTCGACCTTTCAAAAAATACGAAGGTCGCTGGTTGCAAATAATTCCAGAACTTACTCAAAGGCCAATATCTATAATAGATTTTAATTATGATTCCAAAATTCGCAATTATAAAATGAAGGGATTTAATTTTACTAAAGATTTCAAAAACGGAGTGGGGTTCAGTGCCCATAAATTTATAGAAAGAGACTATCATGATGGCTTTTATTATATAACCAATCATACAGCTGAACATAAAAATGGTTTAGGAAAAATAGGCTTTTTAGAAACAAATTATGATGGACTAATACGGGCGGAAGGATATTTTTTTGATTCGGCTGGTGGGGAGGTTTGTTCTAGAAAGTATCATACTATTATGATAAAATGCGACAAAAATTTCTTAAAAGAAATATATCCTAATTATGAAAATGCTGTTTGTATTGAAAAAATTCCACCAAGAGAAATAGCAGAAATAAGTCAAGTATTTGTACAAAAAGAAATTGAATCTTATAATGAAAGAGTTAACAATAATTACAAATATAAACGGTATTGTGGTTGTAACAGAGGTAAGATATGTTGAATATTGATGAAGATAAGTTGAAATTACTGTTAGAAAAAAAGAGAAAAGTGATTGAGAGACCCAAATACAGTGGGACCGGTGAGATTATATCTGGAATTTCACTTGCAATAACATTAAAACTTTCTGATTTTAGCTCTTTAGAACACGTTAATAAATTATATTTTAAAATTTTTGTCTGGATTATTGCTGTGGGGATTTTTGGGTATGGTGTTTATATGTTTATAAATAGCATAGTTAATTTTTATTCGGTTGAAAATTTATATAGCGAAATATCAAATATTGATCCTGATGCAGAGCATCCATTTAACATAGTTTTAATTATGAACAGTAGCGAAAGTGGTGAATACCTGTTGTTTAAAAGTAGGAGGTGGAGTTGCTTGCTATTTCCTAATTATCGCTGTTCGGATGGAATTTTTAATGAACAGCAAGAAATAAAACATATAACAGAAAACCTACGACGAGATTTAAAGATAGAAGGAAAAATTGATATTGAATATATAGGAAATGAAATAAGCGAAAAATATTCTGTTGGTGACAAAGTCAGAAAAAAATATAATTTTCATTATTTTCAAGTACTTAATTATCCAGTTGAATTTAAAAATAAACGCAAATTTCAATATAGAGGAAAAAAATATTATTGGAGAACTTTAGATAAAATGTATTCTAGTAAAAATATTGTAAAAAAGAATAAGGATGTATTAGATTATATACGAAAAAAGTAAATGTTAGTTAATGTTATATTATTTATGTATAATTTGCCAAAATATAGGAGGCTTATAATGAATTACTTTAAAACAACAAAAATAATCCGAGATTTAGTTCATGAATATATTAATTTAAGTGAATTTGATTTATTAATAATAGATACCATTGAATTCCAAAGATTAAAGGATGTACGACAATTGACATGTCAGCAAGTATATCCTGGAGCAAGACATACAAGATTCGAACATTCATTAGGTGTATTAGAACTGATGAGACGTGCTATAAAGAGCATTAATAAAAATGGTACATTTGCTAACGGTAACAAAATGAAATCAAAAGAAATAATAAATCAAAACTTATCTTTTAATGCTTGCGTTGCTGCGTTGTTACATGATGTTGGGCATTGTCCTTTTTCTCATCTTGGAGAGGTTGAATTTGATTCTGAAATTGTTAGAAAGGAATTATTAGAAAAAATTAAAGATCATACCGAAATCAATAAGGATTCAAGAATATATCAAGATGTTGAAAACGGAAGAAAAATTGGTGCTATTCATGAACAAATCTCTTGTATATTAATACTTGAAAACTATCGTGATATTTTGGAAAATTTGGAAAAAACAGAAAACGGAGATGAGTTGAAGTGCGATTTTGAGTTAATTATTAGAAGCATTCTTGGTATAGAGTATATTAATACCGATATTGATTGCGGAGCATGTAACAATAATGATATTAAGGTAAAGAATTTAATAATAAACCTATTGAATTCAAAAATTTTTGATATGGATAAACTTGATTACATAATGAGAGATTCATTTTATACTGGAATTGGAACTCCAAAAATTGACACTCAAAGACTTTTTAAAAATATGCATCTAAACGAAGACGATTATTCATTGGTATTTACAAGTAAAGCTGTCCCGTCACTTCAAAATATGATTGATGCACGAGATGGATTATATATGAATGTATATAATCACCATACTGTTATATTCTCTGATTTTTTAAACTCATATTTATCTCGAAGATTTACACATAATACAAATAACTTTTTAAGTATCATAGATCCAGAATTTGATACATTAGACAATAAAGATGATGTTTTGGATTTATTCCAAATTTCTAGACTAGGTTTAATTCCAAAATCCTATGTTTTTTCTGTAGATTCTATTAAACATTTAAATATTTCTGATAGCGATTGGATTTCGCTTTTAAACACAATTTATAATTCAATAAAAGTATTTTTTTACAATGAAAGCAGTGACATTGTTGATGTTAAGCAGCTGGAAAAGAGTTTGTACGGAGAGTTAGTTGATTATGTTAAGTGGTATAATTATACATTTAATAAAAGTTTCAATACTAATAATTTAGATAAAAGTAAAATAAAATTTTTATCTGAAAAAATTGAAAATACTATGGAAATTCTTAAAAGTTATAAAAACAGAGAATATTTAAAACCTTGGTGGAAAACTGTGTTTGAATTTTCAAATTTCATGAATCACTATTTTATTGATGATTCAATTAGAGAAGCAATATGTCGTAATATTTGCAGTGAATCACAAGAGTTTACGGCGGAATTCAGATCTCAGGTTGTTAAATTAGTTAAATTTATAACAAATAAATTGATTGATGATGAACAAGTTCCTTTCTTGAAAATAAATGATGGCGATTTCTTTATAATTCAACGCCAGAATAACTTTTTACAAATTAACAAAATAGAAAAATTAATAATCTATCTTCAAGCTAGCAAAATGATTGGTATTGTTGGAGATGAAAACGAAAAAAATATCGACATAGAAAATAAGTATTACGGAAAAAAGTTAAATAAAATTATTCCGCAAAAAGAGTATGACGAACTTTTTATAAAAGATGCTTTTTATGTTTTTTCAAAATCATACTATAATATTAATCAGACAAAAATAATTGAGCAAATATTTGTTTTTGTTTGCATGGAGTTATCAAAACTCAGCAAAAGGGAATTTGAAAATCTATTTTTAAGTTCAAAATCTTGGAATAATGAGAAAATTAATGAATTTTATGACAGGTTATATATTAATTATAAAAATAATTATAATTCTTCTATTAACTAGGAAAATACATTGTAAGTAAAATTTCCTTTTTAAATATTAGTATTTTGTTTCAAAATCACTCCAGTTCTATTCGATGAATTTATGTCAATTTTTACAGATTGCTGAAGCAGGTTGAAACTGGTTTCTAAAGCAAAATAGAACAATGCTTTTATTTCCAACAACAATGTGTGTATGAATTGAGTATACTATCTGCAATATACTTGATGATGAATGGGTAATTGCAGATAAAAGCAATACTCCTATCCTCGGCGGTACGGCAACATTTGGCTTCGGCGAAGCGATTAAATACCTTAAAAGAGGCTTAAATGTTAAGCGTCTTGCTTGGAATGTTAAAGGAATTTATATTGAAATGCAAGCCCCGGATGCACACTGGAAAATAACAATGCCATACATATACATCGTTACTAACAGTCTTATTACCAAAAATCCAAATGCACCAAAAGGTATCGTGCCTCGGCAACTATCACAGACTGATATGCTCGCAGAAGATGGGGTTTTCGCCGATTAACCGCTTTGCAATCAATTGTAAAATACAATTTAATATATAACAGTCTAAAATTAAGAACATAATGGTTTAATATTTAAATCGTAATAGCCTTAAATTCAGACCACAAAACAAAAAATTCCCCTCTGCATTGGCTTGTTTACTCAATCGTAAATAACCTTTGTCAAGGGGATTTTTTTCTTTATTTTGTGACAATTTGCGACAATCATTTGCTTTTTTGTATGTTTTTTAGATAATTTTGTATTTGGTATTGAAATTTTTGAATTATTTTACTAAATTGTAGAAGAAAAATTATTGTATTTTAATTTTTATTTAGGAGAAAAAGAAATGAATGAATTTAAAATTTTTCTGTCTGGATGTATTCAAAAGCAAATTAAGGAATTAAACATGGGAAAATCATATTGGGAAGCTGAAGATGAGTGTTATTTAAAAAATAATCTTGCTTTTCCAATAAAACTTTTAATTCCAAATACAATCTTAATTGATAAAAATAATGCCGAGGGGTGTTTTAAGGAAGATTTGAAAATGTTGTTAGAAAGCGATTTGGTAATAACATATGTAAATGATAAAAAAGAAATCGATATTGGAAGCGAGCTACTTTTAGCCAACATGTATAAAATTCCAGTATATTCAATTTGTCCACTCAATAGTTATTATCGAAAAAATTTTTCTGATAATCAAGAATGGATTCATCCATTCATCTATGAATTATCTGATAAAATCTTTGATTCCAAAAATGATTTAGTATCGTATCTTAATGAACTCTTTAAAATGGGAAAAATCCAAAAAAAATCTCCAATTGATGTATTTGATGCAATAGATCAATTAAATGGATTTGATGCTGGATATGATGAAGGATATATTGCAGTAGAAAATTTCTGGGGTAATAAACCAGCAAATTTTGTTCAATTAGCAGCTGAATTGATAAAAAAGCAAAATAAAAATAATGCTTTATGTTTGGATTTAGGTTGCGGGAATGGCAAAAATTCTATTTTTTTAGCTAAAAACGGATTTGATGTAACCGCTTTGGATGCATCTTATTATTGTATTCGTGAAGCTAAAAGAGCTAATAAAGATGTTGAGTGGAATGTACGAGATATGAAAAAAATAAGGTGTGAGAATAACAAATATGATTTGGTTGTATTAACTGGTTCTTTACATTGTCTTTCTACATTGTCTGAGGTTTTAGATGTCGTTAAAACTGTTAAGCAATCGACTAAAATCGGAGGATATAATGTTATATCCGTGTTTAATAATGATATTCAAGATTTTTCAGGACATTCATCCAAGTTTCATCCTATTTTATTAAGCCATGATGAATATATGAATATGTACAGTGATTGGAAAATAATTGAGAGCAGCAATACTATTTTAGAGGATAAGCATCCACATAACAAAATTAGTCATAAACACTCAATTACGAGAATGTTGGTGCAAAGGGTGATATAATGTGTCTAATTCTATATTTATACATTTTATAAACAGAGAATTACTTCGCTCAATTAACATAGAAAGAATAACAGGCGTAAACAATGCGTTAAAAATATTATTGTTAGCTAAAGATTCCAACTTATATACTCCTTTATCTTCAATATGGGAGAATGGAAACAGTACTGATTTAGACCATGATTTTTTTGATTTAGTTTATAATAGTAAGCAGATAGAATTAATTTCCGAATGCACAACAATTGATGAGTTTTTGGATAGAAATTGTCAGATGTATTTTTATGATAAAGAAAGATATAATTGCTATTTTTTAGACTCATATATGTATACAAAATATAAACCTATGATTTTAAAAAAACATGGATCTACTAAAAACATAAAAAACACTTTAGAAGAGTGGAATATTACTGAAAAGCTACCTTTGTATTTACCAAATAGAGACATAGAAATTATTGAATTCAATAAGCAAAAAATTTTTGAAATTAGCAAAGGCAGTGAAGGTAAGGGAATAACTAGGTCATTATTTCAAGGAAAACTGGAAAAAAATGTGCATGAATTATCAATATCAAGGTTATTATCAACTTGTTATATTAATGATTATCTTTATTGTATTGATGGAGATATAGCGACAGGTGTTAGCATAAACATTAGTTATTATGATACTTTATCAAAATGTTTTCCATATAATGATATTCCTATTTTAAATGCAATATTAGAATGTGCAGGAGTAGAAAAATCTGTGTTTTCTAGCGATAAAAACAAAGAATGGTTTTCATTTTTATATATGCGTTGCAATCCTCAGCATGAAAGAATATGTGGATATATTAGTGAAATAATTAAATTTTGCTTAAACAATTATGAGAGATGTAATAATACAAATATTAGTACAAGAATTATTAGTAATGAATTAATTATTTATATAAAAAGAATAGCTTCTATATGTAATGATAAAATTATAAGAATATATTCAGTAAATCAATTAGATATTTTAGAAAATAACTTAAAAATTATATTAGATTATTCTTATAAAAAAAATGAATATAAAAACAAAAATGTAATAAAT
This sequence comes from uncultured Eubacteriales bacterium, assembly GCA_964540535.1. Lineage (GTDB taxonomy): Bacteria > Bacillota > Clostridia > Oscillospirales > Acutalibacteraceae > Fimenecus. The sequence continues at coordinate 38,756 of CAZIMO010000002.1, read as the reverse complement.
GAAGGAGATAAAATAATGAAAAAAAATAACAAAGTTTTTATTGTACATGGACATAATGAATTATTAAAGGAACAGGTGGCAAATTGGCTATATAGTTTGGATTTAGAACCAATTATCCTTCATAAAAAGGCTAATGGTGGAACCACGAGTATTATTGATAAAATAGAAAAGTATTCAGATGTTTGCTGTGCTATTATTTTGCTTACAGCTGATGATTATGGAAAAGCCAAGGAAGAAAAGAGATACCAAAAAAGAGGTAGACAAAATGTTGTGTTTGAAGCGGGATATTTTATAGGTAAAATTGGAGCTGGTAATGTGATATTGCTTTATGAAAAAAATGTGGAATTGCCTGGAGATTTAGGAGGGTGTGTTTATATAATGGCGGATGATCGAGGGGGATGGAAAGAACAAATGAGAATAGAGTTTAATGAGCTGCAAATTGACTACAAGAAGTAGTGCTTTAACAATGCATTAATGATAATTATCTAAAAATCATTTGTAAACTATTTTTAAGTTGCAGCAGTATAATGGCATTAAGTATTTGAACCTATGCGGTTTATAAAAAGCAAATCAAAATTTTCGCAAATAGCATATTGGTAGGTTCTTGTATATTGTTTGTTTATTAAATTGATAATTTAAATTATAAAAAATTATTGATTAGATTTTTGCGATGCTTAAAGGTAAAAATAGGGCTTAAATTTGTATGATATTATAATAGATTTTACTCTTATTCTTCTACTTCTTTAGAAATATTTTGTAATAAGACATAAAACAACTTTATAAAATTTGATTAAAGTTACACATGTGTTACACAATCAGTGTGATAGTTGTTGATTTAGAGCCATTTTCAGTTCTCAAAGAGATAATTTTTTTCAAATTTATATGCTTTATTCAGCCCCCGACTTGTTCGGGGGTTGTTTTTTTGAGCAGAATATGGGATTTTTAATGCAATTTAAGGAGAATATGACAGTTTTATCTATATTTGGTTTAACTTTTTTCGGTTTTAATCAACTTAAATGCAAATAACTGTTGAAAAATTACAGGCTTTATGTTAAAATCTGTTTTGTATGTTATATGTGGGAGTTTAGGCTCCTTTTTAGCTGTTTCACAAAATTGTTTTCAGCATTGCGAGGAATTTTTAAATGGAAAAAAGAATTTTTCTTGCATCTCCAACTATGCACAGTGAAGAGATGGACTTTATAAAAGAAGCATTTGAACGCAATTGGGTTGCACCTTTGGGTTTTAACTGCGACTGTTTTGAAAATGAAATGACTGAATATCTTAATGACGACGGCGACAATTATGCTTTGGCTTTGGCGTCGGGTACAGCCGCAATTCATTTAGCGGTTAAATTGTCCGGTGTAAAGCCCGGGGATAAGATTTTTTGTTCCGATTTGACCTTTGCGGCAACGGTTAATCCGATATCTTATGAGAATGCAGAGCAGGTGTTTATTGATTCTGAATACGAAACTTGGAATATGGACCCGAAAGCGCTTGAAATGGCATTTCAGAAATATCCGAATACTAAAGTTGTAATACTTGCCCATCTTTACGGTACTCCCGCAAAAATGGACGAGATTGTTGATGTTTGTCAGCGCCATAATGCAATACTTATTGAAGATGCGGCTGAAGCTCTTTCTGCTGAATATAAGGGCAAAAAGTGCGGAACCTTCGGCAAATACAATATTTTGAGCTTTAACGGCAACAAAATCATTACAACATCCGGCGGCGGAATGCTTATTACAAAAGATAAGTCGCTTCGGGACAAGGCTCTGAAATTGGCAACACAATCCCGTGAAAATGCTCTGTGGTATCAGCATGAAGAAATCGGCTATAACTACCGTATGTCAAATGTTGTTGCAGGTATAGGCAGAGGTCAGCTTATTCATGTTGAAGAGCATCGCGCACTTAAAGAGAAAATTTATTTAAGATATAAAAAAGCATTTGAGGGCTGTTCTGTTACAATGAATCCTTATCTTGACGGCACAAGACCGAATTTTTGGCTTTCTTGTATGCTTATTGATAAAGGCTGTAATGTCAATCCTATTGAAATCTGTAAAAAACTCGGCGAAGAAAATATTGAAGCACGCCCGATTTGGAAGCCTATGCATATGCAGCCTGTTTTCGCTGACTGTGATTTCATTTCGGCATATGACAATAGCGTAGGCGAAGATATTTTTGCACGGGGACTTTGTCTGCCCAGCGATATTAAAATGACTGAAGCTGAACAGGATGAAGTTATCCGCATTATAAAAGAAATGCTTTAAGGAGCAATCCGAATGTACGCAAAATACATAAAAAGAGCTTTAGATTTTTGTCTTTCCCTTTTTGCAATTATTGCGCTTTCGCCTTTACTGCTTATTTTAACAGTGGTAGGCGCAATAAAGATGAAAGGAAATCCTTTTTTTACACAATTACGACCGGGTAAAAACGAAAAAATCTTTAAACTTATTAAATTCCGTTCAATGACCTGCGAAACCGATGAAAACGGCAAGCTTCTTTCCGATGATAAACGTCTTACAAAATACGGCAAGGCACTTCGCGAAACCTCTTTAGATGAGCTTCCGGAGCTTATCAATATTTTAAAAGGGGATATGGCAGTAATAGGTCCTCGGCCTTTGCTTGTTCGGGATATGGTATTTATGACCGACGAGCAGAGAAGGCGCCATACAGTGCGTCCCGGGCTTTCGGGGCTTGCACAGGTAAACGGCAGAAATGCTATTCAGTGGGAAAATAAGCTTGATTACGATTTGGAATATCTTGAAAAAATCACTTTTACAGGTGATGTGAAAATAATATTTCAAACTGTTTTTAAGGTGCTTAAACACGAAGATATTTCCGAAGAGGGAATGGAAACTGCCGAGGATTTGGGCGATTACTTGCTGAAGGCAGGTAAGGTTACTAAAGCAGAATATGATGAAAAACAGGCAGAAAGCAAAGAGCTTTTAAGCGTTTTTTAGGTGATATGTTTTGAAAAAAGTATTGATTGTAGCAAGCGTTGTATCTTTTATAGAATGGTTCAACAAAGAAAATGTTGAGTTTTTGCGGACTGATATGGACTGCGAGGTTCATATTGCCTGCAATTTCGATTATATGAACGATACAGACGAAAAACGCACAATTGAATATGTTGAAAAGCTTAAAAATGACGGCGTAATTCTTCACAATATACATTTTGCGAGAAATCCCCTTGAAAAAGATAACATTCAAGCTTTTAAAGAATTGAAAAATGTGATTGACAGCGAGCGTTTTGATCTTATCCATTGCCATACTCCAGCGGCTTCAATGATGGCGCGTCTTGCAAGCGTAAAAGCACGCAAAAAGGGCAGTGTTGTTATGTATACCTGCCACGGATTTCACTTTCACAATGCTTCGTCAAAGAAAAATTGGCTTGTATATTATCCAATTGAGAGAGCTTTGTCGCATTTCTGTGACTATATTGTTACAATCAATAAAGAGGATTTTAACCGCGCTTCAACCTTTGCGGCGCAAAATGTCCGTTATATACCAGGCGTCGGTGTTGATATAAATAAAATAAAAAATACCGAAGTCGATAAGGCAGAGTATAAAAAAAGCCTTGGTATTCCCGAAGACTGTATAATGCTCTTGTCGGTTGGCGAGCTTATAGAACGCAAAAACCACGAGGTAATTATTAAAGCACTCGGCAAGCTTAAAAATGATAACATTTATTATTGTATTGCAGGTAAAGGACCTCTTGAAAATCATCTGAAAGAACTCTCAAGAGAGCTTGGAATTGAAAAAAATGTTGTACTTTTAGGCTTTAGATGCGATGCGGCACAGCTTTATAATACGGCAGATATCAGCGCTTTCCCATCAAAAATTGAGGGATTGGGTCTTGCGGGCATTGAGGTTATGGCGGCAGGAGTTCCTCTTGTTTCTTCAAATGTCCACGGAATTCTCGATTATTCAACAGACGGCAAAACAGGCTTTGCCTGTGCGCCGGATGATGTTGACGGATTTGCAAAAGCGATTGATACACTTGCAAATGATAAAGAGCTTCGTGAAAATATGAAAGACGCTTGTCTTAAAGCCGTTGAACCCTTTGAGATTACAAATGCGCTTAATGTTATGTGGGATATTTATAAAGAAATACTTTGCTGATGTGAGGTAATTGATATGAAGAAAAAATTTACATACAAAGAAATTGTTGAGTCGCTTCCTAAAAAGAAGAACGGCAGAAGCTCGGTTTGGGTAAGACTTCTTATCCGTAAGATTTCGTTTCCCTTTACTTATCTTTTTATAAACGCAGGTTGGACAGCCAATATGGTTTCGCTTTTCTCTTGGGCAGTAATTTTTATTGCGGCGATTCTTCTTTGCGTAAACAGCTTTCCTGCTATGCTGATTGGCGTAATCCTTACAAATTTCTGGCTTGTGCTTGACTGCGTAGACGGCAATATTGCCCGCTGTAAAAAGCAAAAAACATTTATGGGCGACTTCTACGATGCAGTCGCAGGCTACGGTCCCTTTGCATTTACAACAATCGGTATGGGCATTGCCGCATATCACACCTCTTTTATAGTGCCTGCTGAATACCGCTATCTCTTAATCATTGTCGGCGCAGTCGGTGCGGTTGCCAATATTTATACAAGACTTATCCACCAAAAATATCTTACCTGCTTTTTTGCCGCTAAAAATATTTTAGGTGAAACTGAAGATATTACCCTTAAAGATACCGAAGATAAAAAAAGCTTTGCATATATCCGCGAACAGGTTGACAAAAATATCGGTGTTTCGGGTCTGTTTATGCCTTGGCTTTTTGTAGCTCTCTTTACAAATACATTTGATATTATGGTTGTTTTCTATACGCTTTACTATCTTGCATCTTTCGGCGCAATTATACTTCTTTATTGCAGAAAAGCGACAGTGTTTGAAAAGGAAGCGCAGGAAAAGCTCGCAAAGCTTGAGGAGAAAATCAAATGATTATCGGATATACAACCGGCGTGTTTGATATGTTCCATATAGGGCACCTTAATATTCTCAAACGGGCGAAAGAACATTGTGATTATTTAATTGTAGGTGTAAGTACCGATGAGCTTGTAGAAAACGATAAGCATAAAACACCGATTATTTCTTTTTGCGACAGATGCGCAATCGTTAAAGCAATAAAATATGTCGATAAGGTTGTACCTCAAGAGAATAAGAACAAATTTGCCGCATGGGAAAAATACGGATTTCACAAAATGTTTGTCGGCTCTGATTGGCAGGATACGCCTCAATGGAAAAAATACGAAGAGCAGTTTGCTCCCGTAGGCGTCGAAATAGTTTATTTTGATCATACCGACGGAATTTCATCAACTATTCTCCGTGAAAGACTTAACAAAAAATAAAAGAAACGAGTGTTATAAATGGATTACACACCGAAAGTTTCAATAATCATTCCCGTTTATAACGGCAGTGAATATTTAAGTGAGGCAATTGACTGCGCATTGGCGCAAACCTACAAAAACCTTGAAATTCTTGTTGTTAACGACGGTTCAACCGATGAGGGCGCAAGCGAAAAAATTGCACTTTCATACGGTGATAAAATTAGATATTTCCGAAAAGAAAATGGCGGAGTTTCTTCTGCGCTGAATTTTGCGTTCACTAAAATGGAGGGCGAGTGGTTTTCGTGGCTTTCTCATGATGACCTTTATTATCCCGATAAAATAGAAGCACAAATAAAATACATAAACGGTCTGATAAATAAAAATCCCGAAATCAATTTGAAAAAGATTACGGTTAGAACTGCAACCGAGTCAATTGATAAATTCGGTACGGTTATCCGCACTCCTGACTATTCGGGTGTAGCAGAACACGAAAGTCCCATTGATACGGCGATTAACAATGTTTATAATTACAGACTTTCGGGCTGTTCATTTCTGCTTCCCTCTGCCTGTATTGAAGATGTTGGCAATTTCAGAGAAGATATAAGAACAGTTTCCGATGTTGAATATTGGTACAGACTGCTTTTTGCAGGATATGAGTTTTACTGCTTGAAAAAAGTTCTCGTAAAAAACCGCTCCCATAAACAGCAGGTGGGCAAAACAAGAGTAAGTCTTTTTGATACAGAGCTTAACAGCCTGCATATTGAAATTGCAGATATGCTTTACAGCACAGGCGCTTCAAATCTTAAAGAGCTTTTTATAAAATATTATGTAGGTTTGAATTACAGACAAATGCCTCAGGCAATAGAATATGTAAGATCAACCTATATAAAAGGAATGGCAACTCCTTTTGAATATAAGTTTGTTCTTCCCTTAAAATGTACAGCGCTTAAATGTGCAGGCTCTTTGAGAACTGTTGCAAGGGATATTTACAGAAAGATAAAAGTGAAATGATGTGGTTTTTATATGAACAATGAATTGCCGAGAGTTTTGGTAATAAGTTCATCAACCTTCAGTAAAACAAATAACAACGGTAAAACGCTGTCCTCATTTTTTTCGGATTATGACGCAGATAAAATTGCTCAATTTTCATTTTCAAACGGTGTCGGCAATTTTGATGTGTGCCGAAAATACTATATTCTGTCACTGGGCAATGTGCTGAAAAAGCACGGCGGTTCTGAAAAAGTTCTTACAGAGTCTGAAAATGAAGAGACAGTTAATGTTACTGAAAATCTTGGGCTGAAGCATAAGATCTTTCACCGTTTTTCGTTGAAACGCTATCCGTTTACTGCATTTTTAAAAAATCTGTTGTGGGAGTATGCCGATTATTCATCAGCTATGAAATGGATTGAAGCTTTTGCTCCCGAAATAGTGTTCTTTCAGGGCTTCAGTATGAAATACGGCTATAAATTTGCCCTTGAAGTATGCAAAAAATTCAATATTCCTATGATTTTAGAGCTTACCGACGATTATACCGAGAGTCTTTATAAGTGTTCTGCATTTGAAAAATATAATCATAGTTCATATATGAAATATTTTGAAGAAGCGATGCGTTATGCGGTTAAAACTATTGTCATAAGTCCCAAAATGAAAAAGGAGTACGAGAGCAGATTTGAAGGCAATTTCACGGTTATGATGAATTCTGTTCCCGTTGAAAAAATAAATTCAGACAAAGAGCAAAAAAATGAGCTGACAGATTTTCTTTATGCAGGCAATGTACTTCTTAACCGATGGAAAGTACTGAAAGAGTTCGCATTGGCGCTTAATAAGGTCAATGAAAAGGCTGTTCTTTCAATTTATACGCCCGATGCTCTGCCCGAAAAGATATTAAAAGAGTTCGGCAAAGTGTCTAATATACATTATGGCGGAAGTCTTACATCCGAAAAACTTGCAGAACGGATTAACCTTTGTTCTGCGGTTGTTCATGTTGAATCTTTTGATAAACTTAACCGAAAAATCACAAGACTTTCGCTTTCTACTAAAATACCCGAATATATGAGCAGCGGAACTCTTATAGTGGCAATAGGACCCTCTGATATTTCGAGTATGGAATATCTCTGTGAAAACAAAATTGCTTATTGTATTTTTGAAAGCGACTCGGATAAAATCTGTACTGCGGTTAAAAAACTTTATTCTCAAGATTTTGACCGTCAAAAATATATAAATTCTGCATTTGAACTGTGCCGTTCTCATCACAGCATTGAAAAAAATGCAGAGATAATAAAAAAACTTATTGTCGAAACTTGCAGTTAGAAAGGTGTACCTATGAAGGTTTTGCAAATAAACAGTTACCCAAACGGCAGTACGGGTGCAATTGCCAAATCAATTCACAATGCGTTGCAAAAAAACGGTGACGAAAGTGTATTTGCATACGGAATAGGCAATTCCTCTGAAGCTGATTTCAAAATAGGTACAAATCTTGATTTTAAGTTTCATATCTACGGCACACTGCTTACAGGACTTCACGGCTACTTTTCAAAGAATAACACAAAAAAGCTTGTTGATTATATAAAAAAAGAGAATCCTGATATTATTCATCTGCATAATATCCACGGCGGTTATATAAACTTGAAAATACTTTTTGAGTTTTTAAAGAAATACAATAAAAAAGTAATTATAACACTGCACGATTGTTGGCTTTTTACAGGTAAATGCTATCATTTTTATGAGGCAGGCTGTGAAAAGTGGAAAGAAAACTGCGATAACTGTCCTCAATTGGCAATGTACCCTAAATCTCTTTTCTTTGACCGCACAGAAAAGATGCTGGCAGATAAAAAAGCTCTTTTAAAGGGATTTTCAAATCTTCATATTACAGCTGTTTCTCATTGGCTAGGCGATATTGCAAAAGAGTCTTTTTTAGGCGAATATCCTGTTTCTGTTATTTATAACGGAATAGATACATCGCTGTTTTGCCCGCAGGATACTGCTGAAACAGAAGAAAAATATAATCTTAAAGGTAAATTTGTGATTTTGGGCGTAGCGTCATCTTGGAATAAAGTTAAAGGATTGCAGAATTTTATAAAGCTTTCCGAAAGGCTTAATGAAAATGAAGTTATTATGCTTGTTGGTGTTACAGAAGAAATAAAACGCAGTCTGCCTGCCAATTGCATAGGTGTTACACGCACGGAAAATAAAACCGAGCTGGCAAAGATTTATTCAGCGGCAGATGTGTTTATAAACTTCTCTGCTCAAGAGACCTTTGGAATGGTTACTGCTGAAGCAATGGCTTGCGGAACTCCTGTAATTGTCAGCAATACTACTGCTTGTCCCGAAATTGTTTGTGACGGTGTGGGCTTTGTGGCGGACCCTCATAATATTGAGCAAATAAATTGCTGTATTGACGAAATACGCAAAATGCCGAAAGGCTATTACCGTGACGCCTGCGTTGCGCACATAAAAGAAAATTATACTGTTGAAAAAATGACTGCTTCATATATAGATTTATATGAAAATATGCAATAAACCGTTGATACTATAAAGGAGAAAGTATGAAAGCACTGAAAAGAAATATGTTTTTTATATTTGTAACAGTGTTGGCTGTTTTTACAAGCCTAACGCTTTTGCAGATATATTATAATGCGTATGTTCATCTGTTCATCTTCGGCTGCTGCTTGATATTCGCTAATAAGCGGTATAAATTTGCACTTCCGTTGGCATTTGGCGGACTTGTATGCTTTTTATTTATGTTTCTTTCAATAGGCAGAACCGCTGTTACACCTATGAGTGAATTGGGATATTATCTCCATTATGTCACATGGCCTATTGTATTGATTGCGTCGGTTAATTCATTGAATGATAAACAAAAGCTGATTATTATGCGTCTTATGCTTGTGGTTGGCATTGTGGGCAGTATTTTGTCACTTCGTGTGCTTTTTGTTGACTCAAGCGTTTCACGTATTCTTGCAGGTGCGGCAAGCGAGGCTGAAACATATACATATTTCAGTCAGGGCGTAGGCGGTTACGGTACGGTTTATGCGACTGCGTTCTTGTGCTTCGGTGCGATTTATTGGTTTATTAACACAAAATCAAAAATTGACAGAGCGCTTATTATCGTTTATCTCATAACATCATATATTTTCATTATTTATGCTTCATATACAATAGCGATTATGATTACCTTCATATTATCGTTGTTGGCTCTTACATCTAAAGTTAAACCTATGGTTAAATCCTTGGTAATAATTGCTGTTATTGCATTGTTACTGCTTCTGTTTTGGAACAACATTATTGAATTTGCCATTGACATAATGCGCGATCTTAAGCTCGATAAGGTTGTTGAAAGACTTACACAGCTTACGCAGGCGACCGAAACAAACACAGTTACATCTCTTACCAGACCGCAGCTGTATCTTAAATCGTTCACTTCATTTATTGAACATCCTCTTGCCGGCAGTGAGGTGGCAGGCAGGCACTCTCAAATTCTTGATACGCTTGCGTATTTTGGAATCAGCGGACTTCTTATGCCTGTGCTTCTTATATATTATGCATATAAAGCCACAAAGCTCAGCAGTGCAAGATTGATACTGTTTTATCTTGTGTTCTTTGCATTTCTTATGGTAAATGCAGGCAGTACCATGCAGATTCCTGTCAGCGTGTTCTTCCTTTGTCCTTTAATAGTCAATACTGTTAAAAAACAAAATCCTAAAAAGAAAAAGCCTGATAAGCAAAGTGTAATGGGTGATTCAAAATGAAAATCGGTATTTTAACATTTCATTGGGGTGCAAATCACGGAGCAATGCTTCAGGCTTTTGCTTCAGCTAAATATCTGCAATCAAAAAATGCAGATGTTAAGATAATTGATTATTATCCTGTTAATCAAGAGATTACTTTGAAAAATTCGATTGAAATTAAGCATCCTAAAGTTATTCTTGATAAGCTGTCTGCATATAGAAAAGAGAAAAAATTAGCTTCGTTTAGAAAAAATCTTCCGCTTACCGAAAGATATTATACAAATCAACAGCTTATTGATAATCCGCCCGATTGCGACGTTCTGATTACGGGCAGCGATCAAGTTTGGAATTCTTATTTTATTCAGCACGGCGAAGGTATAAATAAGACAACTCCTGTGTATTTTCTCAATTTCGGCAAAGAGGAATGCAAAAGAATTGCATTAAGCGTAAGCTTCGGCTGTACCGAATATCCCGAAACAGCTTCTGAAATTGCGAAACCCTTTATTGAAGAATTTGACGCTGTCAGTGTCCGTGAAAAGACAGGGCTTAAGATACTTGAAAAAATGGGCATTGACGGTGCAGTAATTACCGCCGATCCCACTTCTCTGTTTGCAAAAGAAGATATTCTTGACCTTTGCCGAAACATACCGAAAAACAGCTCTGTTCATACGGCAATGTGTATATTGAGAAAACAGTCCAAAGAAACGCAAAAGGTAATTGCAAGCCTTGTTTCTTCTGCATCAAACAGAAATGCAGTAAATATAGAAAAAATGCCCATGGAACAGTGGCTTGCGAATATCCGTGACGCAAAATTTGTTGTGACAAATTCGTTCCATTGCATTATGATGTGCTTAAAACTGCATACTCCTTTTGCCGCTGTTGTTGAAACAGGAACACTTGCAGGTATGAATGACCGTTTGTTTACTCTTCTTGAGCATTTTGAACTTACTGACTTAATTGTTTCACAGCAAAATACGGATTTTAGCAAGGTAACCGCAAAGACTGTTAACTGGACTTCAGTCGATAAGGCTATGGAAAAATATGCCGAGTCCCTTGTAAAATATATTGATACCGCTGTATTTGGAGAAAATGTAAATGAATAAATATCATAATCTTGCAAAGAATACGGGTCTGTTTTTCATATCTAATTTCGGCAGTAAAATAGTCACATTTTTGCTTGTACGTTTTTATACCGAGCTTTTAACAACAGAGGAATACGGTACGCTTGATATTATCAACACCACTGTAAATCTTGCTATACCCATTATCACTCTTTGCGTTACCGAGGCAGTACTGCGCTTTTCTATTGACGATATTCAAAACCGTAAAAAAATATTTTCATTGGGCCTTGGCATGGTAATAGCAGGCAATTTGGCTTTTGCTTTGACAGCACCCTTGCTTTATAATTTAGATTTCTTTAAAGACAATCTTTTAATGCTTTATCTTTTGACCGTCGCCAATTCACTTTATACTATGTCCTCCAGCTTTGCAAGAGGTATTGGTAAAACGCAGGTTTTCGCTGTCGGCGGGTTTATGCTGACATTTCTTCAAGTGGGCTTTAATATCCTGTTCCTTTTGGGCTTTTCATGGGGCGTTAAAGGTTATCTTTCGGCAATGATTATCGCTAACATTGCTACTGTTGTGTATATCTTTTTCGGCGCAAAGCTTTATAAATATATTTGTTGGAATTTCGATAAGCCATATCTTAAAGATATGCTGAAATATTCATTACCTTTTATCCCGAATTCAATTTTTTGGTGGATAATGCAGTCATCAGACCGATATGTAATTATTCTAATGCTCTCAAGCAGTGATAACGGTATTTATGCGGTAGCCAATAAAATTCCCTCAATTATATCGACCATAAGCCATATCTTTTTTCAAGCTTGGCAGTTGTCGTCGGTTGACGAGGCGAACAGTAAGGATAAAGATAAATTTTACAGCGAAATTTTCAATTTAACGGCTTTGGTTGTTTTGTGCGCTTCATCATTTATTATGATAGTTCTTCAGCCTGTTTACAGAATTCTTGTTGAGCAGTCTTTCTATATCGGCTGGCAGTCTGCTCCGTTTTTGATGCTTGCAATGGTATTCTCTTGCTTCTCAAGCTTTTTCGGAACAAACTATGTTGCAATGAAAAAAACAAACGGAATATTTTTCACAACTGTTGTCGGTGCGGTTGTAAATTTAATCTTAAATCTTGTGCTTACTAACTTTTTCGGTATTCGGGGAACTGCTTTTGCAACTGCTGTCGGATTTGGTATAACAGCTATTGTGCGTGCTTTTGATACCCGAAAATTTGCAAAAATCAGCGTAAAATTAAGAAGCTTTTGGCTTCCTTTGGTAACTGTTATTGTTCAAGCAGTTCTTTTGACTGTGGGAATTACGTCAATTCCTTTGCAGTGTGTATTCTTTGCAGTAATTCTTATTGCTTGTCACAGCGAGATTATTACTGTTTGCAGGAGTATGATTGATCTTGGAAAAAGTTTTCTTAAAAGAAATAATTAAGTGTAACGGCTGTTCTGCCTGCGCGTCTGTCTGCCCCAAAAACTGTATAATTATGCTGCCTAACAAGTTTGGCTTTCTTTATCCGCAAATTGACGAGAAACAGTGTATTGACTGCGGTTTGTGTGAAAAAATATGCCCGGTAATCAATAGCGCTGAATGCTCGGGTTCGACTAAAGCGTATGCGGTTAAAAATAAAGATGAAAATGTTCGTGTGCAAAGCTCATCGGGCGGAGCTTTTTCTGCAATTGCAGAAAAGATATTGAACGACGGAGGAATAGTATTCGGCGCGGCATTTGCCGACGGTTTTAAAGCAGTAGAGCATATTGCGGTTGACAATGCAGAGAATTTATATAAACTTCGCGGTTCTAAATATGTGCAAAGCCGTATAGGCAATTCCCATGCGAAAGTAAAATATGAGCTTGAAAATGGCAGAAAAGTGCTTTTTACAGGTACTCCTTGCCAAATAGGCGGGCTTTTAAGCTTTCTTAAAAAAGATTACAGTAACCTTATTACACAGGACATTGTTTGTCATGGTGTGCCCGCGCCTGCCGTATGGGAAAAATATGTTGAATTCAGAGAGAAAAAGGCGGGGGATAAAACCTCGTCGGTATCTTTTCGCTGTAAAAATACAGGCTGGCAAGCGTTTTCTATGCAAATGAAATTTCAAAACGGTGCAGAATATTGTGTCAGCAATTCAGAAGACCCATATATGAAAGGATTTCTTGACAATATTTATCTGCGTTCTTCCTGTTATGACTGCAATTTTAAAACAATTCATCGTAAAGCAGACATTACGCTTGCAGATTTTTGGGGTGTGTGGAATATTTTGCCGCAATTTCACGACGCTAAAGGTGTGTCGCTTGTAATGACAAACAGTGCAAAAGGTGAAGAAATTATTAAAAGCATTGACTCTGAATTTGAGATTATTGAAGCCGATGTAAACGAGGCTGTAAAATATAATTCAGCTGCAGAAAATTCTGTTACGCAAAGCCCAAAAAGAGATGCTTTTATGAATGATTTTGGGAATGCTGATTTTGAAAAAGTCTTAAAAAAATACTGCTCTCCCGATTGGAAAAAGCAGTTGAAATCTAAAATAAAAAGTATTTTGAAAAAGTGAAAAATAAGTTTTTTGACGGAGAAAATTCTCCGTCAATTTTTTTATTATTTTTTGAGAAAATTTACCTATATATAATAGTATAGGAAAATGAAGGTATATTTTCCAAAAAAACTACATAGAATAAGGACAAGATAGGGGTGAAAAACAGAAAAATATTTTTAAATTTTGTAACCGTTTTGTAATAATTTAATGTTTTTTTAAAAATCTTACAAAAATTTCAACTCAAAACAACCCGAAAACCACAATATATTGTAAGAAAAAGCAAGCGATTGGAATATTAAGTCAAAAATTGACTTAACTTTTTAGCACATTTGCACAAAAAAGTTTTTTTAAAAAATTTGACTTTTTATTGACTGTTGAATATAATGTGCAAGTCACAAAGCGAGAATAACGGTTGTGTTTTCAGCGACTGCGTTACCGTCTTTTCTAAGGTCGGTAAACAGGCAAGCCGTTCATTAAATGAGCGGATAGCACAGCTTATTAAAGGAGCAGAATGATGAATAAAATTTTAAGCGGGCAGACAAAAGCAACCCGTAAGGTTATTTTACAGGTTACGGCTGTAATTATGGCAATTGCCGTTCTTTGCGCCGGAACAGCTTTCGCTGCCACAAGTGAGACTTATATAACGGATGTTTATGAAGGCTCACAGGTAACAAGAGTAGAGTCAAGTGAAACAGACCCCTATAAAATTGTTGCTGAAGCGGGAATTCAGTTGTCAGAAAACGATAAGCTTATACTTGATGATTTCAAAGCGGGTGACGACAGCCGAATTACCGTATGCCGTGTAAGTAATGTAAGCTTTACTTATGCAGACGGAAAAACAGAAAATCTCGTTTTCGCGGGAAAAGTTTCAGAGCTTATAGCTCATCAAGGAGTTGAACTTTCAGACATCCTTGTTTCAAGCGTCAATGTTAATGCTGTTGTGACAAACAATATGGATATTAAAATCCTTAATAATTACGAAATTACAATCAATGTTGACGGCGAAATAAGATATGTTAATTCAACTGCCAAAACAGTGGGCGATTTGCTTGCAGAACAAAAAATAGTTCTTGATGAAGATGATGAGGTTGAGCCATCAGCCGATACTTCTCTTTCAAATGAACTCACAGTCAATGTGCTTCGTGTGGAATATGTAACCCGTGAAGCAGAAGAAACGGTTGCGTTCTCTTCAACAACAAAGAATTCTTCAAGTATGCTTAAAGGTACTCAAAAGGTTACTACAAAGGGCGTTGACGGTAAAAAGACAGTTGTTTATAAAGACCGTGTAGTTAACGGTGTTGTTGAATCAACAGAGATTGAGAGCGAAACAGTTACTCAAAAGCCTGTAACACAGGTTACAACAATCGGTACGCTTGTTAAGAGCAAGCTCGGTAACAGCAAGATTGAGAAAAACGGTAATCCGATTTCAGAAATCGCACTTCCGTCAAAATATTCAATCAACAAGAATAATGTGCCGACCGAGTATAAATACACAATCACAGGTAAAGCGGCGGCTTATTGTATACCGGGCGGAATAACCTCAACAGGCAAGGCGGTAAAGCCGGGTTTGGTAGCGGTTAATCCAAAGCAAATTCCTTACGGAACTGAAATGTGGATTGTATCTGACGACGGTGTGGTTTACGGATATGCAATTGCGGCAGATACAGGCGGATTTGCAAAAAAAGGTAAATTTGTTGTTGACCTCTATATGGGCAGCAGAAGTCAGTGCTGTCAATGGGGCGCAAGAAATGTAACTATATATGTTTTATAACTTAAGGTAACGGGAGTCGAACCCGATATGGTTTAAATCAGCATATTTTCCCTTGCACTGCGTTAAAACTCTCGCCATACGGCAGTATGGCATCAAGTTTATGCCTTGTTCAAGAAAAAATCTACTTGATTTAAACTGCTCTGCACCGAAAATGCAGAGAGTACTGATGAATTTTTGCTTTTAAAACAGCAGACGGGCTGACACCTGTCAATGTTGAAAAAGTGAAAAGTCACCGTAATATCAAATTTTCGGCATATTGTGTTCAACTTCCGCCACCTTAAAGAGAGCAGAGATGCTCTCTTTTTTATTTGACACTAAAACCTTACTGTGCTAAAATCTGTTTAAAGATATTTAAAAAGGAGAAGTGTTATGAAAGCGTTAAATCACTTGCCTGCAAATTATAAAGAAATTTTATCAATCAATATTCAAAAGGATAAAAAGCTCGCTCTGCTAATCAATATTGCTGCCTTTGTTATAGCGATTGTTATGGCAGTTCCGATGCACTTTTATATTCCTATAAACTCGATGTTTGATATGTCCGAAGGCATTTTAATGTATTTTTTTAGATTTTTTATTTTCATCGTCGGAGCAGTTGCCTATATTATTCTCCACGAAGCTGTTCACGGCGCGGCAATGAAAATGTGCGGAACAAAAAAGGTGAAATTCGGCTTTACGGGTATATATGCTTTTGCCGGCAGTGACGATTATTACGATAAAAAGAGCTACATTGCGATAGCGCTTGCGCCTATCGTAGTTTGGGGAATAATTCTCGGCATTATAAACTGTCTTGTGCCCGAAAACTGGTTTTGGATTATTTATTTTATTCAGATTTTTAATATCAGCGGTGCGGCAGGCGATTTATATGTAACTGCAAAATTCAGTAAATTGCCCAAAGATATTTTAGTTCAAGATTGCGGTGTGGGAATGACCGTTTATTCTGCTGAATAATTGGAGTGAGCGTATGCGAGTTTTAACATTAGAAAATACCAAGAAGGTAGAGCAGTTTGCCAATGAAGGAGGAATTTCTTATCTTCAGCTTATGGAGAATGCAGGCTCATACTGCGCGAGAATTATCCGTAAAACATTTGAAAATTCAAACAAGCGAAATGCTTTGATAATATGCGGAAAAGGCAAAAACGGCGGCGACGGCTTTGTTATAGCGCGCAAGCTTTTTGAAAGCGGATATTCAGTTACGGTTATGATGGCTATGGGCTTGCCCTCCGACAGCGAATCCTCTGAAATGATGTCAAGAGTTCGCGCAATGGGCATACCGGTTGTGTATTACACCGATAACGGCACAACTGATAAATACTTTGAGAGCGCACAGCTTATTATCGACTGCATTTTCGGTATAGGTTTTCACGGCGCGCCTGACTCTCTTACAGCTTCGCTCTTTTCTAAAGTCAACAGTTCATCTGCAACGGTAATCAGTATTGATATTCCAAGCGGATTAGAGTGCGACAGCGGTCAAGCGCCTAAAAACGCTGTTTCTGCTGATATGACAATTGCTGTGTTAGTGCTGAAGCCTGTTCATATTTTAAAGCCGTCAAGTGAAAAATGCGGTCAGATAGTTCTTGCTCCGATAGGTATTCCCGAAAAATGCTTTGAACAGGTTGAAACCTCACTTTTTACCGTAAGTACAGAAGAAGTTAAATCTTTCTTTAAAAAGCGTGAAGCCGATAGCCATAAAGGTACATACGGTACGGTGCTTGTAATCGGCGGAAGCTATGAAATGCCCAATGCGGTGTATTTCGCGTCACAGGCGGCAGTGAATTCCGGAGCAGGACTTGTAAAGCTTGCGTTCCCCTCATTTGCATATAATGCAATTGCGCCTAAAACCTGCGAACAGATTTTAATACCTCTTGAAAGTAATAAATCGGGCAGAATTTCACAAAATGCTGTTAGACGGCTTGAGCGTGAAATTAAAAAATGTTCGTGCGTAGTTTTAGGATGCGGAATGGGCAAGGACGCCGACACAAAAGCAGTAACTGAATTTGTCATAAAGAATTGTGAGGTTCCAATAATTATCGATGCCGACGGCATAAATTGCCTTAAAGATAATATAGATATATTAGACACAGCAATCGCGCCTGTTATTCTTACGCCTCATCCAAAAGAGATGTCGCGCATTGCAGGTGTGAGCGTTGATGAAATTCAAGAGAACCGCGGAGCAGTTGTAAAAAGCTTTACAAAGGCTCACAAATCAGTGCTTGTGCTTAAAGGCTCGTCAACACTTGTGGGCAGTACTGAATATGACGATATGTATGTCAATAATACAGGCAATGCAGGTATGGCTACGGGCGGATGCGGTGATATTTTAAGCGGAATTATCGGTTCGTTTATTGCGCAGGGTGTTGATCCGTTCAGAAGCGCTGTTGCCGCTGTCAATATTCACGGTATGGCAGGAGACAAGGTAAGCGAAAAGTATTCAATGATGGGCAATACACCGACGCTTATTCTTGCCGAGCTTCCCGTAGTTCTCAAAAAATTTGAATAGGGTGAAACCGAATGAAAAGATTCCTTTGCGCATTTTTCTGCATACTGCTTTTGTGCAGTTGTACAGACGAAAAATCAAAGGATGTTGAAAAAGAGCCGCTGTCAGTCAGCGGCTTTTGTTGTGTTGTGCGGACAACTTTAAACGGTATTGATATTACCGCAAATGCCGAATACAGTGCTTCGGGTGCTATCGATATTGAATTTACAGCCCCAAAAACTGTAAACGGTATGCAAATCAACTGCTCTGACGGTGAATATACGGTGCATTATAAAAATTTAGAGCTTACGGTGAACGGTGATAAAATGCCCTTTAATATGCTTTGCCGTTGTCTTGAAGAGTGTATTAACAATGTTCAGGGCAAAACACCGCAAAATGACGAAAATGGCGAAAGCATAATATATTCTTATACCGCCGATGGTCATACCTGCAAATTATATGTCAATCCCGAAACAAAGGCATTTGAAAAAATTGCAATAGACGGTGTTGATACCCTGCATTTTGAAAACTTTCAATATGTTATGGGACAGACCGATTAAAAAAAGCATAAAATGTATTGCTCCCCGATTTTTTTACCTTATATGTTTAATTCTGTAAACAAGCGGTAAAAATAATTGTGTAAAAAGAATTTTGGAGAGTGATATATAAATGAATGTCAAAAGAGGGGACATATATTATGCTGATTTAAGTCCTGTTGTAGGTTCAGAGCAAGGCGGAGTACGCCCTGTACTTATTGTGCAAAACGATGTGGGTAATAAATACAGTCCGACGGTTATCGCCGCAGCCATAACAAGTCAGCAGGAGAAATCACGGCTTCCTACTCATATAAGCGTAAACGGCAATACCTGCGGATTAAGCAAAGATTCGGTTGTCTTGCTTGAACAGGTGCGTACAATTGATAAACAACGGCTCAAAGAGCGAATGGGCAATCTGTCGCCGAACGATATGAATAAAATTAACAGAGCAATATATGTAAGCTTCGGATTAACTTGAATTTCGGGGTGCTGAATAAGCACCCCTTTAAGGTATGAAATGAATTATTTATTAAAAATCTGTTAAATTTACATAAAACACTTGACCTTTTGGAAAAATATGGCTAAAATATAATTAGCACTCAAGAGATGAGAGTGCTAAAAATCTTGTATTAGTTTTAATTATAAGATTTATCCCATTTTACATTTAAACGACGGGGCTTTGACCCTTATCGGATTTTTAGGAGGTAACATAAAATGACTATTAAACCATTAGCAGACAGAGTTGTACTCAAATCCTGCGAAACGGAAGAAACCACAAAAAGCGGTATCGTTCTTGCCGCCTCTGCACAGGAAAAGCCACAGGTTGCAGAGGTTGTTGCAGTAGGCCCCGGCGGAGTTGTTGACGGCCATGAGGTAGAAATGTATGTAAAGGTCGGCGATAAGGTAATCACCGGCAAATATTCCGGTACTGAGGTTAAGATGGATAATTGTGAATATACCATCGTTCGTCAGTCAGAAATTCTTGCAGTTGTTGAGTAATTGGAGGTAACACATAATGGCAAAGCAGATTATTTACGGTGAAGAGGCAAGAAAAGCTCTTCAAAACGGTATCGACAAATTAAGCAATACAGTTAAAATTACATTAGGTCCTAAGGGCAGAAATGTAGTTCTTGACAGAAAATACGGCGCTCCGCTCATCACAAACGACGGTGTTACAATCGCAAAAGAAGTTGAGCTTGAAGACGCATTTGAAAATATGGGCGCTCAGCTCGTTAAAGAGGTTGCAACAAAAACAAACGATGTTGCAGGCGACGGTACAACAACAGCTACGCTTCTTGCGCAGGCACTTGTTCGTGAGGGTATGAAAAATGTTGCCGCAGGCGCAAACCCCATGGTAGTTAAAAAGGGTATGCAGGCGGCGGTTGACGCAGTTGTTGCAGAGGTTCTTAACAACGCAAAACCCGTAGCGTCAAGCGACGATATTGCTCGTGTTGCAACAGTTTCAGCCGCAGATGAATACATCGGCAACCTTATTGCAGACGCAATGGCAAAGGTTACTGCTGACGGTGTAATCACAATTGAAGAGTCAAAAACAAGCGAAACATATTCAGATGTTGTTGAGGGTATGCAGTTTGACCGCGGCTACATCTCACCTTATATGGTAACAGATACAGATAAGATGGAAGCAGTTATTGACGACGCTCTTATTCTTATCACAGATAAGAAAATCAGCAATATTCAAGAAATTCTTCCTCTCCTTGAGCAGATTGTACAGTCCGGTAAAAAGCTTGTGATTGTTGCAGAGGATGTTGAGGGCGAGGCTCTTTCAACTCTTCTTGTAAACAAGCTTCGCGGTACATTCACTTGCGTTGCAGTTAAGGCTCCCGGCTTTGGCGACAGAAGAAAAGATATGCTTCAAGACATCGCAATTCTTACAGGCGGTCAGGTAATCACATCTGATTTAGGTCTTGAGCTTAAAGATACACAGCTTTATCAGTTGGGTAAGGCAAAGCAGGTTAAGATTTCAAAAGAAAACACAATTATTGTTGACGGCGCAGGTGATGCAGATGCAATCAAGGGCAGAATTCATCAGATTAAGTCACAGATTGCAGAAACAACATCGGATTTTGACCGTGAAAAGCTTCAAGAAAGACTTGCAAAGCTTGCAGGCGGTGTTGCAGTTATCCGTGTAGGTGCTGCAACCGAAACAGAAATGAAAGAAAAGAAGCTTCGCATTGAAGATGCCCTTGCCGCAACAAAGGCTGCTGTTGAAGAAGGCACAGTTGCAGGCGGCGGTGTAGCGCTCCTCGGAGCAATCAAAGCAGCGTCTGCACTTCTTGATACAGACGACGCAGATTATAAAACAGGCGTTAAGATTGTTCTTAAAGCTATTGAAGAGCCTGTTCGTCAGATTGCCGCTAACGCAGGACTTGAAGGCTCGGTTATTGTAAACGAAATCGTAAATTCAAACAAGGCGGGCTACGGCTTCAACTTCGCAACAGGCGAATATGTTGATATGTTTGAAGCAGGTATTCTTGATCCTGCAAAGGTAACCCGTTCAGCGCTTCAAAACGCATCATCAGTTGCCGCAATGGTTCTTACAACAGAATCACTTGTTGCAGATATTCCCGATCCGCAGGCTGATGCTGCTGCCGCAGCAGCAATGGCACAGGCAGGCGGCGGAATGTATTGATAAAATACATTTAATATAAACCGAAAAAAGCTCCCCTTTGTAAATTTTGAAAGGGGAGCTGCTCCATTTAAAGCAAAGAAAAAACGGACATCAAACGATGTCCGTTAATTTTCGTCAATTTGTTTAGAATTAAACTGCTCTTTCAACCTTACCGGAACGAAGGCAACGAGTGCAAGCATAAACTCTCTTAGGAGAGCCGTTTACAACTGCCTTAACTCTTTTTACGTTGGGCTTCCAGGTTCTGTTTGAGCGTCTGTGTGAGTGAGAAACCTTGATGCCGAAAGCAACATCCTTACCACAATATTCGCATTTTGCCATTTCAAAGGCACCTCCTTGTATAACGGGGATAAATAATCAAATTACAACAAGAGACATTGTAACAGAAACTGCAGCATTTTGCAAGTCTTTTTTTAAAAATATTTTTTATAAAATGTAGAAAAAACACTTGCAATTGTATAATAAATAATATATAATAAGCTCAAACGAACATTTGTACGATTGTGAGGACTTTAAAATGGCTGATAAAGCAAAAGCATTAGAAACTGCGTTACTTCAAATAGAAAAGAATTACGGCAAGGGCGCGGTTATGCGTCTTGGCGAAAACAGCGCGCTTAATGTTGAGGCTGTTTCAACAGGCTCAATTTCTCTTGACCACGCAACAGGTATCGGCGGTTTACCCAAGGGCAGAATTATTGAAATCTACGGACCGGAATCTTCCGGTAAAACAACTCTTGCTTTGCATGTTGTTGCCCAAGCGCAAAAAAACGGCGGCGAAGCGGCTTTTATAGATGCCGAGCACGCTCTTGATCCTGAATATGCTGAAAATCTCGGTGTTGATATCAATTCTCTTCTTGTTTCTCAGCCTGATAACGGCGAGCAGGCACTTGAAATTGCCGAAGCATTGGCTCGTTCGGGTGCTATTGATATTATCGTTGTTGACTCTGTTGCCGCACTTGTTCCCCGCGCTGAAATTGAGGGCGATATGGGCGACAGCCATGTGGGTCTCCACGCCCGTTTAATGTCGCAGGCTCTCCGTAAGCTTGCAGGCGTAATAAATAAGTCAAACACTCTTATCATCTTTATCAATCAGCTTCGTGAAAAGGTCGGCGTAACTTACGGCAACCCCGAGGTTACAACAGGCGGCCGTGCTTTGAAATTCTACGCATCGGTGCGTATTGATGTTCGCCGTGTTGAACAGCTTAAAGGTCAGGGCGGCGAATTTGTAGGCGCACATACCCGTGCAAAGATTGTTAAGAATAAGGTTGCTCCGCCCTTTAAAGAGGCAGAGTTTGATATTATGTACGGCGAGGGTATCTCAAAAGTCGGCGAAATTATTGATTTGGGCGTTAAGTTTGAGATTATCAGAAAGAGCGGCGCGTGGTTTTATTACGGCGAACAGCGTCTTGGCCAAGGCAGAGAGAATGTAAAGATCCTCTTTAAGCAGAATCCCGATTTGGCTGACGAAATTGAAAAGCAGGTTCGTGAAAAGATGAAAGAAGCTCTTGAAGCCAAAAAAAGCGCATCCGCTCCTGTTTCACAGCCAGAGGTTGTAAAAGTTCCCACAACAAAAGCCGCCGCACGTGCAAAGCTTGATATAGCGGTGGATGACGAATGATTTTATCTGTAAAGCAGGGGAAAGCCAATAAAATTCATATCTATGTTGATGATGAATACCGCGCCACTGTTGACAGCGACTATTGGTTTTCCGAAAAGTACAGAAATTTAAAAGAAATAGACGAAGACGAACTGACCGAGTTACTTGACGCGGTCAGTTTTCGCCGTGCTTATAATAAAAGTCTTGATTTTCTCTCACGCAGACCTTACGGCACAAAGGAATTGATTAAAAAGCTCTGTGAAAAAGGGCACGAAAAGGCAAGCGCTGAAAAAGCCTGTGAAAGACTTACCGAATTAGGCCTTTTGAATGATGAAGAATTTGCCTCAATTCTTGCCAACGAGCTTTACGAGCGTAAGGGTTACAGCCCCAAAAGAATTAAACAAGAGTTAGTTTTTAAAGGAATTGACCGTGAAATTGCACAAAATACCATTGAGTCTCTTGACAATAATGCCAAATCCCGTATTATAGTATTAGTTAAGAAAAAATATATGAATAAATTAAGCGATGAAAAGGGCAGAAAACGTACTGTTGACGCACTGATGCGTCTCGGTTATTCATATTCCGATATAAAAAATGCCCTTTCTGACTTAAACGAATTTGATGAGGAAGATAACTATGACTAAAAAAATAGGTATGATTTCGCTGGGCTGTCCCAAAAATCAAGTTGACGCCGAGATTATGCTCGCCAAGCTTCAAAATAACGGCTTTGAAATTGTAAACGACCCAATGGAAGCGGATGTTGTAATAGTAAATACCTGCGGTTTTATTGAAGACGCAAAAAAAGAGTCGATTGAAAATATTCTTGATATGGTTTCATATAAAGAGGACTGTCCAAATATGAAAATCCTCGTTACAGGCTGTCTTGCCGAACGATATCAGTCAGAGGTTTTAGCAGAAATCCCCGAGGTTGATGGCGTAATCGGAATAGGCGCAAACCAAGATATATGCGAAGTCTGCAATAAATTGATTGAGGGAGAAAAAATAGAAGAATATCCTGAAAAAACCGAACTTAAAATTGAAGGTGACAGAATTCTTACAACTCCGCAGTATTCTGCATACCTTAAAATTGCCGAGGGATGTTCAAATCACTGCACATACTGCGCAATTCCATCAATCCGCGGCGAATACAGAAGTCGTTCAAGTGAAAGTATTTTGGCTGAAGCTCAAAAGCTTGCAGGTGAGGGTGTAAAAGAGCTTGTGGTTGTTGCACAGGATACGACCCGCTACGGTGAAGATTTATACGGCAAAAATGCACTTGTACCATTGCTTCGTGCACTTTCGAGAATTGACGGTATTGAGTGGATACGACTTCTCTATCTTTATCCCGAAAGAATTGACGACGCGCTTATTGACGAGATCGCAAATAACAATAAAATTGTGAAATATATGGATATTCCGCTTCAGCATTGCAATGCCCGTGTGCTTAAAAGAATGAACCGACACGGCGACCGCCAAACTCTCACAGAGCTTCTCAATAAAATTCGTGACCGAATTGACGGCGTTACACTCCGTACCACATTCATTGCCGGCTTCCCCGGTGAAACTGAAGAAGAATTTAATGAGCTTTGCGAATTTGCAGAAGAAATGCGTTTTGAGCGAATGGGTTGCTTTGCCTACTCTGAAGAAGAGGGTACTCCTGCGGCGAAGCTTGACGGAATGTTAGACAGTGAAATCCGTGCAGAGCGCGCTGAAATATTGAATGAGCGTCAAAACGCTATTCTTGACGAAATTAACGATAGCCTTATCGGTAAGGTGCTTAAAACAATTGTTGAGGGCTATGATGCTTACACAGACTCTTACTACGGCAGAACATATATGGACGCACCCGAAATTGATACGCAAATCAGCTTTGTTTGCGGATATGAGCTTCAAGACGGCGACCTTGTGGATGTTGAGGTAATAAACAGTGTTGAGGGCGTACTTACAGGAGAGGCAGTATGAAGCTGAATACCCCAAATAAACTGACGGTTTTACGAATTATATTAACTCCGATTTTTCTTGCGGTTATTTTGTGCGAATGGCTTCCCCACCGTTTCCTTATTAGCTGTCTGATATTTGCTGTGGCGTCAATAACCGATACAATAGACGGTCATCTTGCTCGCAAAAATAACCAAATTACAAATTTCGGTAAGTTTCTTGATCCCATAGCTGATAAAATTCTTACTACCGCCGCGCTTTTAGCGTTTACGGTAATGGGACTTTGCAATATCTGGATTGTAATGATAGTGCTTACACGCGAATTTGCAATTTCATCAATCCGTATGATTGCCGCGGCAGACGGCGTTGTAATACCTGCGAATAATTGGGGTAAAATCAAAACCGTAAGTCAAATGGTTTTTACAATCGTAATTATGGTTTTGGGAGAGGCTTATTCTGTTTTTACCAATCTTAATTATGATTTTTTTGCAAGACTTCCCGAATTATCAGTAATTTCAAACGGTTTGTTGTGGATTACTGCCGTTTTAACCGTAGCTTCGGGAATAATTTATATTAAAGACAGCATAAAAATAATTGATTTCACAAAATAATTGCAAATTGCGAACCCTTGTGGTATAATTACATATAATATAGTGATTAAAGACATTGACCGAAAAGAGTAGCAAAAGATTTTATTGTCAGAGATTGCGTGTCATCGGCTGAAAGCACGCATTTATATGCTTTTGCGAAGTGCATTCGTGAGTCGGTATGTGGAAATACATACCCGTTCAGTCGCGTTAAGACCTTTAAAGTTATAAATCGAAGTGGAACCGCGATTATTCGCCTTCGTCTGTATTTGTGCAGACGGAGGATTTTATTTTTTGGAGGGATATTATTGTTTGACAGATTAAAAGAGGATATTAAAACAGTTAAAGACCGTGACCCTGCGGCAACCTCCGTGCTTGAAATACTGTTTCTTTACCCGGGGCTTAAAGCTGTAAGGGCGCATCGGGTTGCAAATTGGTTTTTTCGCCGAGATATGAAATTTATAGCCCGTGCAATATCACAGCATTCGGCAAAAAAGACAAATATTGAAATTCATCCGGGCGCTACCATAGGCAAACGTTTTTTTATTGACCACGGCACAGGTGTGGTCATAGGTGAAACTGCTGAAATCGGCGATGATGTAACTATTTATCAAGGCGTTACCCTCGGCGGTACAGGTAAGGATACAGGCAAGCGCCATCCGACAATCGGCAACGGCGTAATGATTGGCTCGGGCGCCAAGGTGTTAGGTCCGTTTAAGGTTGGCGATTACTCAAATATTGCGTCGGGTGCAGTGGTGCTTGATGAAATTCCGCCTAATTCAACGGCGGTCGGCGTGCCTGCAAGAGTAATCAAACGCAACGGCAAGCGTGTTGATAACCTCGATCAAGTTCATATTCCCGACCCTGTTTCACAGGAGTTCTGCCGTTTAAATGCAAAAATTGACAAGCTGGAACAAGAATTGTTGAAATATCAAGAAGGAGAAAAATGATGAAGATTTTTAACACTCTCACAAGACAAAAAGAAGAATTGAAGCCAATTGACCCAAACGAATTAAAGGTTTATGCCTGCGGTCCTACGGTTTACAATTACATTCATATCGGCAACGCCCGACCGCTCTGCGTGTTTGATACATTCAGAAGATATATGGAGTACCGCGGCTACAATGTTAAGTTTGTTCAGAATTTCACTGATATTGACGATAAAATTATCCGCCGCGCTAATGAAGAGGGTACAGATTACAAAACCGTTTCCGAAAAGTACATTGAAGAATTTCGCGTTGACGCAAAGGGATTAAATGTCCGTGAAGCAACGGTTCACCCCAAGGCAACCGAAAATATTGACGAAATCATTTCAATTGTAAGCGCTCTTGTTGAAAAAGGCTATGCTTATGCGGCAGAAAACGGCGATGTTTATTTTAGCCCCAAAAAGTTTAAAGAATACGGCAAGCTTTCGCATCAGCCCCTTGAGGATTTAGAGGCAGGAGCAAGAATTAACATTGAAGAGGTAAAGCGTGAGCCTATGGATTTTGCCCTTTGGAAGAGTGCAAAGCCGGGCGAACCCTATTGGGAGTCGCCTTGGGGCCACGGCAGACCGGGCTGGCATATTGAATGCTCGGCGATGGTGCGCCGTTATCTCGGCAATACTATTGACATTCACTGCGGCGGTCAGGATTTGATTTTCCCGCATCACGAAAACGAAATCGCGCAAAGCGAGTGCTGTAATGACGCACCCTTTGCAAATTATTGGATGCACAACGGTTTTATCAGCGTTGATAATGTGAAAATGTCAAAATCTCTCGGCAATTTCTTCACTGTACGCGATGTTGCAAATGAATACGGCTATGAACCTATCCGTTATTTCTTAATTTCCTCTCATTACAGAAGCCCCATAAATTACAGCATTGATATTGTTGAGCAGTGCAAAGCCTCGCTTGTACGTCTTTATAACTGCCGTGAAAGTCTTGATTTTGCAATGAAGAATACAGTTAATACTGTTCCCGAAAATTCAGAAGAAATCAAAGTAACTCTCAATTCTCGCCGTGATCAGTTTATCAAAGCTATGGATGATGATCTGAATACAGCCGACGCTATCTCGGCAGTGTTTGAGCTTGTCCGCGATATAAATACAAGCGTAATCACAGACGCTCCTTCAAAAGAGCTTGTTGAATTTGCTGCAAACCTTTTCGATGAGCTTACAGGAGTTCTCGGCTTGGTTTATAACAGAAAAACCGAAAGTCTTGACGATAAAATTGAACAGCTTATTGAAGCTCGTACCCAAGCGCGTAAAGATAAAAATTGGGCGGAGGCTGACAGAATTCGTGACGAGCTTAAGGCGCAGGGTATCGTGCTTGAGGATACACCGCAAGGCGTTAAATGGCACAGAGAATAAGCTTTTTTACGCTCTGTCACAGAACAGTGTAATGCTGTAATTGTTGCAAATAACCGAATATTTGAATTTGCCGACGGTAATAACAAAACTGCTGTCGGCATATTTTATTTTTTCAGCGGTTATTTGGCAATTTGTAAGCGTTGCCTTTTGGCTTTCTTCACTTTCGCCTGTTAATATACAGCATATCTGCAAAAATGTGTTTATTCCCGAATTTATATCGGCATTTTCCGTAAACAGCAATCCGACACCACGAATAGTATTGTTACTGTCAAGAGAAAGAGAAATCAGCATATCTCCCTTTTCACAAAAAAGATAATTTTCATCATTCTCATCAGTTCCTAAAATGAAATCGGATGTGGCAAAATCCGTTCCGTATTGGTTGTTGATTCTTTCCGTGAATTGCTGAACACCGAATTTGCTTTCCTGCGAGCATCCGCAAAGAAAAGCCAGAATAAAACAAATAAAAATAACCGTAATTTTTTTTGACACTTTTCTCACCTTTGACTGTATATTGAATAGTTAAATATATGAAAAAAAGTGTTATAAATTTACAGTTTATTCATAAAAAATCTATTGGAATTTTAGTGAAATCGTTGTAAAATAAGATGAAATATTTAAAAAGGCGTGATTTCGTTGTTTAAGAACTTCAAAAAGAAAAGTTTAAAGGCAAAAATAGGCATAATCGCTTTCATTACTTTTATGATTGTGTTAGTGGCTTATGTACTGTATTCCAATTTCAAACCCGAACCCCCTGCGGAGTATGAAATCGCAGAGGTCAATTACGGTTCAATTGTCGATACACTTGATGTTAGCGGTACTGTAACCTCGGGTGTCAGTGAAAGCTTTACCGCTATTGAGGGTGTAACTGTCGAAGAGGTTCTTGTAAAGGTTGGCGATAGGGTTTCAAAGGGCGATAAGCTTGCTTCGTTTAATGTGTCGGGTGTTTCAAAATATCTTACCGACGCTCAGAAAGAGTATAACAAGGCGCTTAAAGAGTATAACGATGCCAAATCTTCATCGGATGCTAATACAAGCAAAAAAGCTAAGTTAGAAAAGGATATTGCCGCTAAAAAGTCAGAAATTTCAGCGCTTGAAAAAGAAATCGCAAAGCTTGAAACTGCGGTTGAAAATGCAGAACCTGTAACTGAAACACAGTCAATTCCGCAAGAGCAGATTGACGCAATTACAGCTCAGATGAAAGAAAACGGCGCAACACAAGAACAGATTGACGGCTTTGCAGCCGCTGCAGCTAATGTTGAAGTTCCGGTAGCTTCAGTTGACACTTCATCAGCAGAAGAGCTTATGCAGAAAAATATTCAGCTTGCACAGCTCACCTCTGAACTTTCTTCATTACAGGCAGAATCCGCTCTCGCTGTTTCAACAAACGATTCAGTTCTTGAAGCATTAAAATCAGTTGCCGACAGTAAAAAGAAAAGCTATGACAGCGTAAAGGCTGTTTACGATAAAATGAAAAACGGCTGGTATGCAGAAAATAACGGCATAGTCACAGTTGTAAATATTAAAGCAGGCGAAAGCTTTGTCCCGGTTCAAGAAAACGGTTCAGCAATCGATCTTTCTGCGCTTCTCGGTTCAGCGGGGGTTGATTCAAATACATTAGGATCGCTTTTCAGCGGAGCATCTTCCGTTCCTACAGGCACAGGTATTACCCTTGAAAGCTATGATAATATGCTTGTATCGGTAACTGTCGGCAAATCAGATCTTCTTAAAATTAAAGTCGGTATGGAAGCCGTCGTTACAAGCCTTGGAACTGAATATGAGGGCGAGGTTGTTTATGTAGGCGCAACTGCCGCAGAATCAAACGGTATCAGTTTAGGCTCGCTTATGGGAACATCAGCAGGTGCAACGGGCGCAACCGTAGAGGTTAAAATCAAAAATCCGGATGAAAAAATTGTAATCGGCTTTGATGTTGATATTAAAATCAAACTCTCAACCGTTGACGAGGTTTTAAAAGTACCGGTTGAATGCGTAATGTATGATAACGGCACATATTCAGTGTTTATTTATGACAGCGCAGAGAAAATCGTTACAAAAAAAGCAATTACCAAGGGTACTCTTGACGACACCTGCTATGAAGTTGTTGACGGACTTAAATTGGGCGATAAAGTAGTAAAAAGCCCGGACCCCAATATTCAAGACGGCACTAAAATAACCGCTAAAACAGGCAATGCTGATTAAAATTTTTACAGTTTAGTCAGCATTTAAGGAGAGTATTATTTTGAATATAAAAGAAAATATCCGAATTGCCGTTTTTAGCATAAAAACAAATTTAATGCGTTCTCTGCTTACTATGCTCGGCATAATTATCGGCGTTGCGTCTGTTATTGCAATTGTAACCGTAGGTAACGGCGGCCGTGATTATATTGTAGGAATGATTAGGGATATGGGCAACAGCGCCATTTCATTGACGGTTAAAAGCGGCGTCGCCGATGATGAAGACTATTTCACCGATGCAGATATTGCGGCAATCAAAAAGCTTGACGGTGTTCAGTATGCCTCGATGCAGAGTATGGCAATGTGCCAAATGAGTGCTAATGACCAAAACGGCTTTTTAATGGGTATCGGCGGAAATACCGATATGCAGAGCCTTATGAGAACTCCGTGTATTTACGGCAGATTTTTCAATCAAGAGGAATTTGAACAGGGTAAATATGTGGGCGTTATTGATGTCAGCAGTGCGTTACAGCTTTTTGGAACTAAAAATGCAGTCGGCGAATATATAAGCTGTACTTCAGATACACTCACAATTTCCGTAAAGATTATCGGCGTTATTGATATAATGGCAGGTATGAATATGGATACTGAAGATTATATGGAGCAAATGTCGTCAATGATGGGCGGAATGCAGATGACAAGCTGTATGATGATTATGCCTGCTTCAGTTGTGACCGAAATCAACGGTTCAACTCAAAACCGTTATGAAACAATCAATATTACCGCTGTTGATGAAAGCCAGCTCGACGGTATCGGTACTGCTGCAATAAATTATGTGCGTTCGCTTCACGATAATTTTGAAAAGGATTGCTATTCTGTTACTAATATGGCAACCTATATTGATTTGCTTGATACGGTTATCAATGTGTTTACAATATTCATAGCTGCCGTAAGCGCTATTTCGCTTGTGGTAGGCGGTATAGGCGTTATGAATATAATGCTTGTTTCAATTACCGAGCGTACCCGAGAAATCGGTATAAGAAAAGCTTTAGGCGCAAAAACAGGAACAATTATGTTCCAGTTCTTAACCGAATCCATAATCCTTTGTTTGATAGGCGGTATAATAGGCTTGCTGTTAGGTATCGCCGTAGCGGCAACGGTATCGCACCTTATGAATGTTCCTTTGGCAGTGCAAACCTCAACGGTTGTTTTGGCAGTTGGATTTTCTTCGGCAATCGGTATCATCTTCGGCGTTTACCCTGCGCGCAGAGCCGCAAAAATGCCGCCCATTGAAGCACTCCGCAGAGACTGATTTGAATAATTTCATTCAAAAATGTGATGTATATACATTTTGTATATACATCATTTTTTTTACTGAAAATTTCTTCTGTAAAGTAATTTACTTTACGAAATTATCCTTTTCAAATCGCTGAAATCCCTTGGAAACGCGAGTTTTAAACATTTTCAACAGAGTTTTCAACAATTTCAAAGTTCAAATCAAGGTTAAAAACAAACCGAATAATTTAAAGTATAGTCAAAATTCAACTGAATATTTCTTTCCGTTTTTGTCGTTTTTTTGCAGGATTTTATTTTCTTCCGCCAAAATTTATACCGCGATAAACAAATTATTTCACATTATATTAGAGTTCGACTTTTGTCGAAAAGTTTTTAAGAAAATTTTAAAAAAGTAATTGCCAAAAATTACCAAATATGGTAATATATGGTAGACAAATCAATCAGATGTACTAAAAACTAAAACGGAGGCAAAAGAAATGGCAAACAATCTGAAGATTTTACTGTCGGGTGAGGGGAGCGAGTTCGGCAAGAACTGCGCAAATGTGTTAAGAACATACGGATATGATGTGTACCTTGTGCAAAAAGACGGCAAGGCAATACTTGCAAAGCTTGAAAATACAGATTTTGATGTGCTGGTTATTGACGCTTTTATGGCAGGAACTGATGCATTGGGTGTAATTAACGGATTAAACGAGAAAGAAAAGAAACCGCTAATAATGGTAATGTCAGGAACGGATAATCCTATTTTTGAGCAGGAAGTTTTGTCTGCGGGGGCAGATTATTACTTCCTTAAACCCTTTGACATTGCAATGCTTGCGCAGCGAATAGGTCAGTTTACAGGCGGAACTGCAGTCAAAACAGGCGAGATTGTAAAAAATGATACCGATTTGCAAATGACTGTAAGCGAGATTATGCACCAAATCGGTGTTCCTGCCCATATAAAAGGTTATCAGTACCTGCGTGAAGCAATCGTTTTGTCAATCAACGACCGTGAAATGATGAGTTCCGTCACAAAGGTGCTTTATCCCACGGTTGCCAAAACATATTCAACAACCTCTTCAAGAGTTGAAAGAGCAATCCGCCACGCAATTGAGGTTGCTTGGGACAGAGGAGATGTAGATGTGCTGTCCTCTTATTTCGGCTACACCATACAGAATTCACGTGGAAAGCCCACAAATTCCGAATTTATTGCAATGATAAGCAATAAGCTTCGGCTGCGAATGAAAATTTCATAATCCGCTATTCCTTGACAATACATATTTAAAGTGGTATCATTCATAGAATAGTGCAGAATACAAGAGGCTGTGCATATAAATGTAACAGCCTTTTTTATATGTTGACGGGAGTTAAACGCAATATGCCGAAAACCCCAATTAAGGCGACTTTTCACTTTTTCAGCATTGACGGGCGTCAGTATGACGAGAGTTTTAACGCAGTGTAAGGTAGAATATGATGCTTTAAACCGTATCGGTTTCGCTTAAGGAGATATTTATGATTGAGTTAGTAATTATTGCAGTGGGTCTTTCAATGGACGCTTTTGCGGTTGCCCTGTGCAAGGGTCTTTGTATGCGAAAATTGGATATTAAGCAAACCGCACTTATTGCGCTGTTTTTTGGCGGATTTCAAGCGTTTATGCCACTAATCGGTTGGTTTATCGGCTCACGCTTTGCTCATTTTATTACTTCTGTTGACCATTGGGTGGCATTTATTCTGCTTGCTGTAATCGGCGGTAAAATGATTTGGGAATCCTTTAAACACGAAGATGATGAATACGCTGTGTGTGAAAGCAAGCTTGATTTAAAGGAGCTTACGGTATTGGCAATCGCAACAAGTATTGACGCTTTGGCTGTGGGTGTTGCCTTTGCTCTTACATACAGTCAGAATGAAGTCTTTGCGGCAGTTGCGCTTATCGGCATAATTACCGCTCTGCTCTCGGCAATAGGTGTTTTCATAGGTCATAAATTCGGCGCCGCATATAAAAGTAAAGCTGAGTTTGCAGGCGGCTTGGTGTTGGTTCTTATGGGTGTAAAATTCCTTTTAGAGGGCCTTGAAATAATCGGTGGCTAATATGATTGAAACACTGCTGTGGGATATTGACGGAACTTTGCTCGATTTCACAAAAAGCGAGGCTTACGGCATACGCAAATGCTTTGAAATATTCGGTTTGGGCGAATGTACCGACGAAATGCTGAAAAGATATTCTGCCATTAACCGTAAATATTGGGAACGGCTTGAACGGGGCGAGCTTACAAAACCGCAGGTGCTTTATGACCGCTTTGTTGAGTTTTTTGACACAGAGGGTATAAGCTTTAACCGTATTGATGAGCTGAATGACGAATATCAACAGCGTTTGGGTGATAATGCATTCTTTTGCGATAACGCCTTTGAAACCGTTTCGGTACTCAAAGGCAGGGTTCGCCAATACGCCGTCACAAACGGCACGGTTGTTGCCCAAAGCCGAAAGCTTAAACAGTCGGGACTTATTGATGTTTTCGATGGTGTATTTATTTCAGACAAAATTGGCTTTGAAAAGCCATCTGTTGAATTTTTTGATGCTGTTCAAAAAGAAATAGGTGAATTTAATAACGGCGAAGTAATGATTGTCGGCGATTCACTCACAAGCGATATGCAGGGCGGAAACAATGCCGATATTCTGTGCTGTTGGTACAATCCGCACGGCTTAAAAAATGATTATGGCATAAAAACCGATTTCGAAATAAGAGATATTTCCGAGATTATTAAAATGTTGAATATATGAACACGAAAAATGGATTGTTGCATAATGAACAATCCATTTTTTTGTGTAAACATTACAAATCTATGTGAAAAATTTAATTTTCATTGTTTATTATTGTTATTTGTGCTAAAATAAATTTAATATATTGGAAAGGGAGAGTGAAAAAAATGAGTGTACTTGATAAGGTAAAATCATTCGGTACTGAAATCAAAACTCATTGGAACACTCCGGCAGAGGGTAAATATGTTCCTTATAAAGAATATAAGGATGTAATTATCGGAGTCGGCGCTAACTATACAGGTCAAAAGGTGCTTGAGTATATTGGCTTTGCAACAAGCTGTTTCCTCATTATGCACCACTACAATCTGCCCTATCTCACATTCTCGGTCATCGGTATTCTGAATATGCCTCTCGGCTATATTTCAGCTCTTATGTGGTGGTATGTTTGTGACAATTTGGGCTTCTTAAAGAAAAAAGCGGAACGGTCTTTGTACTTTGTGTATGTCGCTATGATGATTTTCGGCATATCAACCATTGTATTTGACTATTCGCATCTGTTTGACCCAACAAGTAAGTTTATAACCACCCTAAATGGTCTTGAGGGTATGAATGCTACGGCGTGCTTTAAAACGTTCGGTACGCACTTTCTCTATACAGGCTGGGTTGGCGCCCGTAACATCTTTTGGCGTAAAAAACTTGTACCTAAGTTCGGCAGATATAAATATTCGCTTTACTGCGATGTTGTGCCTAAGTGCATAATGGTTATTCTTATCGGCTGGCTTCCTGTTTATGAAATTGCAGATGTTGCAACCCGTGTTTGGGTCGCAAACCTGCTCTTTGCTACATATAATGTATTCGGCTTTGACACGGTTCTCGAAACCTGTACAAAGAGCATCAGTCCCAATTTGCAGGAGAGAATTCTTGTCCGCAGTTATCCTGTAAAGATTTCTCACATTTTCAACTCAATTCTTGCAATTATTCTTCCTGCTATTATCGGCGCTCTCCGCTACGAGTGGGCAGATATCAATATGTATCGTTATGTTATTCCGATAACATTTATTATTTCCGCAGGCTTTACAATGTTACTTGCAGGCAGAATTAAAGAAAGAATTCCCCAGCCTCCAATCGAAGAAAAGGTTAATATCAAGTTCTGGGACGGTATGTTCGGTGTTCTTAAAAACAAATATTTGCTTATCAATACTATAGTTGGTCTTATCGATTCACTCGGCAACGGTATGCTTCCGTTTGTCACGATTGTTTATTTTTATACATTCCGTTTAAGCGGTCTGCCTTACAGTTTGCTTGTTGCACTTATATCATTTGCAGGAACTCCGCCCGATTTATTATCGCCTTATTTCCTCAAGAGATTTTCATACAAACAGATTATGATTTTCTATCAGTTGAGCCGAGGAATAGGCTATTCAATAATTGCAACGGCTATGTGGTTCTGTCATGATAATCTGACCCTTTGCGGTACAATCTGCGTAATTGTTATGTTCTTCTTAGAAATGACAAAGACTGTTCCTACAACAGCAGGTCATGATATGAATGTCCGTATCGGCGACTATCAGATGTACTTATCGGGCGAGCGCCTTGAAAGCTTTGCAGGTGTTTTCGGTTGGTTCACAGGTCCGATTACATCTTTTGTAGGTCTTCTTATTCCGCTTTTGCTTTTAAGATACGGTTTTAACAGTAACTGGGATGTTCTCTTTATTGACGACTCGAGAAGATATATTATTGTCATCCCGATTATAGTCGATGTTATCGGTTACTTCCTTATGACAATTCCTTATCTCTTCTGGGATTACGACAGCAAAAAGCAGAATATGGTTATGGAAGTTCTCAAACGCCGTGCAGAAGTAACAGCAAAGCAAGCAGCCGAGGCAGGCAAATCAACTGCCGGCAGCTTTAAGGGATAATGGAGGTGAAGGTATGAGTAAAAAGAAAGTAAATAATCTCACTCAAGATGAACCTATTATTCTTGATATTCCCGAAGATGAAATCTGGACATATCAAGTCGAGGGTCTTGCCGCGCCTCATATTAACAAGCCGTATAAGCACTACGGACTTAAAAAAGTTATTTTTGCACTTGTTATTATTGTTGCGGTTTCGCTTTCAATGTATTTCTCGGTTCGCACGGTTAACAGCGATACTTTTGAATACAAAGAGCTTGAAAACGGCTATCAGTTTGACAAATTCAGTAATACAGGCTATATTACCGAGCTTGATATTGACTATGTTACTGAAATTATTTACGATGAAAACAATGCTGATGTCCATACTAATTTTACTCTTAAAAAAGATACCGCCAAGCCGGTTACAGCTATCCGTGAATATGCGCTGAACTGCGACGAAAAGGTTAAGGTAATCAATATCGGCGCAGATGTGCTTGAAATAGACGGAAAATCATTCTATTCCTGTTGGGCGCTTCAGCGTATTGAGGTTGATGAAAACAACCCCAATTACTGCGATGTTGACGGAGTGCTTTACAATAAGGATAAAACAGAAATTATTTGTGTGCCAACCGACCGTGATACTTATCTTGCCGAAAAATACGGCTATGCAAAGTACGACAATAACGGTGCAAGAATTGAGCCTTCGGTTGAAGACGAAAATTTTGCCGCTTATGAAAGAGATGTTCTTACATATGTAATTCCGTCAAGCGTTAAAACAGTCGGTGAGCTTTGCTTTAACTATGCAAATATGACAACTGTTTATATTCCTGAAGGTGTTACCGCAATAGAAACTTTCGGATTTTATGAAATTCCAAGGCTTGCAAATATCTATTCGTATGTTCCGGCAGGTGAGGTGACAGATACTCACTATACCTCTAATGAGGCTCTCGGTGAGGTTTATCTTTCATTGCCCAACGGACTTGAATATATCGGTTCAGACGCATTTACACAGTGCCAGGATCTTTCTTATATGTATATTCCTGCAAGCGTAACGCATATCGGTCACCACGCATTTTGGGATACATGCTATAAAGAAAATAAAAAACTTATGGGTGTCAATGTGATGAATGTCGCTTTGAGTGAAGACGCTTTTAAAGATGTTGAAGCAGGCGATAGCTGGCGACCGCAGTATGATTATCTTCTTTTCAAAAAGAGTATAGATATTAACTATTCTGCAGAAAGACAGCCAATTGAATAACCGCATAATAGTAAATGCGTATAAAACATTTTAAAAATTTTAAAAAAACTGTTGACTTTTTACCGTCTTAATGTTATTATATTCGGGCGGTAAAAAGTCCGTATGCGGCGTTAGCTCAGCTGGATAGAGTGTTTGGCTACGAACCAAAAGGTCGGGGGTTCGAATCCCTTACGCCGTGCCAAAGAAAAACCTTGATATATAACGGTTTTCGTTATGTATTGAGGTTTTTTCTTTTGCTCAGAAAGACAAAAAGACAGTGGGCGGTTCTATGTCTTGATAAAACCATTGTATGAGAAATAAATTTAGTTAAAAGTAGTGATTTCTTAAACAAATACTAATTCTAAAACAAAAACTTTGAAAAAATGAAAACCTAACATATCTTTCCTGTCTTTACGGTGAGGCGTTTGAAATAATCTGTAAACAGTATTATTCATTGCAGGACACTTTGATTTTGCCGGCAATGCGGAATGCGTATTAAAATATAATCCTAATACAGAAAAATTTGAAGTTGTTGATGCAGTTGTTCGGACACTTTGCTTGAAACCGGAGCAGAATTTTTATTCAGAGTTTGAGAACAGCTGAACAAAAATTTTGAGTGCGGGCGAGGTAGATACGCAAGGCAATATAGACGGCATATGAAGAAATAATATTCCCTTTAATAATACAAAAATAAAAATGATACAAAAAAGTATACAAAAAATACTAAAAATTTGTTGACTTTTTCACGTTAAAGCGATATTATTTACTATATAAATAAAAATAAGGAGAAAATACTTATGAAAAATGTTAAGAAAATTATTGCTGTTTTGCTTGCAGCTGTTCTGATGCTTTCATTTGCGGCTTGCGGCAAGGAAAAGAAGGAAAGCAGTGTTTACCGTATCGGCATCTGTCAATATATGCAGCACCCTGCGCTTGACGATGCTACTAAGGGCTTTAAAGATGCTCTTGTTGCAAAGCTCGGCGCTGATAAGGTTGAATTTGATGAGCAGAATGCTTCAGGCGAGCTACAAACTGTACAACAATTTCATCAAAATTCGTTTCGGATAATGTAGACCTCATTATGGCAAACGCAACTGACTCTCTTGCAGCCGCTGCCGAGGCTACGGACACAATCCCTGTTGTTGCTACATCAATTACAGACTATGCAACTGCTCTCGGTATGAAAAACTGGACAGGTAAAACAGGCTTCAATGTTACAGGTACTGCGGACCTCGCTCCTCTTGATCAGCAGGCGGCTATGTTTGCTGAACTTCTTCCCGAAGCAAAAAATGTTGCGGTTCTTTACTGTTCAGCCGAGAAAAACTCAAAATATCAGGCAGACATCGTAATTTCTGAACTTGCAAAAGCAGGCGTAACCGCTACAGTTAAAACATTCGTTGACTCAAACGACATTATAGCTGTTGTTCAGTCCATAGTTAATGAAAAATTTGATGCAGTTTATATTCCTACGGATAATACAGCCGCTGAAAACACAGAGGCTATCAATAATATTCTTGAGCCGGCCAAGATTCCGGTAATCGCAGGCGAAGAGGGAATTTGCAAGGGCTGCGGTATTGCTACTCTTTCAATCAGCTATTATGACCTCGGCTATAAGACCGGCGAAATGGCTTATGAAATTCTTGTAAACGGTGCGAATCCTGCTGATATGGAAGTTGAATACACACCTGCTGAAAACCTTACTAAAAAGTATATGGCAGACAGAGCTGAGGCTCTCGGTATTGCAATTCCCGAAGGATATGAAGCAATCGCTTAATTTAATTACAGTTTAATAAGATTTTACGGGAAATGGTAGTAAATTTTTATTACCATTTTCTGTTGTAGTTTAGGAGTTTTTAATA
>CAZIMO010000001.1:0-303924 GCA_964540535.1 uncultured Eubacteriales bacterium | reverse complement strand
ATAAGGAATGTACCGAATGCGGTAAGCTTCTTGAAACAGAGGTAATAGCTGCAACAGGACATAGCGCAAGCGACTGGATTACCGATGCTGAAGCAGGCTGTGTAACAACAGGAAGTCAGCATAAGGAATGTACTGAATGCGGCAAGCTTCTTGAAACAGAGGTAATAGCTGTTACAGGACATAGTTACGGTGAACCAATAACAGTAGAAGCAACCTGTACAACAGCGGGATACACCTATCACATCTGCAAAGACTGCGGACGAACAGAAAAGGTAGAAGAGATAGCTGTTAAAGAACATACTTACGGCGACCCAATAACAGTAGAAGCAACTTGTACAACAGCAGGATACACTTATCACATCTGCAAGGACTGCGGATATATTGAAAAGACAGAAGTTATGCCTGCAACAGGACATAGCGCAAGCGACTGGATCACCGATGCTGAAGCAAGTTGTGTAACAACTGGAAGTCAGCATAAGGAATGTACTGAATGCGGCAAGCTTCTTGAAACAGAGGTAATAGCTGTTACAGGACATAGCGCAGGCGACTGGATTACCGATGCTGAAGCAAGTTGTGTAACAACAGGAAGCCAGCATAAAGAATGTACCGAATGCGGCAAGCTTCTTGAAACAGAGGTAATAGCTGTTACAGGACACACTTACGGCGACCCCGTAACAGTAGAAGCAACCTGTACAACAGCGGGATACACCTATCACATCTGCAAAGACTGCGGACGAACAGAGAAGATTGCAGATATACCTGTAAAAGAACATGCTTACGGCGAACCAATAACAGTAGAAGCAACTTGTACAACAGCAGGATACACTTATCACATCTGCAAGGACTGCGGATATATTGAAAAGACAGAAGTTATGCCTGCAACCGGACATAAAGCAAGTGACTGGATTACCGATGCTGAAGCAAGTTGTGTAACAACAGGCAGTCAGCATAAGGAATGTACCGAATGCGGCAAACTTCTTGAGACAGAGGTAATAGCTGCAACAGGACACACTTACGGTGACCCAATAACAGTAGAAGCAACCTGTACAACAGCAGGATACACTTATCACATCTGCAAGGACTGCGGATATATTGAAAAGACAGAAGTTATGCCTGCAACAGGACATAGCGCAAGCGACTGGATTAACGATGCTGAAGCAGGTTGTGTAACAACAGGCAGCCAGCATAAGGAATGTACTGAATGCGGCAAGCTTCTTGAGACAGAGGTAATAGCTGCAACAGGACACACTTACGGCGACCCAATAACCGTAGAAGCAACTTGTACAACAGCGGGATATACTTATCATATCTGTAAAGACTGCGGACGAACAGAGAAGATTGCAGATATACCTGTAAAAGAACATGCTTACGGCGAACCAATAACAGTAGAAGCAACTTGTACAACATCAGGATATACCTATCATATCTGCGAAGACTGCGGATATATTGAAAAGATAGAAGTTATGCCTGCAACAGGACACTATCCGTCTGACGAGTTTGGAGTTAATTCAAATGAACATTGGAAGAACTGCACGCTTTGCGGTGCGGAACTTGAAGAATACGCTCACTCGTTTGAATGGCTTATCGATAAAGAGGCCACTGAAACAGAAAAGGGATTTAAGCATGAAAAATGTTCAATTTGCGGTTATGAAAAATCTGCAATAGAAATTCCTGTAATAGAAAATTTCGGAGTAGAGATTCCCATAACGGAAAATCCTGAAACCGGCAATAGTAACAATCTGTTGCTTTGGTTTATCATGCTGATTGCATCTGCATCAAATTTGTCCGGAATAACGCTATACAGCAAAAAAAAGAAATTTCATCATTGATCTGATAATATTCGAAAGAGTTATTATAAAAATTCCTGTAAAATGATGAACACAACCGGTAAAATCGGACAATAAAAAATAACCCTCCTATGGTAGAATAGAAATATCCATCATAGGAGGGTTTTATTAATGTTTTTAGGCAGTTTAGTGCTGTGAGGCATGAAGCAAAAAACCACCCGCTATGCGGGTGAGTGATAAATGGTATACAAAAAATCTCCAAATGAGCAGTAAAATAGTAGATGTTCAAGCTTACTAAAAATACGAGCAGAGATTTTATGACGAGTCAATATAATATTTTATCGCACACCAAATGGTTGTGCAAATATCACATAGATATAATATCAAAGTACAGAAAAAACAGTCTACAAACAATGCAGAAATGATTTGTAGGAAACAATCCAAAAACTCTGCAATTGCATAAGAAGTATTCATCAAGGTATTGCTGCCGAGGAATTCTAAGTCCCTTGCGTCTATCTGTTTTCCCACAATAGCATAACTGCCTTAAAATTCTTATATATTCTCGGAACGCAAAAATGTCTAACACTTCAATTCTTTGTAATGCAGATTTAATGGTTGATAATCACATTATTTATTAAAAAATCATCTTTAAAGTGATATTAAATAACGCAACAATTATGTTTACAGATTTGCGTGTTCGCCTGTTAGTAATACTGATAACATCATTATACTTATATTTTCACTTTGTCAATATGTTCCTGTGAGAAAATCGCAAAAAATTTAAATTCGCACGGTTGAAACAGTTTGTTTAAACGGCTATAATATATACAACACGTGGCGGTCGAGAGGGTCAGCATATTTATGAAAGGTTATAGGATTATCCATAGGCTGGATTGTATGGAATGTTATTATGATATTAATTAGTAAACTGAAAAAATAAGTTTTACGAAAAAACAGTGTAAAGATGAAAAAATTGAGATCGGGAATCAAAAATAAAGAAGTGAATCCGTATGGATATTCTATTTGAATTTATCTTCGAGCTTATTTTAGAAGGTATTGCAGAAGGTGTTATATCCCGAAAGGTATCGACGGTGCTGATATTTCTGTTCGGAAGCATCGTATTTGCATTGTTTGCGGCAGCACATCAAAGCAAGAATTCACTTATGTGTGGCATTGCTATTGTGATAGCGCTGCTTATTGTCGGTTCTGTCGTGAAAAAATACCGAGACTATATCATAGCAAGGAAAGGATGCTAAAAATGCCGTTTGATTACAAGAAAGAGTACAAAGAATTTTATATGCCGAAAAATAAGCCGTCTATAGTGACTGTTCCGAAGTTTAATTATATCGCGGTGCGCGGCAAAGGCGACCCGAATGACGAAAACGGTGAATACAAAGCGTCCATAGGTCTGCTTTACGGAATTGCATTCACCATCAAAATGAGCTACAAGGGCGATCACAAAATCGACGGGTATTTTGAATATGTAGTGCCGCCGTTGGAGGGCTTTTGGCGGCAGGATGGTGTGCAGGGGATTGATTATACGCGCAAAGAGGATTTAAACTTTATTTCGGTCATTCGTCTGCCGGATTTTGTAACAAAAGCTGATTTTGATTGGGCGGTTGCAGAAGCGACAAAGAAGAAAAAGATCGATTATTCTGCGGTGGAGTTTTTCACCTATGACGAAGGCAAATGTGTTCAGTGTATGCATATCGGAGCATATGATGACGAGCCGACTACAATTGCCGCTATGCATGAATATATGGAGCAGAACGGCTATGCGCTTGATATTACGGATACTCGTTATCACCATGAGATTTATCTTTCCGATCCTCGCAGAATTGCGCCGGAAAGGCTGAAAACCGTGGTGCGTCATCCGATAAAATTGGTTTGACATATTACAGGTTAGTGATGATATTAAGAGTAAAAAACAAAGAAAGAGTTTTATAATTACAAGTATTATAATAACAGTAATTTTAGCTATCATATTATTCTCTGTATTATATTTAATGAGAAATTCAGATGGGTGGATATCAGCGATAACATTATTAGTTATATACGTAATCTTAAATTCATTAAATATAGTTTATCGTTAAAAAAATAGTTAAATTATAAATTTGCAGAGGAGAAAAAATATGCATTATACAGAAAAATGTCCTTATTGCGGGAAACTGGAATTTGTAGAAGGAAAACAAGAAGGCTATGGTTCTATAGCGCCTGCAAATAAAATATTTAGCTTCAAATCACAAACGCTGTATCACATAATATGTCTTAATTGTGGAGCGGTAGTAAAATCTTATGTAAAAGAACCCAAGCAAATAGTTACCAAATAACAATATATAATTATAATTTGCGGGTGCAATTGCTTATGCATATTTATTTAGGTTATTCCTATATTGGCT
Organism: uncultured Eubacteriales bacterium; assembly: GCA_964540535.1. Taxonomy (GTDB): domain Bacteria; phylum Bacillota; class Clostridia; order Oscillospirales; family Acutalibacteraceae; genus Fimenecus. Next base: position 299,738 of record CAZIMO010000001.1, on the reverse strand, counting down.
TGCTTTTTTCCTGATCGGGATTTGCGGAAGAAATCCAATTATGATTACGGCAGTTGTGATTCTTTGCATTGCTTAAAAATGTTCGAGAAACTGTTGAAAGGAGAGTAATATATCATGGCAACAGCGACAGTGAAAATTACGCTTTCATGTGATGTGGAAACCGCATGGAATACGGTGACTTCTCTGACGGATTTTACATGGCGCAGTGACCTTGAGCGCATTGAGGTGCTGTCTGATACAGAGTTTGCAGAGTACACGAAAGAAGGTTACGCCACAGCTTTTACAATTACCAAGACAGAAATACACAAGCGGTGGGAGTTCGATATGGAAAATGAAAATATGAAAGGACACTGGACGGGATTTTTCCGTGCAGTGGCGAATGGCACAGAAATAGAGTTTACAGAAGAAGTTACCGCTAAAAAGTTGCTGATGAAGCCCTTTGTCAAGTCATATCTAAAGAAACAGCAGACACAGTATATTTCCGATTTGAAAAAGGAACTTTGCAGGTAAAGCAAAAACGGCTATAAGTAAAACAGTTTTAATTATTTAAGATGATAAAAGATCTTTAAACTGTGCTGAAAATCAGCAATGCAACCTGTAGTTTACATTTAGAAAATCAAAAATGTTGGTATGTCAGAGGAAAAATAAGTATAATAGGCATGAACGAGATGTTCAGAACGGAGGACGTACTATGACATTAGGCGACAAATTATCAAAACTACGTAAGGAAAATAATTATACACAAGAGCAACTTGCAGATGTTCTTGAAGTTTCCAGACAGGCAATCAGTAAATGGGAAAGCGATACTACATATCCCGAAACAGATAAACTGATACGTATGAGCGAGTTGCTTGATTGCTCGTTAGATTATCTGTTGAAGGATAAAGTAGAAACGGACAATAAGGTTCAAACTGATGATACCGTTGTTTTGCTTAGAAAACGCTTCTGTGAAAAGAAAAGCAAAAAAACGCTATTTGGTATGCCCTTGTGGCACATTGACAAGAATGCAAAAGGCTTCGTTGCCGTAGGCTTAAACGCCCGTGGAGTAATTGCAGTCGGAGTTAAAGCGAAGGGGATTATATCGTTCGGACTGCTGTCCATAGGTGTAATATCATTTGGTATGATGCCGCTCGGATTACTTTCTGCTGGACTGTTTGCATTGGGTATCCTGTCAGCAGGCTGTTTTTCTATCGGTGTGTTTGCCGCAGGTGCAATCAGTTTAGGAATTATTTCTCTTGGTGCGATTGCGATTGGCGATTTTTCCGTGGGGGCATTGTCAATTGGAAAATATTTTGCAATGGGAGATAATGCACGGGCAATGATTGCATTAGGTGATACAGAAGCAATAGGAAGTGTATTTCAAAAAATTGGTAAACCTACTGCGGAGGACTGCTCTGCTGTAAAGAAATTGCTTGATAGCGCTGTTCCGTCCTATTTTTCTTGGGCAACAGATATTATCAAGTTGTTCTTATAACAGGCGGTAGTAAATGCAAACAGGAAAGTTTGATTGATGTAAAACAATTTCAAGTAAAAGTCATCACAGAGTCGGATGCACAGACACAGAGACAATGATTTCGTGAGCAATCACAAATCATTGTCTCTTTTCGTTTGACGACAGATAAAACAGCCTTGCGGCTATTTTTCGTGGGACGGTACTTATTGAGGCTTCCTATGGTGTCAGCACTATTTTTATAGCATTCAACCATGTAATATCAACAATCATACAAAATACCGGTAATCACACAATATGAGATTGGAAGTGAAACAGAAAAACTATGAAAAAGCATAGCGACCGCCGTGGAAAATCTCAACAGCAGTCTTTTTTGGTCTTCATTAAAGAGAAAATCTCCCGGTTCTACCGGGGATTTTTGCTTAAGACCAAAAAATGACAAGGAACCGAAATCGACCACCCTGTCACAATTTGTGTCGCATTAGACAAAGAAAAGGTCAATTCATATAATTAAAATTCTCGTAGTAATGCAAGTCTGCAGACGGAATACCAGGGTTGAAATCCTCTTGCTGTGTCAATGAATAAAAAATACACGAATGTAGTTTCTGACTATAATGATTGCCCAGAAGATCCTGATATTTAATTGTTATTATCATACTATATAGAAAATTAGGGTCTTTAAAGCGCGTGGCTGGAGCATAAATCAAAAATTTTTCACTTCGTTGTTCATTTAATTTGACAAGTGTATATGTATAGGACTCTTCATAATCTTGAATGAATTGGTGTTGCTCATTTCCAAAATCAATATGTACGCTTTCTAAAAGTCCATGCCCCAAACCGATATTTGATATTAGAAGATTATAGGGCCATTCAATGACATTTTCGCTATCATAAGAAGTACCTTCCAAGTTAATATGTGAAATAGTCTCTCCTGCAAGCTGTCCCTGAGAATTGTCAAAATCTTCTGATTTGCAGCTAATTTTATATTCAAAAAGAGGCATGTTTTCAATACGGCTTTTTTCTTGATCCAGTTTTCTCTCATGCTTAATTGTTATATAGATGCCTCCAATAGTGACAAATGCACCAATAAGTCCTCCCATTAGAGCACCAATATATGATAGCCAATCGTAGTTGCTTGAAAGCGGAATATATTTTGTGATGTTAAAAACATCTGCAACAATTAGGAGTGCGGTCAATAGGATTACTAACACAATTGTCCAAATAACGTATTTTCTCATTTTATGTTCCTTGTTAACGGTGTTTTCTTTATCTACAATCAGAGTTTTTGAACGGTTATAAATCTTTTCTTCCATTTTCTTTAGCAGATAAGGTTCTAAAACGAGATTTTGCTTTGTTACGTGACTAAATAATATAATTAATGCAGCCACAATACATAATAATATAGCGATTAGAATGATAAATAAAATATATGCTTGTAAAGCAAGAGATATTATTGCACTAGTAAGAATACCAATAAAAACATTGGGAATATTTGGATCTATGATTTCAAGTTTTCTTTTTAATTTGTAATATTCATTACAAAAGGAATCGTTAACTTCTTCATTCTCTATCTCAAAATCAATTTGATCCAAAGCAGATCTAATATAATTGTCGTTCTTAAAACTGATTTTATCATTGATAGATTTAAATAATTTCTTTGTTGAAAACCTCATACAGACACCTGCTTGCTTATATTGTTCAAAATTTAGAAAGCCGCAAAGTATTGTTACTCTGCGGCTACCCTGCGGTTTAAGCCGCTTTGGTGCGGGTGTTCATAACGGACTTGATTAAAAAGTATTGAAATACCGGCAGAAACACACAGGTTTTTCATCCGCACATTTGAGTATTTCAAGGTTTCTTCGTAAAGTAAAATTACAGAAATGAGGAAACAAGATTATGTCAAAATTTATTGAAGAATTCTATTACGGTAACATTGATTCCCAAGCAAGAAGTACAAAGCAGAACAAGACAGTTCAAAAGCAGATGGAAGTTCTAATGCTTAATGAGGAGTTCCTAACAGAAGCACTCACAGGAGAAAACAAAAAGAAGTTTCTTGACTTCGTCAATGCTTGGAGTATCATAAACGGTGAATCCAATCTTGACAGTTTTATTATGGGATTTCGATTGGGAGCTAACTTTACATATGATACTTTTGTATCAACCGAAACACCGTTTAAGGATTTATTAAAGGAGTGAAAGATATGTCAAAGAAGTATTACATAGCTTTTGATGATTACGAGAGAGGAACAATTATCAACTGTCTTAACGAAAAGAGAAACAACCTTATTGCAGACGGCAAATACACCGATGCAGTTGATGAAGTATTGCTCAAAGTCCTTAATGCAAAACAAAAGAAATTCAAAGTGATATACAAGGAGGCTTAACTGTGGAAAAGCATATTTACAACGAACAAACGGGTATCAGTTATACCCTGCAAGGCGATTATTACTTGCCCGATCTTGCACTTTCCGAACAAGAAGATAAACCTATCGGCTTGTGGGGACAACGACACCTAAAATACATAAAACAACACAGAAAGATTCTTTATATTAATCTGTTGACAAGCGGTAAGTTGAACGGCCATCTTGCTGATCTTGACAAGCAGGCTGAGGATATGTTTTTTCGGCTCGTAAAACAAATAGCCGAATGTGAGGGCGTGACAGAACAACTCAAAGCGAACAATCAAAAGGAATGGATTACTCGAATGAATAATATTCGTAGCAGAGTTACGGAAATCGTAAATCACGATATGATTTACAACTAACCGAGTACGGCGGCAGGGAGAAATCTCTGCCGCTAATTTTTTGTTTTGTTGAAATAAATAAAAGCGAAAGTACCTTCTTGATTTGAAAACAAATTAAACTTTCGTGTAGCTTATTGTTGCATTTATGCATTTCTTGTGATATGATATAAGAGTATAAATATATTACTTATTCGAGAGGTGCGTTATGGCTGTAAGTTATAATAAATTGTGGAAGCTTCTTATTGATAAAAATATGAAGAAAAAAGAACTTGGCGAAGCAGCAGGAATAAGCAATACGCTGATCGCAAAACTCGGAAAAAATGAAAACGTTACGGTTGAAGTGTTGGTTAAAATATGCGCCGCTCTTGATTGCAAAATAGAAGATATTATGGAATTGATTCCTGACGAAAAACAAGCGATATAGGGGAAAGGGTATTAAAATGAAAACAGTAAATAAGCCTACATATATTAGCTTGTTTAGTAGCGCCGGTATTGGTTGTTACGGATTCAAGTTAGAGGGGTTCGAGTGCATTGCCACCAACGAACTTATAACGAGAAGATTAGAAATTCAAAAATTCAATAAAAAGTGCAAATATGAGAGTGGATATATTTGCGGTGATATTACAGAAGAATCTACTAAAAATGCACTTTATGATCAAATCTCTCTTTGGAAGAAAAAAGAGGGGCTTTCTCGTGTTGATGTTGTGGTTGCCACTCCTCCCTGTCAGGGTATGTCTGTAGCTAATCACAAAAAGAGTGAAACCGAAATTGTTCGTAATTCCTTGGTCATTGAATCTATTAAAATTATCAAGCAGATAAATCCTCGTTTCTTAATATTTGAGAATGTACCTGCTTTTATGAAAACAATCTGCACAGATATTGATGGCGAACATAAGACTATTGCAGCTGCAATTGAAAACAATTTGGGTCAGGCATATTCTTATACCTCCCGTGTGATTAACTTCAAAAACTTTGGTGCGTGCTCAAGCCGTCAGCGTACGGTTGTTATCGGCGTGTCTAAAGATTTTGCTGATGAAGTTTCTCCGATAGAGTTATATCCCGACCTCCTCAAGGAACGCACATTAAGAGAAGTAATTGGTGATTTAAAGCCTTTAAAAGACTTTGGCGAAATAGATGCAAATGATATTTATCATTCTTTCAGACCTTATCCTGAACATATGAGAGCATGGATCTCAGATATAAAAGAGGGACAATCTGCGTTTGATAATGCTGACGATTCTAAAAAGCCGCATCGTATAGTTGATGGCAAAATAGTTATCAATCAACGTAAAAATGCGGATAAATATACTCGCCAATATTGGGATAAAGTGGGCCCTTGTATTCATACAAGGAATGACCAAATGGCAAGTCAAAATACAGTGCATCCTTGCGATGACAGAGTTTTCAGCATTAGAGAATTAATGCGTATGATGACAGTTCCTTGTTCGTTCAAGTGGGTGGAAACCGATCTTGACATTTTGAATGGTCTGTCTACTGAACAAAAGAGAGCGTTCCTGAAGAAAGAAGAAATTAAGATTCGCCAGTCTTTAGGCGAAGCAGTTCCTACTGTGATTTTCCAAGCAATTGCAAAGAAAATTTCAGAGGCATTGAAGCATCCGCCGCTTAATACTGCAACCATCAACAAAGTGGTGTCTTCCAACAAATTATACGAAGTTGATAATTTGAAGAGCTTTATTGTTAATAATCCTATGAATTTGTCGGCTGCCACATTGGGGAAAATCGCAGAAATGGCTAACACAAGTCGCACGGACAATGCAGCATTCTTTACAAGTAAAACCCTTATTACCGAAATGATGAAAGCCTTACCGGATACCGACAAGGATACGGTTCGTATACTTGAACCATCGGTAGGCGTTGGAAACTTTCTCCCTCTTATTATCAAAAAGTTTGAGGGAAAAAGAATAATTCTTGATGTCGTAGATATTGATGAACACAGTCTGGAATTTGCTGAACTAATCCTAAGAAATTACAGCATTCCCGACACCTGCACAATCAATTATATCCACGATGATTTTCTGCTTCATAACTTTGAAGAAAAGTATGATTACATAATCGGAAATCCGCCTTTCTACAAAATGAAGTCCTCTAACAAACTACTAAATATTTATCGCCGTAATGCAATTAACAAGGCAACAACAAACATTTGCTCTTTCTTTTTAGACAAAGCAATCAATCTTGGCAATTATGTAGTCTTGGTTTTTCCGAAGTTCTTGTTAAATACGCCTGAGTTTGCACCTACAAGAAGTTATCTATCCGAAAAAGCTATCGAGTGCATTATTGACTTTGGCGAAAAGGGATTCCCCGGAGTGCTCGTAGAGACTTTAGCGATCTTTATTAACAACCTTGCTCGCCCGTCAAACACACGAGTTGCTTCCATTACGCACGGAAAATATATGTCTCAATCCCAAAAGTATATCTTTGATGACAAACTTCCGTATTGGATTATTTACCGTGATATGCAATTTGATTCGGTTTGCAAAAAGCTCGATTTCAATGTTTTCAAGGTCTTTAGGGATAGACAAATCACAAATAATCAGCTTTCTAATTCGGGCGATATTCGTGTGTTGAAATCACGTAATATAAGTGATGACGGAAAAGAAATTATCGATTTAAGTGATTATGATTCTTACATTGATTACGATGCGTTAAAAGAGTTGGCGGTGTTTGAGTATTTGGATCGAGATGATGTATATCTAACACCGAATATGACTTATAAGCCTCGTATGATGCAAAAACCGAAAAACTGTGTTGTAAATGGCTCTTTAGCAATACTGATACCTAAAAATAACACTGTTCCTACTGAAAAACAAATGGCATTCTTCTCTACTGAAGAATATCGTGAATTTTATCAGATTGCAAGAAATTATCAAACAAGATCGTTAAATGTTGATGCTTGTACGGTTTTCTTCTATGGTCTATTAAGAGATAAAAATAAAAAATCACCTATAACCGAAAAGTTTAATGAGCAGGACAACTCCGCACAGCTTACTGTTTTTGAGTATATGAAATGAGGGTAAGATATGTTAACACAACAAGCAATTATTGATTTTTGTAATCAATATGACTATGACATAAGGAAATCGGGCAACGGCAGATGGATAGATCAAAAGTGTGCTGCCGATGTTGTAACGGTCATTGCGGATTGCGTATATAATTATGTGTTGGACGATGATGACGGTATATTTACAACAGCCGATATATGGCACTATAAATATGCGGTAGAAAATGTAGAAGCGATTTTTAAAAAGCCCGGTGTTGAAAATGAGGCCGCAAGAAGTGAATACGATAAGTTCTTTCAACAACCGATGGAAATGCTTGCTAATGCTCGTGTGCTCACTAAGACAAAGCAAGGCAACAGAAATTTCTATCAGGTGAATAATTTTGAGGTGTTAGAGTATATCGCGTTGCGTGAGCGCAATGCTCTGTTCTTCCTTAAAACTTATATTGAAAAGGTTCTTGTGGATAGCGGATTATATCCCGTTTACGAGGAGTTTTTCAGATTGCAAACCAAAGAATCCTATGAAACGGTTAAACGCACTTTTTCAACATTTATAATTAACAATACAAATATCAATGGCGTTGTTGAATGTAACCGTATCTTTATTAAAGTGCTAAATCCATTAGCCTACTTCAAGAATTCTCGTGGTACAGAAAGAGGCAGATTATCCGAGCAAAATATCACGTATGATATGCTTATGTATAATCGTAATAATTTCAGAGATGTATATGCAGATAAACCTAAAGGCGTGACAAGAAAAGAATATGCCGTTGCACATCCCGTTGAAGTGAACGAAGCTTATTATCACTATCAGTCTGCTAAGGCGAAAAGATTTTTACGTCTGTTCAATGACCAAAATCGTGGCGGACAAACTGAACATCTTGAGTCATCACATATGGCAGATAGAGCAATTCATATGCATCATATTTTCCCCGAAGCTATCTATCCTGAGATCTGCTACTATTTGGAAAATATAATTGCTCTTACACCTACACAGCATCTTAATTATGCACATCCAAACGGACACACACAAGAAATTGACGAGCAGTATCAGCATTTACTGCTGCTCTCTAAAGCAGATAGAATTCACGAGAATTTAACTGATACCGCTGTAGAGAAAATCTATGAGTTTTCAAATTTCTTGTTCGTTCTTAATGTCGGCTTTGATAACGATGATGTGTTAGATATTGCGGATATGGATTTCTGTGCGGTTATCAACGCAATCAATGTGCATTATGCAGCGTAAAGGAGAACCTTATGGTAAAATTAGATTATAGAACAAACAATCCTCGTTGGGGATTGAGAGGAATGAAATTTGATAACTGGGAAAGTTATTCTTTTACATTAGGATATCTTTCTAATCCTGATCACTACAACAACAAACATCCTTATGCTCGCAATGCCAACATTTCCGTTCATATCGAAGGAAATAATGAACAAGGCGCTTGGGATAAAGAAGGGCGAATTCATTATTATGGATCCTTTAGTAGCTTAAGAGACACTTTTGATGACTTATATAATTGTAGTAGTGCTGGAACAGGAAGAATAACTAGAAGAATCAATTCTAACGGATACATTCTCTCGTTGATAAACGATTTTGATTTTGAAGTTCACACCTATCCAGGATACACAACAGCTGATGTGTTTCCACCAGAAGTTGAAGTGGTCGAAAACTATTTGAGACGTCATCTTATGAACAAAAGATTAACCAACACACAAATTGATAACTGCGTTAATTGTTTCGCTGAGGGATATAATTTGTAATGTGTTTATCGTAAAGAGGTGGAAAATATGTCACGAGGATTAGTGTATATACTTACGAACCCGTGTCTTGATGGATGGGTTAAGATAGGTATGACAGAACGTAATGATATTGAGAGAAGATTGCAGGAGTTAAATTCACCTCCTAATATCCCTCTTTCCTATCGTTGCTACGCTACATATGAAGTGGAAAATCCACTCGAAGTTGAACGAAGAATTCATAGCCTTATTGATAGAGTTGATGATTCTTTACACGCAAGAGAACAGCTTAATAACGGAAGAATAAGAGAACGAGAATTTTTTAAAATCTCACCCGAAACAGCATACGGTATCTTTAAAGATATCGCAGTTTTAAGAGGTGATACCAACAAGCTGAAATTGTATACACCGACACTGGATCAATCACAAGAACAAGAACTCGCTGAAAATAGAACAAAACGTTCAAATAACTCGTTTGAATTACTGAATATCAATATAGGTGAAGAAATCTCTTTTCTTTATGATGATACTATTACAGCCAAAGTATCGAATAGTAAGAATCAAATTGAATTCGGCGATGTTCAATACTCTGTAACCGGCTTGGCTCGTAAAATCCTTTTTGAGAGGTTTGGTTGGTCTGAAAATCTGCATGTCAACGGATGGAGATTTTTCACGAAAGACGGAGTGTCATTGAGCGATTTACGTGACAATATAGAAAATGCTATAGAGGAAGAATAACTATTCCTAAGCAATAAAAGAAGGTTAATTATGGCAAAAAGAAAAATGGTTCAAAATAATTTATTAAAAAACTCGATAGCAGCATATTTTGCAGCTATTGAGATCCATAATAAACCCAATTTTTCATATCGTTATGAAACAACAACTCTTTTATTGATGAATGCTTGGGAGTTGATATTAAAAGGGTTTGTAAAAAAACGCATCAAATCCAAAAGCATTTTCACTAAAGATGGACATACAATTTCCATTGATAAAGCGATAGATTATACTGAAGAATACATTAACACAATTGAACCAAGATCTTTTACTGCTATTAAGGAAAATCTGCTTCTTATAGAGGGTTATCGCAACAACATTGTTCATTACTATAACGAACAATTAGAACCATATATTTTTATGCTTACCGCTAAAGCGGCATTGAATTATGTTGATTTTCTGAAAAAATATTTCTCAAAAGATATTCTTGCCGAAGATGGTTTATTTATTTTACCGTTGGGATTTAAACTGCCGTTTAAGCCAGAGGATTTTCTAAGCAAGAAAGCAACTAATTATGTATCTTCACCGGAATCAAAAGAGTTCATAAATTCAATGGTTAAAATTATTGGAGATTTGGAAACGCAGGGTGTAGAAGATACTATTGTTGTTGGCTTCGATATATATTTAGAGAATGTTAAGAGAATGAAAAATAGCGACTTGTTGATTGCGATAACATCAAAAGATGGAGCTGATGCAAGTTTTTCAAAAGTTAGTAAGTATCAGATAACAAATGATTCGAATGCACAAAAGGTTAATCTTTCGGATGAAGAAATAATAAAAATATATCCACTTACTCATAAAGATGTATGCGAGCGTTGTAAGAATGAAATACTGCGGTTTCTTCATCAGGCAAAGGATGAGGGATATTACGAACTGTTCTTGTTGGAGCTTGGCACCGGAATGCGCCGTGGTGAAATACTGGCACTCAAATGGAGCGATCTCAACTTCTCAACAGGTGAGCTTCGCATCGAACGGCAGGTATATATTATCAAGGCAGAAGTAATCATATCAGCGCCGAAAACAAAGGCATCTGTCCGCACGGTGATACTGCCTGAGTCGCTTGTAAGGATACTTGCGGAATACAGAAAATCGGTTGATTCGGAGTGGATGTTCCCGTCACTGCTGGATAACAGCAGACTGAGAAATCCGTCATCTGTCCGAAAGCGTTTACAACTGATATTGGAACAGGCAGGAGGCAAAAAAGTACGTTTCCACGATCTCAGGCATACATTCGCGACCATGGCGCTGGAACACGGTATGGATGTGAAAACGCTGTCGGCTACGATAGGTCATGTATCGTCCGCAACCACGCTTGATATTTACAGCCATATCACTGACACGATGCAGAGACAGGCGGCAGTGTGGATAGACCGCAAAATCGGCGGCACAGACGCCCAAATGCCGACGGTTGAGCCGACGACAAGGAAAGATACCCGCCAGATCGAATGGGGGCCGTATACGCCCAAAATACGCAAACCTGGGACAGGTTGTGTAACGATGATTAACGACCACCTATACGAAGGACGGTATACGCCGACCAACGCCTACGGCCAGCATGAAAGCCATAATATATACGCCAAGACACGAGAGGAATGTGAAGAAAAGTTTGCGGAGCTGATCGTACAGGTAAAGGCTCAAATCAAAGCTGAAAAAGAAAAAATTACAGGGTGACCTTTTGGGGTCACCCTGTCAAAATCTGCGTCGCAGTAGACAAAGAAATAGGCATATTTGATTGAGTTTTATTTAATCCTCATCTTTATCATCATTCGACCAAAATGAAATGATGTGGATATCGCCGGAATCGAAATCCATTGCAATATTATCAGACATGCGCATCATCATGTTTCCGTCGGAATCCATAGCCATGTTGTCGGAAATGACAAATCCAAAATCGCCATCTTCGAAATCGAAGAAACGTTTTCCCATAGTTACTGTTTTGTTTAGTTATATTCATTAAAATATTTATGATATGTTTCATTTACCGCTTCAGCAAATAGTGACCGAGAGTGTTTATTAGGATTATCATTATGGTTTTTCTTATCAATAAATACTTTTTTCATTTCCTCCCACAAATCATTCTCTTTGAGCCAATCAATTCTATCGGGAAGCATATAAAAACCATCAGGCTGATCAGTCCATGAATAGCTTTTATGGTCTTTATTAAATCGAATATACTCCTGATATTCATATCCCTCATCGTCTTCATAATCGTTTACAAATGCAAAATCGACGCTGTGCAAAACACGAGAATTCTTTCTGTCTTTAACTTTAATGGTAAGTACCCGTGTTGAATCCTCGGCATAATCATAACCATATTTTGTAGCGATCTTATCCAATGCTTCCTTGAAAAGCAATTTAATTTCTTTAGGAGAACGATTATTACCTTCATCATTGGGATAGATATTTATGTCAAAATCATAACCAACATTTGATTTGATGTCATAGGTAATCATATTTCGAGAATAACTGCCAACAAGCTTATGTTGAAAGGTGTATTTGTTGCGTAAGCTTTTATGCACTTGATTTAGAATATCTTGCAAATCTGCGTAAGCACTCCGGACGCTTGATGAATGTTTAGATATAAACTGAAAATCGTGTTTCATTTTCTTCTTCCTTTCTATAGTATTCCCCAAACCGTCCATTCAGTGCTGCAGAACTAAATCGTTAAATTATATCAGAAAAATTTTATTTGTCAATATTTATTCTGAAAAAATAAGCGATTGCAGTTAAAAAATACTGAAATCGCTTAAAAATTGGTCGGAGTGACAGGAGTCGAACCTGCGGCATCTTGCTCCCAAATATGAAATATAACTTTTTTCAGGGCATTTCAAGCGCTTTGTAGCACTTTTGTCTGGAAATCACTCACTCTTTGAGCCTCTTGTCTCCACTATTTCCATGTAATCCGAAAATGACTGTGGGATGGAATGTGGTCGTAAAAAGACTCCCCGAACAAGCTGCTGTTCGAGGAGCTTTTTTCTGTTTGTATGGTAACTCTGAAACGAAAAAATGTCAAGTCATTTTCGCTGTCAAAACTTGCGCCGCAGTAGACAAAGAAAAAGGGGTTGAGAAAAGTCGTGGACGATGCTCGATGTTTAAGTGAAACAAGTCGAATTTCCGACAAAATGCGACATATGCTGCGAGAATTTTATCCCTAAATATTGAAATTTTCGTGTTTTTACGATATAATTATTTTAAGCGCATGGCAAGATTTTGTGCTTGTGTTTCGCAAGTGTTGACAAAAATGTTCGGAGCATTTGCTTTCTCGTACATCGCTCTGAAAACCGTATACGCGTTGCCGTTTGCTTAATGAGTTGCCATGCGCCTTTTTAGATGTTATAGGAGGTTAAAATGACAGGGCTTAACAGTGTAAAGTCAAGAAGCGATTTAGCTCATTATTTGAATATTCCTCCTTCAAGGATAACCTATATTTTGTTCAAAAGAGGTGCAGATTCATATTATACGGAATTTGAAATACCTAAAAAGTCGGGAGATCCTAGGCGCATATGTGCTCCTACTGGTGACTTGAAAGGCGTACAACGGCAATTAGCTGATGTTTTGTGGGAACATCAAAAAACAGTATATGGGGAAATAGGGATCAAACCGAATATATCTCACGCTTTTGAAGAAGGCAAAAGCATTATTACAAATGCTAAAATACACCGCAACAAAAGATTTGTTGCCAATGTAGATTTAAAAGACTTTTTTGATAGTATTCATATTGGAAGGGTTTGTGGCTTTTTCGAAAAGAATAAACATTTCGCATTACCTCATGAAGTAGCTGTTACGATAGCACAATTGGCATGTTATAAAGGAAAACTTCCACAAGGTGCACCTACTTCGCCTATTATTACGAATCTGATCTGTCAAGTGTTGGATATTCATATTCTATCGTTGGCGAAAAGATATAGGCTGGATTACACGCGTTATGCGGATGATATGACTTTTTCTACTAACGATAAAGCGTTCCTTGGAAAGTGGGATTCGTTTTATTCTGAATTGGGAAAGAAGGTAATAAAAACAGGCTTTTCGATAAACGAGAAGAAAACGCGTATTACTTTTCGTGATTCTAAGCAAGTAGTAACGGGACTCGTTGTTAATAAGAAAATCAGCGTAGACCACGCCTATTATCGAAAAGTGCGTGCTATGGCACACTCTTTATATACTAATGGATCATATTTGCTTGATGGAATTGAGGGGAATGCAAGGCAGCTTGAAGGTCGCTTCGCTTTTATAGATCAAATAGAAAAGTATAACAACGCCTGTGACTCTTCCGGAAAGCATAATGCATTTACATTAAACGGTCGCGAAAGACAATATCAACAGTTTTTGTTTTATCGCTATTTCTTTGATATTGACAAGCCGCTTATAGTAACTGAAGGGAAAACAGATGTAAGGTATATTAAAGCTGCTTTGAGAAGCTTGCATTCCGAGTACCCCGAATTGGTTGAAAAAGATGCAAATGGGAAGTTCATCTATAAAGTGAATTTCTTTAAGCGTTCTAAACGATTTAAGTATTTATTTGATTTAGCACTTGATGGTGCCGATTCACTTACGTACCTGTATAACCACTTTGTTTCTAATGGGAAAGATAACCGAATAAACTATTTGGATTATTTTTTGAGAATTACGCAGCGTGTACCTCAATATCCCGTTATATTTGTGTATGACAACGAGATAACCAATAGCAAAAAACCGTTGTACAAATTCGCGAATCATGCGAAACTTGATAATGATCAAAGAGCGTTGTTGGGTAAGGATTTATTTCTTAGGCTTACACCTCGGGGTAACCTATTTCTTCTTACCAATCCACTAGCGGAAGGAGAAGTGGAAAGCGAAATAGAGCATATGTTTACTGAAAAAACGAGAGGCGTCGAGTTGGGTGGTAAAACTTTATCGCTAGAATCCAAATTCGATAGCACAAAATTTTTTGGAAAAGATCATTTTTCAAACTACGTACTGGCAAACTATTCAACGATTGATTTTGGCGGTTTTCGTCCGTTTTTAGATACAATAAAAATGGTGTTACAAGAATACGAGAAATCAAAAGCTGAAAAATAAAGCTTCGCTTATGTAAGCAGCTCAAAATATCTCCTATTAAATCACAAAAAGCCGAGGAGGAATCAATCGATTCCTCCTCGGTTTTTCATTTCATTATCCTAACGTAATTAGTCAAAAGCACCGTAATAGCCAAGATACAATATGATGATCGCTTATGTATTTTAATGTCATTCAACAATAGATCTTGGTAGTATGTTTTGCGGTTAACATATAGTCAGAGCGCAAATATTATAAAACAATGCAAAACAACTTGAAAACCACCCCAAAGTATGCTATAATATAATCGTATCATAGTTTCAGAGTGAGGAGAATTGACATGGCCGACTATCTATCCAGCACAGCTAATGAAAATTACGTCAGTATTGAGGATGCAGCGCTGTTTCTCAACATTAAGCCTGTTACTTTACGTAAATGGATAAAGGAAAAAAACGTCCCTGCACACAAAATCGGAAAGCAATGGAAATTTAAACGTTCTGAGTTAGAAGAATGGGTGAAAAGCGGAAAGAGTGCAATGGACTAATCCCACATATTTCGCAAAAACACATATGGAAGGATATATACTATGTTGGTAAATATAAAATGTGTTGATCTGTTTTGCGGATGCGGTGGTGTGTCCCTTGGTTTTGAATCTGCCGGATTTAACGTCGTTGCAGGTATTGATAACTGGAAAGCCGCAATTCAGGTCTATGAGAAGAATTTCAACCATCCCGTTATAGAGAAGGATCTTTTGGATGTGGATGGCGCTGTTAAATTGATATCGGAGTATGCTCCTGATTTAATTATTGGTGGTCCTCCGTGCCAAGATTTTTCCACCGCAGGTTATCAAGATGAAAGTCGTGGCAGAGCCATTTTATCAGTCTGTTATTCGCAAATTGTCAGTCGCATTCGACCTAAATATTTTGTCATGGAGAATGTTGCAACAATTCAAAACACGAAATCCTTTAGTAAAGCTATTTCTAATTTCCGTGCAGCAGGCTATGGATTGACACAGATGGTTCTTGACGCAGCATACTGCGGTGTCCCGCAAACGCGGAAAAGAATGTTTGTTGTAGGAATGCTCGGTGCCAAAGATGGTTTTTTGGACGAGGAACTGCGTCGCAATTTGGCACAGAAACCCATGAGCATTCATGACTATCTTGGAGATTCGCTCGGGATTGACTATTATTTCCGAGTCCCGACGAATTACAATAGACGCGGAGTGTTTAGTGTTTACGAACCGTCTATGACGATTCGTGCGGTTGATCGACCAATCCCCAAAGGATACAAGGGACACCCCAATGATCCCGTTCCTGTGGAACAAGTCCGCTGCTTGACTCCCAAGGAACGAAGCTATATTCAAACATTCCCTGAAGATTTCCAATTTGTCGGAGGGAAATCTGACATTAACTCTATGATTGGAAACGCTGTGCCTGTCAATCTGGCAAAGTATGTTGGATCAGCACTTATGCGGTATATAATGTCAGAGGAAAGTAGAGATAACGATGAGAGTAATTGATTTATTTGCGGGTTGCGGTGGTATGTCTCTGGGTTTTGAAAATGCAGGATTTGATATTGTTGCGGCCTTTGACAATTGGGATGCTGCGATCAATATATACGAGGCCAACTTTTCTCACCCGATTTATAAAAAGGATCTGAGCAGAGACGATATCACGCAGCAAATTTCTGATTTGCATCCTGATGTTATTATAGGTGGTCCCCCGTGTCAGGACTATTCCATAGCAGGCAAGCGCGAATTAGGAAAGCGTGCTAACCTTACGATAAAGTTCGGGGAAATTGTAACTGTGGTAAAGCCTATGTGGGTGGTCTTTGAAAATGTGTATAACATTGAACGCTTTTCAACTGTTACCGCTCTGAAACAGATGTTGGCAGATGCCGGATATGGTATTACCACACGGGTTTTGGATGCAAGCAGATGCGGCGTACCTCAAAAGCGTCAAAGGTTCTTTATGATCGGAAAACTCGGAGAAGAAGATGGTTTTCTTGATGAGGCGCTTGTATCAAATTTGTCAAGTAAACAAATGACTGTACGGGACTACCTTGGAGACGCCTTAAACACAGAGTTCTACTATATGCATCCGAGAAGCTATAATCGGCGGGCTGTGTTTTCGGTAGACGAACCCGCTGCAACAATCCGTGGTATTAACAGGCCGATCCCGGAAAACTACAAACGGCATCATGCGGATAAGGCTGATATAAGCGACGGCGTTCGTGCCTTAACGACACGCGAGCGCGGCTATATTCAAACTTTCCCGGATACTTTTGATTTTCCCGGTGCAAAAACAGATGTCGAACTTGCAATAGGCAATGCTGTCCCGCCGGAGCTGGCCAAGTATGTGGCAAAATGCTTACGGCAGTATCATGCCGAATAAGAACAGAAAGAGGGATTTATATGTCTTATTTCAACGAAATAACCGATTATGCAACATACTCCGGGCAGGAAGCGGATTTTCACTTCACATATAATGCAAACAGCGGAGGCGGACAGGCTTTTTTAGGTGGTCGTTTCTACGATGAAAACGGCCAGTTGACTTCCCCGGAAACATTGAATGGACGCATCGCCGTCTTTCGATATATCTTCCACTCTGCAACCGGTGAGGAATCGTCTGTTATTATTAATGACGATAAAACCAAGTACGAGATCAAACCGCGCGGTAATGGCTCAACATCAATGAAACTTGGCATCGGAACTGACCGTGTAGCTCCGAGTAAAGCAGTGTCTTCATTTATGATGCTGCCTCCTACTTGTGGTGTGAAAATGCCTAATAATCTGCAATTATCTATTTTGAGTACAAGTAACTACTGGCTTCAATCCATGTGGCTCGAATGCAGCACGGAAGCCGGGACGCCGAATGAAGTTATTTTTACTGTAAAGGATTGCGTTTTCGGCGGAGGTGTAAGCAAGGATTCAACGGATCGCACGGGTCGTTATTTCAAATTGGATGTTGAAAAGCGAATTGCTGACATCATCGACTTGGCTCAAAATGCGGATATTTTTAGGGAAGAAATCGCAGAGGCAATCAAACTCTTTGCTGACATTTACCTTGGGAATCGGTCATTCAATTACGAAGAGTGCAATCAGGCAACAAATACCCTTATGGAATTGCTTGCACAGGAATATCCTACTGTTTACTCAGGCATATCTGATCCGTTGCCTGCAATGCGCGAAATTATGATTGCTAACAGTCACGAGGACGCAGTTGATATTGAAAACACCGAAGTTGATAATGAAGAAGCATTTAAAGAATGGCTTGCAAATTACAGACGGAGCAACGGTGAACCCTATTCATTAAACACACAAAGCCAATATTTGAGTGCTATGCGTACTGCAGCAACAGAATTTGCTGATGTAATAGCACCGCGTTCAAAGTTCTTTGCTATCAAAACCGTCGAGGAACTCGAACTGATTCGTTCAGTCTTGGAACAAGATACTCGTTATGCTGAGTTCAACAGGAACAGAGGAAGTGGAGAACTTCCTGCTTGTCTGTCACTGTATAAACTGTTTTTGAGAGAGACTTTTGAAGGAATTTGCTATACAACTGGCTATATTAGCACTTTTTCCCGTAATCGCATTCTCTTTGGCGCACCCGGCACCGGCAAGAGTTTCACGCTGAACCATGAGAAGGATGTTCTGCTTGCGGATGGCGGTGAATATGAACGCGTGACTTTCCACCCGGACTATTCCTACGCCAATTTTGTAGGTACATATAAACCTGTACCTTGCCAGGACAGCGACGGCAAAGATGCTATTACTTATTCTTATGTTCCCGGTCCGTTTATGCGTACTTATGTGAAAGCCCTCCAGAACAGCAGAACCAATGCGCCCAAACCGTTCCTGCTTGTGATTGAGGAGATCAACCGTGCTAATGTTGCAGCGGTGTTCGGCGATGTATTCCAGTTGCTTGACCGTGGCGATAATGAGGTCAGCGAATATCCTATCCAAGCCTCCGAAGACATAAAGAAGTATTTGGCCGACGAACTCGGTGGAAACCCGGATAATTACGCTGAGATCCGCATCCCGGACAATATGTTTATCTGGGCTACCATGAATAGCGCCGACCAGGGTGTATTCCCGATGGATACTGCTTTCAAACGCAGATGGGATTTCACCTATCTGGGCATTGATGACAGTGAAGCCGGAATCGTTGGTAAAAAGGTTATCCTCGGCCAAGGCGAATATCGCCGCATTGTTGAGTGGAATGCTCTCCGCAAAGCCATCAACAACGAATTGCTCACCTATAAGGTAAACGAGGACAAGCTGATGGGACCGTATTTCATTTCAAAGAAGAATCTGCCGGAAGGCGAAATGATCGACCCCACCGTTTTCACTCGCATTTTTAAGAATAAGGTCATTATGTATCTGTTCGATGACGCTGCAAAGCAGAAACGTATCACTCTGTTCAGCGGCTGTGATGAAAAAGCAAAGAACCAGTATTCCAAGATATGCAGAGAGTTTGACACCAAGGGTGTGTATATTTTCTGCGAGGCGATCAGCAGCCAGTTTATCGATAATGTCCCAGAGGATGATGGAGAATGATTTCAGTATTCTTGCGTGAACAAAAACGCTATACCCAGGAAGATCTGGTTAAAGAGTTTCATTGCTCCGAGGAGAAGACTGTCCACATTCTGAAGCGGTTGAAGGAGTATGGCGTATTAAAAGCTGTGAAGGCAAATGATACCCAAAAAGACCTTACCGATCTGGTGGATGAGGACATCGAAATCGCTGATGTTGAAGTTGGCGAGAATGAATATCTGTATGTGTTCACTTTCGTAGGGGTCATCACCATTGAGGGGCGTGTGCTGAAGTGCTATCCCAAGTATCTACTTGATGCTATAGCGCCGAAAGCGGAGTTGAAACAGGTACTCAAGGTTCTGGAAAAATATAATTCCAAAGAACAGATCATCCGTATGTACAACGATACGAGTGACAGCAGTGCATTTAATATGCTCGCCGTTATGCTCTTCCTTCTCCAAGACTATTTTGAATATGGTGCCTACACCAACACGCAGGATATTATTGAGTCCAACGGATCCGGTGATATCCTCTGGGATAAAACCATCAACGAAACATTTACACTCCTTAGCAACAATCGACCGTATTACCCGGAACTGCTGACTATGAAGCGTGTGAATGACGATTTTGATTTTTTCAAACAGCTTCATGAGTGCATCCTCACACGTTGCACGGCAGAACTGCGAGACGCCGATCTGCTGGATCTGTTCGATATTATGGGGGTCGACCTTTCCGATGTACAGATCGAGGACATTGGTGACAAGGAATATATCTTGGATCGTATCATCAAAGAACTCAATATCCAGTTTAATACTCGTAAGCAACTCCTGTTGAAAACCCTGTACGCGTATATCGCCAACAGCAGCGCCTTGGATGATTTGGATTGCTTCAGTATGTTCGGCACAAACAGCTTCAACCTGGTATGGGAGAAAGTCTGCGCCGAAGTAATGGACAACCAGTTGCAGAAGCCGATTGGTGGTCTGCGGCTGCCCGTACCGTTGGCAGAGCAATACCGTGATATGCGACATACGAAACTCATTGATTTGATTGATAAACCGCAGTGGATTGGGATTTTGTCGAACGGTGAACCATTTGTGAAAAAGGCTGAGGATACACTCATCCCCGACATTATCTCCATTGTAAATGCAGATGGGCATTACCAGTTTGTTGTTTTCGACGCCAAGTATTACAACATCCAATTGGAACATAACAAAAAGTTACATGGTCAGCCTGGTATCGAATCTATTACCAAGCAGTATCTGTACCAGTTGGCATATCAGCCTTTCGTTGAAGCACATCAGATTTATACTGTTCGAAATTGCTTCCTTATGCCAACAGCTTCTGCTGAAATAATACACAAAGGCGTTGTCTCTCTTGCTATGTTAAGCAATTTGGGATTGCAGGATATTCAGATACGTCTTTTACCTGCCAACAAAATGTATCGACACTATCTCCAAAATACAAAAATCGATATAAGAGAACTGCAGCTGTAATAGCAGAAAACAGAGGAAACTTGTTATGCTGGTTTGTTTATATTTTATCTCTGCATGAACGTTGGTGTGGGCAATATGATTAAAGAATTAATACACGATCCGATATTCCTTGCAGGAAAGTCAGAGGTGGCGACAAAAGAAGATTTGCAGATTGCACAAGACTTGCTTGATACGATGATAACGCACAAGAATAGTTGCGTCGGTATGGCGGCGAATATGATCGGCGTTAAGAAGCGTATTATTGCGTTTCTTGACGAGAGTGGACGAGCTTATACATATACGGTGATGCTCAATCCCGAAATCATTAAGAAGGATGGTGCATACGATGCCGAGGAAGGTTGCATGTCGCTTCTTGGCGGACTGAGACCTTGCAAGCGTTATAAATCTATCAAGGTCAGGTATCAGACTTTGGGGTTGCAAACTCGCATCAAGACCTACACAGGCTGGACGGCACAGATTATTCAGCACGAGGTAGATCATTGCGATGGAGTATTAATTTAAACAGGTGGTAAGAAACGTGATTACAAAAGATCAGTTGGTAAGAAGTATAAGCATTATGAGTCCTGGAGAGATAGATTTCTTTTTGGGAGCAGGGGCTTCTATTAATTCAGGAATTCCTTCAGGAGGAGATCTTGTTTGGTACTTTAAACGTTTGATATATTGCAATGAGAATCGTGTTTCTGTTGAAAAATATAAAGATCTCTATTTGCCATCGACCAGAGATATGTTGCAAGATTATTTTGATAAAAAGGGAACATATCCTCCAAAATATGATCCGAAAGAATACTCTTACTATTTTCAGAAATGCTATCCTATTGCAATAGCCAGACAGAGATTTATAGATGAGCAGGTAGCATATAAAAATCCATCTCTTGGATATTTATGTCTTGCCGAGTTGATTTCTAAAGATAAAATCAAAAATATATGGACTACAAACTTCGATTCTTTAGTAGAAACCGCAACAAACATTATTGATCCGCAAAAGGATATGTTAGTTTGTAGTTCTGCTAACTCAAGGAGCATTCCAAATTTTAATCCTCAACACCCTTGTATATGTAAATTACATGGTGATTTTCGATATGACACTCTCCAAAATACAGATGAGGAGTTGCAAGCTTTAGAAAAAGCGATTTATGAATACTGGAAGCGATCTATGATGGGCAGAGGACTTGTTGTCGCAGGTTATTCTGGCAACGACAATTCAATTATGAATTTCATAGAGGAAAACATTAATGATCCAGTGTTCCTTTCCAAAGGTTTGTACTGGACTGTCATAAAGGACGGAAATGTTTCTCAAAGGGTTGAGGATCTTATTTTCAAGGCTAGAGAAAAAGGCAAGATTGCCGAAATCGTTGAAACAGAAGGATTCGATGATTTATTGTATGACACTTATAAATGCTCAGGTTTGTCTAGCACATTGATTGAGGAGCAATGGCGCGCTCGCATGAATGCGAGAAAACCACTGATATTTACACAGTCATCTATACGCTCTTTTATAAAATTGAATGCGTATTCTATTGCAGAATTTCCTAAGTGTAAGATTTTTAAAACTGATATAACGAAGTGGGAACAGTTGCGTGAATGTGTTGGCAAGGAGAAAATTATTGCCGCACTATTCAAAGGACGCATATATTCTTTTGATTGTGTTGATGACTTGCAAAAGGTGTTTACAAATCATATTAAATCGGAGATTTTGGAGGAAGATATAGAAAGGCATATCTTAAGAAGACATAATTCAATATACTTAGGAATGCTTTATGATTTGATTGAGCAACATTTGAAATCAAAGGGATTTATTCGGTACGCAAAAAATCGTTACTATCTTCCTAATACACAAAAAAATGAAAAGGGATTATTAGTATACGAAGCTGTGGAATTTGCGATAGAGTATGTTTCTCCGCAACTGTATTTATGTTTGTTGCCCACTATACATGTGAGCAAACTCAACGGAGAAAAGTTGTCTAAACAAGATTACCAGTACCAAATTAATCAACGAATCTCAACAATATACAACCAAGGATATAATGAGAAACTTAGATATTGGGAGGGGTTATTCCGTAAAGACGGAGCTTTATGTTTTGAATATAAGAATATGACAGTCATATTTCACTCTCCTGCAACCAGTTGTGGTGGTCTTAATAGAAGAAAAGAGTGGAATGAACTAAATGCATATTCTTTTGATGAACCTATTATGTGTTTTTCTGATTCGGATGAGAAAAAAAGTTCAATAAATCAATTACGAGGATTAGTGAAATATGGTCCCGTTGATTGTTCGTATGTTTCGGAAGATACAACGCATTCGCCTATAAAGTTAGCAGTGCTGTCGCCAAAAGAAACCTTATCCGATATACTAAAACACTTAAATAGCTTAAATATGCAAGCACATCCTAAAAAAGATGCGTTTTTGCCCGATTATGAGGGGTTTTCAACTATATATCGCAGAGAATTGATTGTTCCAAGTGAATATAATACAGAACTTTGTATAACCTATCCGGGTTCCTATTTTAACGCAAAACCGGCGTGTGAATTTGTTGATTTTCTAAAGCGAGGCATAAATAATTTTGCAACACGCAGATTTGAGTTCGATGTTTTAATTGTTTATATTCCAAAGAGTTTTTCTCGCTTTCGCGAATCATCGGATATTTCTCCCGATTTTAATTTGCATGATGCGATAAAATTATACGCAACAGAAAAAGGCGTTGCTGTACAATTCATTGAGGAGCGTTCAACAAACTCGTATGACCCATGCAAAGTGTTGTGGGGACTTTCTACTAGCTTATATGCAAAGTCACAAGGCGTTCTTTGGCATCCAAAAGCGATAGATGAGGATACCGTATATATTGGAATTGGATATGCCCAGTCTGAAAAGAAGGGGATTTGCATAGGTTGCAGTCAATTGTTTGATTCAACTGGAACTGGTGTGCGGATGATTTTACGAAAAATAAGTAATCCTCTTTATGCGGGTAAGAAGAATCCTTACATGGATAAAGATGAAGCTAGAAAGATGATGACAGCTTTAAGAGAAAAGTATTATCGTTGTTGTCCTGCATCAAAAATACGACGGGTTGTAATACATAAAACAACTCCGTTTATGAAGGATGAGATTATAGGAATAACTCAGGCTTTTGAAGGTGTGGATGTAGAACTGATTCAAATACAAGAGTATTCTTCTTGGCGCGGGGTTAGATTCGGAGATTATGCGCAAGCAGATGCGTATAGTTTTGCTCTTCAGCGAGGAACGGTTGTATCTTTGAACGAAGAGAGTTTTCTCTTGTGGACACATGGATGCGTCATGAGTGATGAATTGGCTGGCAGAAATCGAAACTATTATAAGAGCGGACGAGGAATCCCTTCTCCTGTTCTTGTTAAGCGGTTTTATGGACAAGCAAATGCTGATGTGTTGGCAAAGGAAATACTAATGTTAACAAAGATGAATTGGAATAGCGGAGACAGTCTTTATAAGATTCTTCCAGTAACACTTGATTTCGCAAAAGTGTTATCTCGCATGTCAAAGCAGGATGAGGCTATATATGATAAGCCGTATGATTTCAGATATTTTATGTGAAGAATCATAAAAAAGTTGTTTTTCTCTGGACTTTCGCGAACCCCTGTGGTACTGTTGTGTACTGTAAAGGAGGTGCAACAAATGGCACGGATAACAGTAGAGCAAGTTTACCGCGGAGAAAAGTATGATGTGATGAGCGCGGCGATGGCAGACTATCTCACCAATGGCCGTCCGGCAGAGTATGATGAACGGACTTGGGTGGAGATGCTACTTGTCAAGCACGCGCTGATCACAGCGGACAAAATGAGAAACGAGGGCGACTCGATATCGGGAATGACCGATGCCGAGCCGTCCTCTTCTTATGTGAGGGGGGATGTACATGACAACACTTGAAGATTTATATTATGGCAATATCAGTCCGCACGAAAGGTACATTAAGCGCAGCACAAGAGTGGATCATCTCGTAAAGCTACTGTGCAAAAACGAAGAAGGATTGACGGTAACGCTCACCGAGAAGCAAAAGGTAACTTTCGACAAGTTCAAAGACTGTCAAAACGAACTGTCGGGACTGACCGAATGCGAAGCATTCAGGGACGGCTTCATCCTGGCGGTGCGGATCATGACCGAGGCGATGGAAGGGTTAGAAACGGTGGAAGATATATGAGTAGGTACTTTGCAGTATGCATTGATGATTACTCCGCCTCTCCGATATGTCCCGGTAGTAAAAATTATTACGGAACAAAGAAAGAAGTTGCGGATTTTATAAAGGCAATCGAAAAGGACAAGAAAAGTTCGGAAATATCCATCGGGCAGCAGATGGTAAATTGCATTGAAAAAACAGTAACAATTCTAAAAAACCATGTATGGGAACACATCAATACTTGGGGGTTTCCATACATGATGAAGGCAGAGGACATTGCGGTTGAGCAGATTTTGGTTAAGGTCAAAAATACATACTGTCGATGCATCAAGCCGACCTTCCGAAATCTTCAATACTCGACTGAGGATAACAACTGGATGGCGGTCGGCAAGCGACTGTGGGGATGCACGAACATATTTGAAATAGCAGATGGTAAACACAGGTATCGCCTATATGCGATCGAGCAAGAATACACAGATTTTTGTGAAGCCAAACAGGATATGAACGATGTGTCAAAAATCATACTCAAAGCAGCTTGCGATGATATATTTGGAGATGGATAAATAAAGAAACACATTGTCTCTCCCCCTGCCGTGGTGCGTAAACGAAATCAACTGCAGAAAAAAGCAAAAGAGGTTCGTGCTAAAATGTATGCGCAACCTCTTTTAGCTTTCAAAATTGCGTTGCTGTAATCAAAGAAAAAATATTATTATTCCCCGAACAGAAAAGAAATATACATAACAGCGCAGAAAATATTGACAGAAAGTTGATTTTGTGTTATACTAAATTACCGAACAAAAATTCGGTATACAACTGAATAAAACATAAATGGTTTCAAGATTATTTTTTGAAACGCCGGGAGCAGCCGATCATTCTGTTACGGTAGCTGAAAACTGATTTATAAAGTTAAGGCTCGTACATAGTAAGTCACTTATGGCAAGTGGCTTTTATGTGCGAGCCTTTTTGTATTTTCCGCAATATGAATACTGCTCCCACTTTTCATGTGAGCAGATCATAAATAAAACTGAAGAAAGGAGTGGTCTGATGATTGTATCAGTCAAGCCGCCTTAAGTGAAGGCTCAGGGCGGTAGCAAAGAACGCGCCGTAAGTTCTGAAACCACGGCAAAAACAATGAAAGGAAAATATTGCTATGAAAGAATGTATGTTTAAAAACTATGACGAGCTGCCGCTGTTCCTTAATGCAGATACGGTAGCAAAAGCGCTGGGCATCGCCATCTCCTCGGCGTATGAGTTGATGCAAGAAAAGGATTTCCCAACCTTCAAGGTGGGCAATCGTAAGTTCGTGGAAAAGGAAAAATTCCGTCAGTGGATCGAAGCACAGTCAGGAGGTAACCGTTGAAATACAACCGCTACCCAAAGAGAGATGCAGTGAAAAATTATTTTCCTCTGCCGAATGAAATCTTCTCGCTGGGACTCAGCGGTGGTGAAATCTTGGTCTACACCTACCTCATGTATCGTGAAGATCGGAAAACATTTCAGTGCCACCCAAGTTATAAAACAATCGGCGAAGCGGTTGGTATGAGCAACAACACCGTCAAAAAATATGTGGACGGTCTGGTCGAGAAGCGGTTGATCACAACCGAGCCGACCTCTGTCATCACGAAGAAAGGTGAAAAGCGCAACGGTAATTTGCTCTATACCATACGTCCGATTGAAGAAGCGATTGCGTATCACTACGAGCAGCAGATGATACGCTTGGACGAGGAAATGCGTCGGCAAGCCACGATGGCAAAACTGGCTGAATACGACCGTAAATACCCCAGAGTAGCGGTTTGATGCCGTCAATAACAGGGCTCCCACCGAAATGAATAATTTCGGTGGGAAAGAGTAAGGACACTGGAACGGACGAGCTTTTCGTGCCTTTTGGCACGGAAACGAGTGAGTGAAAGCTGTCATTACGACAAGCAGGTTAAAGTTCGGGGTCATCCCGCACCACCTACTTCGGACGGCAGAGCCGACCGTTGGGGGATTTTACGAAAAAGTCAATGCCTTTGTTATGGGGTCTTGCAGAAAGGAGATAAAAATGGCTGAAAAATCAAGCAAAAAACGCAGATTTCCGCTATATATGACGGCGGAACAGGATGCGGAAGTAAACAAGTTCGTGGATAACGGATACGCTAAATCGCAAAACGATTTTATAAACAAAGCGATTGAGTTCTATATCGGCTATCTGCGCAACGAAAAGAATATCGATTATATCGCGCCGATCCTGTCATCCGTGATGAAAAGTCAGATGGTGGATATCGAGAGGAACCTATCCGAAATAATTTTCAAATTGGCAGTTGAGGTTGCCAAACAAAATCATATTGCGGTGAGTCGAGGCGAGCTTGACGAAGATACACTGTACCGCCTCAACGATATGTGCTGCCGTGATGTTGCTTCCAACAACGGTAGAGTTCAGTTTGAAAATGCCTATCGGTATCAGTACGACGAGGACGGTAATGAATGATGGCAAAAATATTTTTCACTTGCAACTATTATAAAAACCCGGCGCGAACTAACACAGGAAAATTGCTCCGGTATATCGGAACGCGCGAGAGCGTTGAAAAACTTCCGACCGGAATTGATCACTCGCCGTCAACCGTCAGGCAACAGCGACTGATTGCTGAGGTGCTGAAATCCTTTCCTCACAGCCGAGAGTATGTGGAGTATAAAAATTATGAAAGCGACTCTACAAAATCCACCGCAACAAATTTTATTGATGCGGTGATAGAGCGTGACGATGTGCGCCGCCTCGATAAATTGGTTTCGTATATTGCAGAGCGTCCCGGTGTTGAGAAAATCGGCTCCCACGGTCTGTTCTCGCAGAGCGATGATGCCATAGACTTGGATGCGGTTGCAGATGAGGTGAACGCCAACGGCGGTATCGTTTATTCTCACATCATCAGCCTTCGCCGTGAGGATGCAGAACGGCTCGGATACAACAACGCACAGGCGTGGAAAGATTTAGTCCGCCGCAATGTTACTGAGCTTGCCGAAGCGCACAACATCAGCCTCTCCAACCTCCGATGGTATGCCGGTTTTCACAACAAGGATCACCATCCGCATATACACTTGGTGGTGTACTCGAAGGACGGCAAACAAGGTTGGATCACCAAGAAAACCATTCAGGATATGCGCAGTCTGTTCGGTAACGATATTTTTCGCAACGAACAGTATAAGCTGTTCCAAATGGAAACACAGCAGCGCGACTTGGTCAAAGAGCGAGTCAAGGATCTGATAGATGATGCCTTCTCTATGTATCCGGTAAGCTGGGAGACGCAATATTTATTTGAAGCTCTCCGTCAGCAGCTTAAAAACCATTCTGGCAAAAAGGTGTACGGTTATCTGCCGAAAGATATTAAAGAAACGGTAAACAAAATCGTAGCTGAGTTTGCAAAGGATGAAGATGTTGCTGAACTCTATGCCGAGTGGAATAAAATCAATCGGGAGAAGCTCTCACTGTATTACGAAAAGAAAGAGCCCGATATTCCTCTGGAAGATAATAAAGAGTTCCGCAGTCTGAAGAATGACATCATCAGGGCGGCGGTGCAGATGGATAATTATCTTGTAAACACCGGTTACTCCACCGAGCAAAAGGTTGGGTTCCTGTTCACAAATGTGTTCCGTTCCTTCCTAAAACTGTTCCAAAACAATTATAACAGATACGCCAATCGTCTCGGCAGACAGATCGACAGAAAGCTGATGTCTGCCATCGAAGCAAAGAAGGCGGAGCACGGTTTGAAAACGGATAAGGGTGTGGCATACGACTACAATGAGCCAACGCAGACGATGTAAAAATGAGGTTGCGCATACATTTTATGCGCAACTTCGATCAACCAAAAATTATTCGAACATCCGATGCAAAATCGCTGGATATTCGAAAAAGTATGTGGTATTGTGTTGTGTTGCAAGGAGGTGATTATCGTGGCAAAACGAAGACCATCAGGCGAAGGAATGATTCGCCAAAAGAAGAAAGGACAATGGGAAGGTCGTATCGTTGTCGGTCATAAGGAAAACGGCGATCCCATCTTCCGCTATGTCTACGCAAAAACACAAAAGGAACTGATCGATAAGCTTCATCAGAAAATCGACGAATTCCGAGATGCCGAGCTGACCGAGGAAAGCAATATGTCTCTCGGCGAGTGGCTTGATAAGTGGATCGCCGAGTATATGACCGGCACGGTGCGTGAGAGTACGCTGAACAGCTATATATCCTACGCGAAAAGGTATATCAAACCTGCGCTTGGAGAAAAGCCGGTGGCGTTCCTCACAACCGCCGACATTCAGAAATTCTATAATAATTTGAGAAAAAACGGCAGAATTAAACGTAGGCATATTTTGGGTGAAGGACTGTCGGATGCCTCGGTAGTGCGGATACACTGTATGCTTCACGAAGCCTTGGATATGGCGGTAAAGGAACACCTCATATCCAAGAACCCGACAAACGGTACAACCGTGCCAAAGGTTATAAAAAAGGAGATGCAGGTGCTGACGGACGAGCAGCTTGCATCATTCATGAAGCTGGTCAATGCAGAGGAACACTGGCGGGATTTCTTCTACACCGAGCTGACAACAGGACTTCGGCGCGGTGAGATATGCGGTCTCAAGTGGACGGACTTCGATGAAGTCGAAGGCAAACTGAACATCAACCGCAGTATCAATTTAAAAAACGGCGTGATCGTCGAAGGCGAAACCAAAACAGGCAAAGGCAAGAGAAGCTTCTATCTGCCCGTCAGCACAGCCAATGTGCTGCGAGAACGAAAAAAGAATGCAAAAACGGAATGGATTTTCACCGATCCGCTTCGCCCCGAATTTCCCGTAGCACCGCCGGCGGCATATCGAAAGATGAAACAACTGCTCCAAAAAGCAGGGCTTCCCAATATACGCTTCCACGATCTACGGCATACCTTCGCAACCCACGCACTCACAAGCGGAGTGGATGCTAAAACGCTATCGGGAATCCTTGGGCATACCAATGCGAGCTTTACACTCGACACCTACACCCACGTGACAACCGATATGCAACAGAGAGCCTCGAATATCGTCGGCGGCTTTATGCATGATATCTTCGGAGAGGCATTGCTTGCGACCGCCGCCGGTGGCGGAAACAGGGAGCAAGCAATGGCGCAGCGGTCAAAATCTTCAAACGACGAACAGGAGCGACAAGAAGATTTTGGGTACCGCAAGAGGGGGTGAAACCATGAGTAAAAGAAGAAAGCAAGGCGAAGGCACCTTGCGAAAACGAGCAGACGGTCGATGGGAAGCTCGCATCGTCATCGGCTACGGTGAAAAAGGTCTCCCTATCACCAAGAATGTCACTGCGATGGAAAAAGGTAAATGTCTTGAAAAATTAGAGCAGTTAAAAGAACAATGCGGCGTGCAGCTCACCGGCAAGGTTAAATCAAATATGACATTCGGTGATTGGATGGATTTCTGGTATCAGCAATATGAAAAACAGCGGATACGACCGACAACACAGGCCCATTACGAAAACTTAATATACAATCATGTAGTGACGAATATTGGCAAACTACCGTTAAGCGAATTAACGCAAAACGATCTGCAACAGTTCTACAGCCGACTGAAAAACGGCGGCAGGCAGGTGCGAACCGAACTATACGGCAAAGGCTTGTCCGACCGTATGATACGCAGTTGTCACGCCGTATGTCGCAAAGGTCTGGAAAAGGCGGTCGCAGACGGTCTCATACGCATTAACCCTGCGATTGGTTGCAAACTGCCGCCAAAGAAGGCAAAAGAGATTCAAGTACTGACTCGTGAGGAAATGCAGAGGTTTATATTACAAGCCAAAGCAGACGGCTACTTCGAACTGTTCCTTCTCGAACTCTGCACAGGAATGCGCCGAGGTGAAATCGTGGCTCTGCAATGGGAAGATCTTAATATGCAGACAGGAGAGCTTCACATCTCCCGTCAGGCAACAACGGTAAAAGGACAGATTCATATTTCTGCGCCAAAGACAAAATCCTCCATCCGCACCGTGATACTTCCATCGGACATCGTAAAAATCCTTGCGGAGTATAAGAAAAAGGTAAACTCACGGTGGATGTTCCCGTCGCCTGTAAAAGTGGATTCACCTCGCCATCCTTCTGCTGTACGGAAGATTCTCGATAGAACTTTGGAAAGAGCCGAGTGCAAGCATATTCGCTTTCACGATCTCAGGCACACCTTCGCAACTACCGCCCTTGCCAACGGTATGGATGTAAAAACCCTATCGGCGATCATAGGTCATATTTCCTCAGAAACGACCTTGAATATATACACCCATATCACCGATAATATGCAGCGGAGTGCTGCCAACAAAATTGAGCAGGGTTTCGGCAGAAATGAGGGCAGTTTGAGCGAGTTGGATCAAACACCCGCCCAAACGGTAAAATCGCCACAGAGAGCGGTGTTTGAGCCGAAACAGCCGAAAATTCGCCGCCCCGGCACCGGATGCATCACGCAGATCAATGACCACCTGTTTGAAGGCAGATACTCGCCGACCGATGCTCACGGCAAGCGCACACCGAAAAATGTATACGCAAAAACAAGAGAAGAATGCGAAGAAAAACTCGCCGAGTTGATTACACAGATGAATGCGGAGATCGCCGCCGAGAAAGAACGGCTCAAGGCAGAGCAAACCGCATAAAAAGAAACTCCGGCTGATTTAACCTCTAATGGTAGATTAGCCGGAACTCTTTATATTGTTCAAATTTTGAGCCGCAGTAATCAAAGAAAAGGGATTTTCGCTGACCACAATTGTTTATGTGGTCAGAAAAAATACGAATTTTCAAAAAAAGTGGCGGCAAAACACCTAAGAAGGTATAAAAATTGACCGAAAGTGGAGGTTAAAGCCTCTAAATTCGGTCAAAATTTGGTCGAAGTGACAGGACTCGAACCTGCAGCATCTTGCTCCCAAAGCAAGCGCGCTACCAATTGCGCCACACCTCGATTTATTCAGTTTTTGGCTCGGATTTTAGCAGAAAATCCGCAACTGTGGGACACTATGTGGTCGTAAGGCTATTATAGCACATTTTTGAAAAATAGGAAAGTGGAAAAATCGCAGTGTTAAAGGCTCTTTGCGGTATCCGGAATTTTACTTGAATGACTTATCTCACAGTCCCAAAGCAAGCGCGCTACCATCTGCGCTACACCCCGATATGAAATTGTGATACATATTGTGCTGAAAAAATTAAGAATTGTTAATTACGCAATTCATTGTTACTTTTAATCAGCCATAATATTATAAACTATTTTATTCATATTGTCAATGGAATAATATGATTTTCTATGAATTTTGAGAGGACAGGGTTTTAATAAGCAAACTTTGCTTTTGAGGAATATTCCGTAAAGAAGTATAATACCCTTTGAGGAATAATTGCTTTTCAGCGAGCGTTGTGTTACAATAAGCTGACGATAAATCGGAATTTGAAACCGTTAAACTCTTAGTCTGTTACTACTTGTTATATAGTAATATTAAAATCCTCAAAAAAATTTGAAAATAAGAATTTATAGCAATTTGCCGCCTTATCTGTTTATACGATTTTACACAGGTTTATTCTTGCTGCCGTATCTTATAGTGGCAAAACAAAGAAATCTTAATTCGGTGACAATCTATAACACCGCAAAAGATATTTACGACGAAAGAGAGGAACATATTATGAATCGTTTGTTAATAGTTGACGGCAGCAACCTGCTATTTCAAATGTTTTTCGGCATGCCTGCAAGGATAGTAAATAAGCAGGGAAAGGCGATTCAGGGAACACTTGGATTTGTAGGTGCATTATTGAAGATTATTCGCAGGACAGAGCCTACACATATTGTAGTATTGTTTGACGGAGAACATGAAAATACTCGTTCTGAGTTAAATGCTGATTATAAAGCAACCCGTGTTGATTATAGTCAAATTCCGAAGCAAGAAACACCTTTTTCACAACTGCCGGATGTATATGCTGCACTTGCTTATTTAGATATCAAATTTGCGGAAACGGAAACTTGCGAAACGGATGATTGGGTTGCAGGCTATGCGTTTACATACGGACAAGAAACTGAAATTATTATATCCTCATTTGACAGCGACTTTTTTCAGCTTATAACCAACAAAGTGTCAGTACTGCGATACCGTGGAAAGGATACAGTTATTTGTACACCTGATTACATAAAGAATAAGTTTAATATTGAGCCTGAACAATATGCAGATTTCAAGTCATTGGTTGGTGATACATCAGATAATATCAAGGGTGCAGATAAGGTTGGACCCAAAACAGCTGCATATTTATTGAATAAATTCGGAACACTTGACAATATTCTCATAAATGCAGAAAGCATAGAAAAAGCGTCTATAAAAGACTCCATCATTAGGAATACTGAACGACTGCGAACAAACTATAAAATTGTTAAACTTAATAATACAGTGCAATTGCCGTTTTCCTTGAATGATCTTGCATACATCTATACAGGTATGACTACAACCGATGTTTTGAATGGAATAGAATTATCATGATAATTGGAGCTGGTATTTTATTATGAAAAAAGTAATATTAACCATTTTATTATGTGGGCTTATGATATTTGGATTAACAGGTTGTGAAAAAATAAATAAATCTTCTAATATAAATGTTACTTTGAATGATAATACTAATAGTATAGAGATTAAAGTTGGAAAGACATTAACATATTCTTTATTGGGTAATGAATATGAGTTTAAAATAACTGATATAACGGAGAGTGAAATTAGTATTGAAGTAAATCGGTTTGGATTGACAAACACAAATAGTTTAATTTCAAAAGACAATAAATTTATTATTGAAAAAGGGGAAAAACTTGAACTATATACTCAAACTACTGACTATCAAGAATCAATTATTTTTGAATATTAAACAGATTACAATTTGTTAATCTTCCCTACTGACACATTTCGGAAGAGATGAAGCTTTATAAAGGGTTATACAGTATAAAAAAGGACAAGGAGACCATAATGGTCTCTATTGTCCTTTCACTTTTTTGCGAAGTATTGCTTTGTTCTGCTATTTAATTTTTAATTATCTTATACTTTTTCACATTATATCCGATTATTACGGCGACAACTTCAATAAAATACAAAGCAATTATGCAGTAATTGATAGCTTCGGTTACTCGGTTGGCCTTGTAGATTTCAGCGAAATTATAGGTTATTACAGTGGCATTGTTGCCTGAATATTTCACGCTGATTGACAATACATTTGTGTTGATATGCTTATATTCGCAAAGCACTGTTCCGTCGGGCGCTTCGATTGTCAATGTTTCATAATTGTCATAAGGGATTTCATAATCGTCAATTACGTAATCTTCCTCATAATCCTCTTCATAATTGTAAGGTTCGGTCATAGGTTCTTCTTGGATATAATATCCAAAACCGTATTCAGAGTAATCAATGGGCGGTTCATCGGTTTCAATGTATATTTTAAATTCTGACAAATCGGTGAATTCTCTGCCGTGACCGACCTTTTCCCAAACAATTTGGTATAGGATACCGTCATAAATACCGTGAATTGCAAATGTAAAAGCAAGCATAACTGCAAGAATTATCGCGGAAACCTTTTTTAATTTAAAAATTTTGCTTGACTTTGCTTTTTCTTTTTCACTGATGGTATAAAAGCCTCGTTTGATTGCAATACGATTTACAATTGCCGAACTGATTGAGCAAATTATGATGCAAATCACGCCATATATTGCTCCCATGATAAGCCATTCTTCTAATAAAATTCCGAAAAAATCAAATCCGTTTTCAATAAACGGTATTGAAATGAATAGCAGGAAAAAGATTATTGAAAATGTCCAAGTTGATGTGCGTAAGAGTAATTTTTTACATCCGTTTATAGTTTCTCCGTCAAAACCGCTTGTTTTAACTGAATTTACAGCGACAATAACAAATGAAGCCTCGCATACTGCCGCAATCAAATAAAGTACACAGCCGATAAGAAATCCTAAACCCGCTCTGTAAAAGCCAAAATTGCAAATCATTGCCGCCAGCAGTCCTAAAAATCCGATTCCTGCGGCGATAATACTGCGGATTACAAGCTTGGTACGCGTATCATTGGTAAGGCGCTCGATTTGCCTTTCGGCCTTTACATTGTTTTGCGGCGCAAAGTCTTCATATTCTTGAATTTTACGTTCGCCGCGCAGAATTTCATCAGAGGTTACTTCAAAAATTTCAGCGATTACGGGTATAAGGGACAAATCGGGTGCGGATTCGTCACGTTCCCAACGGCTCACAGCCTTGTCAGATACATTAAGCCTTTCTGCCAACTGCTTTTGAGTCATTCCGTTTGCTTTCCGCAGAGCCGAAATAAACTGACCTATTGATTTTTTTGCCATAAAAATTGCCTCCTTTGTGTTTGGTGCAATTTAATTCTACAAAACCGTCACAAAAAAACACACCCCGAATACCGTAAAACACTCTCGCATTGCGAGAATTCTTTTATTTTGCAATAAAATCTTTATATTTGTCTGCTTCGCTTGCAGGCAAAATCACTTTTATCAGCGTACCTTCTGCTGTAAATTCTTCAGTAAGGATTTTTCCCGAATTGCGAATTGTATTCAGTTCACTGCCTTTATTAAACGGAACTAATAATTCAAGCTCAACGCTGTGAAGCGCAAGGCATTTTTCGATTTCGCCGAGCAATAAATCAAGGTTAATCGCTTTTAAAGCGCTTATCATAACAGTTTTTCCCATTCCGATAATGTCGAAAAAATTATCTGCTTTGTCGCATTTGTTCATTACTGTGATTATGTTGTCGCCCGGACAACCTAAGTCTTTTAAAATATCTGTTGTGATTTCAATATGCTCGGCACATCGCGCATCGGAAGCATCGCACACATTCAGCACTATATCAGCCTCGGCGGCTTCTTCAAGAGTTGAACGGAATGCCTTTACTAAATCGTGAGGGAGTCTGCTTACAAAACCGACTGTATCAATGAGCATAACCTCTTGTCCGCTCGGGAGCGTCAGCTTTCGCGAAGTGGGGTCAAGAGTGGCAAATAGCTTGTCCTCCGCAAGAACTCCTGCGTCGGTTAAAGCGTTCATAAGCGTGGATTTGCCGGCGTTTGTGTATCCTACAAGAGCTACGGTAATCACACCGTTTTTTTCACGCCTTTTGCGAAGCAGTCCGCGGTGCTTTTCAACTTCTTCTAACTGCTCCTGCAAAGCGTACATTCGTCTCATAATGTGACGTCGGTCACTTTCAAGCTTGCTTTCACCGGGACCTCTTGTACCGATACCGCCGCCGAGCCTTGACATTTGTTTGCCCTTTCCCGTAAGGCGGGGGAGGGCATATTTAAGCTGGGCAAGCTCAACCTGGAGTTTACCTTCCCGTGTTTTAGCGCGCAGAGCAAAAATATCAAGAATAAGCTGTGTGCGGTCAATAACACGCACTTTAGTTGCGTTTTCAATATTGCGGATTTGTGAGGGTGTAAGCTCGCTGTCGCATATTATTATGTCAATTTCCTGATTATGACAAAAAAGCTCTGCTTCGTGAAGTCTGCCAGTGCCGATATATGTTGCTCCGTCGGGAGTGGATTTTTTCTGAATAATTGAGCCTGCAACCTCTGCACCTGCGCTTTCAGCGAGCAGAGTTAGTTCTTCAATTCCGCTTTCAGCGTCAAACTCGCCCGTATCAACGCTTAAAAGCAATGCCTTTTCGGGCGAATTATCAATTTCGTAATATTCCATAAAATTCCTCTGTATTCAGCTTATAGCTGACATAACAATTAAAAATGCGGACAACATTTCTGCTGCCCGCTTTTAAGTTTATACTGCCTTAATATTCACTGATTATCAGCAACCGCAGCCACAGCCACAGTCGTTGTTGCGACCATTGTTGCAACCGTTGTCACAGCAACCGTTGTTATTATCAGCGAGAAGTATCAAGATAATGATAATAAGCAACCATGAGTTGTTACCGAAGAAGTTACACATTTGTTTTTCCTCCCTCCCGTATTGAACTTACATTACATTCTATGGAAAAGAGGAAAATGTGTTACATCAATGATTAGTAATTTATTTAAGCGAAGCCAGAAGTCCGCCCTTTGAAATAATATTCTGAATAAATTCGGGGAACGGCTGCGCCTTGTAGCTTGTGCCTTTTGTAACATTGGTGATAACACCGCTGTCAAAGTCAACAGCAACTTCATCGCCGTTTTCAATGGCATCGCAGGCTTCGGGACATTCCAAAATCGGAAGTCCGATATTCAGCGAATTTCTGTAAAAAATTCTTGCAAAGGTTTTGGCGATAACGCATGAAACGCCTGCCGCTTTAATGGCAATCGGTGCGTGCTCGCGGGATGAGCCGCAGCCGAAATTAACGCCGGCAACAATTAAGTCGCCCTCTTTAACATTATTAACAAATTCCTTGTCAATATCCTCCATACAGTGACTTGCCAATTCCTTGTGGTCTGCTGTGTTGAGGTATCTTGCAGGAATGATAACATCCGTATCAACATGATCGCCGTATTTGTGTACTGAACCTTGAATTTTCATTTTAAAGTACCTCCTCAGGTGTGCAGATATAGCCTGCAATTGCACTTGCCGCCGCAACATAGGGGCTTGCAAGATAAACTTCGCTTGTGGGATGTCCCATTCTGCCTACAAAGTTGCGGTTTGTTGTTGAAATTGCCTTTTCTTCTGCCGCCAAAATACCCATATGGCCGCCAAGACACGGTCCGCAGGTGGGAGTTGAAAATACTGCGCCTGCCTCAACAAAAATTTCGGCAAGGCCTTCGCGAATGCACTGAAGATAAACAGTTTGCGTTGCAGGGATAACAATACAGCGGACATTTTCATTGACCTTTTTGCCTTTAAGAACTTCAGCCGCCGCACGCATATCTTCAATTCTGCCGTTTGTGCATGATCCGATTACAGCTTGGTCGATATAAAGCTTATCAAATTCACCCACAATATGAGCGTTTTCGGGCAGGTGAGGGAATGCAACTGTTGATTTAAGCTCGCTCAAATCAATGTTTATAACCTCGTCGTAAACTGCGTCATCATCAGCCTCAAAAATTACAGGCTCACGGTCGGTTCTTCCCTTCATATATTCAAGAGTTTTTTCGTCAACAGGAAAAATACCGTTCTTTGCGCCGCATTCAATAGCCATATTGGCAATACAGAAGCGGTCGTCCATTGAAAGATTTGCAATTCCGTCGCCTGTGAATTCAAGCGAACGGTATAAAGCGCCGTCAACGCCGATTTTGCCGATAAGATGAAGAATTAAATCCTTACCGCTTACCCATTTGTTGAATTTTCCTGTAACATTGACCTTAATAGCCGACGGTACTTTAAACCAAGCCATACCCGAAATCATACCTGCCGCCATATCGGTTGAACCTACGCCTGTTGAAAACGCGCCGAGTGCGCCGTATGTGCAGGTGTGTGAGTCAGCGCCGATTACAGTGTCACCGCTGATTACAATTCCTTTTTCCGGGAGAAGTGCGTGTTCAATACCCATTTGACCTACATCAAAGAAATTCTTAATTCTGTATTCTCTTGCAAACTGTCTTACCTGCTTGCAGTGTTCTGCCGACTTAATATCTTTGTTTGGTGTGAAATGATCCATAACAAGCGCTATTTTATTGCGGTCAAAAACCTCTGAAAAGCCCTTTGCTTTCATTTCGTTGATTGCAACAGGACTTGTAACATCGTTGCCCATTACCAAATCAAGACGGACATTTATAAGCTGACCTGCTTCAACCTTATCTAATCCTGCGTGTGCCGCAAGAATTTTTTGTGTCATTGTCATTCCCATAGTTTATTCCTCAATTCCTTTAATACTCTTATCTCCGCTTTCAAGAGCAGTAAGACCTGAACGTGAAAGCTCGCAAATTCCGTATTTGCTCATTTTGCCGATAAATGTGTCAATAAGCGACGAGAGACCTGTAAGCTCAGCTGTGATTGTGGTATGACCTATGTCCATAACCTTTGCGCCAAAGCCGTTAATTGTTTTAAGAACCCTTGTTCTGTCTTTGTTAAGAGCATGAACCTTAATGAGCAAAAGTTCAGATGAAACAAGGTTGCTTTCGTCAAGACGGACAACATTGAGCACATCTTCAAGACGAGAGAGCTGTTGCTCAACCATTGTAACCTTGTATGACTCAACATCAGAAACAATTGTCATTCTTGAATATTCGGGACTTTCTGTTTCAGAAACTGTAAGAGAAACTACATTGTAGCCGCGGCGCGCGAAAAGTCCGGCAACACGCAAAAGTACACCTGTACGGTTATAAACTA
This sequence comes from uncultured Eubacteriales bacterium, assembly GCA_964540535.1. Taxonomy (GTDB): domain Bacteria; phylum Bacillota; class Clostridia; order Oscillospirales; family Acutalibacteraceae; genus Fimenecus. Next base: position 260,543 of record CAZIMO010000001.1, on the reverse strand, counting down.
AAGCCGCTAAATAAATTCTTTTAATATCTTCCATACAAATTCTTCCTTTTATATTGATGATTTATAATGCTGAAAAATCACACGGTGACTTTATAAATTGTTGTAGTTTTAACTGCTTCATCCTTGTCAAATACACAGTTGTAAAAGCTGGGTGTATTTGTAGCGTTGGGATAATACTGTGTTTCGAGGCAGAAGCCTGCGCGGAAATCCATAGGTGTATTGTTCTTGCCGATTTTGCCCTCTAAAAAGTTGCCCACATATAACTGCATACCGGGTAAATCTGTAAAGCAATCTAACTTTACGCCGCTTGGCGCTTTAACAGTCGCCGCAAGTCTAAGCTCCTTGTTATAGCCATTAATACAGAAGTTGTGATCATAGCCGTTGCCTGCCGCTAACTGCTCATAATCTTCGTTTATATCTCTGCCTATTGTTTTAGACGTTCTGAAATCAAAGGGAGTATCTGTTACATCTCGGATTTCACCTGTGGGAACAAGTCCATCTCCCATAGGAGTGAATGCGTCAGCGTTAATATATAGTTCGTGGTCAAGAATATCGCCGTTTTGGTATCCTTTAAGGTTGAAATATGCGTGATTTGTAAGATTGAATGCCGTTTTCTTGTCAGATACCGCATTGTAATCAATAATAATCTCGTTTTTGTCGGTAAGTGTATACTTAACCGTCACCTTTTTATTACCCGGGAATCCCTCTGTGCCGTCTTTACTGAAATATGAGAATTCAACTGCATCGCTGTCAACAATAATTGCGTTCCAAACGGCAGTTGAAAATTCACCGTTGCTGTGAAGCGTTACATCGCCGTGCGTAGTGGTAACAGGCACTTTAACGCCGTCAATAGTAAGTCCGCCTGCTGAAATTCTGTTTGCAACAGGACCTACAATCATACCTTGATAGTCGTGACGGTTTTCAAAGCCCTCCATATCGTCAAAGCCTAAAAGTATGTCAAGCTCATTATCTTCTTTATCCTTTATGAGAACGCTTTGCAGTGTTGCGCCGTATGTAATAAGGTTGATTTTCATATTATTGTTATTCTCAATGAGAAATGCGTCAACCTGCTTGCCGTCTTTTGTTGTACCGAACACGGATTTTGTAATACTCATAAAACTCACCCCTAATTGTATTTTTAAAGAAGCTTATATACCAAAATATTATATATTTTTATGCACTTAATGTCAATACTTTAAGATCGCCTTAACAGCTAAAGAAAGCAATTGCAATTTTTCAAATAATATGGTATACTTATTTCCTTATAATGTGTAAAGGAGGGAAAGCTATGTTTAAAATTGACCCCAAGGTTTACTCGTCGATGTTCTCAATTCCCGCAGAAATTGCAGACAAAGGGCTTAAATTTGCCGGCGGAGAACAATTAAAGGTCATAATCTGCATTTTTAGAAATCCAAATGTAACCGCAGAAGAAATTTCAAAGAAAACAAATCTTTCCCTTGCTGAAGTGCTTGAATGTGTTGAGTATTGGGAAAATGAAAATATTCTCACTGCCGAAAAAGAAGAAAAGAACGTAAAAACCGAAAGTCAAGGCGAAATGAAATCAGCGGAAAAAATTGCTGTTCTGCCCGATATAAGATTTACCAATCCTACTCAAGCTGAAATTGAAGATATTATGAAAAAGAACGGATCAATGAAGCGGCTTTTTAACGAAGCGCAGGAAATTTTAGGCAGAACCTTGGGCTATACAATGCAATGCACAATTTATTCCGTTGTGAATTTTTACGGTATTACTCCGGATGTTGTGAATTATATGCTCCATTTCGCAAAGAGTATTAAGGCGACAAGCCAGGACGATATTCAGAAAATCGCCAAATATTGGGCGCAGAACGGAGTTACAACTCTTGCGGCGGCTGACGATTACATATCCGAAACCGAAAAGGCAATCAGCCTGTTCCGTGAGCTTGCAGAGCATACAAATAATGACGAAAAAACACCCTCGTTCGCAGTGCTTGAAATGATTTGCGAGTGGATTCGCTGGGGCTTCGGTATTGACGCAGTTGAAAAGGCCTTTTATATAATGAAAGAGGAAAAACAGACAGGTCGTCTTGTCTGGAAAAATGTTTGCCATATAAACGGAACTCTCAAAAAATGGCGTTCGGCAGGCACATTTACGGTTGAAGAAATCGAAAAAGGTACAAAGAAATTCGATACTAAAAAGAGCAAAAATAATACCGAAATAAAAGAAACATCTTTTGATGTGAATCTTGCTGAAAAGCAGGCGAGGGAACACCGCAAAAACTTCAGTGAAAAGAAAAGCAAAAAGAAAAGCAGGGGGGCATAGAATTGGCATATTCAAAAGAAATTTATGAAAAAGCATTGAGCGAAATTAAAAAAAGACGCAATGATGCCGAATATGTTGCTTCACAGCATAGAGCAAAGCTAACCGAAAAATACCCCGAATTTGCATTTATCGAAAATGAGCTTGCCAAAACAGGCCGTGAGATTTTGGGAGTTTTTGCACTGCCGAAAGAGCAGGCTGATAAAAAGCTTCTTGAAATTCGCAAAAAGAATGCAGATATCCGCCGAAGCCGTACAGAGCTGTTAAAGTCATTGGGGCTTCCCGAGAATTATCTTGATGTGAATTACACCTGTAAAAAGTGCGAGGATAAAGGATTCATTGAAGAACGAAACGATGAAAAGGGTATTTCTTACGGCACAAAATTTTGCACCTGCCACCTTGAACTTCTAAAAAAGCTTGCAAGTGAAAAAATGTCAAAATCAACTCCGCTTGAGCTTTCAAGCTTTGAAGATTTCGATTTGAGCTATTATTCAAAATATGCCGAGAATAACGGCGAAGTACCCTATTTTGCAATGAAAGATGTGCTTGAGGGCTGTAAAGAATATGCAGAGGGTTTTGGCTTGGACTCAAACAGCCTTTACTTTTGCGGAAGAACAGGGCTTGGCAAAACTCATTTGTCCCTCGCCATTGCCAATGAGGTTATTAAAAAGGGCTATAATGTGGTTTACGGCTCAGCGATAAGCTTTCTCAACAAAATGGAAAGAGAAAAATTCGGAAGAGCAGATACTTTTGAAACAGAAGATGCTTTGATTGATGCAGATTTGCTTATTCTTGATGATTTGGGCGCAGAATTCTTAACTGCATTTACGGTTTCGTCAATTTATAATATTATTAATTGCCGTATTGCTCGCGGCGTGCCGACAATAATCAGTTCAAATTTAAGTCTTGATGAAATTAAGTCACGCTATCCCGAAAGTGTAGCGTCACGAATTATCGGCAACTTTAAAACTGTTGAATTTATAGGTAAAGACATAAGACAAATTCAGAATAATGAATAATGTGAAGCGATGGACTTTTTTGTAAGGTTCATCGCTTTTTATTGTTTTTTAAAATATGAATTATTTGTTAATTTTTAAAATTTGACTTTATTTGACCTTGACAAAGAAAAAATAAGGTCTATAATAATTATAAAGGTCAAAGAAAGTCAAAGTCAAACCTAAATAGGAGATAATAATATGAATATCAGCAACATAATCGCTTCAATGATTTCCGATATGCTTGAAACTGACGGCTATACAGAAATTCAGCGAAACGAGCTTGCGCAGAAAATCGGTTGCGTTCCGAGTCAGATAAACTATGTAATTTCATCACGGTTTACTCCCGAACACGGCTACATTGTTGAAAGCCGACGGGGCGGCGGCGGATATATCAGAATTACAAGAGCCAGCTATGACAGAAGCTCGCTGAAAATGCACCTTGTTAATTCAATAGGCGACAGCCTTGATGAAAATACTGCGCGGGCTCATATAAAAAATCTTTATGAACGTGACATTACCGACGAAAAAACGGCTAAAATATTTTTATCGGCATTAACAGGCAGTCCGTACCGTGATATTCCCCGTGAATATGCCGACGCTGTACGAGCGTCAATATTTAAACAAATGATACTTAATACACTTTAATAATTATAGGGAGGAAAAATTTATGCTATGTCAGAATTGCGGCAAATATGATGCCACGACCCATGTTAAAAGAATTGTAAACGGTGAGGCGGCAGAAGCCCATCTTTGTTCAGACTGCGCCCGCGCATTGGGCTATACAGATGTTTTCGGAGGATTTGGAAACACTTTCAGCGATTTGCTCGGCTCGTTATTCGGCGAGCCTGCAAAGAGCAGTTTGACTGCCAGAACTATACGTTGTGAAAAATGCGGAAATACATTTAACGATATCGTGAACAGCGGAAAATTAGGCTGTGCCGATTGCTACCGTACTTTTTACGATAAGCTGCTGCCATCTTTGCAGAGAATACACGGCAAGACACGTCATGAGGGAAAAGTGCCGAATATCCGACAGTCAGAAAACACAAGTCCTGCCGACAGCTTGATTCGCCTTGAAACAGAGCTTAAAGAGGCAATTGAAAATCAGAATTTTGAAAAAGCAGCAGAGCTTCGTGACAGAATTAACGCGATTAAGGAGGGCGGCAAAAATGAGTAAATGGTATATAGGGGCAGGCGAGCAGAGTGATATTGTTGTAAGTACACGCATTCGCCTTGCGAGAAATATTGCGGAATATCCGTTCCCGAATAAATTGAATACTAAAAGCCGTACTGAACTGAATATGCTGATTAAAGAGGCCGTTGAGAGCAATAATAAATTTGGGCTTGATTATAAAGAGATGAAAACTCTTGCGCGCTTTGAAGCCGCTTCAATGGCAGAGCGTCATATTATCAGCCCCGAATTTGCCTCTGACGCTGACGGCAGAGCATTGCTTATTTCGCAGGAAGAGGATATTAGTATTATGCTTTGCGAAGAGGATCATATCAGAATTCAAGTTATGAAATCCGGATTTGCTCTTGACGAAGCATATTCCGTTGCCGACGAAATTGATAATGCTCTCGGCGAAAAGTTCAATTTTGCTTTTGATGAGCGAATAGGCTATCTTACACAATGCCCCACAAATCTCGGTACAGGTATGCGTGCGTCTGTAATGCTCCATTTGCCTGCGCTTACAATGAGCGGTCAAATTCACAGACTTATCAATACCGTTTCAAAGCTCGGACTTACTTTCCGCGGTGCTTTCGGTGAGGGAACAGGCGCTGTGGGCGATATGTATCAATTAAGCAATCAGATTACTCTCGGTATTTCAGAAGAATTTGCAATCAAAAATCTTAAAGCAATAACACTTCAGCTTTGCGCTCAAGAAAGAGCCGCGCGTGAAGAACTTCTTAAAGACCCTGTAACAGAGGACAGAATTTTCAGAGCCTGCGGAATTTTAAAATGGGCAAGACTTTTAAACTCAAACGAACTTATGGAAAATTTATCCTTGGTACGTCTCGGCTCAGTTTCGGGCAAAATAAGTGTACCTCTTGAAACAGTAAATGAGCTTATGGTTTCAATGCAGCCTGCAACAATAAATGCCCGCGCAGGTCAGCGGCTTGCTTCGCAGGAGAGAGATGCGATAAGAGCGGCAGAGGTAAGAGCAAAATTAGGATAAAATGCTTCTCAATATTTATAATGAATGAGGTGAATTTTAATGTATAACTTTACAGGCTTTACAGAAAAAGCAAATTCGGCGCTTAACAAAGCCGTTGAAGTTGCCGAAGATTTAGGACACACATATATAGGCAGTGAGCATATTTTATTGGGATTGTTAGACAGCGCAGATTCCGTTGCAGGTAAAATTCTTGCAGCAAAAGGTGTGACCTACAAAAAAATATACGAGCTTCTTCGTTCACAAGTTGGCGCAGGTATGCCAACAGAGCTTCAGCCGTCAGATTTTACACCGCGCAGTAAGCATATTATTGAGGGCGCAATCGTGTTAAGCACATCTATGAAGCAAAGCCTTGCAGGTACAGAGCATCTGCTTATTTCAACCTGCCGTGAGGGCAATGGCTACGCTTGCGAGCTTTTGTCTATCGCAGGTGTAAGTCCGCAGGCGCTGTTAAAAGAATTGGCAAATACCGTTGGCGGCAGTAAAGGCAGTAACAGCAAATACGGAAAGGATAATTCTAAAAACGATAAAAGCCTGCTTGCTAAATTTTCACGCGATTTAACCGCATTGGCAAAAGAGAACAAAATCGACCCGGTAATAGGCAGAGGAAACGAAATTCAGCGTGTAATTCAGATTTTGAGCAGACGCACAAAGAATAACCCATGCTTAATCGGTGAACCCGGCGTAGGCAAAACCGCAATTGCAGAGGGCTTGGCGCTTCGCATTGCTACCGGTCAAGTTCCTGAATTGCTTGCAGACAAACGCATTGTGTCACTTGATTTAACAGGTATGGTTGCAGGCACAAAATACCGCGGAGATTTTGAGGAACGCATAAAAGGCATTATCGATGAGGTTAAGAATTCTAATGATATTATCCTTTTCATTGATGAGGTTCATACCCTTATCGGTACAGGCAGTGCCGAGGGCGCTGTTGATGCGGCAAATATTTTAAAGCCTTCGCTTGCCCGCGGTGAGTTGCAGGTAATCGGTGCTACCACTATTGATGAATACCGTAAAAATATTGAAAAAGATGCGGCTCTTGAACGCCGTTTTCAACCCGTAACAGTGGGCGAGCCAAGCACAGAAGACGCAGTTGAAATTTTAAAAGGTATTCGTGATAAATATGAGGCTCACCATAAGGTGAAAATTACCGACGAGGCAATAAAAAGTGCCGTAACCCTTTCAACACGCTATATTGGCGACAGGTTTTTGCCGGATAAAGCGATAGATTTGATTGACGAAGCCGCATCAAAGGTAAGGCTTAAATCATATACCGCTCCGCCTGAAATTAAAGAACTTGAAGCAAAAATTCAAAAGCTTTCAGCGGAAAAAGAGATGGCGGTAAATCAGCAGAATTTTGAGCGTGCCGCTGCTTTGCGTGATGAAGAAAAAGAGCTTCAGCAGAAATATAATACCGAAAAAGCAAAGTGGCAGTCATCAGACAGTAACCGAGATTTGGCTGTAACCGAACAGGAAATTGCCGAAATTGTATCTAATTGGACAGGTGTTCCCGTAACGCAAATGACTGAAGCCGAAAGCGAAAGACTTCTTAAAATGGAGGATGAGCTTCACAAGCGAATTGTGGGGCAGGATACGGCAGTTTCTGCAATAGCAAGGGCAATCCGCAGGGGCAGGGCAGGTCTTAAAGACCCCAAGCGACCAATCGGATCATTCATTTTCTGCGGTCCCACAGGTGTGGGTAAAACCGAGGTTACAAAGGCTCTTGCAGAGGCATTATTCGGAGATGAAAACGCTATGATTCGTCTTGATATGTCCGAATTTATGGAAAAACACACTGTTTCAAAGCTTATCGGTTCGCCTCCGGGATATGTCGGTTTTGACGAGGGCGGTCAGCTCACTGAAAAAATCCGCAGAAAGCCTTATTCGGTAGTGTTGTTCGATGAAATTGAAAAGGCGCACCCCGATGTTTTCAATATGCTTTTGCAAATTCTCGATGACGGTATTTTAACAGATTCACAGGGCAGGAGAGTGGATTTTAAAAACTGCGTAATCATAATGACTTCTAATGTGGGCGCAAGAATGATTACCGAAGAAAAAGCGTCGTTCGGTTTTACCGAAGAAAAAGGCTCTGCGTCGCAGGAGCGAATTAAAGAATCGGTTATGGGCGAGCTGAAAAACACATTCCGCCCCGAATTTTTAAACCGAGTTGACGATATTATTGTTTTCAACAGACTTACTGAAGAAAACATCAAGCAGATTGCCAAAAATCTTCTTAAAGGACTTGAAAAACGAATGGCAGATATTGAAATTACTATGACTTTCGATGATTCTGTTACAGATTTTGTGGCAAAAGCAGGCTTTGATAAGCTTTACGGAGCAAGACCCTTAAAGCGTGCTATTCAGACTAAAATTGAAGATGTGCTTTCTGAAAAAATCCTTGATAAAACTGTTGAAAAAGGAAAATCTTACTACTGCTCCTGCAACGAAAACGGCGAGTTGAGATTTGAATAAACACGGTATTTTCAAACTAACAAGATTTTTATAAGAAAAAGCGGAGAGTAACTCTCCGCTTTTTTGTTATGCTGTAAAATTATTTTATATCTGACAAGCCTAGAATATAATCGGTACTTACACAGTAGTATTTTGCCAAAATGACAATGCGGTCAGCCGTAATTTCTGTTAGTCCTTTTTCTATTCTGCTGTAATGCTGTTGGGTAGTGTTAAGCAGTTTGGCAATGTCCTTTTGCTTTTTATCGTTGTCCTCACGCAGTTCTCGTATTCTTTTATAGTACATTATAATCACCGAGTTTATATTACAATACACCTAAAAAGTGTATTGACATTTACATCTATAATGTGTATAATATGATAAATAATACATCTGAGATGTGTAAAAGGAGAAGAAAAAACTATGATTGAAAGTACATCAGCAAAAGTTCATCCAAATGAAGAAATTGATATGATTAGAACTTATGAGCAATTTGGCTGGGTTCTTAAGAGTAATCAGGAGATACGGTCTGAAAATTCCCATATAGAAAATAGCGGAGGAAGTTTGTATTCGGTTACAGAGAAAACTCACTATATCAATTTGATGTTTCAAAGAGATACATCTATTCCAAATTATAAACAGTTAACTGAATTAGAAGAAAAATATTGGAGTATAATTAACAGTGAACCGTATGTAGAAACTTATGGCATAATTTGGGGAATATTGACCATAATCGGAATTATCTTTTATGTTTTACCGGGAGCAGCTATAATAGCGTTTAGAGTACGTAAAATAAAAAAGTCTAAACAATTGCATGCAGAATGGGCTGAAAAAAGCAATCATGATATACCGGAAATACGCAATATGTGTTTGCAATTGCTTTGACTAAAGATGCAGTAATTGCCATATTTATTAAGACAGATAATAAAAAGAATAAGTAATATTAAATGCCGTAATGGGTTTTTGAATTTAATCAAAACCGTCCGTTACGGCATTTTGCTTTGACATATACAGTTTCAGAAAGCTTAATTTAATTTTACCGCTTGAAAATACTTTTGCATTGATATAGAATATTATCATATTTAAGTGCTTTTAAGACAGCTGTTTGCTAATATTTTAAAAGATAGGATTAAGTTTTATGAGAGAAACAGTAATACAGTTCGGCACAGGTAATTTTTTGCGCGGATTTGCAGACGCATTTATTGATGAAATGAATAAACAGGGGCTTTATAACGGTAAAATCGTAATTGTATCTCCCACAAATTCAAAATCAGTTGATGTCTTAAATGAGCAAAACGGCAAATACAATTTGTATCTTCGCGGTATTGAAAACGATACAGAGGTTTGCGAGCATACAGAGGTTAATGTAATAAGCCGTGCGTTAAATCCTTATGCAGATTTTGAGAGTTATCTTGCGCTTGCTCACAATCCCGATTTCAGATTTATCATTTCAAATACAACCGAGGCAGGCATTGAGTATGTTGCTGATAATCAGTTCAGCGATAAACCTGCAAAAGCTTTCCCTGCAAAATTAACGCAGTTGTTATACGAAAGATTTAAAGCGGGACTTAACGGATTTGTTATTCTTGCCTGTGAGCTGATTGATAACAACGGTAAAGAGCTGGAAAAATGCGTGTTAAAGTATGCAAAGCAGTGGGATTTGGGCGAGAATTTCTGTAATTGGATAACACAGGAAAATACATTCTGCAACACTCTGGTAGACAGAATTGTTACAGGTTATCCGAAAGACGAGGCTGAAACACTTTGCCGAGAAATCGGATATACCGATAGATTGCTTGATACAGCCGAAATTTTTCATCTTTGGGTTATCGAGGGTAATTTTGAAAATGAATTACCCCTTCAAAAAGCAGGCTTTAATGTTGTGTGGACTGACGATGTTTCACCGTACAAGAAACGCAAGGTGCGTGTGCTGAATGGCGCTCACACATCAACGGTATTTCCTGCTATGCTTTGCGGTTTTGAAACTGTCGGCGAATGTCTTAACGATGAGCTGATAAGCGGATATTTGAAAACTAATTTATTCAAATATATTATCCCTGTTCTCGGCGAAAATGACGGTAACCTCGCTTTTGCAAATGCTGTGCTTGAACGGTTCGCAAATCCGTATATCAAGCATCAGTTAAAATCAATTTCGCTCAATTCCGTCAGTAAATTTTCTGTTCGTGTGTTGCCCACAATGCTTGATTATAAAAATGCAAACGGTTGTTACCCGAAATCGCTTGTATTTTCACTTGCCTGTCTTATTGAATATTACAAAACTCAAACTCCCCAGGACAGTGTAGATACTGTTGAATACATAAAAGGAAATGATGTAAAAGCAATTCTTGCAAATGCAGATTTGTGGGGATACGATTTATCGGATATGCTCGGCACAGTTGGAGAAAGTTTAAATACAATACACAGCTTGGGAATAAGAGAGGCAATAAAATGGGTTTTATCGTAATTGATGAAAAGGATAATGTTCGTGTATCATTAGATAACGGTCACAAATATGCCTTAAAAGACATTTTAAAGGGCGAACCGATAATAAAATACGGTTTCCCTATCGGTATCGCAAGTGAAAACATCAAAAACGGCGAGCATATTCACAGCCATAATCTCAAAACTGCCCTTTTTGGCGAGCTTCAATATACATATACTCCGAATATAACAACCGCAGAAAGCTGTGAACCCTTGATGGTTTCTGCATATATCCGCAAAAACAGCGATATAGGCATCAGAAACGATATTTGGATTGTTAATACAGTGGGTTGCGTCAATAAAATTGCGCAAAAGCTTGCTGAAAAAACAGGGGCATTTTGTTTTACTCACCCTTACGGATGCAGTCAGCTTGGCGATGACCATTTGCACACACAGCAGATTTTATGCGGACTCATAAAACACCCCAACGCAGGCGGTGTGCTTGTGCTTGGACTTGGCTGTGAAAACAATAATATTACCCGGCTAAAAAAATTTCTCGGCGAATATGACGAAGAAAGAATTAGATTTCTCAACTGTCAAGACAGCGAAGATGAAATAGCAGAAGGTATAAAAATTATAACTGAATTGCAGGAACAGGCAAAATCCGATATTAGAACTGATGTTCCCATTTCAAAGCTTAAAATCGGTCTTAAATGCGGCGGCAGTGACGGACTTTCGGGAATTACCGCTAATCCGCTTGCGGGCAGAATTACCGATAAAATAACAGCAATGGGCGGTACGGCAGTGTTAACCGAAGTGCCCGAAATGTTCGGCGCGGAACAATTATTGATGAACAGATGCGTTAATGAAAATGTGTTCGGCAAAGCTGTCGCTATGATTAACGGATGTAAAAAATATTTTATCAGCCACAATCAGCCGGTAAGTGAAAATCCATCACCGGGTAATAAAGAGGGCGGTATTACTACCCTTGAAGAAAAGTCACTCGGCTGTGTTCAAAAGGGCGGTAAAGCGCCGATAACTGCCGTGCTTGATTACGGGGATTTTGCTGAACAATCGGGTCTTAATCTGCTTAACGGTCCCGGCAACGATATTGTTGCAATAACAAATTTAACCGCTGTTGGATGTCACTTGATATTATTCACAACAGGCAGGGGAACACCCCTCGGCGCGCCCGTGCCTACTGTCAAAATTTCAACAAATACAAGCCTTGCCGAAAGAAAATCAAATTGGATTGACTTTAATGCAGGTGAATGTCTTAATACTAATTGTGACAATGATTTGTTAACGCTTATCGTTGAAACGGCAAACGGCAAAGAAACTAAAAATGAAATTAACGGTTACCGTGAAATTGCAATTTTTAAAGACGGAGTAATTCTGTAAAAAGCAGTTATATAAACACAAAATGCGGCACAGTCTTTCGGCTGTACCGCATTTTTTATACTTATTATTTAGCAGCAACTGTTTGATTTTCTTCAGCAAACAGCTTGTTAATGTCATTTTTGCCGGAGTGGTTAAAGGGCTTAATTCTTAATGCGATATAAGTGATTACCGAACCGACAGTATTGCAAATGATGTCCTCCATTGTGTCAATAATTGCATATCTCATTGGGTCAAGCTCGGGAATTACATTGGGATGCGCAAGGTTCGGATTGTTATACTCTATTGCAGCCGCTTCAGCTAAAGCCTTTGACCAATGCTGTGAGTCGCCGTTTGCAACCTGGTCGAATGTAAACTCGAAAAGCTCCCACAAGTTGCCTGCAATGAATGCGACGCCTAATGCGCAAAGCAAAACTACCTTAACATCACAGGTCTTTTTATCACGCTTTTGCATACAGGTAGCAAGTTCATAACCGCCGATAACGCCGACTCCGCCCAAAACTGTGTGCAGGATTATGTCAATTGCATTAACGCTGTAATACCAGTTAAGATAAGCGCCGCCGAAAGAGGCGCACCAAATAAACGGAATCATAATGCTTTGAAGATATGTAGGGCAGAAGCGGGGCCAAGTGTTTTTTGGGAACATCATAAAGATTTCCCAAGCGAACATACCTAAAAGGTTTGCGCCTGTCTGCAATACCTGCTGAATATCGGGTTCGTCACGTCGAAGTCCCAAGCCGAAAGCCGAGTCAATCATCGCAACAATCATAGTTATTCTGAAAATCCACCAAAAAACAAGTTCCCACTTTTTAGGAACAGTTGTTATTCTTTTAAAGTATTCTTTCATAATTATACCTCAATTTTATAGTAATTTAATTATTTTACGGTTCCGTCCGGATTGAAAACGGGGAGTTTTTCAAGATATATTAAATCGTCACGCTCCGACGCAGTATCTTCAGCTAAAACGCAAAGCTTTCCGCAAACAATACCGCCTGCCTCTGTTACAAGCTTTTCGAGTCCGTTTATTGATTCGCCTGTTGTTACGACATCGTCAACAAGAAGAATTTTTTTACCCTTCATAAGCTCTGCATCGGCAGTGTCTAAATAAAGCTTTTGTTCGCCCTTTGTGGTAATTGAATTTACCGTTACCTCAAACACACCCGACATATACGCTTTCGGCTTTTTTCTTGCAACAAAATATTTTTCATTGCCGTGAAGTCTTGCCATTTCATGAGCCAACGGAATACCTTTTGCCTCAGCGGTTATTATGTAATCGTATTCCGGAGCAGCTTTAAGCATAGCTTCAGCACAGGCTGTTGTAAGCTCGGGGTCGCCGAAAACAATAAAGCCTGCAATGTAAAGATCGTCTGTGACAGGGCAAAGCGTAAGCTCTCGTTCTACTCCTGCAACAGTAAGATGATAAGTCATTTGTTTTCACCTCTAAAAAATTAAGACGGCGAAAATAGCCCGCCGCCTTTGTTTCAGTTAGCCAATGCTCTTGACAGCCAAATCTCGGCAATGTCCATAGCGGCATAAAGACCTTTTTTTTCACTTGATTTTACAATTCTCTCACGAGCGCTGACATCGGGGTCTGTGTTAATAAGCTGAACAGATACTTTTGAAGCAACTTCTGTATCGCCAACGGGCTTTGTAGCCAAAATCTGCATCATAATAACATATTTTTCCGAAGCTTCGCCGTAATAAAGGGTTTTGCCGTTGCGAACCAACGGTCTGCCCTTATAAGTGAGAAATTTATTTTTCTCTGCCATATAAGCACCTCTTATTTGTTATTTGAAATTCTAAGATATTCTTTTACAAGGTCCTGTAAAAGCTCATCTCGGTCAAGGCGGCGGATTAAGCTTCTTGCATTGTTGTGAGTTGTGATATAGGTTGGGTCTTCCGAAAGAATATAACCTACAATTTGATTTATCGGATTATATCCCTTTTCAACCAAAGCGTCATAAACCTGCAAAAGAGTTTGACGCATAGCTTCTTCACGGTCATCTTTTAATGAGAATTGAATTGTCTTGTTCGGGTCAAGCATTTCGCCACCTCCTAATTCTAATCACATCTATTATATACTGTTTTTCTTTAAAAAACAATAGCAAATTCGTAAATATTAAGGTTTATTAAGAAAATAAAAAAGAAAAGGGGGAATTCATATGTTCCCCCTTAAATAAATTTTAAGATTTAAGAGCAATATTCTCTTTTGCAAGCTCCTCAATAATTGAGTTTGCAACTTCCATAACTTCATCTCTTGTAAGAGTTTTGTCAGGGTGAGAGAATGTTATTCTTGTTGTGATTGATTTGCCGTTTCCGTCACGGTATGTGTCAGTCACTTCAACTTTTTTAATCAGCGGACACTTTGCATTTTCAATTGCCTTACCGATAGGAGCAAAGGTTTCGGTAATAAATGAAAGATCCACCTCAATTGCGGGGAAGCGTGACGGCTCTTCGTAATGAATGCCTGCGTCTGAAATACCTGCAAATGCAGTAACATCAATTTCAGCAAAAACGATAGAAGCCTTTTTATCAATCTTTTTTGAAACTGTGGGGTGAACAATACCGATTTTACCGAGAACTACACCGTCACAAGAAACTGTGTTAAGATTTCTCGGATGCTCATAAGAATGAACAGCCTGTTCAGGTGTAAATTCAAGAGCCTTGTGCTTAATGTTGTCAGCCATAACCGAAAGCATTGTTGAAAGCTCAAAGTAAAGCGTTTCAAGTGATTTTGTTTTGCTGAAAAGTGTAATGCAAAGCTTTTTTTGTTCGTCGCAAAGACCGTCTGCCTTTAAACCGTTGATAATTTTACCTACTTCAAACACGCCGAAATCGGGTGCAAAATTCACATTTGTCTTAACCTGGCAAAGCTGTGTAGGTACAATAGAACGGCGAATTGTTTCAATATTGGGATTTGTTGCGTCAACAAGCTTAATATTATCTTCAACTTCAATGCCGAGAGCTTTATATTCATCTGTATAAGCCCAAACATAAGAATGAAGCTCATGGAGCGAATAACGGTGAACAAGCATATCTTTAATTCTGTTCTCAACCGTCTTTTCGACTGATTCGCGAACAGGGTAGAGGGGAGTTTCAGCAGTGTGAACCTCGAAGTTGTCATATCCGTAAATTCTTGTGATTTCTTCAACAATATCAGCCTTAATTGTGACATCTTTAGTTGCACGCCATGAGGGAACTGTAACCGTAAAACTGTCACCGTTGTTATCACAGCCGAAGCCGAGAGAGAGAAGTGTGTGAACTATTGTTTCGTTGGGAATATCAATTCCTGTGTACTTGTCGATGAAAGCCTTGTCAAAGTCAAGTGTAACCTGCGGATATTTAAACGCATATTCATCGGTAAGTGAAGAAACAACCTTCGCATTCTTATCTGTATCAGTAAGAAGCTTAACAAATCTTGCAATTGCAGGAACCGTCATTTCAGGGTCAAGGCACTTTTCATAACGCATTGAAGCGTCAGTTCTGTGTGCAAGGCGAACGGTTGATTTTCTTGTGGAAGCCGCATTGAATGTGGCTGATTCAAGGGTCAAAGTGGTTGTATCTTCAACAATTTCACTGTCAAGGCCGCCCATAATACCTGCAATTGCCACAGGAGTATCGCCGTTGCAAATCATAAGAGTGTTTTCGTCAATATTGCGGTCAACTCCGTCAAGAGTTTGGAATACGAAAGGCTTTGGGAAACGCTTAATTCTGATTTTTTCAACCTTTCTTGAGTCAAAAGCGTGCATTGGCTGACCCATTTCAAGCATTAAATAGTTTGTAAGGTCGGCAAGAAAGTTTATTGCACGCATTCCGCAGTAGTAAAGACGAATTCGCATATTTACAGGGCTGATATTTGTGTGAATATCTTCAACCTGCAAGCATGAATAACGCTGACAAAGATCATCTTCGATTTTCATATCGATTTTAGGAAGATTGTCATATTGCTTCAAGTCGACAACATCAAGAGGTTTAAGCTCTCTGCCTGCCAAAGCGGCAAATTCGCGTGCAATACCGTAATGTCCCCAAAGGTCGGGGCGGTTTGTGAGCGATTTGTTGTCAACCTCAAATATAATATCCTCAACCTGATAAAGCTCTTTAATGTCTGTGCCGTTTTTAACTTCGTCAGTAATATCCATAATGCCCGAATTGTCGTCGCTTATGCCGATTTCCTTTTCAGAACAGCACATACCGTATGACACAAAGCCTGCAAGGGGGCGGGGGGCAATTTCAATTTCGCCGATTTTTGCGCCGACCTTTGCAAAAGCAGTTTTCATACCTACACGTACATTGGGCGCGCCGCAAACAACATCAACAAGCTCTGCTTCACCGATGTCAACCTTTAAAAGATGTAATTTTTCTGATTTTGGATGATTTTCAACTGATTTGATTTCAGCAACAACAATACCGCTGATGTCAGAACCCTTGAAGAAAATGTCATTTTCAACCTCGGCGGTTGAAAGTGAAAAACGGTGGATTAAATCCAACTTGTCAAGACCCGAAAGGTCAACGAAATCACTGATCCAATTCATTGATAAAAACATAATTTTGCCCTCCTTCCTTATTTATCGTCCGTAAACTGTGTGAGTGATTTAAGGCTTCCGCTGTTCAAATCGCGAATGTCCTTAATACCGTAAGTCATCATTGCAAGTCTTGTAAGACCGAGACCGAATGCAAATCCTGTGTATTTTTCGGGGTCAATTCCGCCTGCTTTAAGCACCTCGGGGTGAATCATACCGCAGGGGCAAAGCTCAAGCCAACCGCTGTGCTTGCATGAGGGACAGCCCTCGCCGCCGCATATAAGACAGCTTATGTCAAGCTCAAAGCCGGGTTCAACGAATGGGAAAAATCCCGGGCGGAGTCTTACCTTAATATCTTTTTGGAATACTTCTGAAAGCATAGTTTTCATAAAGTAAATAAGGTTTGAAATTGAAATGTCTTTGTCAACCATAACGCCTTCCATCTGGAAGAATGTGTTCTCGTGACAAGCGTCGGTAGCTTCGTTTCTAAAGCATCTGCCCGGAAAAATCGCCTTGATCGGCACACCGTCATTGATAAGCGCGTCTCTGTACTTTCTGTAAATAGCATTTTGCGCCGCAGATGTGTGAGATTTCAAAAGCTGACCGTTTTCAAGATAATATGTGTCCTGCATATCGCGCGCAGGGTGATCTTTTGGAATGTTAAGAGCCTCAAAGCATTCATAGTCGGTAACAACCTCGCTGTAATCCTCAACATTAAAGCCCATTGACTTAAATACATTTTCGCACTGACGCTGAACAAGTGTTATTGGGTGATATGAGCCGCGGTTAAGATTTGCAGGAACCGAAATATCAAAAACGGGCATTGACTCAATTTCTCTTTTTAGCTCAAGCTCTTTAAGCTTTTTGCTTTTTTCTGTAATTTTTTCTTCAATAAACGCTCTTACCTCATTGGCAAGCTGACCCATAACAGGTCTTTCTTCAGCAGAGAGTGAACCCATCATTTTAAGAATAGATGTGAGTTCGCCTTTTTTGCCGAGAACTGCAATTCTGAAATTCTCAAGCTGGCTTTGCTCGGTGAGGGCGTTAAGCTCTGCTTCGGCCTTAAGGCGTATAGCTTCAAGCTTTTCTTTCATACTATCAATCCTTTTTATATTTAGTATTGTTAAGGTGACGGGAGTTGAACCAGATATGGTTTAAATCAGCATATTTTCCCGTGCACTGCGTTAAAACTCTCGCCATACGGCAGTATGGCATCAAGTTTATGCCTTGTTCAAGAAAAAATCTGTTTGATTTAAACTGCTCTGCACCGAAAATGCAGAGAGTGCGGATGAATTTTTGCTTTTGAAACAGAAGGCGGGCTGACGCCTGTCAATGTTGAAAAAGTGAAAAGTTGCCGTAATATCAAATTTTCGGCATATTGTGTTCAACTCCCGTCACCTTAAGCAAAATAAAAAATCCCATACGAAAACCGTATGGGACGAATAAATAAAATCCGTGGTACCACCCAAATTTTTGCAAAAAGCAAACACTTTCGTATTCTGTAACGGGAATAAACCGTTGCTATCTACTGCGATTTTCAATAACACCGCTCCGAAATGAACTTCAGTTAAGTATTCGCCTTGCTGTGATTTCAGCCTGGTCACAGCTCTCTGAAAAGGAAATTTTTTAACCTACTCTTTTCATCTATGCGTTTTAAATCATTAACGAAAATTAGTATATCAAAGATTTCATCTTTAGTCAAGCACAAAATTATATAAAAAAGAAGGCTAATAAAATTTTAATATACAAAAGAATAACATCACATTTTTTGCAGTGTCTTTCTAACTTTCCGAGATTTTGTTGAATAACAGACAATTATCGGCTATTTGTTCATAATATCTGAAACAATTTGACCGTCTTGAATACGAATTACACGCTGTGCCTCTTTTGCGATTTCATTGTCGTGAGTAATCAGTATAACGGTTCTGCCTTCTTCGTGAAGCTCGTGAAGTATTTTCATAACTTCAATACCCGAATGGCTGTCAAGATTACCCGTAGGCTCGTCGGCGAGAATAACAGGAGGGCGCGCGGCAACTGCGCGGGCAATTGCAACTCTTTGCTGCTGACCGCCCGACATCTGTTTGGGCAGGTGGTCGAGACGGTGAGAAAGTCCAACTCGGTTTAAAGCCTCAAGCGCTAATTTGTTGCGCTCATCTTTTTTCATAGAGCGATAAACAAGAGGGAGCTCAACATTTTCAACTGCCGTAAGGCTGGGAATAAGGTTAAAGCCTTGGAATATGAAGCCGATTTTTTTGTTGCGAATTTCTGAAAGCTCATCATCGGTCATATTTGCCGTGTCAATGCCGTCAAGCAGATATGTTCCGCTTGTGGGAATGTCAAGAAGACCCAGCATATTCATAAGCGTTGATTTACCTGAACCCGACTGACCGATAATTGCAACAAATTCGCCTTCTTCAATGGTGAGGGAAATGCCGTCAATTGCACGAACTTCATTATCACCCGGGTTATAGATTTTATACATATTTTTTACTTCAACAAGACTCATTTTGTCACCGCCAAAAATTTATGTGAATATTTTACTATTTAAGAAATTCCAAGTCAATGTATAAATTGTGAACAATTTAAAAATTGATCCAACTATTCTTTTATGCGATAGTATTTATATAAACTCAATTATGATTTATTAAATAAAAAGATGTTAATTTATGCTGATAATTTCAGAGGCGATACTTTTTTGCTTTATAGCATTGGTGGTAGTTGAAATTGTTCTTATTATCAAGAAAGTTCCTATTGCAAGAAATTTTGTGATTCTGACTTTCGGATTGTATATAACATTGGTATTAAGCATTACGCTCTTTCCGATTATTTATCAAGAAATCGGATATGATTATGAATACAATTTTATTCCGTTCAAAAGTATTTTGAGCAGTATTCAGAATTTCTCCGTTTATTCGCTTATGACCTTGGCCGGCAATGCGGTTTTGCTTGCGCCGTTCGGCTTGGCTATGCCAATTATTTTCTTCTCAACTCAATCGGCGGAATTATAGGCGTTATGCTTTATAAAATACTGCCGAAAAAAATTAAAATAATCTTTTATAAATAATTAAAGTAAAAATTAAAGTGACTGTTCAGTTGAGCAGTCACTTTTTGTATACTTAATATATTAGTTGTAATAAAGATTATCGTTCTTTTTATACGGTTCAAAGGTTGCATTCAATCCTAATTTGCGTAGAATTTCTTTATCGGCACTTGAAAGCACAACAGTTGAGTGTGCGTCACAGCCTGTTAAGTGCTTAATGGCTTCCAATGCCTTTTGAGCCAACGGGTTCATTGTAGCGCATATTGAAAGTGCAATAAGAACTTCTTCGGGATGTAAGCTTGTATCCATTTCATGCATACGGGTTTTAAGCTGTTTAATAGGCTCAAATACCGTTGGAGTGATTAGAAGAATGTCATCGTCAAGTCCTGCAATAGCTTTGAGAGCATTCAGAAGCATTGCAGATGAAGCGCTTAAAAGCTCGCTTGCCTTACCTGTGATAATTCTGCCGTCGTAAAGCTCAATTGCAGTAACAGGCGCGTTTGTTTTTTCAGAAAGCTCCAATGCCGCAGAAATTACAGGGCGGTCAGCATTTGAAATATTAAGGTGTTTCATAATAAGTTCAATTTTGTGAAGCTCGTCAGAAACTTTTTTGTTGTTCTTTTGCTGAACAAGATAATTGCAGTAGCGGCGGAGAATTTCTTTCTTTGATGCGGTACATACAACCTCATTGTCAATAATGCAGTTGCCTGCCATATTAACACCCATATCAGTTGGCGATTTGTAGGGTGATTCGCCGTAAATCTCTTCAAAAATTGTGTTGAGTACAGGGAAGTTTTCAACATCACGGTTATAGTTGACGGTGGTCTGACCGTAGGCTTCAAGATGATACGGGTCAATCATATTGATGTCGTTAAGGTCAGCGGTTGCCGCCTCATAAGCAAGGTTTACAGGGTGCTTGAGAGGTAAATTCCAAATTGGGAAGGTCTCAAATTTTGCATAGCCTGCCTTAATACCGCGTTTATGTTCGTGATAAAGCTGTGAAAGGCAAACTGCCATTTTTCCGCTGCCGGGTCCCGGAGCTGTAATAACCACAAGGGAATGGCTTGTTTCTATGTAATCGTTTTTGCCGTATCCGTCGTCGCTTACAACCAACTGAACATCCATAGGATAGTTGTCAATAGGGTAGTGGCGGTAAACATTTATACCCAAGCTCTGAAGCTTTTGTTCAAAAACAATCGCTGCAGGCTGATTTGAAAATTGTGTAAGCACAACACCGCCTACATAAAGACCGAAGCCATGATAAATGTCGATAAGACGAAGAACATCAAGGTCATAAGTAATACCTAAATCGCTGCGGATTTTGTTCTTTTCAATATCCTTTGCGCATATTGCAATTACGATTTCAGCGTCGTCTTTAAGTTGAAGAAGCATCTTCATTTTACTGTCGGGCTTAAAGCCGGGCAGTACTCTTGCGGCATGGTAATCGTCAAAGATTTTACCGCCGAACTCAAGGTAAAGCTTACCGCCGAAGTTGTTAATTCTTTCCTTAATATGCTCTGATTGCATACGAAGGTATTTGTCATTGTCAAAGCCTAATTTTCGCATAGTTTTCACCGTCTTGTTTGGATTTTGCTGTTTATTCATCAGCAGAGTCAGCCGTTTCATCGGCGTTATCTGCAATGCTTTCAATTACTTTCTTTTTGTCTTTTGATTTCAGCCACTCAACACAAAGCGCATAGAGCGCCGAGGCTATTGGAACTCCTAAAAGCACACCTAAAATTCCGCCTAAATTACCGCCTAAAATTACCGCAATAAGCACCAAAATTCCGGGAAGCCCTACCGATTTGCCCACAATTTTCGGGTAGATAAGATTATTGTCCACAGCCTGTAAAATAAGTATAAATATTAAGAAAATAAGTGCTTTTAAAGGACTTTCCATAAGCAGAATAAGCACGCATATCGCTTCGCCTGCAATAGGACCGATTACAGGAATAATCGCTGAAATTCCGATTATTACAGACACAACCGCCGCGTTGGGAATACGAAGAATTGACGAACCTATAAAGCACATAATCGCAAGTAAAAATGCGTCTGTAAACTGACCTGTAATAAAGTTTGAGAATGAAGATGCGGTTACATTTGATACATCAAATATTTTTTTCGTAATTTTTTCGGGTAAAACCGCTTCAAGCACTCTGCGTGTGAATTTGCCGATTTTTTCTTTCTCGGCAAGTACATAAATTGCAATAATAAAGCCGAGCGCAAAGTTTGTAACGCCTGAAATTACCGATGATGTAACGCCGACTGTTGTGTTGAGAATATCGCCCGTAGCCTCAAAGCTGAA
Source organism: uncultured Eubacteriales bacterium (assembly GCA_964540535.1). GTDB lineage: Bacteria > Bacillota > Clostridia > Oscillospirales > Acutalibacteraceae > Fimenecus. The sequence continues at coordinate 238,939 of CAZIMO010000001.1, read as the reverse complement.
TACCTTTTCAATCATCGGTACAATATCGTTGATTGTGAATTTTGGATTATGAAGAAATTCTGTGTTCACATCAAGAGTGAATTTTTTAACAATTGAGTCTATCCAGCCCACAATGCTTTCATAGTAGCTCGGCACTCTTGCCACAAGCAGATTAACAGAATCTTTAAGATCGGGAATAATTATGAAAAGCAGTAAAGCTATAAAGCCTAACATTAAAATAATTGTCGAAATAAGGCTTACGGGACGCTGTATTTTTCTCACAAAAGCTTTTTTACTTCTGCCCATAAAGCCCCAAACCTTGTTTTCAAGCAGTGACATAATAATATTAAGAATAAATGCAAGGCACAGCCCCACAATCAGCGGAGATAAAACTTTAAGAATTCCGCCGAAAAACGCGCCTACTGCCGACAAATGCTGTGTAGCAGAAAACAGCAATATTCCGAAAGTGAGTATTCCGAGAATTATTTTTATATTTTTCTTTGAAAATTCCATATTTTCATCCTTTAATTACAATTTACCCTAAAATAAACATATTACAAATTATTATATACCATACTATTTTATAATTCAAGAATTATATATCGGCAGTTTGAAAAATATTTTAAGAAAATTTTATGTAAAATGACAAGATAAATTACTTGACAAGGACTAAATAATATTGTATTATTGTATTAACACAGTAATACAAGAGAGGTGACATTATGGCTTGGAAGTTTTCGTCAGACAGACCTGTTTATTTACAGATCTCCGAAAGAATTGTAAAAAAGGTGCTGTCGGGAGAATATAACACGGGCAGTCAAATACCAAGTGTGCGGCAAATTGCACTTGAAGCTACGGTAAACCCCAATACCGTTCAGCGTGCGTTTTCAGAGCTTGAAAACGAGGGCCTTATTATCTCAAAAGGCACTCTTGGCAGATTTGTTACTGAAGACGAGCAGGTAATTGCGGCGTGCAGGCAAAAAATGTCGGAACAGCTTGTGAGAGAATTTACAAATAATATGAAATATTTGTCAATTACCAAAGAACAAACTGTAAAGATGATTGAGGAGGTAATGGAATGAACATTCTTGAGTGTAAGGATCTAAACAAGGCTTATAAAAAGAATTTTCCCGTGCTTTATAATTTTAATATAAGCATTCCGTCGGGAAGAATTATAGGTCTTTTAGGACCCAACGGCTGTGGTAAATCCACATTGATGAAGCTTATTGCGGGTCTTTTACAGGCAGACAGCGGTGAAATTACCGTTGACGGAAATCCTGTGGGCGAAAAAAGCAAGGCGCTGATTTCATATTTGCCCGAAAGAACATATTTTAATTCTGCTATGCGAGTTGAAGAGCTTGTTGACTTTTTTGAAAACTTTTACAGCGATTTCGATACGGCAAAGGCTTATAAGCTTTTAGCTGACCTTGCAATTGACCCAAAAGCAAATTTAAAGTCACTCTCAAAGGGGACAAAAGAAAAGGTGCAGTTAATTCTTGTAATGTCAAGAAACGCAAAGCTTTATTTGCTTGATGAGCCTATTGCAGGTGTTGACCCTGCTGCAAGAGAATACATTTTAAATACTATCGTCAGTAATTATAATCCCGATGCAACAATCATAATCACAACCCATTTGATTACCGATGTTGAACAGGTGCTTGACGATTTTGTGTTCCTTTCTTTCGGCGGAAGGATTCTCCGTGCAGGCAATGCCGAAGAAGCCCGCAACGAAAGCGGAAAATCCCTTGACGAGCTGTTTAAGGAGGTATTCAGATGTTAAAGAAGCTTTTAAAATATGATTTTAAAGCTATCCTTAAATATTGGTGGATAGCAGCGCTTTCTTCTATCGGTCTGTCATTCGGCGGAGGATGGTGCATAACAGTTTTTGCAAGCGAAAAAGAACTGCCCACAGCACTGTATATTGTAGCAACCTTGCTTATGATTGTTGTCGTGCTTGGACTGTTGGTATTTTCAATTTTGTCGGTGATATTTATCTTTTCAAGGTTTTATAAAAATTTCTTCACCGATGAGGGCTATCTCACATTCACATTGCCGGTAAAACGGGGTCAGTTACTTAATTCAAAGCTGATTTCAAGCACCGTAACAATGATTTTAACATATTTGGTTTTGATGATTGATATAGTCATAATGCTTATTTTTGCGTTTAAAGATGAAATATTTTCAAAAGCGTTTTTGGATAATTTCAGGCTTATTGCGCAAGATGTGCTTGATACTCTCGGCATTTATTTTTACGCTTATGCGCTTGAAGCTGTTATACTTACGGTTCTGCTTGTAGTTTTCTCAACTCTTTTCCTGTTTTGCTGCATAACAGTCGGTTCAATTATTACGAAAAAAGCCAAGGTAATCACTTCAATCGGTATTTACTATGCTGCAAACAGTGTTTTCAGCTTTGTTGTTCAGATGTTCTGGCTTTTCGGTATTGCAAGTCTTGAACAATGGACGTTAAATATGGAAGATGAAAAGCTTTTCGGTATGTTGGCGCTTATTATGCTCGGTTTAATCCTGTTTATATCAATATTCTGCGGACTGATTTATTCAATTCAGTATTGGATGCTTGACCGCAAGCTGAATTTAAGTTAAGGAGGAGTAAAAATGAAAAAAATATTATCATTAGTTTTCGCTTTTATGCTTATTTTCTCCTGCTTTGCCGTTACAGCTTTCGCAGAAGATGTTTATAATCCCGTAATTACATTTTCGGAGGATTATCAAAAGCTCTATGAAAACGGAGAGCCCTATTCACGAATTGACGCTTCAATGCTTGATTTAGGCTTTTACAGCAATTTGAATTATTTTATTGAAGATGAACAGCTTTTCCAAGAGAAAAACAATTCGTATATTGATCGAAGCGGTTATGTCCGTTTGAGCGACAGCCAAAGAGAAGCTGTCAAAGATGTTGATATACAGCAAAACAGACACGGAAATATCTATTATGTTGAGCTTTCTTTCAATGACGGCTCGGCTCTGACAGTAACATTTCTCAGAGATACGTATCTTGAAGAATATTACACTATTATAAGCAGTGACGATAAAGCGACTGAATATAAAGTTGACTTTGTGTATCCCGACGGCAACGTTGTAAAAACAAAAAAATCACTTTTATTCGGTGAAACGGTTAAGTTAACCGAAATGGATTTTGAAACATACTATTACGATGTTCAGTATGTATATGCGCAAAACAGCGACGGAAGTCTTGTTGTTTTAAAAGGCGAGCTGATTTCAATTGACGATAAGTATTTTTACGTTGACTATGCAGAGTCAAACTTGGATGAGTCGGTTTATCGCTATGAGGGAAATGGAGAGTTTACAAAATGTATTTTTCACGAAATAACAGATGAACAGCTTATTTCCGATTTTCAAAACGCAGAGCGAGACTATTATGATGACGATTTCGGCTTTTTGTATGACGATGAAGCAACAGATGCAGTTTCAGCGGTATTCTTAATTCTCGTTTTCGGTATTGTACCTGCGGTAATCTTTGTAATTCTTCTTATTAAAGCAATTCGCAGCAAAGGCGTTTACAAAAAGCTTTACGGTGCGGTTGCGGCTGTAAGCGCCGCCGAGCTTACAGTATTTACAATAATCACAGTAATAATAGTGCATTTAAACTGATGTGATAATCTAATAAACAATGCCCTTAACCAAACAGTTAAGGGCATTGTTTTATAATTTATTAAGAGTTTATATTAGAGTATTCAGATTTCAGAATATCCTTGATAACGGTTTTTTCTATAACAAATTCAGGTGTTCCCATTGAACCTGGGGCAACTTCATATTTGTCAAATATAATTACCAAATTTCCGTCACTGTTCCAATAGAAGTTGTGGTCATTGCTGATAGCCGAAAATTCTTCGCCTGCATAAATATCATTTATCCAATATGTGACGGTATCGTCCGTATCCATCTGGTCCTGCATTTGATTTTTAATCTCTGCTGCAAGAACATCTGAAAATTCATCGGTATTGAAAATGTCGCCAAGCTCAATAATCGTTCCCTGTTCTTTATCAATATGATAGAATTTAAAATAATGATTACTGCTTGCTACCGTTGTCATAACCGATAATTTAAGCGTAAACCAACGGTCTGTGTTGGTTACAACTTCATAATCAACATAAATTGAACCGTAACCGTTGGTGCCTGAAAGCTCAAGTTCCTTGTAAAACAGATTAACAAGTTCCGATGTAAGCGAACTTACATCTTTGTTGATATAATCAACAGCCTCGCCGTTTTCACCTTCGATTTTCGGTACATCAATATTCATTTCGCGCCTGTCGTCATTGTAGAAATAATTGCGTATTGTAACAACGCGGATAATATCGCCGATAACGGGTATTTCTTCCAAAACCTGTGCATAGGCAACACTGACATTCGGCATTAGGAACACCATTATGAAAACCAAGCAGGCCGCTACCGCTGCAACGCGTGGCAATATACGGATTTTTTTAATAACGGGATTTTTTTCAGGCAAATCCTCAAGTGCCTGTTCTATGCGGATTTTTACAGAATTGGGAATACACCCTCGGTCCTCTGAAGTCTTACTTTTTATATATTTATTAAATTTATTCATATAGTAAAATCCGCCTCCAAAATCTCTCGCAGCATTTTTCTGGCTCTTGAAAGCTGTTGTTTAACAGTAACAATATTTGCGCCTGTGATTTGTGCGATTTTTGATGTGGAAAGATCTTCATAATAAAACAGTATAAAAACTGTGCGATACGGTTGTTTTAGACTCTCCGCCGCCTGTCGTATAGCAAGACGCATACTGATGTCATTTTCAGAGCTCTCATCAGCAATGTTAAATGCTTCGTTCATAGGTACAACTTTTGAATTTTTGCGTATCATTTCAATTGCTGTATTATGAACAATACTCAATATCCACGGCTTAAAGGAATTCTCATTTTTAAGTGTGTCTAAATTTTTATAGGCACGGTATATCGCTTCGCTTATAGCTTCGCCTGCGTCAGCCTCATTTCTTAAAATAGAAAAAGCTAAAGAATACATTGCATTTTCGCAAAGCCTTATATGCTCGCAAAATGCGTCTTTATCAATCAAAATGTTACTCCCCAATCAGTGAGGCGGTCTGACTGACGATCCATTCGCCCCACTCTTTATAGTATTTTCCGTAAAGATGTGTGCTGTCCTGTGATTTGTCTGTTGATAAACCGCCGTCAGCGTCATCAAATATCTGATTTGCGTCAAGATAGAATACGGTTTTTCCGTCAGCCATCTTTGACAGCTCTGTATTCATTTTATTTATTGCGCCGTTGTTTACTACTTTGTCGCTTTCAGAACGGCTGTTTGTAACATGCAGGTTTGCCTGCACAAAAATAACTGCGTTTTCCTGCTTGCTTTTTATAAGCTCAATAAGCTTGTTATATTCAGATATAGTTCTGTTAAAATTATAGCCTATTTCATTTATGCCGAGCATTATATATATTTTACCGTAGCTTTTGCTTTCAAGCAATTTCTCAAAGCTTATTTTACCCATATTGGGAACATCAACATCTTTGTCGTCAATATTATAAACGCTCATTCCTACGGTGCAGAAAAAATCAGCGCCTTCGATTCCTGAATATTCCATAAGACCTACAGTTCTTGAGTCACCGATAAACAAAGCGTCGTTCATTGAAACGGTTGATGGATTTTTTGCAGTGCTTTCATCAGGCTTTGTCGATTCGGTATTTTTTTCGGGTGAAGCGGTACTTGAGGTTTCTGAAGGAACTGATACCGTACTGCTTTCTGTTGTACTGTCTGATTCGGGTTCTTTCTCTGAATTTCCGGCTTTGCTGAAGCACATAAACAATACAACGGCAACAATCAATAATATTAAAGATAACAGTGTAATTAAGTTGGATTTTTTCATTTTATTTACCTCTTAAAATCTAAAATATAAAAACGGATCGTCATAGCCTTGGTACATACAGTATACGCTTGCACAGAAAACTACCGTAAGCAGTAAGCATATAACGGTACGGCTTTTGATTTTCTTTAGAATACGGAACGGAAGCTTTGTTGAGAATAATATTCCCGCAATAAAAAACGGATAATACATATTCAAATATTTTAAGTAGTCATATCGGAATACCGACCACATTCCCTGACCGAAAAAGGGGAATAACCGAGTGAAAAACAGCCCGAGTGTTTCCATATCGTCAATGGCGAATATTGCCCATGTGAGGGGAATAAGCAAAATCATATAAATATGACCTATTGCGGGTACTTTGTTAAGGAATTTTCCTGTAATGAACTTTTCAGAAATTATAATTAAGAAAGTAACCGCGCCCCATAAAACGAAGTTGTAGCCTGCGCCGTGCCATATTCCTGTAAGCAGCCACACAACAAGTAAATTTCTCACCGTAGCAAGCTTGCCGTTGCGGTTTCCGCCGAGTGGAATATATATGTATTCTTTGAACCAAGTTCCAAGTGTCATATGCCACCGACGCCAAAATTCTGTCATTGTAAGGCTTAAATACGGATGGTCAAAATTTTTCGGAAGATTAAAACCGAGCATTTTACCAAGTCCTATTGCCATTAAAGAATATCCAAAGAAATCAAAATATATCTGAAAAGAAAATGCGAATATCGCCATCCACGCAAGGGGAGTTGATACGCTGTCAAAGCCTATGGCGCATGCCTGCGACCAAAGCTTGCCTATGGGGTTTGCAAGCAGTACCTTTAAGCCCAAACCGATGATGAATGTTCCCGCACCGTTTAAAACCGCTTTAAGCTTTATTTCGCGTTTGTACAGCTCTTTTTCTACTTGATTGTATTTCACAATCGGACCTGCAATAAGCTGTTCAAACATCGAAATATAAACCGCATATCTTAAAAGACTCGGTTCAGCCTTTGAGGTTCCTCTGTAAACATCAACAATATAAGAAATACCTTGAAAGGTATAGAATGAAATGCCTATCGGCAACAGTATATCAGCGGTGAAATCAAAGCCCGATGAAAATCTGCTTATTTCAGTCAAAACGAACTCTGCATACTTAAATACAGCAAGGCTTACTAAATGATAGGCGATACCGGACGTCAAAAGTGCCTTTTTGTGCGCAGGATATTTCTCCATCCAATAGCCAACTGCGAAATCTGCAATAATGGTAACTATAAACAGTATAAAATGCTCAAGACTGTGCAGTGTTCCGACAAAATAGAAGCATAAATTTCCTATAAATAATATAATATTTTTTATACGGTTGGGCGCAAGGTAGTAGCACCCGAAAAATATCGGAATAAAGATAAAAATAAATTTTAAACTGCTAAAGACCATAAATGTAACCACCGTTTTGCTGTTGTAACGCACGTGAATGCTGAAAATTTGGAAGTTTGCTGTAATATTATAATATCGATTTTTGCGTATTTTGTTCGATTTCTGTAATCAAAATATAGACATAATTATAATACAAAAGGTGACAAAAAATTACAAGATTTTTAAAAAAAATTCATAGAAAAATTTGCGTGAATTTTGCCTTAAAATTTGTATAAATTTTTCATACAAATTTTCTGTCCGCTATACCAAAAAACTCCCCCAAAGCTCTTAAAAATCAAGAACTTCGAGAGAGGATAAGCTTTTTCAATAGCTTATACTTTTTTTGCGAACGAACAGAGGTAATTTCAATCTTCCACGGCTATGCGGTAGAGTTCTGTCAAGCGTATAGTCGTATTCTTTTAAAAATTGCATAAGTCTTATTATTTCGACCGATGTCATTCCGTTTTCTTTATCTTAGTCATTATCTGCATACCATTTTTTGATTTCAAATTCGATTTCGATTTTTTCGTCATTTTTTTCTGTTTTATCTATGCGTTTCACTACTTTTTCTTTAATTGTTTTGTGTTTCTTTTCTTATATAATTATTTGACTTTGTTACTTTAATTATATCAATGCTGATTATTATCGCATTTGCCAATAACGTTATTCTTAAAGTTAAATTCAATTCCGAAACATTTGCAATAATTATTAGAGCGCATGCCGATAAAATCCAAAAAATATTTCTTTTCATTAAAAAGACTATAATCCTCAATTGTGTATGTTGTAAGGCTATTGTAACACAATGATTATGTCAAATGAAGTAATAAATTTCACTTGTATACGAAAAAATGGACATATAACATTTCACTATCCCTATTTACAATATCGCTGTAAATATAGTTCAAATCAAGTGTTAGTTCTTTAGTATCAAGCTTTGAACTTGTCTGTTTTTTTATTTTAAGTGCCTGTCTTTAAACAGTTCACATATCAAAAATTGTACTGCGGGTTCTCTTATTTTGAAACTTTACAAACTGTATAGGAAATTTCAATCCACGCTTTCCTCACGCAGAGCGACTCCGATTTCTTTATGTCCGAGCTGCGAATTACAATTTCAATCCACGCTCTCCTCACGGAAAGCAACGTAGAACAATACCGCTCTAAAGTGTTAAGATACGCCATTTCAATCCACGTTCTCCTCACGGAGAGCGACGCTCTTATCTGTTCAGAAGCTATTAAACAGTGTAATTTCAATCCACGCTCTCCTCACGGAGAGCGACAATATACTTAATACCTTGCGGTGGCGGATTAAGTATTTCAATCCACGCTCTCCTCACGGAGAGCGACCTGTTTTTCAGCTTTTTGTTTTCCTTAAGTTTTTATTTCAATCCACGCTCTCCTCACGGAGAGCGACCCAATAAGATTTGTTTCGCCTTGTGTAGTATATATTTCAATCCACGCTCTCCTCACGGAGAGCGACGCCATTAACGCCCCATTTTCTTCGTCCCAAAGTGATTTCAATCCACGCTCTCCTCACGGAGAGCGACGTAATTTGAGGTATTTTTTTATGAATTTTATTTTATTTCAATCCACGCTCTCCTCACGGAGAGCGACAAATGTCAAACATTTCCGCAAATTGAGTAGATTTGATTTCAATCCACGCTCTCCTCACGGAGAGCGACGATAGTTTGTTGGTAACTATTGAACCTGTGTATGACATTTCAATCCACGCTCTCCTCACGGAGAGCGACTACGGTTATACTCCTTTCATTTAATTTATTATTTATTTCAATCCACGCTCTCCTCACGGAGAGCGACTCTGCGGTTGCAGGGTTTATAATCTCATTCCACTATTTCAATCCACGCTCTCCTCACGGAGAGCGACGCTTTTGCAGCTGACCCGGTAATAGACGCAACTATTTCAATCCACGCTCTCCTCACGGAGAGCGACCATCTTCAATAGGCACAGCTTTAGCGTACTTTTATTTCAATCCACGCTCTCCTCACGGAGAGCGACTTTTTTTTGCGATGTCGTTTGCCGTCCATTGTTTATTTCAATCCACGCTCTCCTCACGGAGAGCGACCTGCTTTGCTTACAGAGCCTTTTTCTATTAACTCGATTTCAATCCACGCTCTCCTCACGGAGAGCGACTTTCGGTGCAGCTACGCTTTGCACGCGAAAAAAGATTTCAATCCACGCTCTCCTCACGGAGAGCGACATTTCTGACATTAAGTCAGTTAAAAAACAATCAAATTTCAATCCACGCTCTCCTCACGGAGAGCGACTATGACGGTTTCGGACGCTATCCTCAATTAGTTATTTCAATCCACGCTCTCCTCACGGAGAGCGACCGCAAAAATATACAAAAAATAGTATGAATAAGCAACAATTGATAGCAATTAGAACCAAAAATTGCTTTAATTATAAAATTTTGTACATTTCCGACTAAAACAAGGCGATTTTTGAGACTGAAAATGTCTGCGAACTCCCTTGCGTTTTTATGTGAGCTTATGTTTCGCATCAGAAAATCAATGGTTCATCGACTTTGATTGTTTCCTTTGCTCCGATATGCTCAACCTTTGTTTTGTAGTTATTTCCTAAATAATAGAATCTTAAACTATCTTTTTCTTTATCTATTATATCGCACAGCTTTGCTTTAACTTCTCTTAACTTGGCAGCATCTACAACACATTCAAAAACTGAATTTTGCACTCTTACTCCGTAGTTAACACATTGCTTCGCTACTTTTAAAAGCCTACGCCGACCTTCTTTAGTTCCGGTATTTACATCATATGTAATCAAAACAAGCAACGATTTCACCTACTTCCATAAAAATACGGGGTATCCGTCTAAATCACCTCTTATGTGCCGTGCTAAAAGCTGTGCTTGAACATACGGTAAAATACCTTTTGATACCTTTTCTTTTATAAATGGGTGGAGAATTTCTGTCTGTTTATAGCTTTCCCATGCGGATAAGAAAATCTTTTTGCCATCATCGTTCAAGAAAACTGCACCGTCTTCGTACTTTTCAAAATTTTTAGCTGAAATCTGCTTGCGATTGATAAGATTTAATACAAATCGATCGCAGATTACCGAGCGAAATTCCTCAACCAAATCCAGTGCTAAAGAACGTCTTCCGGGTCTGTCAGTGTGCATAAAACCGACAAAAGGATCTAATCCTACTGAATATAGAGCAGAGGTGCATAGGCTTGTCATCATTGTGTAGGCAAAAGACAGCAGTGCATTTACATTGTCAACAGGCGGTCTTTTGTTTCTTACGGTAAATATGAAGTCGTCCTTTTGCTGTAAGATCATTTCATCAAAAACGCTGAAATATACGCTTGCGGCTTCTCCCTCAATTCCGCGAAGTTCGTCTTTTGAACAAGCTGCATTACAGCTTTTGGCACTTAATAACAGAAATTCTTTTTTTAGCTTTAATTTATCTGTATCAACTTTTAATGCATGGTCTCTGATTGTGCGTTCAATGGTATATTTGCTGTTGAAGATTTTACCGCAAATCATATTTTGTGCAATTTCAAGAGATTTTTCTTCGCTGTCGGCAATTCTGTACTGTTCACGCCTTAAATATATATTTCCGTTGGTTTCTCCGACGGCAGAAAACATAAATTTACCTGTACGGCTGAAAAAATAAAGTCCGATATTAGATTTTGTGCATTTTTCCATTAGAGCAGGGCTTGCACCGATACTGCCGAAAGCGTAAATGCTTTCAAGGTTATGAAGCGGTACTCTTCCGATTGGCTCGCCGTCCTCCTTGATAACTATATTTTCACCGTCAAGATGAAGCCAGCGATTTGGTGTTGTTATATAAAGGCAGTTAAGCATTTTTTTCATGGCTTATACTCCAAAACCGTTGAAATATAGTTTGAGACATTAGTATTTTTACAAAGTATCGGCAGACAAATATTTTTAAGCGAACAAGCGTTGCAGGCTTTTGTGCGTTTGACTTTTGGAGTATGCCGTCTGCTGTAAAGCTTATGCATTTCAAAAACGGTATTTTCGGTACGGCTTCGCAGATCTTGTGTAAATTCAACCTTAAGCCTGTGCTTTGTTTCGCCGTAAAACAGATAGCCATACGGAATTTCACAGCAAAGCATATCTTCAAGACAAAGTGTTTGAGCGGTAAGCTGCATAATATCACACTCGTCTTTTTTGGGAGTGCCACGTTTGTATTCAATAGGGGTGACGGTAAATTTGCCATCACGCTCCAAAAGAGAAATGCCATCTTTGTTCTTCTTGAATTCCACAACATCACATTCACCGCTGAGACCTAATCTTGAAGATGAAATCGGCATTGCACGCACGGTTACGGTATCCTTGCGAACCTCATTCAAACTGGGGTTGTGTGCATTTTTGTGCATTATATTTCCATCTACGGTCAAAAGATTTTCAGCCCATTGCTTCTCAATGTGTATTAAAGCCCATTGCCGTTTGCAAAAGATAAAGTGCTGAATACCAGAAAGAAGCAGGTATTCACTTTCTTCATAGCTCATATCAATTCGTAATCTTCAATTTCAATACCGTCAAGGGGTTCAACAGTGATTTTATAATCTTCATAAGAAGCAGGCTTTTGACAGTACGGATTATGTTCAATTTTAAGACTTCTGTGTACCTTTGCCGATGAATGTTTGGGAGTTTTAGCATTATGCTTCCACCAAATTACTCTGCAAACCTCCATACTTCCGTCGGGTCTTGAAGAAGATGCATCATTTTCAAAAAGAGTTTTAAGAGCCTCTTTAATTTTATCTGCGTCTTCATCAGAAAATCCTGTTTTTTCTGCTAACTGACAGTTGATACTTCCGTAAGCAACATAAAGGCCGAAATCTACAAAGTGCTTGGTTCCCATTGTGTCTGAAGCTTTTCCGTCACTGCTTTCGCTGTTTACGCTCTTGGTTATTTGCATATCAGTAATGCTTACAGGGTCAATGCTTGTAGCTTGTCTTATACTTACAGGACCTCTTACAGGTACAGAAACACCGTTTGCATCTCCACTGCCTTTCTTGAAAGCGAATACTTGACCGAAAGAGCGGACATCAATCCATTTTTCGCAGGCAGCTTTTGCATAAGCGTCAACATCTGTTTTTTTGCCTTTAGCGATTGCTTTGAGCTTTTCATTGCTGTCGGCACGCTCTTTTAAGCTCTTAAAGCCGTCTTTGGCTCTTTCATCACTTTGAACAAAAATATTTTCGTCAAGATCTTGAAGTCTGTTGCGGATTTTTCTTTTAAGACATACATCAGAAATTACTCCGTTACCGTCAAATGTTTCTCTTGGTCTGTTGCCGTTTAAGGGATCGCCGTTGGGATTAGCGTTTTGTGCCGTAAAGATTACTGCAAAGTCGATTTTGTTATTAAGTGTACTCATTTTTTATTCCTCCTCAGTTGAGCTTTTGTTTTCTTTTTTTGTGTAAAGTGATTTTCTCTGACAGCTGTAAGCTAATAAAAATATCGGTTTAAGCTTGGTGTTATCAGCAAAATCATCAGCATTAAACTTACTGTTGATATCATCAATAATGTTGCTGTAATAAATTTTTGTACCGTTGTCCATTTTCTTGAAATACGGTTGAAGCTTGTTGTAAATTACTTGCCATGTTTCATAAGGACGGTTTGAGAACTGCTCAAAAAAGCGTTCTGCATTTGTAACTCTGTCTTTGTCATTATTCTTGTCATAGGTATAGTGCTCGGCAACTTCTGCCACTGCAAGCAGTCTGCCGAAAAGATAATCTCTGTCAGTGCGGGTTTCATCTAAAGCCATAGTACATTCTTCTCCTTTTTCAATTAGATTTTTTCTGATAAGCGAGCAGGCAGTCTTTAAAATTTTAAGCCAATTGTTTCTGCTGTAAGCCAATGGTCTTGATGCTCGATTTGCAAGATTTTGAACAATATCGTTAGGGATTTTTCTCCTTTCAATTACACATGGAATAAGTCTTGTAAGCGTTTCGGTTTTAAGCTTGCCGTCGCACTTCAAAATACCGTTTTGCTCGGTTCCCAAAGAAGAAGTTACAATATCCATAAGGGAAGGGGAGCAGATTTTATTTTCTTTTCCGTTCCAATAAAACCATGCAGTATTTTCGTGCCATTCTTCAAGATTTTTTAGGAAAGACGACTTTGCCATTTCGGAATACAGGCTTATTGAAACTCTGCCCGTTGTGGCTTCGTCTAAAATCATAACCATTGTTTTTTCGCTTGTGCAGTTCATCGTGTTTTCAGAACCGAAAATTGCAGTTCTGAGCTGATTTTTATAATTGGTAAATGATTCTTCACTTTCAAATTCATCATCTGAATCATCAATAAAATCTAATGACGAAGAGCAAATGTCGGGCAAATCGCTGAGAACACTGTCCCAAGTAATAATTGCCATATCGTTTTTGTGAACCGCATAATTTTCAATCAGCCATTTAAGACCGTTGTGCATTTTTTGTGAGAACTCCGTGCCTATTGCAACAGCTTCTTCCTTTTCATTAAAACGGCCTCGAAATGTGAATCCGATTTCGTCATTGGCGGAAAAAAGTTTTCCTTTGTCACCCGAATTTAAAATCTTTGACGGATGCTTATAGGTAATACATGCTTCATTGCCTGTGGCATAACAAAAACCTTTATTTGTTTGCTTTGCTTTGGTATATTCTATAAATTTTTGATAAAGGCTTTCGTCTAACCAAGTTCTACTTTGGCTGTTTTCGCCTATAATTGTAAATCTTACAAAGCAATCCTTCTGTTCATTTTTTTCGATTTTTTTTGCTGTAAGCTTGCCGTCTTCGCCAAGCTCAAATATTCCGAAATCTATCAAATCCTTGATAAGAGTTCCTTTTGAAAGATAAGCATAAATAGCTTTTACAGCAGGGTGGGAGTATGCTGAATCCGCCCATTCTTTTAAACCGTCTATATATTTTTCGTATTTTTCTTCATCGCCGTCTTTTGCATCACAATAGTGACAGTAGTCACCGGCAACATAAATCATCTTATCAGCGAAAGGGTGGGGTGCAGTACCGCTTGAACGCACATTGGAATCTTCTGTGACAGGAATAATCGTAACAGGTCCGTTTACGTCAAGAGAAGCTTCATCAATTCCACCGTTCTTAACTTTCTTTCGATTGTCGGGTATAACTGCGGCAGATTGCAAAACGCCATTATTATCAATGAAAAGGTTAATCTGCGCGTTTGCCGTTGAATGGAAGATTGGCAGGGGTTTGTTTGGGATATCCAAAGCAGAAGCAACCTCATAAACATTGTATAATTCGTTAGTCCAACTCAATTGCTTCATCTCCTTCAAACTTAAACTCATCAAGACCTGTAAAATTATTTTGCTCTTTGCCGAATTTCTTGATTTCCATATCTCTGACATGGTGCTTCATAGTTTCAGGAATTTCATCGGGTCTTACAAAATCAATAACTCCGTTTCTCATAACAGGGTTCCAAAATCTTACCGTAAGCTTGCCCTTGTCTTCGTCTAATACAGCTTCATCTGCGTAGGTGATTCCGTGATAAGAAAATCCGAAGTTTATGTCGCCCTTTCCGTCATAGAAGCCTTCGCCCTCGCCGAACCTACAAGGCTTTACATAAGCATAGCACTCCCGTGTTCCTAAAAAGCAATCACGTCTTCCGCTCCGTTCAATCATTCTTTTTGCAATGTTATGATGCTTGTTTTCGTTGCGATCATTCTGAAGCTCAGGCCGGTTTAAATTCCATTCAAAATGGGCTTTAACCTGATAACGGACATTGGTGAGGTAAGTGTAATAAGCAAGATCATTTCCGCCGTTGTACTTAATGGGACGCATACCTTGCCTGAATGTTTGAATTTCATTCATTACTCGGCATGAGTCTATGTACCAAACTATCGTCGGCTTAAAATAAATACTGCTCAAAATACCCTTTAAGGCTTCATAGGTCGGAACGGGAAGCGTACATTTTTCGCCGCCTGTTCTTGTCAGCGGGTCAGAAAAAAGAGCGAGATTTCCCCATACCTCAAAGCTTACAGAATTTTCGTGTAAAGGTTTATCCAATTTAACAATCCTCCTTTTGGGTTTTATTAAATATATTTTCAGTAAAATATAAAACTGTTTATTGCTGTTAAAAGAAAATACCGCTTTCGCTGTTGCTGTTAAAATCAATTCCGATTCCGTCACAATCATAAAATTCTTCTTTCAAGGCATATACCCCGCAGGGCAGAACAAAAACAGCGTTTTTCTCTATAAGCTTTTCAAGCTGTTGTTTGTATATTGAAACAGCGTATTTTTGACTTTCTTTAAGCAATTTTGAGCTTTCGGCGACAGATAAATCGGAATTTAAATCAAGAATTAACTGCTTTCCGTCTCGGTAGGGAACAATAACCTCATCGGCAGTTTTATTGATAACCTTGAATTTATCGCCTGCGGTTTTGAAGGCTTGATGTCCGTGTTTAAGCAAAGCTTTATTCCAGTATCCCTGTTGTGCAGACCAAAGTCCTGCTCTTTGTGAATTTTTTGAAAGCAAATCAATTAAGTTAGTATCATCAACAGGATAAGCCATAGTGTGTGTTCTGTTTTGAAAGAAGTTTTTAAAAAATTGTGAAATGTTCTTCGTGTTTAATAAATCGTCGTTTTGCCCATTATCAATCATGATTTGAGCACATTGACTTTTTCCGTTGATTTCATAAAGACTGCCTGTTTTTTCTTCGTTGAGCCTGATTATATAAACCTTGCCCATGGGGTTTTCGGCATTTCTGTTACAACGGCCTGCGGCTTGAGAAATATTGTCAAGTCCTGCAAGAGAACGAAAAACACATTTAAAAGAAATGTCAACGCCTGCCTCAATCAGCTGTGTCGTTACACAAATAATTTTTTCATTATCTTCAAGACAGTTTCGTATCTCTTTTAAAACGCTTCTTCTGTGTTCTGGACACATTCCTGTGCTTAGGTGAATAATTTTAACATCGCCGTTTATATATTCTTTTTTTAACAGGCGGTATATTTCTGCCGCTGCAGATTTTGTGTTTACAATGAAAAGCAGATTGCCGTTTTCTTCAAATTTTTCCGAACAAATATTTACAGCCTCTTTGTATGTATATCCTTTGTTTTTGCTTTCGGCATAATCGGTAAAAAGCTTGGTTCGTTTAAATTTTTCAAAATATTTGTTGCAGTCTTTTACCATATCCTTATATTGGTCAAAAACGATAGGGTATTTCGTGCTTTCAAGGGTTGGCTGTGTTGCGGTACATAAAACAATACTGCAGGAACAGACATTTGCAAGAAAATTCACGGCAAGGTTAAATAAATATATACAGTTTGTGGGAATAGCCTGAACCTCATCAATGATAATTACACTGTTGCTGAGCCTGTGAAAACGGCGTACGCAAGAAGTTTTTGAGGAGAAAAATGTATTCAAAAACTGAACAAGAGTTGTAGAAATTACAGGTGATGTCCATCGTTCAGACATAAGCTCATATTTGTAACGCTCGCTGTTACTTTCAAGGCTCTGTTCAAAATCTGTGTAATGCTCAAGAAAATTTTCTTCTCCTGCGATTCCTTTTATAACATCGCTGTTTTGCTCTAAAATCGACATAAACGGTGCAACATAAATGATTTTTTCTTTGCCGAAAATTTTGCTTTGATTTGCGGCAAACCGCAGAGAAGAAAGAGTTTTTCCTCCGCCTGTAGGTACAATAAGACGGCAAACTTTTACTTCGTTTGAAGAAAAAGACAAGCATTCATCGGCAATTTCATTTCTTAAAATGGAAATTTCACTTTGATATTCAGCCGAAGAAAATGTTTTGTATTTTTCTTCTAAACAATTGCACATTCTATCCCAAACATCACTTGCAGGAGAGGAGTGGTCAAAAAAATTATAAGCATTACTGTCTTTCAGCATAAAATCTGCGGTATTTGTTCTGTCAGCATCAATAAGAATAGACTGCAGCAGCCGCTCAAAAAGACCGTAATAAAAAAGCTTTAATGTATTTTGAATGCTTTTGCTTTTATCAGTGCATTGACTTGCAAGTACTGAAATTTTTTGACTGATTTCTGAATATTCTTCCGCCGATTTTTTAAGAAGCTCAAGAATTTGCTTTGAATTTATAAAATCCTGTGAATTTTTGATAATTTCATCAAAGCGTTCAGTTTTGCCCGTCCTCTTTTCAAAATAATCTTCACCGTTTTCGCCAAGCCAATCATGAAGCCCGTGATGAGAAAGAATGGTTCTTGAAATATATTCGGCAATTTTCTTTATTTCAGTATTTTCGCTGTCTTTAGCAATCAAAGTTAAATATTTAGCTCCTGCATACGCATGGTCAATTTCTCCTCTGGAAAAATCTCCTTTTAAATTGATATAATCGTTGAAATCCTTGCACAGCTTGCCCAAATCGTGAAGTAAGCCTTGAAGCTTTCCTGTGTATTCAAGACCTGTTTTTTTACCATATTCAGATGCAAGTTCAGAGGTTGCAGCAGAATGTTCAAAGACAGTTTGAATTCTTTTCCAATCCTCACTGATGTGCGAAGTAAATGACATTATTATCACCGTAAAATCCAATTTAATGTTATAAGTTTACCATAATTTCTATACTGAATAAAGCATATTAAACAAAATTATCGAAAAATCGTACAAAAAAACGGACTGAAATGGAAATAGCGTAATTTTAATACCAAACATGCCACAAAACAAAAACTCCCCCAAAGCTCTTAAAAATCAAGAACTTCGGGAGAGTAATTAAAAGCAGCGTCTTATTCTTCAACAGGAATCCAAATATAACTCTTATAATCTGCCGATGTCATATCGCCTTCGGGATAAACCTCAATATCCATTTCATAAGTAGGCTTATATTCTGATGCAGGGAAAAATTCCGAACAGATTTTGTGCCAAGTATCCTGTATTGCATTTGGCATTGCACCGATACATTCAAATATGATCCAAGTTCTTTCTGGAATTGTGCTTATCCTGAATCCCGCAGGTGCCTGAATATCATTTCTGCACTTTCCGCCGATACTGTAATCAAATGTTTTTGAATCAGTCGGAGTATTGCCGTAGCAAATGCCTAATACACATTCTGATTCGTAAAGTGATTCTACGATTGTTTTAATTGTTCCGTCATTATGTGAGCGTGTCCAAAATTCGGGAATGGTGTTTTTGTTGGTTTCGTCAACAATTGAATGCTTTTCTGCTTTTTCAAGTACAGTAAAAGCTTGCTTCTTTTCAATGGAATAATTCATAACATTACCACCCTTTAATATTAAATTTACAGAGAGGCGTGAAAAATGATTGAGCTTTGCGCCGTCTGATTTTGCCTGTGACGGTGTTATATTGTGAAATTTTTGAAATGCTCTTGAAAAGCTTTCAGGACTTCCATATCCGTACTTCAATGCAACATCAATCACCTTGCATTTTTCCTTTTGCAGTTCTGTTCCCGCAAGCGTAAGCCTGCGGTTACGAATATAATCGCCTATTGCATATCCGCAAAGAACAGTAAAAATTCGCTGAAAATAGAAGCTTGACATACACGCTCTTTTTGCAACTTCATTATAATCAACATAATCTGTCAAATGGTTTTCAATGTAATCAATCGCATCTTGAAACATCTTTGCCCAATTCATTTTATCACCTGCCTGTACTGTAATTTTAAAGGATTGCTGAAACAAAATCATGATTTATATTGTTTGCTTGTGTTAGAAATTCTATTTTTATTGTGCATACGTATCAGAACTTCTCTGTTTCTTAAGGAGCATTTCTCGCCCTGCGATGCTTCGCTTTATAACTGTACTGTTTTTGTGGAAACCGAATCTCTGAACGCGCTGTCGTGTTCCACAAAAATCATCGTAGGAGAAAACTCCTTTATTAGCTGCTCAATCTGCATACGGGAATAGACATCAATAAAGTTAAGCGGTTCGTCCCATATATACAGATGCGCCGGCTCACAAAGGCTTTTTGCTATCAGCACTTTTTTCTTCTGACCGCCGGAAAAGTCTCGGATATCTTTCTCAAACTGTATTCTATCAAAGTCCATTTTTCGCAGTATTGCCTTGAACAAACTTTCGTCTATATGGTTTTCTTCTGCAAAATCGGACAGCCTCCCTTTCAAATGAGAAGTGTCCTGCGGCACATAGGAAATTACAAGCCCCGCGCCTAATTGCAGCGTCCCTGTATGCGCGATAGGCTCACCTATTAAGAGCTTCAGCAAACTGCTTTTGCCACTTCCGTTTCTGCCGTCAAGCACGACCCGATCTCCTCGCTGTACAGTGAAGGAAACAGGCTCACATACCGTATTTCCAACATAACATACCGAAACATCAGAAAAGGAAACGAGCGTGTCAGCGTGATACATCAAAGGCGTGAGCTTCAATTTTTCGGTAGTTTCGATGTTTTTTAGAAGCCCTGATTTTTGCTCGATTGCCTGTTGCTGTCTTGCCTCGATTGTCTTTGAACGCTTCATCATTTTTGCGGCTTTATGCCCGACATATCCTTTATCTGCCGCGCCAATCTTGGATGCTTCCACTCGGTCAGACCACACCGCGGAACGTTTTGCCGACTGCTGCAATCGACTGATGTCCTTTTGTAAGCGTTCGTTTTGTGCCAATTCAAATTCCTGCTGCCGCTCAAAGTTTGCCATCCAAGAGGAAAAATTTCCGCTTTGCACTTCAATATTTGCCCTGTTTAGCGACAGGATGTGGTCAACACAGCCATCCAAAAAACGGCGGTCGTGAGATACAAGTATAAAGCCTTTTTTCTTTTTCAGATAGGCGGCTACCATTTCACGAGCTTTCGTATCCAAATGGTTTGTCGGCTCGTCAATCAAAAGAAAGTTTCCTTCATTGCAAAACAACGCCGCCAACAGTACCTTTGTTTGTTCGCCGTTTGAAAGTGTTTCAAAGGGGCGATAAAGCACATCGGCATTCACGTCCAAATAGGACAGCTCTCGCATCAGTTCCCATTCTTCAGATCCCGGTGCGATTTCAAAGAAAATTTCGTTGGTACACTTCTTTTTGTCAGCTACGGGATATGGAAAATAATCAAACTGCACAGATGAGTGGATTTTACCGCTATACTCATACTTACCGAGCAAGAGGTTTAACAGTGTTGTTTTTCCTCTGCCGTTTCTTCCAACAAAGCCGAGATTCCAATCGGTGTCGATCTGAAAATTTACATCTTCAAAGATATTGTCATAGCCCGTTGGGTAGGAGAAGGTAAGATTTTCTATTTTAATCATTGACATAAGCATAATTCTCCTTTGTATGTCTTGTTAGATACAAAGTCGGTGTTACGGCGATATTTCACTCCGTATAGACTTTACCGATATTTACCGACGCTATACGGAGTGAATCATGCGTAACAACCAATTTTGCGGTTTACATCAAAGCCACTTCCTTTAACAAAAAATAAGAGCCGCAAGAAAGTCAATTCTTACGGCTCGTCATAGCACAATTACACCACTGAACAAAGCGGAAATAGCACTATATAGAGTTAGATAGACTTATAACTTTCTTGCAATGAGCGCAACAGTACAATAAAAAGCACTATTGCATATTCCGATTTTATCTGCAAGAAAAGTTAATCATCTTTCCACCTCTTTCTTTCAATTAAAAATAATATATCAAAATTTCGGCAAACAGTCAAGTATTATCAAAAAGCTGCTGTAAAAATGTTACAAGTCATAACCATCGGTTTAACCGGCGGCTATGATTATTCTTAAGATAATTCAAATAATGTTGCCGTTTTGTTGCCACAGAGGGCATTGTGGTTTAGAAAATCCGGTAATTACGGGCTTTTTCGTGGGTGTGAAATCATTCCCACTCAATTGTTCCGACGGGTTTGGGGGTTAAGTCGTAAAGCACGCGGTTGATGCCGTCGACCTCATGAGTGATTCTGTCTGTAATCTTATGAAGAACTGCATAGGGGATTTCTTCGATTGTTGCGCTCATAGCGTCTTTTGTATTTATTGCGCGGATAATTGCGGGCCAGCCTTCATAACGGCTTTCATCCTTAACTCCGACGCTCTTAATATCCGGTACAACGATGAAATACTGCCAAACTTTTTCTGCAAGTCCGTTTTTGTCGAATTCTTCGCGGAGAATTGCGTCTGCTTCACGAAGAGCGTGAAGTCGGTCGCGTGTGATTGCACCAAGACAGCGAACACCAAGACCCGGTCCGGGGAACGGCTGACGGTAAACCATAGAGTGAGGAAGACCGAGCGCTTCGCCGACTACGCGCACTTCATCCTTAAAGAGAAGTTTAATAGGCTCAACAAGCTTAAAGTTAAGATCCTCCGGCAGTCCGCCGACATTGTGGTGGGATTTAATTGCTTTTTTGCCTTCAGCCTTTTTAAAGCTTTCAAGAATATCAGGGTAAATTGTACCCTGTGCCAAGAACTCAATACCCTCAAGCTTTCTTGCCTCGTCAGCAAATACATTGATAAATTCTTTACCGATAATCTTTCTCTTATTTTCGGGTTCGCTTACGCCTGCAAGAAGGTCAAGAAAACGATCGGTTGCGTCAACATAAATAAGGTTAGCATCAAGCTCTTTGCCGAAAATCGCTGTAACCTGTTCGCTTTCGTTCTTTCTCATAAGACCGTGGTTTACGTGAACACAAACTAACTGTTTGCCGATTGCCTTTATGAGAAGAGCTGCAACTACTGAAGAGTCAACACCGCCGGAAAGTGCGAGAAGAACTTTCTTATCGCCGACCTGTTTGCGAACAGCTTCAATTTGCTCGTCGATAAAAGCCTCGGCAAGTGCTTTGGTAGTAATTCTTTCCATTGATTCAGGTCTTACATTGTTATCCATTTATAAATTCCTCCGTTAATCAGTCTGTATAGTTATCAAAATATCCTTGAACAAGAATAATGGGAGTTCCCTTGTCGCCGGAACCGCTTGTAAGATCGCAAAGCGAACCGATAAGGTCAGTAAGCTGACGGGGAGTAGTACCCTGTGAAGCCATATTGCCCACAAGACTGCCTTCTTTTGCCTTGATACTCTTTGAGATAGCCTCTTTAAGCTCGGCGCCTGAAAGATTTTTGAAATCGTTGTCAGCAAGATATTTAAGCTTTAATTCGTTGGGCGTACCGATAAGTCCTGCTGTATGGGCAGGGGATACAACGGGGTCCGCAAGCTCCCAAATTTTACCCTGCGGATCTTTGAAAGCGCCGTCGCCATAGACCATAACTTCAACATGCTTGCCTGTCTTTTTAAGAATTTCAGCTTGAATATCCTCAACAAGACCTTGGCAGTCCCTCGGGAAAAGCTTGACTGTATCTTCAGTAGATTTATTTGAACCTAAAAGACCGTAGTTTTCGTTATAACCGCTTCCGTTTACAGAAGCTGTGAGAATATCGTCAAGTCCGCAAACAACCTTTGCGCCTGCGGCTTTAAGTATACGTTTTGTGCGCTCTCTTGTGTGAATATCGCATGTGAGAACGCAGTCGGTGTAATTAAGAATTGTTTTAGGCTGATTTGCAAAAACAATCTCAACCTCTGCGCCGGTTTCTTTTATGATGCCTGAGTAGTAATCAACATAGTCGACGCCTGTGAATTCGTGCTTGTTCTCGCCGAAAAGCTCTCTGTATTTCTCAAGTGAAAGGACATCTGAATACGGATTAACTCCCGCCTCGTCAAGCTTGTCCAATGAAACGAGTGAGTTGCCAACCTCATCGCTGGGATAGCTGAGCATAAGTACAACCTTTTTTGCGCCTTTAGCAATACCGCGAAGGCAAATTGCAAAACGGTTGCGTGATAAAATCGGGAAAATAACACCGATTGTTTCGCCGCCCAATTTTGCCTTAACATCAGCTGCAATTTCGTCAACCGATGCGTAGTTGCCCTGCGCACGTGCTACGATTGACTCTGTGAGCGAAATGACATCTCTGTCACGAAGCTCAAAACCTTCGCTTTCTGCCGCTTCAAGAACGCTTGACACAGTAATTTCGCAAAGATTGTCGCCTTGGCGGATAATAGGTCCGCGAATACCTCTTGAAACAGTGCCGATTTTTCTTTCCATAGCCAATAATCTCCAATATAAAAAATTTAAAACTTCTCACAGGGCATATGCCCATAGAAGAAAGATTTACGGTCTTTAAAATCAATATGCACAAAGGCAACAATCACAGCACACTGATTTTTACATACTATTATACAATAATTACTTTTGCGAAGTCAATGAAAATACAGCAAGTGTATTTTAGAGAAATTTACAGAAAATTTTGTGTATTTTTGTGCAATATTTTCCTGCTGTTTTCGGCTTAAAAATATAAGCCGAATAGATTTTTATTTTGTTGACTTTAAGAGGAATATATATTATAATATTTAGCGTGCGAACTTATGCTCATTTTAAGTTTGGCTGATAGAAATATGCGGCGTTAAACACAGTTTTAACTGATTTATATAATTACGAAATTAGGGGAAGAAAATGTATCAGAAGGTTTTTAAGCGTTTAATTGATATTTTTATTTCATTTTTTGTGTGTCTTTTCTTTATTCCTATTTATTTAATCGTTGCACTTATTATAAAGAAAGAAGACGGCGGTTCAGTGCTTTATAAGGGTGAAAGAATAGGCAAGGACGGCAAGTTTTTCAAAATGTATAAATTCCGTTCAATGAAAGAAAATGCTCCCGACATTCGTTTAGCCGACGGTTCAACTTATAACGGCGAGGACGATCCCCGTGTTACAAAGGTTGGCAGATTTCTGCGTGAAACCTCAATTGATGAGCTTCCGCAGTTTTTCAATGTTCTTAAAGGCGAAATGAGTATAATCGGACCGCGGCCCGACCCGATTGATTGGATTGACAAATACCCTGAGGATATTAGAATTTTCCTCACCGTCCGTCCCGGAATTACAGGGTACAGTCAAGCATATTTCAGAAATGATGCTGATGCGGAGCTTAAAATGAAAAACGACGCATATTATGCGCGCAACTGCACATTTGCAATGGATGTTAAGGTGTTCTTTAAAACTGTTATGTCGGTTTTGAAGCACGAAAATACATATAAAGATACCGAAGGCGAAGAAGAAGCCAAAAAAGAGGCGCAGGCATTGCTTGAAGAGTATGCTGAAAATAAGGAGTAATTTTTTGTGTGTACTTTAATTAAAGAGTATGGCAGTGAATTTGATTGGAACTCCACCTTGCCGTATATTGCAAATACATATACCGAGCATCCGCTGAAATCAAAAGACGCTTATCTTTTCAGAAGCGGCAGAGATGCACTTAAAGCTGTGGCAATGGGATATTCTGAAAATCATAAAAAGGTATTGCTCCCCGCACTGTGCTGTGAGTCAATGGTTTCTCCGTTCATTATGAACGGATATGAGGCGGAGTTTTATAAGCTTGACAGCGACTGTACCGTTGATATTAAAGATGTTGAGAATAAGCTTTCCGATAATTGCGTTTTCATTTACATTTCATATTTCGGTATAAAGCCGATGTGTGACGAAGCTTTGCATTCTTTAAAAGCAAAATTTGGAAAAGCAAAATTTGTTGAGGACAGAACACATAATCCTCTTCATCGAATAGACAACAGCGGATTTTGTGCCGATGCAACTGTAATCAGTATAAGAAAATGGCTGTCGATTGCAGACGGCGGATTGCTTTTTACTAAAGATTGCTTTGATAACTGTTATTTATTTGAAAACAGCTTTGCGGATATAAGAAAAAACGCAATGCAGTTAAAAAGCGAATATCTTAAAACAGGCGGCGAAACCTTAAAATCGGAATTCAGAGGCTTGCTGAATGAGGCTTCTGAATTGCTTGACGCTTCAAAAAATGCTTATTTAATGACGGAACAGTCAAAAGAGCTTTTGAATAAGGTCGATTTTGATAAAATTCTTAAAGACAGGCAAAAAAACGTAAGTATTCTTGCAGAAACCCTTGCGCTGCTGTGTGAAAAGGGTAAGCTTAAATTTATTTCGCAAGAGCCTGCAAGCAGTACGCTGTATTTCCCCGTGATTGTTGCCGACCGTGATGAAATTCAAGGTAAGCTTGCAAAAAAATCTGTATTTTGTCCTGTTATATGGCCCTTGCCTGAAGGGGCAGAGGGTGTTTGCGAAAACAGTAAGCATATAGCTGACAATATGTTGGCAATCCCGTGCGATCAACGTTATTCAGCAGAGGATATGCGTAAAATATCACAGATAATTATCGAAGCTTTGATATAGATTTAAGAAGGATAGGTTATGAAAAACGGCAGAAAAAAGTTAATGATTTTGGGCGCGAGCGTTTTGCAGACTCCCGGAATAAAAAAAGCCGCCGAAATGGGGCTTGAGGTTTATGCAGTTGATATGAACCCAAATGCCGAGGGTTTTGAATTTGCAGACCGAAAGCTCGTAATCAGCACAATTGATATTCCGAATATTCTTAAAGCGGCAAAGGAATGCGAAATTGACGGCATAATGACTTTGGCAACCGATATGCCAATGCGTGCCGTTGCAACTGTTGCACAAGAGATGAATTTGGTTGGAATTAGCGTTGAGTCTTCGCTTAAAGCCACAAATAAGGCAATGATGCGTGTGTGCCTTGAAGAACATGGTGTTCCCGTGCCTGAATTTTATAAGGTTTCCGATTTTTGTGAATATAAAGAGGCTGTGGGAAGTTTTTCAAAACCATTTGTAGTAAAGCCTGCTGACAGTTCCGGAAGCCGAGGAATATATTTAATTGACGATTTGAATAATGAACAGCTCATAGACAATGCGTATAAATACAGCAGAGAGTTTTCACGGTGCGGCGATGTGATTGTTGAAGAGTATATGCAGGGTAAAGAGGTAAGTGTGGAAACTCTTTCGGTAAACGGTGAGGTAACTGTTTTGCAGATTACCGATAAACTCACAACGGGTGCACCTTATTTTGTAGAGATGGGTCATTCACAGCCCACAAAGCACAATCCCGAAACAGCAGAAAAAATATCTCAGGTCGCTGTTGCGGCAGTAAAAGCAATAGGTATTGAAAACGGACCGTCGCATACAGAAATAATGGTTACAGAAGAAGGTCCTAAAATTGTTGAAATCGGTGCCAGAATGGGCGGAGACTGTATTACAACGCACTTGGTTCCGCTCTCAACAGGCATTGATATGGTGAAAAATACAATAAATATTTCTTTGGGCGAGCCAACAGACCTTAAAGCGAAATTCAATAAAGGTTCTGCGATAAGATATTTCAAGGTTCAGCCGGGTGTGATAAAACAAATTGACGGTGTGGCAGAAGCTGAACATATTCAAGGCGTTAAGCAGATTTCTTTTGTTAAAACCGTGGGCGACACTGTGACAGAAATCAACAGCAGCGGCGCAAGAGTTGGATTTGTAATAGCACAGGGCGAAAATGCTGACGACGCTGTGGCGATTTGCGAAAAAGCAATTAGTTCAATAAAGATTGCGGTGGAGTAATATAATGAAAATTGCAATTTTAACTCCTATACTTTTTGATAAAACAAGTCCGTTTAATCACTTGTTCTCGGACATCATAAACGGCTTTTTAGAAAGCGGAAATACTGTTGAACGTTTAATTGCCGTTGAAAATAAAGATGATGACGGCAATACTTTAGGCATAAACGGCGAAAATATAAAATATCATAAATACTCACGCAAAAAAGCGGCAAAAAGCAATATAATTTTCCGCTATGTGTTTGATACATTAACAACAATGCGAATGGCTTTGGGGCTAAAAAAAACTGACGCCGATGTTTTGTTTGAAGATGTTTCTTATTCGTCTTTTTGGTCGGTAAAATCGGCAAAAAGAAAGGGTATGCGTGTTGTGGCTATGGTGCAGGACATTTGGCCCGACAATGCAGTTGCAAGCGGAATAATCAGCAAAGGCTCATTCATTTATAATTTCTTTGAAATGTGGCAGAGAGCCGTATATAAAGAAGCAGATTCTATAATCTGTATATCTGAAGATATGAAAAAATATATTGCGGCGAAAGGAGTACCCGAAGAAAAAATTACCGTTATACATAATTGGGGATACAGTGACGAAATTGTAGATATTTCTACAGAAGAAAATGAGTTTATAAAGACCTTTAATCTTGATAAAGATGTTTTTTACGCAATATACGCAGGCAATATCGGCAGAATGCAGAATGTTGAGCTGATAGTTCAAAGCGCTAAACTTTTGAAAGATTGCGACAATATAAAATTCCTTATAATCGGCGATGGCGTAAACCGTGAAAGCATTGAAAAAATGGTTGATGAAGAGAATCTTAATAATGTGCAGATGCTTCCTATGCAGTCGAGTGACATGGCAACGCATATCTATTCAGCGGCAGGCATAAATATAATTCCGTTGGTTAAAGGCGGCGTTTACACGGCGCTTCCGAGCAAAACAGGCGTTGTGCTTTCTTGCGGTCGAGAAACAGCGTTCTGCTTCGGCGAAGACTGCGAGTTCAGTTCGCTCCTTCAAAAATATTCGCTTAATCCGTCAATTGCTTCGGACAAGCCCGAAGCTTTGGCAGAGCGTATAAAAAATATTGCAATGAATAAGTCAAGCATACAGGAAAACTGCTATAAGCTTTTCAAGGCAGAATTCACAAAAACAGAAAATATTCACAAATATGTTACGGTGATTGATAAAAAATGAGGGTTTTGTTTATTAACACGGTTTACGGCAAGGGCAGTACTGGAAAAATTATTAAGGATTTAGGTAACTCCATAGTAGAAAGCGGCGGCGAATTCTGTGTGGCGTTTGGCAGGGGTGAATGCGATGAAAGCGTCAATTCATACCGAATAGGCGAAAAAAAAGACTATATGCTTCACGCACTGTTATCGCGTATTACTGACCGAAGCGGATTTTATTCCGTTGAGCCTACCAAAAAACTTGTTGAATTTATTAAACAGTATAACCCTGATATTATCCATCTTCATAATTTACACGGATATTATCTTAATGTAAAAATACTTTTTGAATATTTGAAAAATGAATTTAACGGCAAAATCGTTTGGACAATTCACGATTGCTGGGCATTTACAGGGCATTGTCCTCACTTTGCATTCAAAAAATGCAGTAAGTGGCAAACCGAATGTTTTAAGTGTCCCGAAAAAAACGGTTATCCCAAATCTCTTTTGGCGGATTGCTCAAAGAGAAATTACCTTGAAAAAAAAGAACTTTATACGGGATTGCATGATTTAACGGTAGTTACTGTTTCTGATTGGCTTAAAGGTGTTACGGAACAATCTATTCTCGGCTCCTATCCTGTCAAAAGAATATATAACGGTGTGGATTTGAACAAATTTAAACCCACCGTGAGCGATGTAAGAAAAAAGTACAATTGTGAGAATAAAAAGCTTATTCTTCTTGTATCTGACGGTTGGAATGAGCGAAAAGGTTACAGTAAGCTTATAAAAATTGCAAAAAACTCTCCTGAAGCTTGGCAATATATTATGGTCGGTCTTGATAAAGGGAAAATTGCAGAACTGCCCCGAAATGTTATAGGGCTTGAACGCACTTGGAATCAGCAGGAGCTTATAGACCTTTATTCAGCGGCAGATCTATTCTTAAATCCGTCTGTTGAAGAAACCTTTGGCTTGGTAACAGTCGAGGCGATGGCGTGCGGAACACCCGTTGTGCTTGTCAATTCAACGGCAAGCCCCGAGCTTATTAAAACAGAGGGCAGCGGTTTAATTTGCGAAATAAACGCAAGCGTTGATGAAATGCTTGATATTATAGCAAAAGGCTTAACGCTTAAAGAAAACGGCGGAAATATTTCTGCCCGAAAAAATGCAGAAATTTATTCTGTTCAAAAACATAATGAAGAGTATATTAGGCTGTACAGTAATTTGATTGGAGAGATATAAGTGGAAAATTCAAGAAGTTTGATTTTTTGGTTTGATCAGCCTCCCAAGGTCGGCAAGGGATGCTTTAATTATATGACTAAAGCATGGAACGGCAAGGTAATATATGCGTATCTTCATGATTTTAACGAAATCAGAAAAAGCGTTAAATGGGATGACGGCGATTACGGCGACGCTGTTATGGTTGATTTGTCTGAAAATACAGAAGAAAAAATCAAAAATATCTTTCAGTCAGAACCCGATGCAATACATATTCTGGCAGGCTTTAAGAGCAGTGTAATTAAATATCTTGATAAATACATTTTTGCAGATAAATATCAGTTTATTTGCTTTTCCGAACGTCCCGGTATTTACGGTAAGTGGTGGAAAAGAATAATAAAGCGTGTATATGTGCCGATTTCTGAAATACTCATTGCTAAAAAATATCAAAAGTATATAAAAGCATATCTTCCTCTCGGATTACAGGGCGTTGATGAAAATAAGCATTACAGATGGAAAAGCGAAAAGCTTTATCCGTTTATGTACGACCCGGTCGATTGCGTAACAGATAAAAACATATATCCTATAAATTCGCCTATGCGCTTTCTGTACGTAGGAAGATTTTCAAGATATACCAAGGGAACTGATACTTTGGTAAAAGCGTTAGATTTGGTTAAAGCCGATAAAAGCAGTTATACAATTGATTTTGTGGGCGGTTACGGCGATATGAAGGACGAGGTTATTTCTTGGGCGGAAAATAATGAAAATGCAAGCTTTCTCGGCTCTTGGAATTCACTTGAAGTGGGCAACAATATGAAAAAATATGATGTTTGTATTGTTCCCAGTAAATTTGACGGATGGAATTTATTGGTTAATGAAGCGACAAGAGCATATATCGGCGTGATTGCGTCCGACCAAGCTGTAAGCCACGAGGTGATTGACCACAGCGGCGCAGGTATTGTGGTAAAAGCCAAAAGACCGAAAGAGCTGGCAAAAGCAATTGAGTTTGCGGTTAATAATCCCGAAGCTGTTGCGCAGTGGAAAGAAAAAAGCAAGGCTTATGCAACAAAAATATCATCTCAATCAGTAGGTGATTATGTAATTGATATAATAAATTATGAGTGTCTGCATATCGGTAATTCAAGACCGGTATGCCCATGGTAAGAGGAATATGAACAAAAAAGCGAAAAGCGGTTTTGTACGGTTTATGCTTTGTATAGTATATGCAATTTACAGCTTATATTATATTGAAGATATGCAAACCAGTGCAAATGTAATGATTAAACAAACTGAATCAAGAAGCTCGGTTCATCTGTTTTTAATGCTGTTAATTGCGTTATTGGCTCTTTATATGGTGATGCGTGCTGTTTTAACAGGTAAGCTTAAAAATTCAAATTTGAGCATTCCCTTATTTGTGTTGGCGGTTTGGGGCGCATTTTCAGATTTTCTGAACGGTGTAAGCTTTTGGTCAATTGCTGTCCATATCGGACTTATCGTACTGTGGTTCTTAACTGTTTTCTTTATGGAAGATGTTGTTTATGATAAAAAAACATATAATTTGGTTATACTGTTTGAGTTCATAATATGGATAGTTACAATCTATTTTTCGATAGTAGCTTTGATAAATTTCACAAGCTACAAAGCCGAAATAGGCGCAAATGACGCAAGCAACGTTTTGAATATATCTTATAATATTTTGGTACTCATTCCGTTTCTGCTTCAGATTAAAAACAAATTTATAAAAAATACAAGCTTAATGATAAGCTGCGGACTTATTATCGTGTCAATGAAGCGCGGTTCTATTTTGGCATTGGGATTGATGCTGATGATATACTGCTATATTCAGATTAGAAGAGGTAAGATGAAATTCTCCCTACTCAAAGCGTCAGCAGTTATTGCGCTCTTTGTCATCGGTATTGTGGTTGTAAATAAGATTACCAATAACGCCTTGATATCAAGATTTACTTGGGAAGCGCTTTCCACAGGATCAGATAGAGATATTCTTTATTCAGCGGCTATTCACGATATATTGCAAAGGAACTTTGTTGAGCTTTTAATAGGTAAGGGCAGCGGTTCCAGCCTTGCAATTATAGGTTCGGGTGTCCATAACGAGATTTTAGAGATGATTTTCTCATACGGAATTATCGGCTTGCTTATCTATTTGTGGCTGATTGTTCGCGGAATTAAGCTTATCTTCAGATTAGCAAGAGAAAGAAGCAACGCTTCGGCAATTTATGCTATGTCAGTTGTTTATATTGTATTTGTCGGATTGGTAGGAACGGCTTTATTTGCCCACTACACATTCCATATTATGGCGTCAATCGGTATTGCTTCAAATTATTTAAGATTAGAAGCAGAAGATTATGAATTAAGGTGACTGTTCCTGTAATGAATAAAAATAATTCTATTAAAAGCGGAAAATTGATATTTAAAAATATATTCTTTTCTTACTTTTCAATTTTTTTCACATTGATAACAGGTTTGCTTTATACTCCTTGGCTTATAAGGGAGCTGGGGCAGTCTGAATATGCAATTTATTCAATTGTAATATCTTTGATGTCCTATGTTACCGTGGATTTCGGTTTAAGCGCTGTTGTTTCAAGATTTATTGCAAAATATCTTGCCGCAGGCGAACGGGATAAAAT
The DNA here is from genome assembly GCA_964540535.1 of uncultured Eubacteriales bacterium. Classification (GTDB taxonomy): domain Bacteria; phylum Bacillota; class Clostridia; order Oscillospirales; family Acutalibacteraceae; genus Fimenecus. The sequence goes on along the minus strand of CAZIMO010000001.1, from coordinate 207,330 downwards.
TAAAGGTTTTATCGGAATAGTTTTAAAGGTTTATATAGTTATAACCTCAATTGCATTTGCAGTATTGGTTGTGCTCTTCTTTTTGATAGAGCATATTTATCAGGGTTTAACGGTAGAAGAAATAGAAAAACTCAAGGTCGTTTATATAATTATGGCAATAATGACTGTGTTTTCTATTCCTGCGCTGCCCTTGAACGGCATATATACTGCGCACGGCAGAGTTTATAATAATAAAATTTTTGACTTGATTTCAAAGCTTTTAATTATTGTTCTTGTATGCATATCATTGTGGTGCGGTAAGGGCTTATATTATGTAGTTCTTGTAAACGCGCTTGTAACCGTATCGGTAAACATAGCAAAGCTTTTGTATATAAGAAAAGCTGAACATCTTGAAATTGATATAACTTATAAAGACAGCGGCATTGTTAAAAATATTCTGAGTTTTTCCGCTTGGATGACTATTGCAATGATAGCCGATAAGTTCTTCTTCACAATTGAGCCGTCATTGCTTGCCGCATTCTCAAATTCACGTGAAGTCGCAATATTTGCCGTTGCGGCGCAAATTGAAGGCTATGTCTTGCTGTTTGCAGAGGCATTGCACGGTATATTTTTACCGAGAGTTGCTGTACTTGCAAACGAAGAAAATGCAAATAAAAAATTAACCGATTTAATGGTAAGCGTCGGCAAGCTTCAGCTTTTTGTGGTGGCAGGCTTGGTTGTTGCCATTTCTGTATTGGGCAAAGAATTTATCAGCCTGTGGTTCGGACCTGATTATATTGACTCATATTATTCTGTTATTATCATTCTCTGTCCCTGCATAATTCATATGACGCAAGGCATCGGTATGGAAGTTGTGTATGTAATGAATAAGGTTAAATACAGAGCCTTGTCATATACAATCGGTGCGATTATAAATGTAATTGTAACAGTACTTTTAGTTCCGTCATTTGGCGCATTGGGTGCGGCAATCGGTATAGCAACGGGATTTTTAGTGGGTCATGAAATAATAATGAATGTTGTGTATTCAAAGGCTTTGCATTTGGGCATAGGCGAATTCTTTAAAAAGTGTCATTTGAAAATGGTAATTCCAATGGCAATATCGTTAGCTGTCGGCTTTGCCGTATCAAAAGTATTGCCCGACGGTTCTTTTATGTATTTAGTTGTTAAAGGTATAATTTGCGCAGTTTGTTATTTCGCTTCTTCCTTTATATTCTTTATAGGAAAAGACGAAAGAAATCAACTGTTCGGTTTTGTAAAGCAGAAATTGATTAGGAAGTGATATAATGAAAGCGTCAATTATAACTTTAGCATTGTCGGATAATTACGGCGCAGTGCTTCAAACCTATGCTTTGGCAAAAAAAACGCAGGATTTCGGCGTTGATACTGTTGTTTATAAATATAACGATACCCGCAGAAGAACTTATGGCGTGCCTGTTTATAAAAAAATAATCAGTACGGCTTGGCATTACGGAAAAGATGCGTTTAGCTTGTGGCAAAAGAGAAGAGGATTTAATTTATTTAGAAGAAACTTCATCCCTTTCACAGATAAACACTACAAAAATAACGAACAGCTAAAGTCAGCGCCGCAGGATTTTGATGTTTTTATTTCGGGAAGCGACCAAATTTGGAATCCTGATATTTTCCTTTACGATACAAGCTACTTTTTTGACTTTATTCCCGATAACCGCAAAAGAATTTCTTATGCTTCAAGCTTCGGGAAAAGCACCTTTAACGAGAAATACAAAGAAAAATGCGGCGAATTGCTGTCGAAGTATTCAAATATTTCAGTCCGTGAAGAAAGCGGTATTGAAATCGTAAAAGAATTGTGCGGAAAAGACGCTGAATGTGTATTAGACCCAACACTGCTTTTAGAGGCAGGCGATTGGAATATAATTGCAGACAGCGCAAAAGACAAAGCAAAAAATTTCAAAGGTATTCTGTGCTATGTAATGCCCGGTGACGAAAAGGTAGTTTCGTCAATCGTTAAAATTGCCGAAAAGCTTCAAAAGCAAACAGGCTTGCCGATATTATATATAGGCATTAAAGAGTATGATATTTTCAAGTTCGGTGTGAAAAACTGCGATATTTTTGTTTCGCCCATGGATTTTGTTGCTTATTTTAAAAATGCCGAATATGTTGTGACAAATTCGTTCCACGGAACAGCTTTTTCACTTATTTATAATAAAAAGTTCTATATTCCAATTAACGATGAACTTAAAAAGGGCAAAGCATTGCATGAGCGAATGCTGTCAATAACCAAAAAATTAGGGGCGGAAAATGCTTTAGTTCCCACAAGCAATATAGTGCTTAAAGAGCTTGATTTAGAAAATATTCAAAATAACTTAAAAAACGAAAGAGAAAAATCCTTAAAATATTTAAAAGACAGTTTAGGTATTTAGTTTATAAAATACATTGAAAGGAACGGTACCGTGCATAAAAAGCTGATTTTTGCGGCTCTTTGTGCAAATAATAAGTATGATTATTACAGAAAAAAACAGCTGTATCGGCTGTACTGCCTGCGCAAGTGTATGCGCATTAAATGCAATTGAAATGAAGCCCGACAGTGAAGGCTTTTTGTACCCTGTAATTGATAATGAAAAATGTGTTGAGTGCGGTCAGTGTAAGTCAATATGTCCGTCGAATAAATCTGTTTTTGACGGTGCGGTTGACAGCCTTGAAGAACCCAAGGTTTATGCGGTAAAAATCAAAGATGAAAATATCAGAAGTATGAGTACATCGGGCGGTGCGTTTTCGGCTGTTACTCAAAAGGTAATAAAAAATAACGGCACGGTTTACGGTGCAGAATTTGATAAGGATTTTAAGGTGGTTCACGGCAGAGCCGATGATCAGAAAGACTGTCAAAAATTTATGGGTTCAAAATATGTTCAAAGTGAAATGGGCAATACCTTTTCGCTTGTGAAAAAAGATTTGTCAGAGGGCAAAGAGGTTCTTTTTACGGGAACTCCCTGTCAAATTGCAGGGCTTTACGCTTTTCTCGGAAATTCAAATCTCAGAGATAATTTGATTACCTGTGAAATTGTGTGCCACGGTGTTCCAAGTCCTCTTATGTGGAAAGAACATTTGGCACTGATAGAAAAAGAAAAAAACAGTAAAATCATAAACTATAAAAACCGTTCAAAGGTTGAGGGCTGGAATTGTCATAACGAGCATTTCTTCCTTGAAAACGGTAAAAACGAATATAAAACAAAGCTGTCGCAAAATCATAAGGATTTATTCTACGGCCATTTTATAATCAGACCTTCGTGCCACGAATGCGAATATGCGGCGCCGTCACCGAGAGTTGCTGACATTGCAATCGCCGACTATTGGGGTATTGACAAAATTATGCCCGATTTTTATGATAATAAAGGCACATCAATGGTGATTGTAAATACCCCCAAGGGTGAAAAGGTGTTTGAAGAAATCAAGGATACTCTTGAATACCGTGAAAGCAATATTAAAGACGCGTTTTATGACAATCATAAAAAACCGTCTAAAAGAAATCCTGCAAGAGAGCAGTTTTGGAAAGATTATTATGAAAACGGCTATCTTTTCGTTGTAAAAAAATATGCAGGCTATTCAACAATCGGCAAAATTAAACGGCAAATTAAGTTTAAAATAAAAGATTTTATTCAATTGATAGGAATTTATGAGATAATACATAAAATTAACTTAAAACGACGCGGTTGATTAATCATATTTTTTATATTAAGAGAGGCAAAAAAATGGGAAACTTAAATAAGTTACAAGCATTGCAATTGAAAATCTCAAAGGACATAAGAGATGTTTGTGACAAAAATAATATTCCTTATTTCATGTGCGGCGGAACAATGCTTGGTGCTATTCGCCACAAGGGCTTCATTCCTTGGGATGATGATATGGATTTTGGAATGACCAGAGATAATTATGAGCGATTTCTCGAAATTGCTCAAAAGGAATTGGGCGATGATTATTTTGTTCAGACTTGGAAAACCGATCCGGGTTACGGTATGCCGTTTGCAAAAATCCGTTTAAACGGAACCGAGTATGTAGAAAAAAACAGTGCCGACGCTAATATGCACAAAGGAATATATATTGATATTTTCCCTTGGGACAATGTTCCGAATGATGATAAACTAAAGCTAAAGCAGTGGAATAAGGTTCACTTTTATTGGCATTTGCTGATGAATAAGTGTAAATATGATTATATAAATAAAACTAATTTTGCTAAAAAGGTCGGAGCAGTTGCATTAAAACTTATGTCAAGATTAGTTCCGATTAAAACATTACATAAAAATTTGTATAAGAATATGACCAAATACCGTGCCGAAACCGATTGTAAAGCGGCAAATTTTTGCGGAGGAAGTCCGTTAAAAAAAGAAACTTGGGAACGCCGTTGGCTTACCGAGCACGATTTATATGAATTTGAAGATGAAAAGTTCAGAGGACCAAAAGAGTTTGATGAATACTTAACACACTTTTTCGGCGATTATATGACACCGCCTCCCGAAAATAAAAGATATGTGGGGCATGGTATAATTAAAGTCGATTTAGGTAAATACGAAAATATGGACTTTGGAGAGAAATAAAATGGAAAAACAGATAGTCGGTTATACAGACGGTGTTTATGATATGTTTCATGTCGGTCATCTGAATATGATTAAAGAAGCAAAAAAACGCTGTGATATACTTATTGTCGGCGTTCATTCAGATGCAATTGTTGAGGGCTATAAAAACCGAAAAACAGTTATCAATGAAAACGACCGCCGTGAAATTGTCGGTGCAATCCGTTATGTTGATAAGGCGGTTATCAATGAAACACGTGATAAAATGCAGCTTTGGGAAAAACATCATTTTGATGTTATGTTCATAGGGGACGATTGGAAAGGCACTGAACGCTGGAATAACTTTGAAAAGCAGTTGGCAACAGTTGGTGTAAAGGTTGAATATATTCCGTACACTAAAGGTGTTTCAACAACTATGTTAAGAGAAAAGCTGTCAAATAACGGTAAATAATGGCGTAAACTGAAACAGGAAAAGAGGTTAATACTGTGGAAAAAAGAATGGTTATCGGTATTACAATGGGTGACCCTGCCGGAATAGGTGCTGAAATTACAGTTAAAGCATTAAATGACCCGAGAGTCTATGAAGAATGTATACCTTTTGTTGTAGGCGATTATGAAGCAATGAGAGACGCTCTTTCGTTTTGCAATTCTTCTTTGAAATTAAGAAAGGTAACAGATCCGAGTGAATGCTTGGGCGAATACGGAACAATTGATTTATTGGATATGGGATTTTTGAAGAAGGACGGTTGGGAGTATAAAAAGCCTTCTGCAATCTGCGGTGAAGCGTCTTTTCAGTATGTTCTCAAAGCAATTGAGCTTGCGATGGATAAAAAAATAGGCGCTGTAATAACAGCTCCCATCAATAAAGAAGCAATTCATATGGCGGGTCACAATTACAGCGGACATACAGAAATTTTTGCTGATTATACCAACAGTCCCAAATACGCTATGCTTCTTGCCAGCGGTAATTTGAGAGTAATTCATGTAACAACTCACTGCGCTTTGCGAGAGGCGTGCAACAGAATTAAGAAAGACCGTGTTTTAGAGGTAATCTGCCTTGCGAAAGAGGGACTTAGATTACTCGGTATTGACAATCCGAGAATTGCCGTGGCAGGACTAAATCCCCATAGCTCTGAAAACGGACTTTTCGGGCATGAAGAACAAGAAGAAATTATACCCGCTATTGAAGCCGCAAAAGAAATGGGAATTGACGTTACCGGTCCTGAACCGCCGGATACAGTTTTTGTTAAGACTCTCGGCGGTAAATACGATATTGTAGTAGCTATGTATCATGATCAAGGACATATTCCGCTTAAACTCATCGGTTTTAAGATGTCTGATAACAGCGGAAACTTCTCGGCAATGAGCGGTATAAACTGTACAATAGGACTTCCTGTAATTCGTTCGTCTGTTGACCACGGAACTGCTTACGGTAAAGCAGGCGAGGGACGTGCAAATGAAGAAAGTATGTTAGATGCAATTTTCGCAGGAATTAAAATGGCAAAAAATAAATTTCCTGAAATGATGAATTAAGATATAGGAAGATAAAAGGAGTAAAAACTATGGGACTTTTCACAAACAAAACACTTTTAATTTCGGGAGGTACAGGCTCATTCGGTAACACTGTACTCAGAAGATTTTTAGAAACTGACATCGGTGAAATCCGTGTTTTTTCACGTGATGAAAAAAAGCAAGACGATATGCGTCACGAATTTCAGCAGAAAATGCCCGAAGTTGCCGATAAACTTAAATTCTATATCGGCGATGTAAGAGATTTGCAGTCGGTTAAGAATGCTATGCACGGTGTTGACTATATTTTCCACGCAGCAGCGCTCAAGCAGGTTCCTTCATGCGAATTTTTCCCTGTTGAAGCGGTTAAAACCAATGTTCTCGGCACTGATAATGTTCTTACAGCCGCTATCGAAGAGGGCGTAAAAACAGTTATCTGTCTTTCAACTGATAAAGCAGCATATCCTGTAAACGCAATGGGTACATCAAAGGCTATGATGGAAAAGGTTGTTGTTGCAAAGTCAAGAACAGTTTCACCCGACAGAACAAAGATTTGCTGTACCCGTTACGGCAATGTGCTTTGCTCAAGAGGTTCAGTTGTTCCCCTTTGGATTGACCAAATTCGTGACGGCAAACCTATCACAATTACCGAACCTGCAATGACACGTTTTGTTATGAGCCTTGAAGAAGCTGTTGACCTTGTTCTTTTTGCATTTGAAAACGGCGAAAGCGGAGATATTCTTGTTCAAAAGGCTCCTGCCTGCACAATTGAGGTGCTTGCAAAGGCAGTTGCAGAGTTGTTTAATCCCGAAACTGAAATCAAGGTTATCGGTATTCGCCACGGCGAAAAAATGTATGAAACGCTTCTTACAAACGAAGAATGTGCAAACGCTATTGATATGGGCAATTTCTACCGGGTCCCTGCTGATAAACGCGGTCTTAACTATGATAAGTATTTCAAAGACGGCGATACAGAGCGTAATCAGCTTTCAGAGTTTGATTCAAACAATACCAAGCTTATGACGGTTGAAGAGGTTAAGCAAAAGCTTCTTACTCTCACATATATTCAGAATGAGCTTGAAAATTGGGGTAAATAATCTGAGGTAGGACTATGAAAATACTTGTAACAGGCGCCAAGGGCTTTGTCGGCAAAAACCTTGTTTCCGCACTGCAAAATATAAAAGACGGTAAAGACAGAACTCACCCCGATATTCAAATTGAAGAAATTTATTCTTATGATATTGACTCTTCTGCCGAACTGTTAGAAGAGGCTTGCGCCAATGCAGATTTCGTGTTTAACCTTGCAGGTGTGAACCGTCCGCAGAATACCGATGAGTTTATGCAGGGCAATTTCGGTTTTGCGTCAGCTCTTCTTGAAACCTTGCAAAAATATAATAATAACTGCCCCGTAGTATTGTCCTCGTCAATTCAAGCAACACTTATCGGCAGATATGACAGCGAATACGGAAGAAGCAAAAAAGCAGGTGAGGAGCTGTTCTTCGACTATGCCGAAAAAACAGGCGCAAAGGTTTTGGTTTACCGTTTTCCAAATCTTTTCGGTAAATGGTGCAGACCGAATTACAACAGCGCCGTTGCTACTTTCTGTAATAATATTGCAAATGATTTAGAAATTACAGTCAACGATCCTGCTGTTCAGCTTGAGCTTTTGTATATTGATGATTTGATTGACGAAATGCTTTCAGCGCTTGAGAGCAATGAGCATCACTGCGAATTTGACGGCATAGATACAGTTTTGTGCGAAAACGGCAGATATTGCACAGCGCCCGTAACCCATAAAGTGACCTTGGGCGAAATTGTCGAGCTTTTAAATTCTTTCAAAAATCAGCCCCAAACACTCTTAATGCCCGAAATTCCATATAATTCATTTGTTAAGAAGCTGTATTCAACATACCTTTCGTATCTTCCCAAGGAAAAGGCTGTTTTTGATTTGAAAATGAACTGTGATGACAGAGGTTCGTTTACAGAGCTTCTTAAAACTGAAAAATGCGGTCAGTTCAGCGTTAATATTTCAAAGCCGGGCATCACCAAGGGTCAGCATTGGCACAATACAAAGTGGGAATTTTTTATTGTTGTCAGCGGTCACGGTCTTATTCAAATGAGAAAAATCGGCAGTGACGAAGTTCTGAATTATGAAGTAACAGGCGATAAGATTCAGGCTGTACATATGTTGCCCGGGTACACTCATAATATAATCAACCTTAGCGAAACCGAAAATCTTGTTACGGTTATGTGGGCGAATGAGCAGTTTGACCCCAATAAGCCCGATACATTTTTTGAAAAGGTATGATGAAAGGAAAATACAGATATGAAAACTGATTACTCAAACATAAAGTTTCAGAATAACGGCAAATTAAAGCTTTTGATTATCGTTGGCACTCGTCCCGAAATTATCCGCCTTGCCGCTGTAATAAATAAAAGCCGTCAGTATTTTGACTGTGTTCTTGCACATACAGGTCAAAATTATGACTACAATCTTAACGGAGTTTTCTTCAAGGATTTAAAGCTTGCCGAACCGGAAGTTTATATGGACGCAGTGGGCGATGACCTCGGCGCAACCGTGGGCAACATTATCAACTGCTCATATAAGCTGATGAATCAGATAAAGCCCGACGCTTTGCTTATTCTCGGTGATACAAACTCCTGCCTTTCTGCGATTGCGGCAAAAAGACTTCATATTCCAATATTCCATATGGAAGCAGGTAACCGCTGTAAAGACGAGTGCCTGCCCGAAGAAACAAACCGCAGAATCGTTGATATTATTTCTGATGTCAATTTGGCATATTCTGAACATGCAAGAAAATATCTTCACGAATGCGGACTTCCCAAAGAGCGCGTCTATGTAACAGGCTCTCCTATGGCAGAGGTTCTCCGTAATAATCTGGATGAAATTGAAGCTTCCGATATTCACGAAAGATTAGGGCTTGAAAAGGGCAGATATATTCTTCTTTCTGCTCACCGTGAAGAAAATATTGATACAGAAAAGAACTTCCTTTCTCTTTTCAACGCAGTTAATAAAATGGCAGAAAAATATGATATGCCGATTTTGTATTCCTGCCATCCGAGAAGCCGTAAAAGACTTGAAGCAACAGGATTTAAGCTTGATAAGCGTGTTATTCAGCACGAGCCTCTCGGCTTCCACGATTACAACTGCCTGCAAATGAATGCCTTTGCCGTTGTTTCTGACAGCGGAACGCTCCCCGAAGAAAGCTCATTCTTCACTTCAATAGGTAAATCATTCCCGGCAGTTTGTATCCGTACCTCAACAGAACGCCCGGAAGCGCTTGATAAAGCTTGCTTTGTATTGGCGGGTATCGACGAGAATTCGCTTCTTCAGTCAATTGATACTGCTGTTGAAATGAATAAAAATAACGATTTGGGAATTCCTGTTCCCGATTATGTTGATGAAATTGTTTCAAATAAGGTTGTAAAGCTTATTCAGTCTTATACAGGCGTTGTCAATAAAATGGTTTGGAGAAAGTTCTAAAAGCAAAAAATCCTCTTTGGTTTTCCAAAAGAGGATTTTTTTACTCTATTTCAGACCGCAGTCCTTATAAAATTCTTTAATTTCTTTTGCTTTTTCTGTGTCGCCGTCTTTAATCATACTCAATTGCACCTTAACATTGCCTTTTCTTTTTGTTAAACTGCGAAATGCTCTGATTATCCACGCAATCGGCAATAAAAACGGATATTTTTTCAGCCATAAAAACATTGAAGCCATTTCTTTATAGCTTGGGAAGCAAATCTTCAACAGCGTTATAAGCTTTCCGCCGTCATCAACTGCCAATGCAGAAGCATTTTCGTGATTACCGAATACTCCGCTTGAACATATAAACTCACTGAGCCTGTCAAGCAATTCCGTGCTTTCACCGTTGCCAAACCAATATTCAGCAAGCTGTGAAACAGTTAAATAGAAATTGTATAATTGAAGCTTTGTAAGCTCATTTTTTAAATATTCACTGTTCAATTCAAGCTGATTATAAACCCAAATGTCCATAATAAAACGAATACCCACTCCGCCGTTTTTAAAATGCTCAACAAGATGAATTATGTTGTATATAAATTCATCTTCAAGTGCCATTTCATAGGTGTATTGACAGTTCTTGCAGGGAACAGCTCTGCCCCATACCTGATCAAGATAATCGGTGTATTCCGATTCCGTTGATACAAGCTGACGGTGAGCCTCAACTATAATATATTTGCTTTTGGTGTAGGTGTCGTTTTTTCTGCCCTCTTGAAAATTCTCATAATTCAAAGCGTTCATCATCAAGTTATAAACTTTTTTATGCTGATCAGCCTTGTAAAGAATATCAATGTCGCCCATAGAACGAAGAACCTCGTCTGAATACCGCTTTTTTGTTTTAGCGCCTTTGACAACAAGATTGTAAATGCCGTTTTCTTCAAAGATATTTTCCATTTTTTCAACTTCTGCAAGCTGATTTGCGCTGATTACGGTTGCTTGAATTAAAACCTTTCTGAAATACGCAGTAATTTCTTCAGAGGGTTTGTTTTCTTCGGGAAGAGCTTGGTAATAAAATGCAAGGCATGGAAGAAGTCCGTTTTTGCGTGCAGAAACCGCCAAGGCTTTCCAATCATCAACCGAATACGTATCCGTTGTTCCGTTTAAAAGGCTTTTTATTATCTTGATAAGCTGATAATCAACCATATTTACACACTCCTTCCGAGAATTTTACACCAGAATAAACTTTAACATATTTTAATACAGATGTCAAATTACAACCTATATTTCATTGACATTTTACATAATAATGTGGTATATTATATACATATATTTTTATAGTATTTTTTTGAATAACAGATAAAACAAGAAGGTAATTTATATGCATAATATTCCTTTTTCACCTCCCGATATGACAGATGCAGAGGCTCAGGCAGCGGCTGAAGCAATAAAATCCGGTTGGATTACAACAGGACCTAAAGTAAAAGAATTTGAAAGACAAATTGCAGCTTTTTGCGGTACAGAAAAAGCTGTTTGCTTCAATTCCGCAACAGCGGCTCTTGAAATGACATTAAGACTTTTGGGTATCGGCAAGGGCGATGAGGTTATCACCTGTGCTTATACATATACCGCTTCTGCAAGCGTTATTGACCATATCGGCGCTAAAATTGTATTTGTTGACTCTGCTCCCGGTTCTTTTGAAATTGATTATTCAAAAATCGGTGATGCTGTAACAGAAAAAACAAAGGCTGTTATTCCTGTTGATCTTGGCGGCGTAATGTGCGACTACGAAAAGCTTTATGCAGTTGTTGAAGAGAAAAAAGAGCTTTTCAAGCCTGCGAATGATATGCAAAAGGCTATCGGCAGGGTTGCGGTTATTGCTGACGGCGCTCATGTTTTCGGCGCAGAGCAAAACGGCAAAATGGCAGGCAGTGTTGCGGATTTCACCTCGTTCAGTTTCCATGCAGTTAAGAATTTAACCACTGCCGAGGGCGGTGCAATTACATGGAAAAATCTTGACGGCATTGATAATGATTGGATTTACAAGCAGTATCAGCTTTTGTCGCTTCACGGTCAGTCAAAAGACGCTTTGGCAAAAACACAGCTCGGCGCTTGGGAGTATGATATTGTTTCTCTTGCATATAAATGCAATATGACAGATATTATGGCGGCAATCGGTCTTGCTCAGCTTTCAAGATATAAAGGAATGCTCGACCGCCGTCATCAGATTATTGAAATGTATGACAGTGTGCTTCATAAAGAGGGCATTAAAACCCTTACCCATAAAACTGAAAACAGCAGATCAAGCGGTCATCTTTATCTTACAAGAATTCCTAATATTACTCCCGAACAGCGAAATAAAATCATCATAAAAATGGCCGAGAATAATATTGCCTGCAATGTTCATTATAAGCCGTTGCCTATGATGACGGGTTATATGGCTCTCGGATTTAAGATTGAAGATTATCCAAACGCTTACAATCAGTTTATAAACGAAATTACACTTCCTTTACATACACGCCTTACAGATGACGAGGTAAATTACGTTGCCGAAACATTTGTTAAGTGCGTTAAAGAGGTTGTTGGCGAGTAAAAAATTAAGCAGTAGCTGAATCGGCTACTGCTTTTTGATTTCTATTTTATGCGGTCTGCGCTTTTTACATCTCGTTTTGCGGTTTAACAATTCGCCGTATAATAAACAAAAAGTACCGTCTTAACGGCAAAATCGCTGTCCAAAGCTTGCTGTAAAGCATATATAGTTTACTTTTAACCGTGAATTTTTTACCTTTTCGCGTAATTGATTTTACAACGCCGATTATATTATGCTCTTTAATGCCGTATTCTTTAACCCATTGATTGTCACCGCAGAGAATATATCCGCTTTCGTCATGGCCGATAATTCGGTGCAGTACAAAATGTCCGTCGTCACGGCGGTAAAAAATAATGTCATACTTTTCTGCCTTTTCGCATTTGCAAAGTTCAACGCTGTCTCTTCCCCATACAAGCAGCGGAATCATACTTGTGCCTGTTATCGGTAGCTGTACCGTTCCGCCGTTTTTAAGTTTTTCATTGATGATCGGATAAAGCTCACTAAGCGAAACGGTTATCTTGTTCGGTTTTTCCATAAAAATACCTCACCTCAAAAGTAAAGTTAATCAGTTAGGCTTTTTTGGCCCTTAAAGAATTCCAAGCGTTAAATACAGCCGCCGCAATAATTATAGTATATCCCACAAAGCTTAAGACATCGGGTAAATCGCCGAATATAATAAGGCTTAAAACCGTTGTAAAAATGATTTGCGAATAGTCATAAACCGATATCTCCTTTGCAGGCGCTTTTGAATATGCCGCAGTTATGAAGAACTGACCTCCGCTTGCGGCGAGTCCTGCAAGAATAAGATAAAGCCATTGTTTAGCGCTCATTGGGTGATAATCGAATATAAGCCACGGCAGTGTTACTAAGCATGAGAACATCGAAAAATAAAATACGATCAGCGAACCGTTAAATCCGTTTTGCGATAATTTGCGAACATAAGTGTAAGCAAGTCCTGCGCTTAAACCGCCGAGAAATCCTAAAAATCCCGGTAAAGCCTCAAATGAGAATGAGGGCTTCATTACGAACATAGCGCCTATAAAAGCTAAAGTTATTGCTGAAAACTGCTTCCAATTTGCTTTTTCCTTTAAAATGAATATTGAAAATACCACAGCGAAAAAAGGGGAGAGCTTGTTGAGCATTGAAGCGTCTGCAAGGTTAATTCTGCTTACAGCATAGAAATTGCATAGTATTCCTAAAGTGCCTGCGGCGGAGCGAATAAATAAATACTTAATATTTTTTCCTTTAGGTAATTCCCAACTGCGATTTTTGGTAATCACAATAATGGCGAAAATCATTGCCACGGCGTTTCTGAAAAAGCTTTTCTGAATTGTGGGCAAATCCCCCGAAAGCTTAACAAAAAGCCCCATAAGAGCAAAGAAAAATGCCGAAATGATAATATATATAATTCCTTTTGTCCTGTCATTTTTTATCATTATAATTCACCGCTTGTATTCTACCACAGCGTAATACCGTTGTCAAAGGGGACTTACCGTAAATAAAAGGCACACGCTGTAAATTCCTTATCTGCCTGCTTTCAAAATATTACCTCTTTCTGATTTTTTGGTGTTTTGTGCTGTTGTCTTTCATCTGACTGTCTATATTATGTCATAAAAAAATGACCGCTCACATCCTAAAAAACGCAAAAACCATATAAATTTCAGTTATTACCCCTTTTATAAAGCAATAAAAAATGATACAATATTAAATATATATAATATGCGAGCAAAGAAAGAGGGAAAATGTATGCTTGAAATTCTGTTAGTAGATGATAACGAAATCACACTCGCAATACAAAAGCTTATGCTTGAAAGCTGCGGACTTTCTGTTGAAACAGCAAGCTCCGGTTCAGAAGCTGTAAGGCTTGCATTGGAAAAACCGTATTTTATGATTCTTATGGATATTCATATGCCCGATATGAACGGATTTCAAGCTACAGAGATGATTCGTGAGGCAAATACCGACACACCTGTTATCGCACTTTCCGCAGATGTGATTACTCCCGATAATCCCGATTTTTTGCGAAGCAAAATGAACGGTGCGCTTGTAAAGCCTCTTCAAAAATCTGCGCTTATTGAATTGTTACAGCGATTTTCATACATAATGCCCACTTTAGAAAACGGCGAAAACACAGGCAATACTGTATTTGATGATAAAGCGCTTTTTGCCGTTATGAAAGATCCCTCGGCAGTGCAGCGCATACTGTCGCAGTTTTTAAGTATTCACAACCATGACTGCGAACAGCTTGAAGAGCTTATAAAAAACGGAGAATTCCTCCGTGCAAGAGAAATTCTCCATAATATCATTGGAATTTCGGGAAATTTGTTCTGTGAAAAGCTTCACCGTGCTTCCTGTGATTTGAGCGATGATTTGAAACAAAACCGTTATAATCGTTTAGACGACTTTATAGGTATATGGAATACCACATTTAAGGCGCTTTCTGATTTCAGCGGCGGATTGCCCGATAAGGCAGGGGATGAAGCTGCCGATATTGATTGGCATTTTTTGTGGGAAAACTTCATTTCGCTTTGCAATGAGTTTGATATTACTGCTACTGACATTTTTTCAGAGCATATTCAAATATTCAAGGCGAATATGGAATTTGATAACTTTGAAAGGCTCAAACAGGCTGTTTACAGTTATGATTTTCTATGGATTATAGACAATTTGGGGGATTGCTATGTATAAGGTACTTTTAGTTGAAGACGACACAGCACTGCGGTTTATCTATAAAAAAATGAAAACCTGGTCTGAATGTGGGTTTGAAATTTCTGCCGAGGCAAGTAACGGCAAGTATGCGCTTGATATTCTTGAAAATGAAACATTCGACTTGATTTTCACCGACATCCGTATGCCATTTGTTGACGGAATTGAGATGCTTAGAAAGCTCAAAGATAAGGAAAATAAAATTCCTGTCATTTTTGCAAGTTCCTATGATGAATTTGAATATGCCCGTCAAGGACTTGTTCTCGGTGCTTTCGATTATCTTTTGAAGCCTGTGAATGCAAAAAAGCTTGAAGAGGTTTTGTACCGTGCAAGAGACCGTATTGAAGAGCTTAATAACGGCGAACAGGTTGAGCCTGCAATCGTGACGGTTATGAATACTTTGCACATTTCTACCGATCAGGATTTATTTGTCACACAGGTAATTACGTATTGTTCCAAGCATTTTGACAGCATCATATTGGCTGATGAGGTTGCAGAAGAGCTTGGATATAGCAAGGACTATTTCGGAAAGCTGTTTAAACAGCATTTTGACATTACCTTCCACGATTTTTACTCAAAAATCAAAATTGAACACGCAAAAGAGCTTATTCGTACAGGAAATTACAAAACATACGAAATCAGTGAAATTCTGTGTTTTTCTTCTGTCGATTACTTTACAAAGGTATTTAAGAACGTCACGGGTATGACACCATCCGAATATAAGTCGAAGCTAATCTCACCAAGGAGTTGAGAATAATATATGACAAATTATGCTGAAATACTTGTAGTTGATGATATGCCCGACCAAATTGCTTATTCGGGTACGCTTTTACGTGCCGAGGGGTATCGTGTGTTTGTGGCAAATTGCGGAAAGGCGGCTGTTCGTTTTTTAGAAAGGCATATTCCCAATTTGATACTGCTTGATATTCAAATGAATGACATCAACGGCATTGAGCTTTGCAAAATAATTAAATCAAACAGCAAAATGCGTGATATTCCGATTATTTTCTTGACTTCTGAAACGAGTCCCGAAATTATCAGTATGGGCTTTGAGGTCGGCGGTTGTGATTATGTTAAAAAACCGTTTTTGCAAGAGGAATATCTTGCCAGAATTAAAACACACTTGCAAATCTCTTCACAGCAAAGAGAATTAACTGCCGCCAATCAAGAGCTGTCGCAGTTCTGCTCTGCGGTATCTCACGATTTAAAAGCGCCGTTTAATATCATCAATATGCTTATTGAAATGCTTCGCAGCGAACTGGGGGACAGTCAAAGCGAAAGCATTAACGATATTATGAATATGATAACCGACAAATCGGTTCAAACCAAAAATATGATAGAACGTCTTTTGGATTTCTCAAAGATGTGCAATGTTAAAGCGCAGGCGAGAGAAATAGACCCCAAGCCTATTGTGAGTGAGGTGTTCAGTGAACTGAAAGAGCTTGAACCGCCTGAACGTCAAATAACATTTGAGTGCGGCGATTTGCCCAATATTATTGCCGACGAGATGCTTTTAAGAATAATAATGAAAAACCTGCTGTCAAATGCTCTAAAATATACCTCAAAGCGTGAAAAAACTGTGATTGAGATATATGGATGTACAGAGCAAGGGTACCGTGTAATCACGGTCCGTGATAACGGCGCAGGTTTTGATATGGCGTATTCTCAAAAGCTGTTTAAGGTATTTCAACGGCTTCATTCTGAAGATGAATTTGAGGGAACAGGCGTAGGACTTGCCTTAATTCACCGAATTATGCAGCGCCACGGCGGAAAGGTTCAAGCATACGGCGAGGTAAACAAGGGCGCGGAATTTTCACTTTGGTTTCCGAAAAGATAAAAACTTAATCCGGTATAAAAATCCCTTAGAGCAGTTTGATTGCTTTAGGGGATTTTGTTGACAGGTTAGTTATATATACTGTATAATAACCTCACGAAATACTTACAAAATCAAAGATTTTGAGTATTTCGGAGAACATTGTATCGCAGCACTCGGCGACTTGTTCCGCCTCGTACTTACGGTATAATAACCTCACGAAATACTTGCAAAATCAAAGATTTTGAGTATTTCGGAGAACATTGTATCATAGCACTCGGCGACTTATCCCGCCTCGTACTTATGGTATAATAACCTCACGAAACATTTACGAAATCATCAATTTGGGCTGACGCACAACGGAATTATAATATAATATAAAAAATTGATATGATGCTGAGGAGAATAAATATGAATTTAAAAGATTGCTTTGATACTTTCGGCGGTGACTATAACGCTGTTATGGGCAGACTTCTTACCGAAGAGCGTGTTAAAAAATTTTTACTGATGTTTTTAAAGGATACAAGCTTTAATGAACTTGAAAATGCAATGCAAAATAAAGATTATGACAGTGCTTTCAGAGCAGCGCATACGCTTAAAGGAGTATGCTCAAATCTCGGAATTGATAAATTAGGCAAATCGGCAAGCGAAATTACCGAAGCTCTGCGTGCAAAGGATTATGACACCGCTTGTACATTGCTTCCAAATGTCACCGAAATCTACCATATCACAATCAATGCAATAAAGACCATAATCTAATAATACAAACTTATATAATAAAATATTACGCATAGAAAAATCCCGCCGATGTTACAACAAAGCCCTTAAGCTTGGTATAAACACAGGTGGGATTTTTGGCAAATGATAGTTTTTATGATGCTGTCACACGAATTTTTATCAGTTTGTTTCAAACGATTTTTTTATTTTGCCTAAAACAAGCAATATGCTTTCTAAGATTATACTCATACAGCATGGGTACATTAAAAAATACAATTCAAAATACCGCGTTATACATATAATAAGTATAATTACTGTAAGTATTATCCATGTTATTTTTCTGAAATATTTCTTTTCTTCTCTTGACAACGGTTTTTCGGGCGTGTCAAGAGGGCATAACACAAATATTAAAACAGCGGATACCGCTACGGGCAGTAATACGGTTAAATCTGCATTATAAATTTTGCAAATTCTGACGCATAACAGGCATAAAAAAACTGATAATGTAGTCGATAATTCGCATTTCAATTCACTTGAAGCGTGTATTCCGCCGGCATATCTTCTGATAAACTGAAAAGCAACATAAAAAATAACACTTTCAAGAACTATATTTAACAAAATTCCGAATATCATAGCAATAACCAAATAGATTATATGCGACAATAGCATAAAGAATCCGTATACATATAGTTCTTGTTCCGTGCTGTCAATAACATTATTATCAATAAGCTTTTTTACAAGCCTTGAAGAAATGTTACCGATCATTATTTACCGATTTTGCTGAAGTTTTTAAGCGCTGCCGGTGCCTTGGGCTGATAAATCGACATACAAGTGGTATTGTTTGCGTCAACTCTTAATGAGTGATTAACCATCTTTTTCATCAATTTAACAGATGCATTTTGTATTTTGTTTTTTGTGTTCATTTTTTTCACCCCCAATACCATAAATATACATTTTTAATAATATCACTGCAATAATCAATACAAAAAAATGATAAATTACTGTCAAAATGTTAACTAATCTAACAAATGGTGATATATTCCACTGATAATTAGAATATACAACTTTATATTAGATTTTTCTAATATCAAATAGTGTATAGCAGTTTTATTTAATGGTAAAATCACTAATGGTGATTTTAATGAAACTGAATTTGAAAATGATGGGATTCCGTATAAGCACTCAAAGAAGAAAGCTTAATATGACTCAAGAAGAGTTAGCGGAAAAGGTAGATGTTTCCGTCAAACACATTTCAGCCATTGAAACAGGCAGAACTAAGGCAAATATTGAGCTGTTATATGATATTGCAACCTGTTTGAATGTTACAATTGACTATTTTACCTTTGGTATAGTAAAAAAGAATAAGTATGAGCAAATTGAAGAATATCTTCGCGAATTAACAGATGATGAGGTTGAAACGGTAAAGATAATAATAAAAGCTCTTGCCGACAGTCATAAAAATCTTTAAAAAATAATTATATTTGACAATTTCCAACAAATGCCGTAAACTTATAATTAGTTTACGGTGTTTGTTTATTGTATTTTTTATGGAGTGAATTTAATGAATATTGCAATTTGCGATGATGAATTGAATATAAGAAATCAGATTAAAGAAGCATTGACTGCCTATTTTGATGAAAGACTTATCAATGCTGAAATCTATTGCTTTGAAAGCGGAGAGGCTTTGATTAACAGTCAAATTGATTTTGAGCTGGCTTTTCTTGATGTTGAAATGCCCGATATTGACGGAATTGAAGCCGGAAAACAGATAAAAAAACGCGCACCTAACGCCGTCATTATTATTGTAACGGCGCATTCCAATTTTCTTGACGACGCGCTTGAATTAGGCGTATACCGATTTTTGTCAAAACCGATTGATATAGCCCGACTTTACCGTTCTCTTGACGCCGCGTTACAGTCGATTTCAAGCCGAGAGATAAAAGTGCTTTGTTCAGATAATGAAGCAACTGTAATTACCGTTAATTCTATTATGTACTGTGAAAATTACGGCAGAAAAACCAAAATCGTAACAACTGACGGTGAACTTATATCTAAAGAACGGTTGGATTTTTGGAAAGATAAATTAAATGAATTAAATTTTTTTTCACCTCATGCAAGTTTTATAATAAACTTCAATTATATTAAACGGTTTAACAGAAATTCTCTTACCTTGGGATATTCAGATAAAAATATTGAAATTTCTATTGCGCCTAAAAAGCAAAAAGAGTTCAGAAGAAAAATGTTTTTGTTTATGGAAAGAGGTATGTAAATGAGTCAGCCGGTATTTTGCACGGCAATGTTTTTTGTGTACATATTGAATACATACATTATCTTTTGGTACGGACACAGATTGTTTGATTACAGAAAGAATTTTAAGACATCATTGCTTGTTTGTTTCGTAGCAAATTTTATTTTGTGGCTGCTTTTAATATCATTTTCCAGTGAAGCAGTTAATATAATTGCATGTTTTATAGCATTCGGATTGGTTATGTTTTTAGCGTTCAAGTGCGATTGGAAATTGGCCATTTTCAATTCACTGTTAATTGGCGCATTGATATGGCTTTCAGAATATTTAGTGCTGTTTTTTGTGTCGGGCATTTTAGACTTAAATATAATGCATTTCAAAAATGATTTGGCTATTTTTGCAGAAGAAGCCATTGCTTCAAGATTTGTATTTTTTATTTTTTTAATTATAATTTCTTTGTTCTCAAAAAAACAGACAGAAAAAGAAGGCTCACGAGCTTCTGTATTTTTGACGGTATTGCCTGTTACAACGCTTTTTATTATTTTTGTTTTAAGAACACAAAGCCAGTTTTTTGAAGAAACCACATTAACAACCGCACTTTGCATAAGCGCCATAGTATTGATGTTCATTGTCAATATTGTTGTTTTTGCTGTTCATGAAATAGCTATTACCAATCAAAAAAGGATACACGATATGGAAATAGTTAAGCAAAAACAGACTATCAATTTGGAATATCTTGATATTCTTGAAAGAAAAGACGAAGAAACCCGAATTTTTATTCACGATATTCGAAATAACCTTATAAATATCAGTAATCTTACCGATGAAGAAAGCGTAAAAGAATATATTCAGAATATTTATGATAAATCGAATGAAATATCTATAAATGCAAAAACCAAGAATAGATTGTTAGATGTAATCATAAATAAATACACTTTAATTTGCAAAGATAAACATATAAAGCTTGATACATACGTTTTCAACGAAAACCTTTCATTTATCAGCGACTATGATTTATCAGCCATACTCGATAATCTTTTGAGCAATGCGGTTGAAAGTGCCGAAAAAGAAGAAAATTCTTATGTCAGTTTAACATTGGAAAGAGATGAAAGATTCAGTAAAATTCTTATAAAAAACAGTTGTTCCGTAAAGCCTATAGAAGACGGTACAAACTTGGTAACAGGAAAGCAAAATAAAAATATTCACGGCTACGGAATGCGAAGTGTTAATAAAACTCTTAAAAACTATGAAGGCGAATTAGAATGGACCTACGAAAACAATGAATTTAAAACAGTAATTTTAATACCCATATCAAATTGATGACCGTTTCTGTGTGTTCAGTTATCAAAGATGAATTTAAAGAAATAAAAAATACCGCCAACCGCAAATTGTTATAAGACACATAAAAATCAAACCGACAGGAAAATCAAGTCCTGTCGGTTTTGTTATTTTATAACGCTTATTTGGGAAATTCCGTACCGTTTAAACAACTCAATATGTTGATTTGTGATTATTTCACCGCTTACAGCAATCGGTATGGCAGGGGGGCAAGAAACTGTCGGGATTGCGCAAACTCTGCCCGAGGCAGATTGAATGTCAATTTCTTCGCTTTCGCTGAAAATCGCTTCACGGATAGTCATTACTCTTTCCGCAATCTCAATTTCAATGCTTTTTGGGTCGCTATGCCGTTTGATATCAAGATTTTCAAATGCTGATTTAATTCTTTTAAAATCCTTATCCGTATTTTGAGGCGAAAACATCAGCACCGCAAAATCACGGTCGGCATATTCAAATTCAATGCCGCTGTTTCGCAGATGTTCGGAAAAATCAAAGTCATAGCCACGCAAATCAACGGTTATTTTTAACGGCTCGTCTGATACATTTTTAAATCCCTTGTTACTGATTATACGTTTCAGCTCTTCAACCCGTTCAGTACAGCTTTCAATACTGTTTCTGATTTTTTCGTCAATATATCTGTTACATAAATCAAGCGACTGCAAAATAAGATATGACGGACTTGTTGATCCGAAAACCGCCATTGCGTTTACTGTATTTTTTGCAAATCTGTATTTATCGTTCTTCGCAATGTGCAGGTATCCGCCGCCCGTCAGTACAGGCAGAGTCTTGTGCGCAGAGTCACAGCACATATCAGCCCCAAGGCTTATTGGGTGCATATCATTTTTGCAGAATTTTAAGTAACTGCCGTGAGCATTGTCTACAAGCAGGGGAATATCGTATTTTCGGCAAACCTTTGACAAAGACGCAATGTCGCAAATACCGCCCAAATAATCGGGGCTTGTGATATAAACCGCAAATGGCTTGCGGTCAATGGCGTTAAGCCGTTTTTCAAGAATATCTGCAGTAACAATACAACTGCAAATACTGTCGGATTTTTCGGGGTAAAGCCATTCCGCGTCAGCATCAAGCTTTGCAAGGGCATAAATAAACGATTTGTGAGCATTTCGCCCCGCCAATATAAAAGGGCGCGCCGCTTTATCAGCACGCAAATATGCAAGATAAAGCATAGCGTTTATGCTTTGGCTTGAACCGCCTGCAGAATAAACCGTTTTTGCCGTACCGAAAAGTGAAGAAGCATTTTCTTCGCTTTCACGGATTATTCCCGCAGGCGCATAAAGCTCGTCAGCACCTTTGATTTCAGTTATATCAAGCTGTTCACAGCCTAAAAAAGACACACCCTTATGACCCGGCATATGCAGTCGGGCAGTTTTGCTCGCTGTGTAATTCTGCACAAAGTCAACAATGGGTGTGTTCATTTAGTTTATCCCTCGTTTTTTTCGTCTTGCTCAGCAACTTGAATCATCACTGCGCATTCAATTCTCTTCTTGAAAAGCTCACAGCCGTATTCATAAATGCCTGTGATTTTTCCTGAAGCGTGATACGAATTTGCCGCACATCCGCCGGAGCAGTAAAGCTTTGCCCAGCAATCTTCGCATTCCTTGCGTGCATAAGCGTTGCAAAGCTTAAATTCATTCTGAATTTCTTTATTGATTACGCCGTTCCAAATATCGCCGAGCAAATATTTTGTATCGCCGACAAATTGGTGGCAGGGATAAAGCTCGCCGGTGGGAGTTACCGCCATATATTCAGTTCCCGAACCGCAGCCCGAAATTCTCTTGTAAATACAAGGACCGTGTGTGAGATCGAGCATATAGTGGTAGAATGTGAAGCCATTGCCCGCCTTTTTGCGTTTTATCATTTCTTTTGCAAGAATTTCATATTGCTCAAAAAGCACCGGCAAATCTTCTTTTGTCAAAGCGCTTGCATCTTCGGGAGAGCATACAACGGGTTCCATACTGAGTTCAGTAAAACCAAGGTCAGCCATATGAAAAATGTCATTGGTGAAATCGATGTTATTATGGGTAAAAGTACCGCGCATATAGTAGTTTTTATCACCGCGGCGCTTAACAAATTCTTGGAATTTAGGAACAATTATGTCGTAACTTCCACGGCCTTGATAATCCTTGCGCAGTCTGTCGTGAACCTCTTTTCTTCCGTCAAGGCTCAAAACAACATTGCTCATTTCACGGTTGCAAAAATCAATAACATCGTCGTCAATTAAAATGCCGTTTGTTGTGAGCGTAAAGCGGAAATTCTTGTTATGAATTTTTTCCTGTACTCTTGCATAAGCAACAAGTTCTTTCACAACATCCCAATTCATTAAAGGCTCGCCGCCGAAAAAGTCAACCTCAAGATTTCTGCGTGTTCCAGAATTTTCAATAAGAAAATCAAGCGCGCGTTTGCCAACCTCAAAGCTCATAAGCGCACGCTCGCCATGATATTTGCCCTGACTTGCAAAACAGTATTCGCAGTTAAGATTGCAGGAGTGCGCCACATGCAGACAAAGCGCCTTAATTACAGTATTTCTGTTTTTGAAATCAAACGCCATATTTTCATATGTGTCAGGTGTATAAAGCTTGCCTGCATTTTCAAGGCTCTTTACATCTTCAAGACATTCCAAAACATCTTTTTCGCTGATTTCTTCGTTTTTGTATGTATTAAGAATATAATCAACAATTTCTTCGGTTGATTTTTCTTTATATGTTGCAATAATGTCAAAAGCTATTTCATCAACAACATGAACAGAGCCGGAGCAGGTGTCAAGCACAATATTATATCCGTTTAATTTATATTGATGTACCATAAAAATCGCCATGCGATACAGAATTCGCACAAAGAGCTGTTAAAAACGACTTTTTATGCACGGTATCGTTCCTTTCACTGTATTTTTCACACTAATTCCTTCTCAACAAAAAACAGGTAATACGAGGTGTATTACCTGTTTTAAGCATAATTTAAATTCTTATTTGCTTTCGCAGTTTTCGCACTGCTGATTAGCAACACCGCAAGATGTCTTGCAAGCTGACTGGCAAGATGTCTGGCATTCGCCGCAACCGCCCTTAACTGCGCTCTCTTTAAGATCTCTTGTTTCGATAGTTCTGATTCTTTCCATTTGAATATCTCCTAACTGAATAATTTCAAATATTTACATAACCAAGTATATCACAAGCCATATTTTGTGTCAAGTGAATTTGTAAAATGTAGAATTACTTGCAAAATTATCTGTTGAAATTCAGGTTTTCAAAGATGTTGATTTACTATTTGACATTTTAACTATAAAATGATATGCTGATGTCGAAATAAAAATGTGAATATAAACATATTTTTTCTGATTATCTGCAAGATACAAACGAACAGCGGGTTCGGCATTTATTATATTGTTGCCTAGGGGTTCAATGATTTCTGGTTCACCTAAAATTACTGATATAAATAGAAGTAGCTATAATGAGGCTGCCACAAATGTTAATTTTAGATACTCTTTAGGAGGATAATTACTTATGAAAAGTTTAGATGAATTAGTATCATACATTTTGCTTTCGCTGATCGGAATAGGTATTATATTATTTGGCGTTATTTCAGCGGTTTTCTTAAGTGAATTTCTTGCTTTAATAGCTTTTGTTATAGGAATTGCCATTTGTATTTGTGCATTTTTCCTTTCACGGAAAAAGTAATTTATCAGCTTGCTTTTTTGCGCCTCTTCTGTGTTTTGCAGGAGAGGCGTTTTTTTATATGTTTTTTCAATGTAAAATATAAAAAAACTCTGTTATTTTTGGAAAATATATGATATTATATCAATCGTATAACTATATTTTTTTGAAACTTTTCATTTTTGAAGGAAGATGGCTTTAAAATGTCAAAAAAATGTGATGTGCTGATAGTGGGCTGCGGTGTTGCAGGACTTAACACGGCACTTTCATTACCTGAAAATTTAAATGTTATAATGCTTGCTAAAAAGAGCAATACCGACTCAAATTCTTCATTGGCGCAGGGCGGTGTTGCGGCGGTTCTCGATTTAGAAAACGACAGCTACGATTTGCATATTAACGATACTATGATTGCAGGTCAGCAGGCTAACGATATTGACGCAGTTACAACTCTTGTTCACGAAGGTCCTCAAGAGGTTCGTAAAATCATAGAATACGGTGTTGAATTTGATAAAGGTCCTGACGGCGGTCTTAATATGACACTTGAGGGCGGTCATTGCCGACGCAGAATTGTTCATCATAAAGATACTACGGGCGCTGAATTGGTTCGCAAAATGGTTGCCGAGGCTCAAACAAGAAAGAATATCACAATAATTGAAAATATGCCGGTCTTTAAGCTCACAAGGGTAAAAAGCGGTATTTGCGCCCATATTTTAACCGATAACGGTCAAGACGAAATCTTTTCAAGCTATTGTGTGCTTGCAACTGGCGGTATCGGCAGGGTTTATAAATACACCACCAACCCAAGCGTAGCAACGGGCGACGGTATTCGTCTTGCTTTTGAATTGGGCGCAAGAATTAAAAATTTAAGCTATGTTCAGTTCCACCCAACCGCTTTTAATTCTGACGGCAGAGAGCAGTTTTTGATAAGTGAAGCCGTTCGCGGCGAGGGTGCGTATCTTCTTAACTGCAATAAAGAGCGTTTTATGCACCGCTATGACGAAAGGTTAGAACTTGCCCCACGCGATGTTGTTTCAAAGTCAATTATTATTGAATCACGCCGAACGGGCAGTAATAATTTTTATCTTGATATAACCCACCGTGACTGTAATTATCTTCTAAACCGTTTCCCGGGCATTTATGAGGGTTGTTTAAAATATAATGTTGATATTACCAAGGATTTAATTCCGATTTTCCCCTGCCAGCATTATTTAATGGGCGGAATTGAGGTTGACCTTAATTCACGCACAACGGTTTCAAGGCTTTATGCAGTGGGCGAATGCTCAAACACAGGTGTTCACGGCAAAAACCGACTTGCAAGCAATTCGCTGTTAGAGGCTCTTGTGTTCGGTAAACGCTGTGCAGATGATATTGTCCGTTGCATAAATATGGGTTATCCCGAAGTAAAAGAAAGCGAAAACGAAAAGCTCGATCTTGACGGTGCTCCGCTTATTAAAGGTGTCCGCACAGAAATTAGAAATATTATGCAGCGCTCATATTTCGTAATGCCCGCCAATGAAGACGCAGTGCGAAACGGATATAAACGGGTGCGTGAAATTCTGACTCGCCTTAAAAACGGTAAATTCAAAATTACAACCGATTACTGTGAGGCTTTAAGCCTTGCAACCGTTGCATATATAATTCTCAAGGAGGTAAATGACAGATGAAATTAAATCAGTTTTATGTTGATGAGCTTATAAAGAACGCTATCAGTGAAGATATTAACTATATTGATGTTTCTGCCGATTACTTAATTCCCGAAAATCAGCGGAATGATTCATATTTTATCGCAAAGGCAGACGGCGTTCTTTGCGGACTTGAAATCGCAATGCGTGTGTTCACTCTGCTTGATGAAACTTTCTCATATACCGTTCATAAAAATGACGGTGACGAGGTCAAGGCAGGCGATTTGATTGTTGAGTTTAACGGCAAAACCGCTTGCCTGCTTAAAGGCGAAAGAACAGCGCTCAATATAATTCAGCATATGTCGGGCATTGCAACTGCAACTAATAAGGCTGTGAAGCTTTGCGAAGGCACAAAGGCTTCTGTAACCGATACCCGTAAAACTCTCCCGGGACTTCGCGCATTGCAGAAGTATGCGGTAATTTGCGGAGGCGGCAAAAATCACCGTTATAATCTTTCTGACGGTGCAATGTTGAAAGATAATCATATTGATGCAGGCGGCGGAATAACAAATGCAGTGGAAATTTTGCGTTCAAAGCTTGGCCATATGGTTAAAATTGAGGTTGAAACCCGCAATTTTGACGAGGTTAAAGAGGCGATAGACGCAGGCGCAGATATTATTATGCTCGACAATATGAATAATGAGCAAATGGCAGAATGCGTTAAATATATTGACGGCAGAGCAAAAACCGAAGCTTCGGGCAATATCACGCTTGAAAATATCGCAGAAGTTGCAAAAACAGGCGTTGATATTATTTCTTTGGGTGCGTTGACTCATTCCGTAAAAGCTTTTGACATCTCAATGAAAATGAAATAAGCCTATGAACTATACTAAATCAGTAGAATATATACATTCACTTCTTGCGTTCGGCATAAAGCCGGGGCTTGAACGCATATCTATGCTTTTGGAAATGCTGGGCAATCCACAGGAAAAGCTTAAAACCGTGCATATTGCAGGCACAAACGGGAAAGGCTCAACCTCAACAATGCTTTCGTGTATGCTCACTGCAAGCGGTAAAAAAACAGGACTTTTTACTTCGCCGTTTGTAATTGATTTCTGCGAACGCATACAAATCGACGGCAAAAACATCTCAAAAAATCTGCTTGCAGAAAGCATTACCAAGGTTCGTGAAAAAATTGAAGAGCTGAACAGAAAAGACATAATCATTACCGAATTTGAAGCTATTACAGCCGCCGCGTTTCTTTGCTTTTATGAGCAGGGCTGTGAATGGGCAGTAGTAGAAGTAGGTCTTGGCGGTCGTTTTGACGCTACTAATGTGATTACTAAACCCGAAGCGGTAGTTATAACATCAATTTCACTTGACCATACTGCAATTTTGGGTGATACAATTGAAAAAATCGCCTTTGAAAAATGCGGGATTATAAAGAACGGCACAAGGGTTGTAACATCGCTTAATCAAATCGAAGCTGCCTATAATGTGATACGTAAAACTTGTGAAGACAGAGGAGCAAGGCTCACTTTTACAAATCCAAAGGCTGCGCAGATTACGGACGATTTAATTTTCGGAACAGAATTTGATTATAATAAGAAGCATTATAAAACAAGGCTAACGGGCAACCATCAAATTGAAAACACTGTTAATGCCATTGAAGCCGCAAAAATAATCGGTATAGATGAAGCTTCAATCGCACAGGGCATTGAAAATACAAAAATGCTTGCCCGAATGGAGATTATCGGCGAAAATCCTATGATTATCCGTGACGGCGGCCATAACGAGGGCTGTGCAAATGCGCTTCACGATTTTCTTGTAAAATATAATGTGAAAAATATAAATATGCTCATCGGCTTAATGGCTGATAAGGATGTTGAAGGTTATGTCAGCAAAATTGCACCGCTCTGTAAATCCGCTGTTACCGTAACACCCTCAAATCCGAGAGCTATGAACGGCGAAGAGCTTAAAAAAATCACAGAAAAATACTGTGGAAATTGCAAATTTATAAATAATCCTAAAGATGGTTATAAATATATGCTTTCAAATACTGAAAATAACGAAACAATACTTGTTTGCGGTTCGTTTTATATGATGTCAGATATTTTCAGTGAATAAGAAAGGAGAAAAACAATGTATAAAGATTTTATTGAAGACAGAATAAATGTGTTTCTTGAAGAATTTGAGAAGCTCATTATTAAAAAGAGTGTTCCGGTAACGGACTTCATTTATAAGGAATGCGATTATAAAAAGGGAAATGATTTACCTGAAATAGACGGTTCGTTCCGCCCGTTTACCCCTTATAAGGACCGTTGGGGCGGTAAAAAGGACAAGCACGTATGGTTTTATAATGAAATTACCGTGCCTGAAGATTTTGCAGACGGTGAAATTCAGCTTTCTGTTGCTTCTGACGCTCGCCTCGGATGGTGCGATATAAATCCGCAGTTTATCGCATATGTAGACGGCAAGCTTCAGCAAGGTATAGATAAAAACCACCGTGAAGTGTTCCTCACTAAAGGCACACACAAGGTTTATCTTTATGCTTATTCGGGAAGTATCCACGATGAATGGGTGGATTTTCTTACAAATCTTCAGCTTGTTGATGAGAAAACCCGAAAGATTTTTTACGATATAAAAGTTCCCTTTGAAATTCTTGCATTTGAAGACGAGAATTCACGCAATTATTTTGAAATTAAAAAGCATCTTAATAATGCACTTAATTTTATTGATATGCGTGAGCCGTATTCAGAGGAATATTACGCTTCGCTTGACAAAGCAGGAGAGTATCTTAAAAACGAATTTTACGGCAAGTACTGCCGTGAAGGCGAGGTTCATGCGTTCTGTATAGGTCATACTCATATTGATGTGGCTTGGGAATGGACTCTTGCACAGACCCGTGAAAAAGTGCTTCGCTCTTTCTCAACAGTGCTGGCGCTTATGAAGAAATACCCTGAATATAAATTTATGTCAAGTCAGCCTCAGCTTTATAAATATCTTAAAGAAGAGTCCCCCGAACTTTACGAAGAAGTTAAAGAAATGGTAAAGCAAGGTAGATGGGAAGTTGAAGGCGGAATGTGGGTAGAAGCCGACTGTAATCTTTGCAGCGGTGAAAGTCTTGTACGTCAGTTCCTTTACGGCAAACGCTTTATGAAAGATGAATTCGGCGTTGACAGCAAGATTTTGTGGCTGCCCGATGTTTTCGGTTATTCAGCGGCGCTTCCGCAGATTATGCAGAAATGCGGTATTGATAAGTTTGTAACTTCAAAAATCGGTTGGAACGAAATGAATAAAATGCCATATGACACATTTATTTGGCACGGTATTGACAATACACCGATTTTTACCCATTTTATGACCGCGCAGGATAAGCACAGAGGTGTTGAACCTGCAACAAATGTTACATATAACGCGAAGCTTAATGCAAATCAGCTTCGCGGTGCTTATGACCGTTATCAGCAAAAAGATTTGTATGACAATGTGCTTATAACTTTCGGATTCGGTGACGGCGGAGGCGGACCTATTCGCAAGGATTTGGAGAGCTTTGATCGCTTAAAGCACGGTATTCCCGGAACAAGCACACCTGTTATGGCATTTGCAGGCGAGTTTTTTGACGATATTAAGGCTAAAACCGAGAATAATCCTAAAATTCCTCATTGGTCGGGCGAATTATATCTTGAGTTCCATCGAGGAACATACACTTCACAGGCAAAGAATAAAAAGAATAACCGCAAATCTGAATTTATGCTTCAGCGTGCGGAGTCTCTTTCGCTGATTGCCGAGCATTTAAACGGCTATAAGTATCGCAAAGAGGATTTACAGAATGCTTGGGAAACGGTTCTTCTTAATCAGTTCCACGATATTATTCCCGGTTCATCAATTCACGAGGTCTATGAGGTTTCGGCAAAAGATTATGAAGCTGTTGCCGAAACAGGCAACGGCGCAATTGAAAGTGCCGCACAGTCAGTTGCAGAAAATGTAAGCGCCGAATATGTTGTATTCAACCCTCATTCATTCGCAAACAGCGGAACAGTTGAGGTTGACGGCAAGTGGTATTATGTTGAAAATGTCGCTCCCAAAGGCTATAAGGCTGTTGAGCTTAAAGAAGAGCCGTCAAGAATTACAGTGACCGAGAATTCTATTGAAAACGATTTCTTCCGTCTTACTCTTGATGAAAAAGGTACTTTTACATCAATTTATGATAAGCGAAACAACCGTGAGGTTCTCAAAAAAGGCGCGCGTGGCAATGTTATTACCGCTTATGAGGATTATCCGCGAGAGTACGATAATTGGGAAATGAGCAGTTATTATACCGAAAAGTCGTGGGAAGCTGATGAAGTTCAAAACGTTGAAATTCTCAACGAGGGCGAGCGTGCAGGACTTAAAATCACAAAGAAATTCAAAAACAGCGCAATCGTACAAAGCATTTATCTCTATAACAATGTTGATAAAATTGATTTTGATACATTCATTGATTGGAAAGAGTCACATTTAATTCTAAAAACCGCATTCCCCGTTGATGTGAATACAAATAAAGCTACTTATGACATTCAGTTCGGCTCGGTTGAACGCCCGACCCATAAGAATACAAGTTGGGATGCGGCTCGCTTTGAGGTTTGCGCCCATAAGTACTGCGATTTGTCAGAATACGGTTACGGTGTAAGTTTGATAAATGACTGTAAATACGGCCACGCAATTCACGACGGTGTTATGAGCCTTACAATGCTCAAATGCGGTACTTTCCCCGACCCGGACGCTGATAAATGCGAGCATCGTTTTACATATTCGCTTTATCCCCACGCAGGCGATTACCGTGAGGCAGGCACAATTCAAAAAGCCTATGACCTTAATGTTCCTATGCTTTGCGTAAAGGGCGGCGAGGGTGATTTGCCGAAAGAATATTCACTCTTCACAGTTGACGCTGAAAATGTAATCTTTGAAACCGCAAAGAAAGCCGAGAATGACAATTCTATCATTCTTCGTGGATGTGAATATTTCAATAAGCGTACAACAACCGCAATTTCATTCGGTATGAATATTAAAAAAGCATATATCTGTGATATGCTTGAAAATAATATCAGTGAATTGAATGTGGCTGATAATACCGTAACAGTTGATTTCAAGCCCTATGAAATTATAACCCTTAAAATTGAAAAATAGCTTGTAATCAGCAACAAAAACAACCCCCGACGGTTAATGCCGTCGGGGGTTAATTTATATATTAAATTTATGCCTTATATCCCTTGTTTTTAAGAATTGTGTCAATTTTATCAGCAGGGTTAAGAAGCTTGCTTACTGATTTATCGTGGTTGAGAGTGTCAATAATGTATGAGAGATATTTTGAAAGGTCAACCTCGCAATACCAATCACGCTTTTTAAGCTCCGGCATACGGTAAACAAGGTTTGTTGTGAATACCTTATCAAAAAGTCCGTCACGGTAAGCCTTGTCAAATGACTCAAGACCTGCGTTGAAAAGACCGAAAGCAGAGAAAATAAATACTCTGTTTGCGCCAAGCTCTTTAAGCTTTGTTGAAACATCAAGCATTGACTCGCCCGAAGAAATCATATCGTCAATAATCATAACATCCTTGCCCTCAACATTTGAGCCGAGGAACTGATGCTCAATAATCGGGTTTCTGCCGTCAACAATTCTTGAGTAGTCACGGCGTTTGTAGAACATACCAAGATCAAGACCTAAATATGTTGAATATAACATACAGCGTGACATTCCGCCCTCATCGGGAGAAATAATCATAGTATGCTCTTTGTCAAGCTTCAAATCTTCAATATTATTTACAAGAGCTTTAATCATTTGGTAGGCAGGCGATACATTTTCAAAGCCGTGAAGCGGAATTGCGTTCTGAACACGGGCGTCATGAGCGTCAAAGGTGATGATGTTGTCAACACCCATATCAAGACAAAGCTCTTGAAGCATAACTGCACAGTCGAGAGATTCTCTTGAAGAACGCTTGTGCTGTCTGCCCTCATAAAGCATGGGCATAATCACTGTGATTGTTTTTGCCTTACCGCCGATTGCCGAAATTGCGCGCTTTAAGTTTGCGTAATGGTCATCGGGACTCATAGGAACCGTCTGACCGTACATCTTGTAGGTAACACCGTGATTAAATGGGTCAATAAGAATATAAATGTCATAACCGCGTACCGATTCATGAAGCGAGCATTTGCCCTCGCCTGTACCGAAACGGGGGAATGTGACATTAAGAATATAAGTATCTCTTTCATATCCTGAAAAAGCGATCGTTGTTTTATGTTCTGAATCCTGCTGTTTACGCCATCTTACAAGGTAACGGTCAATTTTTTCTGCCATTTCCTCGCAACCCGGTAATGCGATAATACCGAGAGGACCGGTTGGTATCGTGGTAATTTCTCTGTCTGCCATAATTAAACCTCCGCAAAAACTGTAATTATTATGTTTTTAACATATATATTCTACTATATTTTGTGTTATTTTCAAGAGCAAATCGACAAAAAAATTATTTTTTAGTTAAAAGCGTGTTCAATAGTAATTACAGAAAAATATCTTTCGTCTATTTTGCTCAATTTATTATCGACAATCTTACGTATTTCCTCGTTACTCATTTCATATTGATAAGGGGTAATCAAGTCGAAAATCAGATTTGTATGCGTAGGACCGTCAACAACTCTGAAGTCGTGAATTGACATATTTTCGTTTATGCCCTTAACAATTTCAGAGGTCATACGGCGAAGCTCGTTAATTCTTTCATCATCTACGACAATCGGGTCCATATGAATTGAAATTAAAAGTCCGTACTCCGCAAAAATATCACGCTCAATAAGGTCTATTATATCGTGACATTCCATCATATTTGCATTTGACGGAACCTCTGCGTGGGCTGAAGCAAACCGTCTTTGAGGGCCGTAATCGTGAATAATCAAATCGTGAACGCCGACAACAAAGTCATAGGACAGTATTTTTTGCTCAACTGATTCAACAAATTCTTTTTCGGGCGGTTTGCCCAAAAGTTCAGCCATTGTTTCACGAAGTATGTTAAAGCCTGCAAGAAGAATAAAGCCTGCAACAAATACACCTAAAAATCCGTCAATACTGACGTCTGAAAAGGCAGATACAATTATTGATGCCGCGGCAACCGCCGTTGCAAGACAATCGCTGAAGCTGTCTTTCATAACAGCCATCATAGGAGCTGAATTTATTTTTTTGCCGAGCTTTTTATTGAATATTCCAAGCCATAGTTTTGCTAAAATACTTAATACAAGAATTGCAAGCGAAATCGCATTAAAGCTTACAGGAACAGGATTTATTATTTTATCAACCGAGCTTTTAAGAAGCTCAATACCCATAAGAAGAACGAGAAAAGCAACAATTGACGCTGATATGTATTCAATTCTGCCGTGACCGTAGGGATGACCTTTATCAGCAGGCTTTGCCGAAAGCTTAACGCCGAAAAGCGAAACTATTGAAGAGCCTGCGTCAGATAAATTGTTGATAGCGTCTGCAGTAACCGAAATACTGCCCGACAATGCGCCTGCAATATATTTTGAAACAGCAAGAATAAGATTTAGAACAATTCCCGTAACACTTCCAAGCGTACCGTAAGCAGTACGCACACGAATGCTTTTAATATTTTCACTGTCCCGTATAAAAAGTTTTACTAAAAAAGATGTCAATTCCAATACCCCATTATTTTATCGTCAAGAATAGCGGACAAGCCTTTTGTAAGCAGAGTAAGCCACATTTCGGCAACTTGATGCGGTGTTAATTCAGGATGCTGTGTAAGCCAGCAGTTCAAAAGTCCTAACGCGCCGAATTTGACGTATTCATAAGACATATTGTAGCGTTCCATACTCATATTAGGATAGATTTCCGATAAAAGAGAATATACCTTATCGCCGAGCAGCTTTCCTGCTCTGTTTACAAACTCATTATCGCCGTTAACACCTGCAAGCATTGTGAATTCTTCATTATTTTCCTGTATCAGTTTACAGAATTTTTCTAAAACCACAAGGGGGTGTTGAAGCACAAGGTTTGCGTCAACATCCGCTATGCACTTTTCAATTTCATCGTAAGCCTCGTTTGAAAGAGCCTTAACAAGCTCGTTTATATCTTTATAATGAAGATAAAATGTACCTCTGTTTATTTCAATATAATCAGTAAGCTCTTTAACTGTGATTTTTGTAATGTTTTTTGTTTTTGAAAGCTCTGCAAGACCTTTTTTTATGAGCTTTTTGGTTCGTTTTACTCTGCTGTCATTATCATTTATAGGCATTTTTTTATTCTCCTTGATTATGATACTTATCATTATACTACTAAAGTGTTGAATAATCAACACTTCGTTTTGCTTTTACTATTAAAAAATAACACACTTAAATTGAAATATATGTAGCATTATTACAAATTTTGTGTTAGAATACATAATGTATAATTTTGTTTACCTT
This sequence comes from uncultured Eubacteriales bacterium, assembly GCA_964540535.1. Classification (GTDB taxonomy): domain Bacteria; phylum Bacillota; class Clostridia; order Oscillospirales; family Acutalibacteraceae; genus Fimenecus. The sequence goes on along the minus strand of CAZIMO010000001.1, from coordinate 172,658 downwards.
TAAGGAGAGAATAAAATGCCATTTATTGAATTAAGGGATGTTGTAAAAACATATAAAATGGGCGAGGTTGAAATCAAAGCAGTTGATAATATCAGTTTTCCAATAGAAAAAGGCGAGTTTGTTGTTGTAGTAGGTCCTTCGGGAGCAGGCAAAACAACAATACTCAATATTTTGGGCGGAATGGATAAGGCAACATCGGGTTCTGTTACCGTTGACGGAACTGATATTTCAAAATTCAGCGAAAAAGAATTAACAAAATACCGCCGTGACGATGTGGGATTTGTTTTTCAGTTTTATAATCTTGTACAAAATCTTACGGCCTATGAAAATGTTGAGCTTGCAACACAGCTTTGCAAAGAATCTGCCGATGCAGAGCGTATCCTGGGTGAAGTAGGACTCGGTGCCCGTCTTGACAATTTCCCGTCACAGCTTTCGGGTGGTGAACAGCAGCGTGTATCAATTGCAAGAGCGTTGGCCAAAAATCCTAAACTGCTTCTTTGCGACGAACCTACCGGCGCTCTCGATTACATTACAGGTAAATCAATTTTAAAGCTTTTGCAGGATACCTGCCGTGAAAAGGGTATGACCGTAATTGTAATTACTCATAACTCGGCGCTTACACCTATGGCAGATAAAATTATTAAAATCAAAAACGGACAGGTTGACAGAATTCTTCTTAATTCCAGCCCCACACCCGTTGAGCAGATAGAGTGGTAAAGGAAGAACGGCATATATGACTAAATCATTGAGAAAAGATTTTCGCAGAGAGATAAAGAAAAGCTTCAGCCGTTTTATCTCAATTATGCTCATAGTTGCATTGGGCGTTGCATTTTATTCGGGTATTCGCTCTTCAATGCCGGCTATGCAGATGACTGCTGATAGTATTTACGATAAAGAAAACCTTATGGATATTCGTGTTGTCGGTACATTAGGTCTTACCGACGGCGACCTTAAAGCAATAAACGAAATTGCAGGCGTTGAATTTGCCGAGGGTGCTTATACCACCGATTTTCTTTGCCTTGTGAATTCAAAAGAGCTTGTAACAAAGGTTATCGCTTCACCCGAAAAGCTCAATTCCGTTCAAGTGGACGAGGGCAAAGTTCCTGAAAAATTCAACGAATGCCTTGTCAGCAAAGAATTCCTTGAAGCGTCCGGGCTTTCAATCGGCGATTCTGTAACTCTTAAAACAGGCAACGACGAAAGTGTGTTTGATACCCTTGCGGCTGATACATTTGAAATTGTCGGCGTAGGCTCGTCGTCATATTTTCTTAACGGAGATATGGAAACTTCAACTGTCGGCGACGGTACGGTTGACGGTTATGTTGTAATTCCTAAAGAAGCTTATGTTACAAACGTGTATACCTCAATATATGTTCAAGTTGAGGGGGCAAAAGAGCTTGACTGTTACAGTGAGGAATATTCAAAGCTTATTGAAAATATGATGAATAAAATCAAGGCTATTTCAAACCGCCGATGCGATGTGAGATACAGCGAGGTTCGTTCAACAAGCAATGAACTTCTTGAAAAGGCGCGCAGTGAATACGAGGCGGCAGAAATAACCGTGCAAACTGAACTTGCCGAGGCTTATCAGAAAATTCTTGAAGCTCAACATCTTTATGATGAACACAAGCTTTGGATTGAGCAAAATACCGAAATCATAATGAATGCAGAAGCTAATCTGCCCACATTTGAAAAAGAACTTGCCGAAGCTAAAGCGGAGATTGAAAAAGGCGAAAAAGAAATTGCTAAAACTCTTGCCGCTCTTGAAAAAGCAAGCGCGGAGCTTGAAGCCGCAAAAGCGCAGCTTGAAGAGCTGAAAAATAACCCGGATGCTGATGAGCAGGCAATTCAAGAAACCGAAACCGCTTATAAGCTTACAGAAACTCTGTGTTCTGCTTACCAAGCAACAATGATTACCGAACAGCAAGAGGTTGACGCCGCTAAAAAAGAATATGAAAATAAAAAAGCCGAAGTTGAGGCTCTTAAAGCCGTTGTTGAGAGCGGTCAGCTTGAAAGTGCGCAGCAACAGCTGGCACAGGTGGCAGAAGAGCTTAAACGCGGTGAAGAGCAGTATGAAATCTCAAAGCAAGACGCTACTGATGAGCTGGCAGACGCTGAAGCTGCTCTTGAAAAGGCAGAGCGTGAAATCACCGATATGGCGGTTCCCGTTTGGTATGTGCTTAACCGTGACAGTATAGAGTCTTATGTCAGCTATAAAAACGATGCGCAGGGTATAGGTGCTATAGGCACATTTTTTCCCATAATCTTCTTCCTTGTTGCTGCTCTTGTTTCTCTTACAACGATGACTCGTATGGTTGAAGAGCAGAGAACACAAATCGGTGTTTTAAAGGCTCTCGGTTACAGCAGACTTTCAATTGCAGGCAAATATCTTTTTTATGCTTTCCTTGCAAGCGTGATCGGCAGTTTAATAGGTGTGTTCTTGGGCGAATATACAATTCCGTCTTTAATTGTTTGGGCATATAAATTAGTATATTATAATTTAGGCGATGCAGTTATTACACTTAATGCAAAATATGCAATAACCGCCGCCGTTGCCGCAACCTTATGTACGGTTGCCGCTGCATTTGCCTCTTGCTTTAAAGAGCTAAAAAGCGTTCCGTCAGACCTTATGCGACCCGAAGCGCCAAAGTCGGGAAAACGCACGCTTATTGAAAGAATTTCATTTATTTGGGACAGACTTAATTTCGGTCAAAAATCTGCAATGCGAAATCTTTTCCGTTATAAAAAGCGTTTTCTGATGACCCTTTTCGGCGTTGGCGGATGTATGGCATTGTTGCTTGTAGGTCTTGGCATTCGAGATTCTGTTTCTGTTATGTCGGACAATCAGTATGAAAAAGTATTCAATTACAACGGTACGGTGAGCATTGATACAACTCTTACAAGGTCACAGCGCAGAACTCTTCTTTCAAATGTTTCTGATATTTCAGACATCAGCGAATACACACAGGTAACAAGGACAATGGTTTACGGCACCGGCGGAAGTGCAAAAAATCTTGAAAATGAAAAGAACGCATATCTTATTGTTCCCCGTGATGTTGACGGATTTTATTCGTATGTTAAGCTTCAAGAACGGTTAAATCCGGAAGCGAAGCTCAAGCTTAATAACGAAGGTGTCATAATCACCGAAAAATATGCGGATTTGCTGGGCGTCAGCGTCGGCGACAGTATATTTATACGGTTAAGCGAAGCTGATGCTTCTTCAAAAGAGGTTAAAGTAATAGGCATAACCGAAAATTATATTTTTAATTATATTTATATGACGCCTAATCTTTATCAGTCGATTTACAGTTCAGCGGCAGAAATAAATATTCTTATGCTGAAAACTGAAAATAATGCGAATACCGAAGATATAAGCACAAGACTTTTAAGCATTAACGGTGTAAACTCGGTCACAATGAACGAGGAGGAGCGGGGTGAAATGAATATTGTAATCAATAACCTCTATTTTATCGTTATTGTTATGATTATTGCCGCCGCTATTCTTTCATTTGTCATTATTTATAATCTGAATAATATAAATATCAGCGAGCGCCGAAGAGAACTTGCCACACTCAAGCTTTTAGGCTTTTATAACGGCGAGCTTGCACAGTATGTATACCGTGAAAACATAATTTTAACGCTTCTCGGTACGCTTCTCGGTGTGGGATTGGGAATTCTTCTTCATAGGTTTGTTATGGTTACTGTTGAAACAGATGTTTATATGTTCGGCAGAGAATTAAATTGGCTCAGCGTTGTAATTTCCGCTGCGCTTACAATTGCTTTTGCAATGATTGTAAATTCAGTTATGTACTTTAAATTAAAGAAAATTGATATGGTTGAATCACTTAAAAGTGTAGAATAGGAGATGTATTAAAATGTTTCATCAGTTAAATAAACCGACAGAAAACGATTTAACAGCAACAGTTAAAACAAGTATGGGTGAAATCAAAATAAAGCTTTTCCCCGAATATGCCCCTAAGGCAGTTGAGAATTTCACAACTCACGCTAAAAACGGCTATTATAACGGACTTATTTTTCACCGTGTTATCAATGATTTTATGATTCAAGGCGGCGACCCTAACGGTACGGGTACAGGAGGAGAAAGCATTTGGGGTAAAGCTTTTGAAGATGAATTTACAGGCGAGCTTCACAATATTCGCGGTGCTCTTTCAATGGCAAATGCCGGTCCGAATACAAACGGAAGTCAGTTCTTCATTGTTCAAGCAAAGGAATGTCCTGCTGATATGCTTGACCAGATGCGAATGGCAGACGAGCGTGTTTTCCCCACAGAGTGTATTGAAGCTTATGAAGAAATGGGCGGTACTCCGTGGCTTGATTTCCGCCACACTGTTTTCGGTCAGGTTTTTGAGGGGATGGAGGTTGTTGACGCAATCGCTAAAGCTCCTGCCGACTATTTCAGCAACAAGCCTAAAGAAGATATAGTCATTGAAACAATCACAATCGAATAATTATTTTTCTCGATAAAGGGATAGAAATATGCTTTTTAAAAATATATCAATCATCAATGAAAATCTCGAAATTCAAAATAATATGTATGTAGGTGTTGAGGGCGATAAAATCGACTATATCGGCACGCAAAAACCGCAGAAAGACTACGGCGACGAGTATGACGGCAAACAAAAATTGCTTTCAGCAGGCTTTGTAAACCTGCATACCCATTCGCCAATGACTCTTCTTCGCGGTTATGCCGAAAATCTGCCTTTGCAAAGCTGGCTTAACGACCGTGTTTTCCCCTTTGAGGACCGTCTTAACTGCGACCGTGCATATTATGGCGCAATGCTCTCGATCGCTGAAATGTTAGCCTGCGGAACTACATCGTTTACTGATATGTATTTCTTTGGCGACGGCGTAATGAAAGCTGTAATTGAAAGCGGTGCGAAAATCAATTTCGGTAGGTCAATAGTTTCATTTGCCGATGAAAACATTGAAAAAAACGACCGTTTTCAAGAGGGCGTATATCTTACTGAAAAATATCATAACACCCAAAACGGCAGAATTAAAATTGATATGAGCCTGCACGCTGAATACACAAATAATCTTTCAATTATTGAGCAGTTCGGCGAGTACACCAAGGGCAGGGGACAAATCAATCATATCCATTTGTCAGAAACTAAATCGGAGCATGACGCCTGCAAAGAAAAATACGGTAAAACACCTGCAAGGCTTTTTGCAGATGCAGGTGCGCTTGACAGCCCTGCGATTCTTGCGCATTGCGTGTGGGTTGAGGATGATGATATTGAAATCTTTGCTGAAAAGGGCGCAACGGTCGCGCATTGCCCTGCAAGCAATTTAAAGCTGGGCAGCGGTGTTTGCAATACCTACAAAATGCTTGAAAAGGGTGTCAATGTGGGTATCGGTACTGACTCTGCCGCAAGCAATAATGGACTTGATATTATGCGTGAAATGTATCTTGCGGCAATTCTTCCTAAGGGAATACAAAACCGTGCCGATATAATCACACCTCAAGATGTTTATAAAATGGCAACTGTCAACGGTTATAAGGCGCAGGGCAGAACCGACTGCGGTGTAATAAAAGAAGGCTGTAAGGCAGATTTAATTGTTATTGACCTTGATAAACCCAATATGTACCCCGATTTTGATGTGCTTAACAACCTTGTTTATTCAGCCAATAAAAGCGATGTAGTGCTTACTATGGTTGACGGCAATGTGCTTTATAAAAACGGAGAATTTACTACAATAGATGTGGAAAAAATCGGCGCAGAGGTAAGCCGTCTTGTCCGTGAAGTCGAAAAAGAGGTGCAAAGCGTATGATTACAAAAGCAGTTGAATATATTCAGTCCCAAGTCAGCGGAAAATATGAAATCGGTATAATCCTCGGCAGCGGTTTAGGCTCGTTAGGTGAAAAAATTGAAAATCCTCAATATGTCAATTATGCTGATATTCCGAATTTTCCTGTTTCTACAGCACCGGGGCATATCGGCCGCTTTATTTTCGGCACGCTTAGCGGTAAAAATGTTATGTGTATGCAGGGCAGAATTCATTTGTATGAGGGCTATCCCACGGAAAGCGTTGTAATGCCTATTCGCGTTATGCGTAAAATGGGTGTTGAAAAGCTTGTTGTAACCAATGCTGCAGGCGGAATTAACGAGAATTTCAGCGTGGGCGATATTATGCTTATTACCGACCATATCAATTTTACAGGAAGGAATTGCCTTATCGGTGCAAATGATGCAGAATTTGGTGTGCGTTTTCCCGATATGTCCTTTGCCTATGACCCGAAGCTTCGTGAAATTGCGTTAAAATGTGCAGATGAATTACATATGAATTTACAGCAGGGTGTTTATATCGGCTGTACAGGTCCGTCTTATGAAACGCCTGCCGAAATCAGAACGTTTCGTGTAATGGGCGCCGATACCGTAGGTATGTCAACAGTTCAAGAGGTAATCGCCGCTAATCATTGCGGTATGCATGTCCTCGGATTTTCACTTGTTTCAAATAAAGCCGCAGGACTTTCGGGCGAACGGCTTACCGAGGAAGAAGTGCTTACCATAGGTAAACAAAAAAGCAAAGAAATGCAAACGCTTATTATGAAGATTTTAGGTGAATTTTAATGTCATTCTTAAACGGCGCAACCGTAGGCTTTGATACCGAAAATAACAAAGCGGTGTTCATTGATCAAACGCTTTTGCCAAATGAATATAAAGAGATTTCTACCGATGATTTCAGCGAAATTTACAATGCAATTAAGCTTTTAAAGGTTCGCGGAGCGCCGGCAATAGGTGTTTTCACGGCGATAAGTCTTGCAGTTCTTATAAATAAAAGTAACGGTTGTTCTTATGACGGACTTTTTGCAGAACTTAAAAATTATGCTGAAAGCCTTATAAAATGCAGACCAACAGCGGTGAATTTAAAATGGGCGGCAGATAAAATGGTTGAAACCGCAGAAAGCTGTACGGTAGAAAATTTTAAATCGGTTCTCACTGCGAAGGCTCTTGAATTGCTTAACGAAGATATTGCAGTTTGCCGTAAAATCGGTGAATACGGTGCAGAAATGCTTAAAAACTGTAACTCGGTTCTTACACACTGCAACGCAGGCAGACTTGCCGCCGTAAAATACGGCACAGCTCTTTCGCCTGTCTACATAGCTAAAGAGCATAGGCATAATTTAAAGGTTTATGCAGATGAAACAAGACCGCTTTTGCAGGGCGCGCGTCTTACAGCTTTTGAGCTTTGTGACGCAGGCGTTGACACTGTTGTAATATGCGACAATATGGCGTCATATATTATGAAAAATCGACTTGTTGACGCTGTGCTTGTGGGCTGTGACCGTGTGGCATTAAATGGGGATACGGCAAATAAAATCGGCACAAGCGGCGTTGCAATTCTCGCAAAATATTACGGAATTCCTTTTTATGTTTGTATGCCTTTTTCAACCTTTGATAAAAATATCAAAACAGGCGGCGATATAACAATCGAATTGCGAAACGGCAGTGAAATAGGGGAGATGTGGTATAAAAATCCTATGATACCCAAAACTGCAAAAACACTGAATCCTGCCTTTGATGTGACTGACCGTAGCCTTATCACCGCATTCATTACCGAAAAGGGCGTAATAACTCCCGATGAAATAAAAGAATACATTTAAAAATATAATGTAATATAAGATTGTGCAATTTTATTGACATCTTTAAAATCAATGGTACAATATAAAAGTTAAATAAGGTAATTATTTTGAAAGGGGTAACTCCGATGAGCTACACAGTTGAAGATATTCTTCAAATTGCCAAAGAAAAGAAAATCAAATTTTTGCGTTTGCAGTTTACCGATATTTTCGGTCAGATGAAAAACATTGCAATTACCGAAAATATGTTTGAAAAGGTGCTTTCAGAGGGTCAAATGTTTGACGGATCTTCAATTGAGGGCTTTGTCCGCATTGACGAGTCTGATATGTTCTTAAAGCCCGACCTTGACACCTTTACAATTCTTCCGTGGAAAGAGGGAACTGCACGTGTAATCTGCGATGTTTACGGTGCTGATAAACAAACTCCCTTTAGGGGCGACCCACGTCATGTACTTCGTTCGGTTATTGAAGAAGCCGCAGAAATGGGATATTCAATCAATGTGGGTCCCGAGTGCGAATTTTTCCTCTTTAAGCTTGACGAGCATGGCAGAGCAACTACCAAAACCAATGATGCAGTAGGATATTTCGATATAGGTCCTGCCGATGACGGTGAGCAGTGCCGTAATGATATATGCGTAGCGCTTCAGCAAATGGATTATGAAATTGAAGCTTCTCATCACGAGTGTGCCGAGGGTCAGCACGAAATCGATTTTAAGTTTGCCGAGGCTCTCGAGGCTGCCGATAAGGTTGTTACCTTTAAGCATGTTGTTAAAACCTACGCAAGAAGAAATAAGCTTCACGCAACCTTTATGCCAAAGCCTGTTTACGGTATTGCAGGCAACGGTATGCACACCAATCTTTCTCTTATGAAAGACGGTAAAAACGCATTTTATAACCCCGATGATAAATACGGACTTTCAGATACTGCATATCAGTTTATCGCAGGCGTGCTTCATCATGTTAAGGCGATTACCTGCGTCGCAAATCCTCTTGTAAACTCATATAAAAGACTTGTTCCCGGCTTTGAAGCTCCTGTTTATATCTCTTGGTCGGCATCAAACCGTTCGGCTTTAATCCGTGTTCCTGCTGCAAGAGGTATGGCAACCCGTGTTGAGCTTCGTTCAGCTGACCCCTCATGCAACCCGTATCTTGAAATGGCACTTTGCATTGCCGCGGGTCTTGACGGTATAAAGAAAGGTATGAAAGCTCCGGAAGGAATTACTACAAATATTTTTGATATGTCTGCCGAAGAGCGTAAAGCAAAGGGAATTGAGAATTTGCCAAGCACTCTTCGCGAAGCAACAAAGGAATTTGAAAACAGCGAATTTGCACGCGAAATTCTCGGCGACCATATTTTCAATAAATATCTTGCAGGTAAAAAGAAAGAATGGGCAGATTATTCAACAAGAGTTTCACAGTGGGAACTCGACGAATATCTTAATAAATATTAAAAACAACGGCGGGGATTGCTTCTCCGCCGTTATTTGTTGACAAATTTTTGGCGAAATAATATAATAAGCTTGTAATATTTTTAAGAAATTCTGTCATTATCATGTGATTTAATGTGTTTTAATCAATAAATATTATACAGAGTGTACTTCTAAAATCTATAATTGTGCATTATTAATAAAAACAACACCTATATTTTATTCAAAAAGTAGAAATTGTTTGACGCTTACATTATTATGTTACAAAATATATTTTTGCCACGACTTATATTGTTGTACAGACAAATTCAAAGTTGATTTAATATATTTTATGAGTAATGGGGTGATTCTAATGTGGCATAATTGTTAGTGCAACTGATAACTTTTTGAAGTGAAAAATATTTGTTGTAATTATAGTTAATATTAATAATTTTACAAAATTTTGGAGGTACAATTTTATGTTAAAAAAAGTTATATGTATTTTGTTGACTGTAATAGTTTGTTTGTCTTTCAGTGTTAGTGCTTTTGCTGGAGATGTGGAACCATATGACGGATACATTCTAGAAATTCCAGAAATTGAAGAAATTGAAATTGGTAGAGAAGTAAATTTTAATGAAGGTGATTCAATAAGTTTATTGGCTACAGATACATATACATATAAATATATAGGTGTAGCGAGATATTGGGGACTTATAAGATATTATGATTACCATTGTTATAAAGAAACATCCGCTAATTGGTATGTGCTTACAGGTTTAAATCTTACAATGCCTATTTATCATAAAAAGGATACAGGTAGTAAGAATTTATCTTTTACAATTGCACAAACATATAAAAGTGAAACTGCCAACTCTTTTAGCGTTAATACTGGTGCAGAGGCAGGTATAGGTGACATGATAAAGGCAAGTGTTGGATTAGGATATGGAGTTACAAAAACAACTGGTCGGGAATATCAGATTTCAAGCAGTATTCAAGCAACAATTCCTCAAACATCTAAAACAGGATATTACAAAATGCATGTATGTTATAACTTCTATCGGATGAAAATTATAAGACAGCGTACAGATGGTACTAATAAAGAAACAAGAGAATTAGCAATACCTTATGGTGAACCGTACGCAGCAGTATTATATTCTGCTTCAGGTGATTCAGGTACATGGGCAAAATGGTGAGTTAAATGAAAAAAATATGTTCTGTTTTTTTGATTATGGTATTAGTATTAGGGTTTAATTCGTGTAAAAATCAAACAGTACAGGTTGAATTTTATCCTGAATTGATACGGTACAATCTTTATCGTTCGTATTCGGCAAACGAATTCAGCTTTAATATGAATGTCACTTCATCTCAAAAAAATCCTGAAATAGAATTTATTTCTGCTGAAGGAATTAATACCGAATATTTAAATGTGACATTTTCAAATGATACATTTGAAAGTATTAAAAATAAAAAAATAGCAGAAAAATATGTAATTCTTCTGGGGGTTCATTGCTTTTCGGCGACTGAATACGTAAAAATTGATTCTATGAAATTGTCTGTAAACAACAGTGAAGTTGAAATCGAGTTTCCGGTGCCGATAGAAAATACGTTTTACAAATTTGATGAGGTTGAACATGCTTTGTCGCAACGCAATATGCCGGTTTATGTCTTTCCGCAATCATTTGCAGGGTACAATGAAACGGATTATCCTTTTTCAGCTGAAGCAATTGAAGATACCATTGTAAAGTCTTTCAAATTCAATGATTTTCTTGAATTTTACGGTGCGGAAGCTTTTGTTAATGATGAAGCAAAGGGAAGTTTAACAGAGGCTCTTCCAATAGAATTGAAAAAAGGAGATGTATTGACGGTAAAGAGCCGAATTGCATTTGCCGATGAAAAATACAGCGGTATGGAGAATTTATACTTAAATATTGTTGCCGAATGTGACTTCAACGGCAAAACGGTTACAGAGTATTTCCCTTTGTCAGCAACATTTATCGGGAATTTAGATGATGCAAAAGAATTTGTAAAATCTTATGCCCGATAATAAACTTTATTAACAGTGGAGAGTGCATCTCCGCTGTTTTTTGTGTTGACTATTAGCGATATTTATGGTATAGTTTATTTATAGTTTTGACAAAAAAGGAGAAAATTTATTATGGCATTAAAAGACATTGACAAAGCTGCTGCCTCAAAGGGCAAGGGCATTGAAACCTTATGGCAGTTCATTAAGTTCATCGTGGTAAGCCTCGGCGCATTTGTTATTCAGACATTCTTTCCGTTGCTCATTAAGCTTTTTATGAGCGATGAGTTTGAGCAGAAAGCATACGATATTTGGGGCATCTTTAAATCTTCAATTGATGCAGAAACAGGTCTTGTATTAGGTCTTGGCGTGTTTATCGCCGCTAATGTAAGTAACATTATTGCACAAATCGTTTCTTTCTTCATTAACAGAGAGAAAACCTTTAACTCAGACGCAAATGTCGCTGTTACATTGCCTATTTACATAGTGTTTACAATCGCGCTCATCATTTTCTCAGCTTGGCTCTCAACAAAGCTTATTCCTCTCTTTACAGGACTTCTTGGTTCTGCTGACGCTGCTATGGCTATTTCCGGCGCATGCTGCGGCGCAATTCAGTTCTTCCTTTACTTCCCTGTTGATAAGATTCTTTTCCATAAGAAAAAAGAAGAAAAGGCTGAATAATTTAAGTAAATTAAAATTTGCCCTGTACCAAAGGCTGTTGTCCTTAGCGGATAAGTTGAACATGCTTTTGTAACACAAAAACGAAACTTGCAATAAACCGACAGAGAAAAACTTCTCTTTATCCTTCTACTTGCAAAAAAATCACCGTAGACTTTTAGTATGAGTCTACGGTGATTTTGCATTTTAGTGAAATATTTTGCTAATGCAAAATGTGAAATAATGAGCCGAAGCTCATTGTGGAATATTCGGGTAAACCCGAATATGAAATGAAATAAATCCACTCATGCCCGCAGGCATTTCGCATTGCGCAGCAATATTTCACACGCCGTAGGCGTATTTCATAAATCCACATAGTGGATTTATTTCGTTGCGTGATTGTCCGTTAAGGACATCACGCTAAACGGTGCAGGGCTTTGTTTTGAGATGAAAAAATCCCGAATAATCGGGATTTTATCTTTTTATAAGCTTTCTTATTTTTAAGTATCCTTTTTTCAAAATCGGTAAGCCTTTTTCCATAATTGCATATTTTGAATTGCTTATGGGCAAATCAAATTCACCTGCATATTCAACAATTATCGGATTGAATGGAGCTTTAAAATCATAAAGTCCGTCGTCAAATGTGCCCGGTACACCGCCTAAATCAAGAAATTCACAGCCTTTTTCAGCGCAGTATATGCACTGTGCGCAAAGTCCGCAAAGAGTAGCGCAGAATGACGAGAAAACCGTTAGATCAGAGCCGGCATATAAATACTCAGCGATTTTTACGCCCTCACTGTTTGGCGGATAAACTGTAAGCAATGCCGCGAGAGGAATTTTCTCGCCCCGTTCTGACAAAACCTTTTTAGCGTCTGCCAATTGTTCAGTGAGCTTTTCACGGTTTTCCGGTTCTTTTTCATATCTTTTTTCAAGATTTTCAATATATGTGTTTACATCACATTTTTCAAAGGCAAAAAATGCCTTGTCGCCGAACGCTTCTGCAAGCAGATTAAAGTATTCTTCATTTCTCAAGGATATATTTTGCCTTGCCTCTGTGTTGCTTAAAATCTTTTTGAAAAGTGCAATGTTTTCGTTTGTATGCTCTGCGTCTTCATAGTAAAGACCGCGTGCAGTCTGAAAATTACCTAAATATTTGCGAAGCTTTTGCTTGTAATTCTTCTTAAACTGCGGTGCTGTGAGGGGATTGCCTTCACTGTCTTTTAAAGGAATTAACGCATTGTATCTTGGCTGGGTTGCAGAGTCAAGACTTTTGCCGAAGCCCTTGTGCCGAAATCCGCTTTTTACAATGTTATCAAATTCTGTTTTGCCCTTTTCCAAATCAAATGGGTCAAAATATTTTTCTCTCGGTATATCGGGCAGGGTTTTGCCCACTGCAACAGTGGGGTCAATCTTTAAAAGATAAACGCCCTGTGATTTGCAGTATTCCCTTGCGCCTTCGGCAAATGCATTCACTGCCTCGCCGTCGCAAAAATCCATAATCGGACCTCGCGGACAGTAAGCGTAAGTAAATCCGGGCATAAGTGTACGCATCAATATCATTGCTGCGCCGACAATATTGTCATCCTTATATATTCCGCAAAAACTGCTTTTCCAATTGCTTTTTAATTTTGTCCATTCCGCCGTCTGCTGAATTGTCGCAAATGATGATTTTTCAACAAATGCAGTGAATTCATATTCGGGAATATCTGATTTAAACTGATACATATTTATTCCGCCTTACTCTTGCTAACGGTCTGTTCCTTTATATGCTTTTTAAGAACTGTGTTTTTAATCTTTTTAACCTTTGGTAAAAGCTTTCTGAAAAGCATGAATGTGAATTTGTCGCTGATTAAATACATATCGCCGACATATTCGGTAAGCTGTCCGTTATAGCTCATTTTGTATTTTGCAAGACCGAAAAGGGGATTGCTCTCATCGTGCGGGTCGCCTGTAACTCTGCCCAAATCGTGTGTTTCAATACCGCTTTCAATACTCTTTTCAATTCTTGTCCAGTTAAGAAAATGAGTGGGGCGAAGTGTGTTTCTCAAAACATTCCTCGTTCCGCCGTAAAGACAAATTGCAGTTTTGCCGAATCGAGAGGTAATGCCAACTGCCAGACAAAGCTTTTCGGGTACATTATCGCCGAATTTTTCAAAAAGCTCTTTGTCGGCTTTTTCGTTTCTGGCAAGAGTTGTGTTAATGCCGTCAAGCTCTTTTTTAACCGATGCTATTTCCTTTTTATTCTTTTTATCAGCATTTTCAAGCTCTGCGAGTTTGTCTTCAAGATCTGATTTTTTGCTGTTCAGTTCTGTACAGTATTCTTTTCGTTTTTGCTGATTGCAGTAAATAAAGTCCATAACAGCCTTGCCGTTAAGAGCTGCAATAATTGTCTTGTAATAGTTTTTATCACGCTGAATAAACTCGGTTCTGTCAGCCGTTTCTGTCATAACGCTGAAAAATTCATCAAGCTTTTCGGGGTGCTGCGGCAATGTTATATTATTATAGCTTTCAACATATAAAAGACCGTCAGCCGCCGCTTTTAAGCCGTGACGGACGCCCTTTTCACATTTTTTCAAAAAAGCTTCCGGCGCGCTGTCTTTAAGGGGCGAATTAATTGTGATTGCAGGCTGAACAATGTAAAAATTCTTATCAGCGTTAATCTCAAATCCTCCTTTTATCATTGAAGTTACAGCTGATGTGTCGCATTTTTCACCGTCAAGCTTTTCAACAACAAGTGGATCGCATACCATAGCGCAGATTTTATGTTTTTTCATTTCCGATTTCATAAAATCGCAGAATTCAATAACTAATTCTTCATTGGATAAATCGCAGACAAAGCCGTCGGGGCAATACCAAAGTCTGCCGACTTTTACGTTGCGTTCAAGGCAAAGACAGGAAAGAACTGCCGTGCCGTTTTCGTCATATCCCATATAATAAGACGGAGTCCAGGCATTTTTAACCTCTGCCCAATAAGAGGTTTGATATATCGAACCTCCGTTTTTTTCAGAAAATTCATTGAATTTTTCCATATCAGTCTGAACTGAAAATTTATATTTATTCATTAAGGTTGCACCTCGAAAATATTATTGAACCGAAAAAACATACTAATACTATTATATAAAAATTTTAGCATATTCACCATATTTTGTCAACGAAGATAAAAAGCAAAAAGGCTGTCACATTTATGCAACAGCCTTTGAGAATATTAGTTTATAAGCACTTTTCCAACAGCGCAATCAAAACATTAAAAATTCTTTTGGTTGAAGAAATACTCATTTTTTCATTTACCGTGTGAACATCAAAAAGGTCGGGACCTATTGAAATGCAGTCAAGTCCGTCAATCGCTGAATAAAATATACCGCATTCAAGTCCTGCGTGAATTGCCTCTACTTTAGGCTCAACACCTGTGAATTCCCTGTATGTATCAATATAAAGCTTTTGAAGAACTGAATTTTCCTTGAATTCCCAAGGCGGATAATGTCCTGAAGTCTTGATGTGACAGGGGAGTACGCTGAAAAATGCTTTAAGCTTATTTTCAAGTGCAGTGTGAGCGGATTTTTTGTTGCTTCTCAAGGTGAAAAGCATTATTATTTTTTCGCTGTCTGTTACAAGTTTTTCGCTGTCTGTTACAAGAATTCCCAAATTCAGCGAGGTTTCAACAAGCGCGCTGATACTTGCGCTCATTTCAATAATGCCGTTCGGCACGCAGGTTAAGGCATAAATTACTGCATTTTTAATTTCGTCTGCAAATACACTGAATTCAGCTTTTTGGCCTGCTGTGACTATGCTCATAAAGTCCTTTTCCCGTTCCGAAATCTCATTTTTGATTATTTCAAGATATTCATTTGCTTCTTGAACAAATTCGTCGGAATCATCAACGCAAAGTCGTATCTTGCAAATGCGCGGAATAGCATTTCCTTTGTCTCCGCCGTCAACAGAAATAATATCAAAATCGGTACAGCTTGCCATATGATTTAAAAATCTGCCTGCAAGCAGATTTGCATTCACTCTGCCTTTGTCTATTTCAATGCCTGAATGACCGCCTTTCAATCCTTTAAGAACAACCGTAACCTCTGTTCCTTGCTTATTTACACGGCTGACAGGCAATTCAACTTCAAAATCACTTCCGCCGGCACAGGATACCGTTACGGCGCTTTCGGCTTCAGAGTCAATATTTATCATTTTCTTGGCTGTGAGCAGGCTCATATCAAGCTTTGTTGCACCTACCATACCTATTTCTTCGTCTGCAGTAAAAACAGCCTCAATGCGAGGGTGCTTGTATTCATTGCTTTCAAGAATTGCCAGCACCATTGCCACCGCAATTCCGTTGTCAGCGCCAAGGGTTGTGCCATGCGCCTTTACAAAATCACCGTCAGTATAAATGTCAAGCCCATCGGCGAGAAAGTCTATATTTCTGTCCTCTGTTTGCTGACAAACCATATCAAGATGTCCCTGCAAAATTATCGGCTCTGCATTTTCATATCCGAAAGAAGCTTTTTTATAGATTATAACATTGTCAGCCAAATCTCTTTTGTATTCAAGCGAATGCGATTTTGCAAATTCTACACAGTAATCGGCAATGCTCTTCATATTTTCAGAACCGTGGGGAATACTGCAAATTTCTTCAAAATATCTCAAAACTCTTTGAGGCTCCAAACCCTGCAATTTCATATGAATTACTCCTTGATATATTGTATTTCTCAAAAACAGCAAAATAAAAGGAGCATTGTAAAAAATACTCCTTTATGTTTTACATGATTATAGAACAAACTGTACTACGCAGAATGCCGCGTAAATGCCGAGAAGTAAAATTCCCTGCCAGCGTGAAAGCTTTTGCTTAATAAGCGTCGGAACAGTAAGAATAAGCATAACTGCAAGCATTACGGGAATGTCAATCAGCAGTGAGGAGTTAATTCCGTTAATCATTCCTGCAACAGGAACGGGGAAAGGATTGATTGTAACAGCCATACCGCTTACAAGTACAAGATTGAAGAGGTTAGCGCCGATAACATTGCCGAGCGAAAGCGAACCGTGACCCTTTGCGAGCGAAGTAATTGCAGTTACAAGTTCTGGCAGCGATGTTCCGAGAGCAACAATTGTAAGACCGATAACCTTTTCTGAAACGCCTAAACCCTCTGCAATAATAGTAGCGTTGTCTACAAGCAAATCAGCGCCGATGGCAATAAGCACAGCGCCTACAATCAATAAGATAATATCTTTAAGCAGACTGTCTTTTGTTCCGCTTTCTTTTGACTCAACAACATAATCCTCACCGCTTTGAGCTTCAAGCTCTGCCTCGCTTGTGAGCGCACCTAAAAATTCCTCTGTCTGAACAACCTCAAGTGTTGCCGCGCTCTTTTTCATTCTCAATACGGTTGTAACCATATAAACTGCAAAAACAGCAAGTAAAATTATACCTGTTATGCGTGAGAATGTGCCGAATACATAAGCGCTTAAGCAATAAATAAGCGCTGAACCGAAGAAGAAAGCAACGGGCATTGTAAGGCTCTTTCTTGCGGCAGGACCGGGCTTAACAGCAACTGTAAGCGCCGCAATCAATGCAGTGTTGCAAATAACCGAGCCGATTGCATTACCGTAAGCGATTGAACCGCTGCCTTGAACAGCCGCGCCCGATGAAACCATAACCTCCGGAAGTGTTGTGCCGATTGAAACAACCGTAGCGCCGATAAGAATTTCGGGTAGATGGAAACGGCGGGCAATACCCGTAGCGCCGTCAACAAACCAGTCGCCGCCCTTTATGAGCAATACAAACCCTACAATCAGTAATAAAATCGGAATTAACATATTCATACTCCTTTAATTTATTAAATACATATTATATACAGGTAAGATATTAACATATTTAACAATCTCCGTCAATAATAGTTATATATTTATCAATCAGAATTCCGAAAAAACAAAAAAATACAAATTTTTTTAAAAAAGTTTCAAAAAACTCTTGACTATTTGTATTTGGTATGGTATTATATCCAAGCGTTAAGACGCTGGTGTAGCTCAGTTGGTAGAGCAGCTGATTTGTAATCAGCAGGTCGGGGGTTCGAGTCCGTCCACCAGCTCCATTTTTTTGAATATAATATGGGTAGGTTCCCGAGTGGCCAAAGGGAGCAGACTGTAAATCTGCCGTCGACGACTTCGGTGGTTCGAATCCACCCCTGCCCACCAAGAAAAATCCGTTCTCGTAAGAGGATGGATTTTTTCTTGTATTATTCATTTTTCATTATTTTAATATTCAATATTTATTAGAACAGATTTTTTAACCAAATAAATAAGAAAGTCACTTTGCTGATAAATAAGGTATATTATTAAAATTTAGCACTAAAAAAGCATTCTTGCAAATGAAAAACTGCCTTTTTAGTGCTGTTTTATTTATATTCAACTGTGCATAGGTACAAATAAACTATTTCTTCAAAATATCTCCTACACCGTCAAGAATATAGTGGGGGCGGTAGGGGAATAAATCAATATCGCTCATTGATGTTACGCCGGAAAGCACAAGTACAGTGTCAACATTTGACTCAATACCTGCAATGATGTCAGTGTCCATTCTGTCGCCGATAAATGCGATTTCTTCACTGTGACAACCCAGTTTGCGAAGCCCGTGGCGAAGCATTAACGGATTGGGTTTGCCAACAAAATATGCCTTTTTGCCTGTTGCAATTTCAATGGGAGCTATAAGTGAACCCGTTGCAGGCATAACGCCTTTTTCCGTGGGACCTGTAATGTCGGGATTTGTACCGATAAGCTTTGCGCCGTTGTTTACAAGCTCAATAGCCTTTTCAATTTTTTCAAAATTATAAGTTCTCGTTTCTCCCACAACTACATAATCGGGATTTACATCGTTCATATAAATTCCAAGGTCATAAAGTGCCTTTGTAAGCGCCGCTTCACCTATAACATAAGCGGTGCAGTCAGGCTTTTGACTGCTTAAAAAAGCCGCCGTAGCCATAGCGCTTGTGTAGAAATGGTCGGCTGATACTTTAAGCCCCATTCTTTCAAGCTTCATACTCAATTCGTGTGGTGTCTTTTCCGGACTGTTGGTTAAAAATACAAATTTTTTATCGTTATCAATCATCCAGTTTACAAATTCGGCAACACCGGGCAAAATCTGATTGCCGTGGTAAATAACGCCGTCCATATCGCTGATGAAGCCTTTTTTATTTAAAAGTTTATTCATTTTGACTTACCTCCGTCACTTTCAATTTTAAAGCAATTCTTGGTAAAAGTCAATGAAAAGCATATATTGATTATCACGAAGTTATTCGCCGTAAATCAAAAAATATGGATTAAAACTACAATTTATGACATTTTTTTATCAAATTATTGACAAGTATTTACTCATATGATATCCTTTATTTGTAGAACAATTGTGAAAACAGTAACAAGGAATTGCTGTTTATGTTCTGAAAGGATATGTGAATTACTATGAAAAATTCTAAAAAAATTGTAAAAATTGTTGTTATTGCCGTTTGTGCAGTTTTGCTTGTTGGCGTTGCGCTTACTTGCTTTACGGTTGTTCCTGCAGGTCACACAGGCGTTGTGCTTACCTTCGGTGCGGTTGAAAATAATGCTCTCAACGAGGGCTTGCATTTCAAAGTACCGTTTGTTCAGAGCGTTGTGCAAATGAATAACCGTACACAGAAAATTGAGGCAGACGGAACAGCTTCTTCAAAGGATTTGCAGATTATTTCATATATTGTTGCTGTCAACTTCCATGTAAACAGTGAGTCCTCCGCAAATCTTTATCAGAATGTCGGCACAGATTACGGCTCTGTAATTATTGTTCCCGCAATTCAGGAGAGTATTAAAGCTGTTACAGCTCAATTCACAGCAGAAGAGCTTATTACAAAGCGTCAGACAGTCGGCGATCAGATTAAAGACGCTCTTGCAGAGAAAATTACTCAATATGGCATTGCAGTTGAAATATTTAATATTGTGAATTTTGATTTCTCTGAAGAATTTAATGCGGCTGTTGAAGCTAAACAGACAGCGCAGCAGAATGCTCTTAAAGCTGAACAGGATTTAGCCCGCATTGAAGTTGAAGCGCAACAGAAAATCACACAGGCGCAGGCTGAAGCTGAAAGCATTAAGCTTATTCAAGAGGCTCTTGCAGAATCTCCCGATTATGTCAACTATATTAAGTGGAGCAAGTGGAATGGCGAGCTTCCTACCGTTATGGGCGACAGCGGAGTGCTTATAAGTCTTGATGATTTGACTGGCGACGGCAACGATTAACAAATATATTAAAGGCGGTTCTTTACCGCCTTTTTCTTTTGTATAGCTATTGATTTTCTCGCTTTACTGTGCTAAAATAGCAATATTATTTTTCAAGGAATGAAACAAATGATAGGAATAATTGACTATGGCGCAGGTAATTTGCAGAGCGTGAAAAAAGCTCTTGATTTTATCGGTGCTGAAAGTGTAATAACCGATAATCCCGAAATAATCAATACCTGTGATAAAATATTGCTTCCGGGCGTTGGTTCGTTCGGCGACGCAATGAATTCAATGCGTGCTAAAAACTTGACAGATACAATAAAACAGAACGCATTAAGCGGTAAGCTGTTTTTGGGTATCTGCCTTGGGCTTCAGTTGCTTTTTGAAGAGTCTGAAGAATCTCCCAATGTTGAAGGCTTGGGCATTTTAAAGGGAAGAATCAGAAAATTTTCGTCTGATATGGGTCTTAAAATTCCTCATATCGGTTGGAACTCAATTGAAATAAAACAAAAAGATAGCCTTTTTAAAGGTATTCCCGACAATTCATATGTTTATTTTGTTCATTCTTATTATCTTGAAGCCGAAAATGAAAAGGACATTGCCACAGTTACCAATTACGGCATTGATTTTCATTCAGCGGTCGGTAAAGGCAATATCTTCGCAACGCAGTTCCACCCCGAAAAAAGCGGTGATGTGGGACTTCAAATACTTCGTAATTTCGCATCAATGGAGGCAGAATAATGTACGCAAAAAGGATTATACCTTGTCTTGATGTTAAAAACGGCAGAGTGGTAAAGGGCGTAAGCTTTGTCAATATCCGTGATGCCGGTGACCCGGTGGAATGTGCAATTGAATACAATAAAAAGGGTGCAGACGAACTTGTGCTTCTTGATATAACCGCAACGCATGAGGGCAGGGGTACAATGCTTCAAATTGTCCGTCAGGTTGCCGATAACATTTTTATCCCATTTACTGTTGGCGGCGGTATCCGTACCGTCGAAGATTTTAAAGAGATTCTTCGCGCAGGGGCAGATAAAGTTTCGGTAAATTCAGCGGCGGTGCGTAATCCCGACCTTATAAACGAGGCGGCTTATAAATTCGGCAGTCAGTGCGTTGTGTGCGCTATTGATGCAAAACGCAGCGGTAACGGCTGGGAGGTTTATCTCAACGGCGGCAGAATACCAACGGGTATTGACGCGGTAAAATGGGCGGAAGAAGCCGTGAAAAGGGGCGCAGGAGAAATACTTCTCACAAGTATGGATTGCGACGGTCAAAAGCAGGGCTATGATAATGCGCTTAACCGTGCAGTTTCTGAATGCGTAGGAGTTCCTGTAATTGCATCGGGCGGTGCAGGCGCAAAATCCCATTTTCTTGACGCTTTTAACGAAGGCAAGGCAGACGCAGTGCTTGCTGCATCGCTTTTTCATTTTAATGAAATCCCAATTATGGATTTAAAGCATTATTTAAAGGATAACGGCATTTCTGTAAGATTATAATTTTATATAATAAAACTTGACTCCCTCTGTTTTCAGAAGGAGTCATTTTCTTGTTCTATAATAACCTCACGAAATACTTACAAAATCAAAGATTTTGAGTATTTCGGAGAACATTGTAACACAGTACTCGGCGACTTATTCCGCCTCGTATTTATGATATAACAGTACAAATATCATCTAAATTTTTTCTTAATTTATTTCTCGGCGCTTCGTCAGCGGAATACCCCGTAGCAATAACCAGGCGAACCTTCCCGTCAATTTCAAAAAATTCACAAAGTTTAGTTTCATCAACCATACCGATAATGCAGGTTCCAAGTCCTGAATCAGCGGCTTGCAGGCAGTAGTGGGCAACGGAGATGCCGATGTCATTTTCTGCCCATTTTTGTCTGTTTTTAATTATTTCGACAACATGGGGCTTTAATGTAGCTTCTTTTTCCGTAACGATTACAAATGCAGGGCATTTTTCGGTGAATTTATTCGCTCCGTTAATCTGAACGCATTGACGAACTTTTTCTGCATTCTCTTTGGTATTTACAATATAGTATTTCCAAGGCTGTGAATTGCAGGCGGAGGGGGCAAGCCGCGCCGCGTCAACACATTTCAAAATCAAATCAGTACTGACCTCTTCGCCGTTGTAATTTCTACAGCTTTCTCTTTTTAAAATAAGTTCATTAAAATTCATAAAATCGCCATGCGATACAAAAATTCGCACAAAGAGCCAATAAAAACAGCTTTTTATGTGCGGTATCGTTCCTTTCATTTTATTTTTCAAGTTATATCAATTCAATTTTTAATATAAAATTATTATATACCAATTTTTATTATCAATCAACAATTTTATATGGACTTTTACGCAAAACCTTGTTAAAATATAAACAGTATAAGGAAGTGTTATAATGAAAAATACATCTCTTGACAGAAAGCTATCGTTAATGACCGAGCTTTATGAGCTTACAATGGCTAACGGCTGGGTAGAGAGTGAAAAACAGAACGAAATTGCATATTTTGATTTGTTTTTCCGTAAAGTTCCCGATAAAGGGGGATTTGCAGTTTTTGCAGGTCTTTCACAGATTATTGAGTATATTAAAAATCTTAAATTTACAGAAGATGATTTGCAGTATCTTACAGAAAACGGATTTTCACAGAAATTTGTTGAGTATTTGAGAAATTTCAAATTTGCCTGTGATATATGGTCTGTTCCGGAGGGTACTCCCGTGTTCCCTAACGAACCTGTTATCAAGGTTCGCGGTCCTGTGGTACAAGCGCAGCTTTTAGAAACGGTTCTTTTGATGTGTATGAATCATCAAAGTCTTATTGCTACCAAGGCAAATCGCCTTGTCCGTGCCGCAAAGGGAACTGCCGTTGCCGAGTTCGGTACACGCCGTGCACAGAGCTTTGACAGCGCATTTTTCGGCTCGCGTGCAGCTTATATCGGCGGATGCGTGGGTACTTCGGGTGTGTCGCAAAGCCGTCAGTTCAATATACCTGCAATAAATACTATGATTCATAGCTGGGTGCAGATGTTTGACAGCGAATACAAAGCTTTTTGTGAATATGCAAAGCTTTATCCCGATGACTGCACCTTTGTTATCGATACCTACGATACTCTGCGTTCGGGTGTTCCGAATGCTGTTAAGGCGTTTAACGATGTTCTTGCTCCAATGGGCAGAAGACCTTTGGGCGTGCGAATTGACTCAGGTGATATAACCTATCTTTCAAAGCGTGTACGCAAAATGCTTGATGAAGCAGGCTATCCCGATTGCAGTATTATCGCCTCAAACTCACTTGACGAATATATTATCAGCGATATGATTTTGCAGGATGCAAAGGTTGATTGCTTTGTTGTAGGCGAACGGCTGATAAATTCTGCGTCGTCACCCATATTCAGCGGAGTTTATAAGCTTTCTGCCGTTGAGAAAAACGGTGAGATTATTCCTAAAATCAATCTTTCAGAGAATGTAAGCAAAATTACTACGCCCCATTCAAAAATGCTTTACCGCCTTTTTGAATGCGAAACAGGCAAGGCTGTTGCCGATGTTCTTACTCTTGAAGATGAAACAATTGACGAAAACAAGCCATACACACTTTTTGATCCTGATTTCACTTGGAAACGCAAGGATGTTGAAAATTTCGTAGCGCGCAAATTGCTTGTGCCTGTTTTTGTGAACGGCGAATGTGTTTATAATGAACCGTCAATCGACGAAATCAGAAATTACTGTGCCGAACAAATTGATAATCTTTGGGAAGAAGTTAAGCGTTTTGAAAATCCCCATACTTATTATGTGGATTTGTCTGAAAAGCTTTGGCGGGTTCGCAAGGAGCTTATAGAAAAGCATAAATTAACAGTAGTTTAATCTTCAATATTTTAAATATTACACCCTATTCTCATTAAGAATAGGGTGTTTTTTTATTATCAAGAGTTCGTCATATTTACCAATTTTATCCTGTTAAATTTGTAAATAAAATTCAAAAAGCTATTGATTTCTTGTAAGAAACATTGTATAATGATTTCAAAGTGGGGGATAAATTCACTTAAAATTTAGTTTTGTGGTGAAATACTTAAAAATTAACTACAATTTGAGAGGAGTGAAAAGAATATGTCGTTCAAAAGTATGTATTTTCATAGTATGGACGCTAAAAACCGTCTTTTCATTCCTGTAAAATTCCGTGATGAACTTGGCGAGAATTTCATTCTCTTCAAGGGCGCCGAAAACTGCATTTACGGCTATACATTAGAAGAGTTTGAAACTGTCAGCGAACAGTTCAAAAATGTAAAGAACCGTGAGGTTCAGCGTGCTTTCTTCAGCCAGATAATCGAAGCTTCTGTTGATAAGCAGGGAAGGGTTACGCTTCCTGCAGACTGCGTTGAATATGCAGGCATCGCAAAAGATGCTGTAATTCTCGGCGCAGGCAGAAGAATTGAAATTTGGGCGCTTGAAAATTACAACAGTAAGTCAAAGAATCTGTTCGATTTGATTGACGCTGACGAATATGTATGGTGAGCAGAATGGAATTTTCTCATATTTCGGTATTGTTTCAAGAAACAATAGACTCACTTGATATTAAAAAAGATGGTTTGTATGTTGACTGCACCTGTGGCGGAGCGGGGCATTCAAGAGCAATTTTAGAGCTTATCCCGGACGGCGCTTTAATTGCGATTGACCGTGACCCCGACGCCATTAAGGTGATAAACGAACGAATAGGTTCGTTCCCTCAGGTGGAGATAGTCAACGATATTTTCGGTAATATAAAAAAGATTTTAAACGGCAGACAGGCTGACGGAATTCTTGCCGATTTGGGCGTAAGCTCATTTCAGCTTGATAATGCAGAGCGGGGATTTTCGTTTCACCATGATGCGCCTCTTGATATGCGAATGAGCAAATCGGGAAAAAGCGCGTTTGATGTTGTGAATGGGTATTCAGAACAGGAAATTGCCGATATAATTTTCAAATACGGCGAAGACAAATTCGCAAGAAGCATTGCAAGGAATATTGTGAAAGCAAGAGAGGAAAATCCCATTGAAACTACTCTTCAGCTTGCAGAAATCATAAAGAATTCTGTGCCTCAAAAGGTTCGCCGTGACGGACATCCCGCCCGCAAGACCTTTCAAGCAATAAGAATTGAAGTTAATGACGAGTTGTCAACTCTTGAAAATTCAATAGACGATATGTTTCACAGCCTAAAAGTTGGCGGCAGACTTTCAATAATAACCTTTCATTCTCTTGAAGACAGAACCGTTAAAGAAAAATTCCGTGAATTTACAAAGGGCTGTACCTGCCCGAAAGAATTTCCTGTTTGTGTTTGCGGAAATACCCCGGAGGGCAAGCTTATAAATAAAGGCGTATCGGCAACACAGAAAGAACTTGACGAAAATAACAGAAGCCGAAGCGCAAGACTTCGCACGATTGAAAGATTAAGATAGAGAAAATTAAAGTAAAGGATAAAGAAAATGGCACAGTATACAAATAATAATTCATATAATTTTGAACGCTTTGAGCCGAGAATAGTAACTTCAAGCAGTGCCGCACCCGAAATTCGCCGTACACCCGAAAAAAAACCTCAGTTAAAGCTGGTCGAAAAAACAAAACGCACTGCGGCGCAAATTCAGCAAGAGAAAAATGCCGCGTCAGTAAAAGCGGTAAAAATATTTGCAATTGCAGTTGCAATTTTGCTTTTTATGTCAATGGCAATTTTCAGCCGTGTTCAGCTTGACGAAGTCAACCGCGATATAAGCTCTGTTGAAAACAAGATGAAGCTTGCCGAAAGCGATACAATACGGCTTAATAACGAACTTAACGCAATGGTTTCAATGAATAAGGTTGAAGACTTCGCTGCAAATAAGCTTGGTATGGTCAAGGTGCAGGATTACCAAGTGGTTTATGTTGACCTTTCAAGCGACGACCGTGTAGTTGTTGCGAACGGTGAAACAGCGGTCATAAACGAAACCGACGAATAATATATTTTAAAAAGAAAAGCAAAAGGGAGTTGGGAATCTGACTCTCGTTTTGTGCTATTTAAGGGATTAAGAAAGGAGCGGTAAAATGAATAAAAAACCAACCAAAAGAATGGCTATGCGCTCACATATTGCGTTTTTTGCATTTTGCGGATTTTTATTGCTTCTTATCGGCAATCTTTTTTGGCTGCAGATTGTCAACGGTGAGGAATACCGTCTTAAAGCCGAGCGGAATCAGTTAAGCGACACAATTGTAAGCGCCAACCGAGGAACGATTTACGATTCAAATATGAAGGTGCTTGCACAAAGCGCGTCGGCTTGGCTTGTTTACATAAATCCCTCAAAAATCGAAACAGAAGAGCAGAAAAAAATGCTCGCTGACTATTTTGTTGAGAATTTTGAGCTTAACCGGGAAACAGTTGAAAAAAAGCTTAACCGCAGTCAAAGCGGATATGAAAAAATAATCAGTCAAATTACCAATGAGCAAAAAGATGCTCTCCGAAGCTTCATAAAAGAAAAGACTGAAAAATATAAGATAAATCAGATTGTCGGCATTGACCCCGATACAAAACGTTATTATCCTCTCGGCTCGTTTGCGTCAACGGTTTTGGGCTTCACAGGTTCTGAAGATACAGGCAGAGCAGGTATTGAGCTTAAATATAATACTGAACTTACAGGTCAGTCAGGCAGAATTATCACCGCGCAAAACGCACTTGCAGGGGATATGCCCAACGATTATGAAACCGTTTTCGACGCACAGCAGGGATACAGCCTTCAGCTTACAATTGACGAGGTTATTCAGTATTATCTTGAACAGCAGTTGGCGCAGTCAATTGAAGAAACGCAGGCCAAATACGCTTACGGCATTGTAATGGATGTTGAAACAGGCGCAATTCTCGGTATGGCTACAATGCCCGATTACGATTTGAATTCGCCTTATACCATAACCTCAAATGCAGTTTTAGAAGAAATTGCCGCACTTGAAGATAAGACAAAAAAGCAGCAGGCAGAAAGCAACGCTCTTTATGCGCAGTGGCGTAACCGTGCAATCAGCGACTCATACGAACCCGGTTCGGTATTCAAGCTGTTTGTTGCCGCCGCCGCACTTGAAGAAGGCGTAATTTCTCCAAATACAACTTATACCTGCACAGGCGCTGTTAAGGTTGCAAATTATTATCAGCATTGCTTTAATCACAAGGCTCACGGCTCCATAACAGTTGCCGAGGCATTGCCCTATTCCTGCAATACATTCTTTATCACAACGGGACAAAAGTTGGGCAAAGTAAAGTTCTCTGAATACTTTGACGCATTCGGATTTACCGAAAAAACAGGCATAGATTTGCCGTCAGAGGCTACTCCTGTTGCAGGAAAAACCTATTATGATGTTGACTCAATGGGAATTGCCGAACTTTCATCTGCATCTTTCGGTCAGACTTTCCAAGCAACTCCCATTCAAATGATAACTGCAGTTTCATCTCTCGGTAACGGCGGCAAGCTTATGACGCCTTATGTAGTTTCAAAGGTGCTTGACGAAGACGGAAATATCGTTTCCGAAACCGAGCCTACTGTTAAACGACAGGTTGTGTCTGAATCTACCGCGAATTATATGCGTCAGTTTATGGAACAGGTTGTTGTATGGGGTACTGCTAAAAACGCTTATGTTGCAGGCTATCATATCGCAGGCAAAACAGGCACAAGTGAAAAGATAGGCAGCGGTGACGCTAATTTGAATATTGCGTCTTTTGCAGGCTTTGCACCTGCTAATGACCCCAAAATCGCAGTTCTTATCGCAGTTGATGAACCTATGGCAGGTTCAACAGGCGGTAGTGCCGCAGCGCCTATCGCAGGCAGAATTTTTGAAAATATTCTCGCATATCTCAATATTGACCCGCAGTACAGTGACGAAGAAATGGCAAAAGCCACTGTAACAGCGCCGAATCTTGTGGGCGAGAGTATCGATACAGTTAAATCAAAGGCATCAGGCTTCACAGTTAAGATTGTAGGTAACGGTAAAGAGGTTATTTCTCAAATGCCGTCACAAAATCAGTCAATGCCCAAAGGCGGTATACTTGTTGTCTATACTGAAGAGAATGCCGAAAGGCAAACTGCTAAGGTTCCCGATTTAACAGGTCTTACAATGGCAGAAGCAAACCGAGTTGCAGTTAATGCGGGCTTTAATATTAAGATTGCAGGTACAACTCAAGGTTCCGGTGCAGTTCTCTCTTATAAACAGAGCATTGCTAAAGATTCAACTGCCGAAACAGGTACGGTTATAACGGTTTATTTCAGCTCAAGCGAAAATATAGCCGATTAAAATTTAATATGAGGTAATATAATGAAGCTTTCTGCACTTCTTCAAGGTGTTGAAACGACAAGTTCGTTTCGGGATGTGGAAATCGAAAGAGTGACAGATAAGGATACGGAAATTACAAAAAATACATTGTTTGTGTGTATCGACGGCAACCGAACCGACGGTCATTCCCTTGCTTTAAAAGCGTTAAAAAACGGCGCGGTTGCAGTGGTTACCTCCCGTGATTTGCAAATTGACGGTCAAATAACCGTAGCAGATTCGCGAAAAGCTTTAGCTGTGATTGCTGCAAATTTTTACGGCAACCCTGTAAAAAAGCTAAAAATCATAGGGATTACAGGCACAAACGGCAAAACCTCAACAACTTTTTTTATAAAACAGATTTTAGAAAGTATGGGTGCTAAATGCGGTATAATCGGTACCGTAGAAAACTTTTCGGGCGAGGGGAGCGTTGACTCCGTACTCACGACTCCCGAACCGATGGAATTGCACCGTCTTTTAAAACAAATGGCAGAAAACGGCTGTGAATACTGCGTTATGGAAGTTTCTTCGCAAGCCCTTTCACAGCAAAGAGTTCACGGAATCAGCTTTTCTGCCGCGGCACTTACCAATATAACGGGCGACCATCTTGATTATCATATCAATATGGAAAATTACATAAATGCAAAGCTGTCGCTTTTTGAACAGGCGGATTTTGCCTGCGTCAATATTGACGATGAAAACGCACAAAAAGCGCTTGACAGCATAAAATGTCCCGTAAAAACCTATTCGGCAAGCAATAACAGTGCAGATTACACTGCAAAAAATATTGTTTACAATAAAGAAAGCGTTAATTATCTTTTTGTTGGGCTTGACTGCATCGGCAAAATGAATATTCAAATCCCCGGCAGATTTACAGTGTACAATTCTCTTTGTGCGGCTTCAATATTGTTGGGACTTGGGTATTCAATAGATAAGATTTCCAAGTCAGCACAGCTTGTAGCTCCCGTAAAGGGCAGAGCAGAAACTGTAACTGTGCCGAGAAGCTTTCGCGTAATGATAGATTATGCCCATACTCCCGACGGACTTTTGAATATTCTGAACTGTGTGCGTGAAATTACAACAGGAAGAGTAATCACTGTTTTCGGATGCGGCGGTGACCGCGATAAAACAAAGCGTGCAGAAATGGGCAAAATTGCAGGGCGGTATTCGGATATTGCGGTTGTAACAAGCGATAATCCGCGAACTGAAAATCCGTTGCTTATAATCAACGATATTCTTTGCGGAATGGAAAAATGCAAGTCGCGGCTTGCGGTTATTGAAAACCGCCGTCAAGCAATAGAATTTGCATTGAGTAAAGCTAAAAAAGGCGATACTGTGCTGCTTGCAGGCAAGGGTCACGAAACTTATCAAATTATAGGCACAGAAAAAATCCCCTTTGACGAAAGAAAAATCGTAAAGGAGTATTTCAGCATTTAGGAGTATTTATGAATTTACGGGTAAGCGAAATTGCAAAAGCGTTGAACGCAGACATTCCTTCTGAAAACTTAATAAACCGCGTTTCAATCGACAGCCGTGATGTTGATAAAAACACACTGTTCTTCGCTATAAAAGGCGAACGCTTTGACGGTCATGATTTTATTGAAGCTGTGGCAAATAAAGGCGTGGGCGCAATTGTAAGTCATAAAAAAATTGACTGTTCAGCGCCTGTAATATTGGTTGAAGATACGAAGCAGGCTTTTTTGGATTTTGCCTCATTTTACCGTATGTCAATGCCAAATCTTTTGGTTGTTGGGCTTACAGGCAGTGTGGGTAAAACTACTACAAAAGAAATGACAGCCTGCGTGCTTTCTCAAAAGAATAAAACGCTTAAAACCGAGGGCAATCTCAATAATGAAATCGGTATGCCGAAAACGATTTTCCGTCTTGATGAAACCTACGGTTCGGCAGTAATCGAAATGGGAATGGACAATGCAGGGCAAATTTCGGCGCTTTCAAAATCCTGCAAGCCCGACTGCGCGATAATCACCAATGTCGGTGTTTCACATATTGAGAATTTAGGTTCACGCGACGGGATTTTAAAGGCAAAGCTTGAAATTCTTGACGGATTAAAAGAAGGTTCACCGCTTTTCTTGAACGGTGATAACGATAAGCTGTCAACAGCAAAAATCGATGGCTTTAAAGTGATATATTTCGGCATTGAAAATAAAAATTGCGATATTCTTGCCGAGAATATTAAAGAAATCGGTCTTTCAACTGAATTTACCGCAGTAAAAGGCGATATAAGACAAAAAATCATAATTCCCACTGTGGGAATTCACAATGTTTATGATGCGCTTGCGGCTTTTGCGGTGGGTATTGAATACGGTATAAATCCGAAGGATATTGCAAAGGGACTTTCGGAATATGTACCGTCGGGAATGCGCCAGAGAATTAAAGAGGCAAACGGAATTACCGTTATTGAAGATTGCTATAACGCAAGCCCCGATTCACAAAAGGCAGGACTTAATTCACTTTGTAAAATTGCAAAGGGCAGAAAAATCGCTATTCTCGGTGATATGCTTGAGTTGGGTTCTTATTCCGAAACTGCGCACCGCAATGTGGGCGAATATGCGGCGGAGTGCAATGTGGATATGCTTTTTACCTACGGCAAAGAATCCGAATTTATGGCGGACAGTGCAAAAAAGTCGGGACTTAAATCGGTTTTCAGATTTATTGATAAAGCGGAGCTTACAAAAGCACTGCATAATGAATTGAAACTCGGTGACACAGTGCTTTTTAAAGCGAGCCGAGGTATGAAATTAGAAGAAATTTTTGAAGAATTATATAGATTGTGGAGAGTTTAAAATCAAAGAAGGAGAATGATTTATGAACATCTATATTGCGTTAGCCTTTGCGGCGGTGTTAAGCTTTTTAATCGCATTTTTATTGGGATTTGTGCTTATTCCTTGGCTTAGAAAGCTGAAATTCGGTCAAACTATACTTGATATCGGTCCTGCGTGGCATAAGTCAAAACAGGGTACACCCGTAATGGGCGGTATAATGTTTATTGTCAGCACAGTTGTTTCTGTTATTGTTGTGCTTGTAACAGATTATCTTTTGGGCGGTGACCTTTTCGGCAGTGATTATATTCTGCCCGATCAGTTAAAGGTGAAACTGGTTGCAGGTGTTATTTTGGCTCTCGGTTTTGCTTTAATCGGTTTTGTCGATGATTATATCAAGGTTGTTAAAAAACGTAATCTCGGACTTACCGAAATCCAAAAAACAATTCCGCAAATAATTCTTATTATAGCTTACCTTACCGTGCTCCATATTAACGGACTTACGTTTATGAAAATCCCGTTTGTCGGCACAGTTGATCTTAAATGGTTTTTCTGGATTTTCGGTGTATGCGTAATATACGGCGCAGTTAATGCGGTTAATTTTACAGACGGTGTTGACGGACTTTGTGCTTCGGTAACATCAACTGCCGCAATTGCTTTCTGCATTGCCGCTTTAATGACAAAATTCCTTGGTATCAGCGTTCTTGCTGCGGCTTTGGCAGGCGGTGTGCTTGGCTATCTTATTTGGAATTACTATCCCTCAAAGGTTATGATGGGCGATACAGGCTCCATGTTCTTGGGCGGTATGGTTGTGGCGCTCGCTTATGCGATTGACTGCCCGATTATTCTTGTATTCTTCGGAATTATCTATGTGATTGAAGCTCTTTCAGATGTTCTTCAAATAGGTTATTTCAAAATTACTCACGGAAAAAGAATTTTTAAAATGGCTCCTATTCATCATCATTTTGAAATGTGCGGTTGGAAAGAACGCAAAATCGTAACAGTCTTTTCACTTGTAAATATTATCGGCTGTGTAATCGGTTTGGCACTCTTCTGGTACGGCGCAGTTAATAAATAAATTATATCCATCAACTGACAGGCGGTGAGAAAATGGCAACTAAAAAGAAAAAGTCACCATTGGCAATGTTTTTAGCGTCAGGCTCAATGGACATTCCTTTTTTCCTTTTGCTGATAACGATTGTAACAATAGGACTTGTAATGCTGTTTTCAGCCAGCTATACTTATAGCTATTATTTTCGCGGCGGCAGTACAAAAATTTTCAGAAATCAGCTCTTTTTTGCGCTTATCGGTCTTGTTTTAATGTACATCATTTCCCGAATAAGATATGAATATTTCCGTCTTGCGGCTGTAATAGGTTTCTTTGTTTCTTTAGGTCTGCTGGGAATTGTGCTTGTTTTGCCCGAATACAAGCCTGGCTTTAAACGCTGGATTGACTTGGGCTTTACCACATTTCAGCCCTCTGAAATTGCAAAAATCGGTTTGATTTTGATTTTGGCTTTTCTCCTTGAACGAAATTATAAGGGCGTAACAGGCAAAGTCCCGAATGAAATGATTTTAAGAATGACCAACGGCAAGCTCACAGTTTACAAATCATTTACTTCGCTTGTTTTATACGGAATTATAATTATACTTTTTGCAGGTCTTGTTTATCTTGAAAACCATGTTTCGGGTACATTGCTTATGCTTGCAATCGGCGTTGTAATGCTCTTTCTCGGCGAGGTAAAAGGAAAATGGTTTATATTAGCAGGCGGAATAATCGTAGTAGGCGCAGTTGTGCTTATTGCAAATCCTAATATTCTTAAAGAATACGCAGGCGAACGAATTGTTGCATGGCTTGATAAGGATTATGACCCTATGGGAGTACGCTGGCAGACTAATAATTCGCTTTATGCCATTGGCTCGGGCGGATTTTTAGGCACAGGTCTCGGTCAGTCAAAGCAAAAGCATCTTTATGTTTCAGAGCCTCAAAACGATTTCATTTTTTCAATTGTGTGTGAAGAATTGGGATTTGTAGGCGCCGTTGCAATAATAATTCTTTTTGCACTTCTTATTTACAGAGGTATTAAAATCGGACTTATGGCAAAAGACCGTTTCAGTGCGCTTCTTTGTATGGGTATCGTATTTCAAGTAGGTATTCAAGTAGCGCTTAATATCGGAGTTGTCAGCGATTTTCTTCCTAATACAGGTATTTCACTGCCGTTCTTCTCGGCAGGCGGTACCTCGCTTATTATTCTTCTGTGTGAAATGGGTATGGTGCTTTCTGTTTCACGCAGTGCAAGAAAAAAGGAGTAAGCGTATATGAGAATAATGTTTGTAGCAGGCGGTACGGGCGGTCATATAAATCCTGCCGTTGCTGTGGCAAAAGAAATTAAAAGATTAAATCCCAATGCTGAAATCCTTTTTGTAGGTACTGAAGGACGAATGGAAACACAGATTGTCCCAAAGGCAGGATTTGAGATTAAAACTGTAGAAATGAACGGCTTTTCACGAAATTTTTCGCTGAAAGGTATTGCTGAAAATATTAAAACAGTAACCCTCGCTTTAAAAGCGTCGGCAAAAGCGAAAGAAATCATTGAAGCTTTTAAGCCCGACGCTGTGGTAGGCTTCGGCGGTTACGTAACAGGTCCCGTTTTGCGCACTGCCGCCAAAATGGGTATCAAAACCGCAATACACGAGCAAAACGCATTTCCCGGAGTGGCAAATAAAGCTCTTGCAAAGCTTGTTGATAAAGTAATGCTTACTTCATCTGCCGCCGAAAAAT
The DNA here is from genome assembly GCA_964540535.1 of uncultured Eubacteriales bacterium. Classification (GTDB taxonomy): domain Bacteria; phylum Bacillota; class Clostridia; order Oscillospirales; family Acutalibacteraceae; genus Fimenecus. The sequence goes on along the minus strand of CAZIMO010000001.1, from coordinate 138,897 downwards.
ATATGAACTGTAAAAATCCGCCGGTGGTAACAGGACTTCCTGTTCGCCGTGAAATTGTTAAAACAGACCGAGATTTCGCCCGTGCGGCTCTCGGAATTCGTGAAAACGATATGCTTGTTTTGTCAATGGGCGGATCTCTCGGAGCAGACGCTGTCAATAATGCAGTCGTCGGTATGTTCAATATTCTGAAAGATGAAAAAAATCTCCGATTTTTGCATGCAACAGGAAAATACGGTGTGTGGGTCAGCAGTAAGCTTTCTGAAATGGGTGTATCTCACGGTAAGGGCACTAACATTGAGATACGAGAGTACATAGACAATATGGATATTTGCTTACCTGCCTGTGATTTGGTAATAAGCCGCGCAGGCGCTTCGTCAATTTCTGAAATTCAGGCGCTTGCAAAGCCGTCAATTCTTATTCCGTCACCTAATGTTGCAGAAAATCATCAGTTCCATAATGCAATGACATTGGCTGAAAATGACGGTGCAATACTTATTGAAGAAAAAAATCTCAACGGTGAAATTTTGGCTTCTACGGTTCTTGATCTAAAAAATAATCCCGAAAAGCTTAGCAAAATCTCATTAAATGCAGGTGAAAACTCAAAGCCTAATGCTTTAAGCGAAATTTGTATGATAATCGGAGATTTAATGAGATAACCTAATAACATTTTTTACACAATCTGCATAGTATATGACGCAAGCGTATTTCTTTGTACTGTAAAGGGCGTGTGAAAATTGGATAAAATAGTAATCAACGGCGGCAGACGGTTGAACGGCGAAATTGCTGTTCAAGGCGCAAAAAACAGCGTACTGCCGATACTTGTGGCAACACTTCTTGTAAACGGAATTTCCGTCATACATAATTGTCCCAATCTTTCCGATGTGAATGCAACAATCAAAATTCTTGAATATCTCGGTTGCGTTGTAATGCGTGAGGGCAATACGGTAACAGTTGATTCAACAGGTGTAAATCAAAACCGTGTTCCCGACGATTTAATGCGTGAAATGCGTTCTTCAATTGTTTTTTTAGGCGGAATATTGGGCAGAATGGGTAAAGCTGTTCTCTCAACACCCGGCGGATGCGAAATAGGGCTTCGTCCCATTGACTTACATCTTTCCGCAATGGAGCAGTTCGGCGCAACAGTTACTACCGAAAACGGATATATCATTTGTTCGTCAGAAGAAAACGGACTTACGGGAACAAGAATAACTCTCTCGTTTCCAAGCGTAGGCGCTACCGAAAATATTATTCTTGCGGCAGTTCTTGCAAAGGGTACAACAATAATTACAAACGCCGCGCGAGAACCCGAAATCAGCGATTTGGCAGACTTTTTGAACCGATGCGGAGCAAGAATACATGGGGCAGGCGACAGCACGGTAACTGTTGAGGGAGTAAGCCGCTTGAATTCAACAGAGCATACGGTAATTCCCGACCGTATTGTTGCTTCAACATATATGATTGCGGCGGCAATGACAAACGGAAAAATCTGTCTTAAAGAGATAATTCCATCACATATCGGTCCAACAATTCAGCCCCTGCGTGAGGCAGGGTGCGATGTGACGGTGAGCGGAAGACGGGTAACACTGATTGCTCCGCCTAAACTTCACAGAATTCCCATGATACGCACAATGCCATATCCGGGATTTCCCACCGATGTTCAGGCGCAGATAATGGCGCTCACTACCGTTGCCGAAGGCACAAGCGTGATAGTCGAAAATATTTTTGAAAGCCGTTTTAAACATATCGGCGAGCTTATTCGATTTGGTGCTAAAATCAGCGTCGAGGGCAGAATGGCAGTGATAGAGGGCGTTCGCAAGCTGCACGGCGCAAATGTAAAATCCACTGATTTGCGTGGCGGTTCAGCAATGATGCTTGCAGGGCTTTGTGCCGACGGTACAACCGAAATAACAGAATTACACCATATAGACAGAGGTTACGAAAATCCCGAAGAAATTTTAAATTCTTTAGGGGCGGATATTAAAAGGGTGAAGGCAGATGAAACAAATCAGCAATACGGGCAGACAACAGCCTAACCGCAGACACGACAGCAGACAAATGTCGGGCGATGAGCGAATTGTCAACCGTACAAATCAGCGCAGAAAAAAGAACAGACGCAAAAAGCTGATTATCCGTTCGGCTGTCTGTTTGCTGTTCCTTATTATCGGCATAATTTTAGTGCTTACAATGTTTTTTAATATAAGCGAAATCACAGTTTCGGGCGATGCTGTTTATTCAAATGAGAGCATAATAGCTTCAAGCGGAGCTTCAATAGGCGACAATCTGATTTTTATATCAAAGGATGAAATTAATGAAAAAATTTCAACGGAACTGCCTTATATAGATTCAGTAAAAATTAAACGGCATCTGCCGTCAGGTCTTGAGCTTATAATAACAAAAACCGAGGCAAAATACGCCGTAATTCAAGAAGGCTATTATACGTTGCTTAACAAAAACGGTAAGGTGCTTGAAAGCGGACTCGAATTTATCGGTGAAAATATAACCTTGCTTAATATAGGCGAAATCACATCTGCCGAAGTCGGCACAAATATCGTTACCGAAAACGAAAAGGTGTATGATAAGCTCTTACTTGTCAGCAATGCCTGCGAAGAATGCGGTATTGACAGTATAACTTCAATAGATTTGTCCGATATATATAACATAAAACTTCTGTATCAGGGTAGAATAACTCTTGTACTCGGCGAAACCGATAACGCCAATACTTATAAAAAATTGGCTCTCGGCAAATCGGCAATCGAAACGCAAAATGAAGAAAATGAGTATTATCGAGGAACTATAAATCTTACCGTTGACGGCAAGGGGTATTGGTCTGAAGAAAGCTTAATAAGCGACTCAAAACCGCAAGAACCCGAAAGCGCTGATACCGTTTCGGATGATAAAAATAACGACTCTTCTATCAGCGAAGAACCCAACGCATAATAAATAATTACGAAACTGTTAAAAAGCTGTAAAAAATAAAATTTTTGCAAAAAATATATACAATATATATTGCAATTATTTTTTAATAATGTTAAAATAACCTATATTAGAGTGGGTAATATTAAGCACAATATGATTTTATGTATTACTCTTTCAGTATGTAAAAAACGAATATTGTGTTTAGTATTACTCACTCTCAAATGCAATAGGTGTGAAAATAACTATACATAGGAGGATGTTTAAAATGGCATTCGAAATTGATAATCAGTATCAAGACATCGCAAATATTAAGGTAATCGGTGTTGGCGGCGGCGGCGGAAACGCTGTTGACCGTATGGCAAAAGCAGGCATCGGCGGCGTAGAACTTATCGCTATCAATACAGATAAGCAGGCTCTTGCCCGTTCACTTGCAGATTCAAAAATTCAAATCGGTGAAAAAGTAACCGCAGGTCGTGGCGCAGGTGCAAAACCCGAAATCGGTCAGAAGTCGGCAGAAGAAAGCCGTGACGCTATCATTGAGGCTCTTTCAGGCACACAAATGGTATTCGTTACAGCAGGTATGGGCGGCGGAACAGGTACAGGCGCAGCTCCCATCATTGCTGAAATTGCTAAAGAAAAGGGCATTCTCACAGTTGGTATTGTTACAAAGCCGTTTGCATTTGAGGGTAGCCACAGAATGAAGCAGGCAGAGGCAGGTATTGCAGAGCTTTCACAGCATGTTGACTCTCTTATCGTTATTCCTAACGAAAGACTTAAATATGTTTCAGAGCAGAGAATTACATTCGCTAACGCATTCGGCATTGCTGACGATGTTCTCCGCCAGGGTGTAAATTCAGTTACAGACCTTATCACAATGCCTTCATTCATCAACCTTGACTTTGCCGATGTTACTTCAGTTATGAAAGACGCAGGTCACGCTCATATGGGTATCGGCCACGCAAGCGGTAAAGATAAGGCAGAGCAGGCAGCTAACGATGCTATTTCAAGTCCTCTTCTTGAAACAACAATCGCAGGTGCAAAGGGTGTTATTATCAGCATTACAGCTTCTCCTGACATCACTCTTGAAGATGTTGACACAGCAGCAGGCATTATCCGTTCACAAGCTGATGACGATGCAAACATCATTTTCGGTGTTGCCTTTGACGAAAAGCTTGATGATGAAATGTATGTTACCGTTATCGCAACAGGCTTCGGTCTTGATAAGAACGGTATGGCTAAAAAGCCTATGTACAGCTCTTCAATGGACGACATAAGTTCAAACAGCGGCTTCGGAGCTGACGAAGATATGGGCGATATTCTTGATCTCTTCAAGAGCAGAAAATAATTCTACCCAATAATTACGGCGGAAGTTTTTCTTCCGCCGTTTTTTACTGCTTAATTTTAAATAAAACAATACCCGATTATCTTAAATCAGTAATCGGGTAACTTTTTTATATTTCATCAACACTTCTTGAGTTAGCGTATATTTCATGCATTTTTTCATCGTTAAAATGCTCGTCAAGAAATACTTCAAACTGATTTCTCGGTTCTGCTCCGATTTCTCGTTTGTTCATTCTTACCGCCGCCGATGCTGATAATGCTGCGTCAAATACAAAGAACACTATGAAAGCCCATATAATAGCCTTATTAAAGGGAATATGAATTTTGTCAAAGCCCTTGCTCATAAGCGGTATAACAAATTTTACCCACGCAAGCCCCAAGACACCCCAGAACAGCGAATATAAAAGGCAAACTCTGCCGTTGATGTTGAGCGGGAGGTGACTGTAATCCCAGGCGACTGAACCAAAGCAAATCTCTTGTCCGAGAGAGCAGATGTATTCAACAACTGTTCCACTTAAAAATGCCACTAAAAATATTTTCCACGCTGAAGAATTTTGAAAATGCACAAGCAACAGTGTAAGCAGCACTGCACCTATTCCGTAGGCTATACTTAAATGACCCAACACAAGCGACTGCCTGCTTTCTATGTACCCGTTCTTGATTAAACACCAAAGGGTTTCAACGCCGTATCCTAAATAACAGCTTATAATAAATATCCATACATAGTGATAAAAATTGAATTTTGCCATATACATTCTCCTCTTATAACCTGCAATTTGTGTATTCGCATTTGATTATAGTATGAACAGTAAAATTTGAAACTAATCAAACAATTAAATTTGATTAGTTTTCGGTACTATGAAATTCTGTATTTTTATTAAAGTGTTTTTATAAAGTTAATCAACGCATTCATTTGCGTATCATTTAACTTTTTAGTGCTGTCAATAAGATCTTTGGTAAGAATCGGATATTTAACATCTTCATTAAAAAAGTCGCGGGGAGTAATATTAAGGTATTCGCAAATGTAGAAAAAGCCTGACATTGAGGGCATAGCGTAATTATTCTCAATTTTATTGATATAGCTTTCGCTTTGTCCCAAAGATAAACTCATATCGCGTGCAGAAACACCTTTTTCCTGCCTAAGCTCAGATAAACGCTTTGAAAAGCCTTCGTAATACATTGATATACCCCCAAAAAAATTTTCTATATCTTATTATAGAATATTAAAAATGCGAAATATTCCATAAAGAGAAATATTTTTATTGATATATTTCTTAAAAATATTCATAGTGTAATTCGCAGATATTAAAATTCTGCATAATAATATCATAGAAGGTTCTCTGTAATTACAAATACTGATGGCGGTGTAAGAGTTGCGGCAGTGGCGGTAGTTGCACTTATATCGGGCTGCGGAATTGCACTCGTTCCCACAAGAAAAATAAAATTATCCTTTAAATAAGCGAACCCCGTAAAAGAGTAGTTCTTTTACGGGGCTTTGTATTATTATAATGAGAAATCTTCTTTGCTGTATTTCTGCAAAGGCAAGGGACGTCTTGGCTGACGCTTCAATACATCGTAAGAAAATTTTTTGCACGAGAAATCCTTTTCAACAATTCCTTTTTTCTTACAAAGAACTGTTTCACCGTCGGGTGAGCATTTGCCGTGCATACAGTATGAGCAGGAGGGGGATATTTCTTTTTCATTCAGTATTTTTTTACTCATTTTTATCACCGATTTCATTTTACCACACTTTCTTTTTACTATCAATATCAAAAATCATAACAATACACATTATTGCCAATGCAATAAATGCAGGTACAGAAACCGAAAATGCAGCGGGTGTAATGTCTGTATTCATCACAGCCGTAGTAATTTCAACAGGAAAAATCAACAGCAAAATATGGCAAATTACCGCCGAGAGTGCCGCGCATATAGCTCTGCCCACAAAAAAGTGTATGTATTTAAGTCCTGTTGCCTTTATGTATGAATAAACTTGACAATGTACACAAAATCCGCCGAAGCCGATTGCTGCCGCAATTACCGGGAGTCCCATTTTGCCGGAAATCAGCGTACAGCCTTTTGTAACCTCAAGAACAGACACGATTCCTGTGTATGCCTCGTTACCTATTCCGGAGGATTTTATACATTCTGTAATTCCTCCGAAAAGCACAACCCAAGCGCAAATACTCAAAACACTCTGTACTCCGTCGCCAACTGCCGATGACAGTGCCACAAGCGGAGATTGCGCCGAGTTTTCAATATGCATTTCCGCCTGCTTTTTATCATCAAAAAATGAGGTCGCAAAGCCTAAAATCATTGAAGAAATACAAGTTGAGGTGAAAATAACTCCTCCTGCTTTTGCGCTGCCAAGCATATTAACTCCAATGGCGGTAATTATAAAAGCAGGACCGCCGTTTATGCAGAACATACAAAGCCTTTGCGCTTGATTTTTTGTGATTTGACCTCTTTCAAGCAAAAGAAACGCCATTTTTGAGCCTATTGGAAAACCGCCTATAAGCCCCATAATAATTACGGGTACGGTGCATAAGGGCTGACGCAGAATGAATTTTGTAACAGGATAAAATATTTTATATAAAAAACTCAATGCCTCCGATTTTATTATGTATGCAGATAAAACTATAAACGGAAAAAGCGACGGCAAAATCACATTAAAGCAAATTTTCAAGCCGTCGGTTACGCCGTCGGTCACTGCGTCGGGCATTTTGAATATGCAGAACATACTTATTATTATTGCCGTAATCGGTAAAATCTTACGGCTTATTTTTATTGTTGCCATAAATCCACACCTCATAAAATATTATTATTTTGTAAGTCTGATAATGAATTATTTTAATTGAAATTCATATAATTTTATGTAAGGCAGGTGCTGAATATATGCCACGGCGAAAGAAAAAAACTAATGTAAAACCACGGCTTCCCTTGCCGGAGATGATAAGTAACGAACCTAAAATTGAAATGCTCGGTAACCGTGAAATCATTGTTGACGGCTGTAAGGGTGTTGTTGAATACGGCGAAAATTTAATAAAGCTTAATACAGGCGAATATGTGCTTTCTGTTTTGGGAGATGAGCTTATTATTAAATCCTTTGACGGCAGTGTGGCTGTAATAAGCGGAAAAATTGCAGAAATAACTTTTGTTTCATAGGAGTAGCAATGTTAATTATAGAATTTATACGGTATATATTCGGTTACATAAATTTTAGGGGCTGGGGCGGATTTGCCGACCGATTTATAAACCTTTGCACAAAAGACGAAATTCCCTTGTGGAATATACGCAATATCAACGGCAATATTACTGCAAGCACAACAATTGACGGCTATTTGGCTATCCGTTCTGCCGCTCGGAAGTCGGGTATGCGGCTTCGTGCTACAGAAAAAAGGGGACTTATATTTTTTCTGAAACACAATAAGCTCCGCACAGGGCTTTTATTAGGTTTTCTTTTGTCTATAGCGATTATCAGCGTTCTGTCGCAGTTTGTCTGGAGCGTAAACCTTGTGGGCAATACCACCCTTGATGACGATTATATTTTCGATACTTTTGAAAAATACGGCGTGACGGTCGGCTCAAAAATCTCGTCTGTTGATACCGAGCTTGCGGCGCAGAACGCTATGAGCGATATTGAAAAGCTTTCGTGGGCGTCGGTGAATATAAAAGGCTCTGTTATGGTGATTGAAGTACGTGAAAAAACTGATATACCCGAAATTTATGACAGCGCGACACCCACTAATCTTGTGGCAGATGAAGACGGAGTAATTATCTCAATAGATGTACTTTACGGTAACGAAGAAGTAAAACCGGGCTCTGCCGTGCTTAAAGGCGATTTGCTAATCAGCGGACTTCTTTCACATCCCGACGGCAGTGAAAGCGTAATCCATGCCGACGGTTATGTGAAAGCTCTTGTCAAAAAGAATAATACATCTTCTTGTACAGATTTTTCTCTGTATGCTCAAAATAATGAGAAAGTAAGAAAAAAGCTTTTCTTTTTCGGTTTGCAAATTCCTTTGGGAAGTGCAGTTTCCGAAGATTTTTACACAAAACATAAATCTTTTCTTAAAAATGATGAAATGCTGCTTCCGTTGGGAATAATAACAGAATACAGCTCGGTTTTTGCCGAAGAGAATTTTGAACCCAACGAATCTATGCAAAATAAGCTTGCGCTTTACAGTAATTCGCTGTATTCAAAGAATTTGCTTGAAAAAAGTCACATTATAAAATCTTCTTTGAGCGAAAAAGCGAGCGAGTTAGGAATTATTTACGAATTTTATGCAGAATGTGAACAGGAAATCGGCACTTTGCAGGAAATTTATGTTGAAAAAACTAATGACATTGCATAAAAATTGTGATATAATATGTTGAATTTTACTAAAATTTTTAAATTAAGGTTGTAAAATGAATGTTTGAACAGGTAATTAGTGTTGACAGAATGGAGCAAGCGGTAAGCTTGTTCGGTAGCTTTGATGAAAATGTAAAACTTGTCGAGTCCCACTACAATGTGAAAATTGTAAGCCGTGGCTCTGAACTTAAAATCAGCGGTGACGCCGAGAATGTGGCAAAAGCAACAAGAGCCGTAAACGGACTTTTAATGCTTATCAATCGCGGCGAAGCTCTTTCAGAACAGAATATTCGCTATGTGCTGTCCCTCGTAAATGAGGGTAATGAGGACAAGCTCTCTGAAATCACAGGGGACTGTATCTGCATTACCGCAAAGGGCAAGCCCATTAAGCCTAAAACCTTGGGTCAGAAGAAATACCTTGAAGCCATAAAGAATAATACAATAACTCTCGGTGCAGGCCCTGCCGGTACAGGTAAAACCTATCTCGCAGTGGCAATGGCAGTAAACGCATTCCGAGCCAAAGAGGTAAACCGTATAATTTTGACCCGACCGGCAGTTGAGGCAGGCGAAAAATTAGGCTTTTTGCCCGGTGATTTACAGCAAAAGGTCGACCCTTATCTTCGCCCGCTCTATGACGCACTTTTTGATATGCTTGGCGCTGAAAGCTTTCAGCGTTATCAAGAACGCGGCAGTATTGAGGTTGCGCCTCTTGCTTATATGCGAGGCAGAACTCTTGATGACAGCTTTATTATTCTTGATGAAGCGCAGAATACGACGAGAGAACAGATGAAAATGTTCCTGACCAGACTTGGTTTTAATTCAAAAATTGTTGTAACAGGCGATATAACGCAAATCGACCTGCCCGACGGCAAAAAATCAGGACTTGTTGAGGCGATGCGCATTCTTAAGGGAATTGACGATATTGCAATAAATGTATTTACAGAAAAAGATGTGGTAAGACACCGTCTTGTTCAAGATATAATCAAGGCTTATGAAAAGCAAGAAATGAGGCAAAAGAAATGAACGAGAAATTAAAAGTAATTATTGATAATCAGCAGAATGTTATGAAAATTCCCACGGGCGTGCGAATGCTTGTTCGCCGTTGTTGTAAGGCTGTGCTTGCTAACGAGAGCTTTGAAAGCCCTGCCGAAATCAGCGTAACTTTTGTTGATGACGAAACTATTCACGAGCTTAATCTAAAGCACCGCAACATTGATAAAAGCACTGATGTGCTGTCTTTCCCAATGGGAGAAAACGGTGAATACGATACCAATTTAGATACAGGAGCACTGGTTTTAGGCGATATTATAATTTCAATCGAACACGCTTATGAGCAAGCAGAAAAATACGGTCATACGCTTCAGCGTGAAATAGGATTTTTAACTGTGCATTCACTTCTTCATCTGCTTGGTTACGACCATGTGAACGGCGGACTTGAGGCTGTTCAGATGCGTGAAAAAGAAGAAGCAGTGCTTACACGGGTCGGACTTAAACGTAACGGAAGTTATTATTTTGACGAGGAATAATTTATGAAAAGCCTGCTGAAAAGCTTCATATATGCCATTCACGGCATTTTTGCGTGTCTTGAAAAAGAACGTAATATGCGAATACATACCGTTTGTATGATTTATATGTATTTCTTTTTGTGTGCCTTTGACTTTTTTGAAATCACAGGTACACAGCTTGCAGTGATCTTTATTGCGAACGGACTTGTAATGGGCGGTGAGCTTATAAATACCGCTGTTGAGCGTGCAGTTGATTTGCACGGCAGCGAATATACCGAAAACGGCAGAATTGCAAAGGATTGCGCAGCAGGTGCAGTGCTTATTTTCGCATTATTTTCAGTACTTTGCGGTGTTTCAATTCTGTATCAGCCGTCAGCGTTCAAAGCGATGCTTGCATATTTTATTGCCAATCCCGTCGCAATAGTTTTATTCGCCGTTTCAGTAATAGTTTTTACAGTTTTTATATTTAAAGGATTTCCAAAAAAGAAAGGGTAACAGATGAATAATCCCAAAACCGCGTTTATAGCAATTGTAGGTAAAGCCAATGTGGGCAAATCTTCAATACTTAACAGACTTTTAGGTACAAAAATAGCTATTGTATCTTCAAAACCGCAGACAACACGCACAAGAATTATGGGTGTGCTTACAACTGACGATAATGTTCAGCTTGTGTTTACCGATACACCGGGTTTTCATAAACCGCGAACAAAGCTTGGCGAAAAAATGGTAAAGGCAGTAAGCGACAGTATTGACGGTGTTGACGCTTGTCTTTTGGTTGTTGAGCCTGAGGGCGAATTGAACCCTGCCGAGCTTGAGCTGATTGAAAAAATTAAAAAAGGCAAAAATCCTGCAATTCTTGCCATCAATAAAATTGACACAGTAAAAGAAAAAGAAAATCTTATTTCACGAATTGCCGAAATCTCTGCTCTCTATGATTTTAACGCTGTTGTGCCTGTGTCGGCACAGAACGGCAGCGGACTTCAAGAGCTTCTTGCAGAACTTAAAAAGTTAAGCTTTGAGTCTGACCATTTCTTCCCCGATGATACTCTTACCGACCAGCCGGAAAGAGTTTTGGCAGGCGAGATTATCCGTGAAAAGATGCTTCGTCTGCTTGATAAAGAAATTCCCCACGGTACAGCGGTAAGCATTGAAAAAATGCGTGAACGCAGTGACGGAATTATGGATGTTGAAGCTACGATTTTCTGTGAGCGTGAAAGCCATAAAGGCATTATTATCGGTAAGGGCGGTAAAATGCTTAAAAAGATTTCAACCTATGCCCGTCAGGATATGGAAAACTTTTTCGGCTGTAAAATCAATCTGCAGTGCTGGGTAAAGGTTAAAGAGGGCTGGCGCAACCGCGAGGGTCTTATTCACAATTTCGGTTTAGATTAAATTGCCAATTAGCTTTATTTTTACCATTTATATTTAACTCCAATCCACACAAATTATTATTGAACAATTCATTTAAGGCGGTAATTTGTATGGATAAAATGTCTATTTGGAGCAGATTTACACAAAGCGGCAAGGTTGAGGATTATTTAATGTATAAAAAATCCTTGCAAAATAAAGCTACGCAGTATGAAGAGGATTTGTATGATGAGGACGAATACGGATGGTCTGATACTCAAAGAACAGAATATAGGTGAAAAAGACAAGCTTGTTACGGTACTTACACGTCGTAACGGGCTTGTGCGTGCTTTTGTCAGAGGGGCAAAATCCTTTAAAAATCGCAAAAACAGTGCAACGGGAATGTTTTGCTATTCCAAACTGTCCTTATATAAAAATAAGGACAGTTACATAATTGATGAGGCAGAGCCTCTTGAAACCTTTTTTGGACTCCGTGAAGATTTAGAAAAGATTTCACTTGCACAGTATTTTTCAGAGATTGCGATTTCGCTTGTTCAGGAAGAAGAGCCTGCCGAGGAATATTTAAGACTGATTTTAAATTCTCTGCACTTCCTCTCGAAGGGTACATTGCCTGTTGAACAGATAAAAGCGATTACAGAGCTTCGCATAATGTGCATTGCCGGCTTTATGCCCAACCTTATAGCGTGCGAGCGTTGCGGTGAATACGAAACAAATACTATGTATTTTGATGTTGGGGACGGATTACTTTACTGTGAAAACTGTATTTCGTCAACGGCGCTTTTTCAACTTGATATAGGTCTTGTAAAAGCACTCCGACATATTGCATTTTCAGATTTTGAGAAAATTTATTCTTTTAAAATGGAAGATAATGCGCTTTCAGACTTGTCATATATCACAGAAAAATATCTGTTATCCAAGCTTCAAAAAGGCTTTAAAACATTAGATTTTTATAATTCAGTTAAGGTATAAAAATATGAATAAACACTATATTTCACTTGAACTTGATAAAATCCTTAAAATGCTGTCAGATACGGCTTCAAGTGCAGACGCAAAAGAAAAAGCGCTTGAAATAAGACCTCTGACCGATTATTTTGAGGTGCTTGACCTGCTTGATAAAACCGAGGCGGCATATATTTTTATTGCAAAATTCGGCGCGCCGTCATTCGGCGGACTTCAAAATGTAAATAATGCTTTAAGCCGCGCTGCTGCCGGCGGTTCGCTTTCAGCAGGCGAGCTTTTAAAAATTGCAGTAACTCTTAAAATTATAAGGGGAATTACTGTTTGGCACGAAAAATGTGCAGGAATGGAAACTACCCTTGATGATTTGTTTAATTCGCTTTATCCCAATAAATATCTTGAAGATAAAATTACAAACGCAATTATTTCAGAAACCGAAATCAGCGATAATGCCTCGTCCGAGCTTAAAGAAATCAGACGGAAAAAACGTCATTACGAAAATAAAATCCGCGAACAGCTTGACAGTATGATTCATTCTTCTCATTATTCAAAATATCTCCGTGACGGTATTGTTACTCAGCGAAACGGCAGATTTGTAGTGCCTGTCCGTGCCGAGCATCGCGGCGATGTTTCGGGTATGGTGCATGATACTTCGGGAAGCGGTGCAACCGTGTTTATTGAGCCTGCCGCCGTGGTTGAGGCAAATAACGAAATCAAGGTTCTTGAAAGCCGTGAAATTGAAGAAATTGAAAAAATTCTTGCAGAGCTTTCGCAAATGGCAGGGGAGTTCCACGATACAATAAAAATAAGCTTTGAAAGCGCTGTAATGCTTGATTTGATTTTTGCCAAGGCACATCTTGCTTATAAAATGAAAGCAAGCCGCCCTATTCTTAATAATGACGGCGAAATTCTGCTCAAAAAGGCGCGCCATCCGCTTATAGACCCTAAAAAAGTAGTACCTGTTGATATTTCATTGGGTATTGATTTCGATTCACTTGTAATTACAGGTGCGAATACAGGCGGTAAAACTGTCTCAATTAAGACAATCGGACTTTTAACACTTATGGCAGAGTGCGGTCTGATGCTCCCTGTGACCGATAACAGCCGAATTTCTATATTTGACAATGTTCTTGCCGATATTGGTGACGAACAAAGCATCGAGCAGTCTTTATCAACTTTTTCCGCTCATATGACGACAATTGTGGATATTCTCAAAACTGCCGACGACCGTAGTCTTGTGCTGATTGACGAGCTTGGCGCAGGTACAGATCCTGTTGAGGGCGCGGCTCTTGCCGTTGCAATTCTTGAAAATTTAAGACAGAATGGTGCTGTAATTGCTTCAACAACACATTATTCCGAATTAAAGGAATATGCGTTGAAAACTAACCGTGTAGAAAACGGATGCTGTGAATTTGATGTTGCGTCTTTAAAGCCCACATACCGTCTGCTTATCGGTATGCCGGGACGTTCAAATGCTTTGGCAATTGCAGGCAGATTGGGAATTAACGAGAGCATAATTGATTTTGCAAAAGCTCTTATTTCGGAAGAGGACACAAAATTTGAGGACGCAGTTGATACCCTTGAAACCGCCAGAAAAGCACTTGAAGATGACCGTCAAAGATTAGACGAAGAAAAAGACGCTGTACTCCGCCGAAAAGAGAACGCCGAAAAAACGCTTGAAAAGGCAAAAGCTCAAAGCGCAAAAGAAATTGACCGCGCTAAAAAAGAGGCTGAAAGAATAGTCGAAAATGCCCGACGCGCAGGCAATTCTCTGCTTTTAGAAATAGAACAGCTTAAAAAAGAGCTGGCAAAAGAGAAAAATCATCAAGAAATTGCAAGAAAAGCTAAAGCTGCAATGGGCAAACAGCTTGATAAAATGGACGAAATTACTAATAATCTGCAAGCTGATGACGGAAATTATGTTCTTCCGCGTGCTGTCAGAATAGGCGACAGGGTATTTGTAAAAACTCTCGGCAGTGAAGCTGAAATCATATCAGTTGACGAAAAGAAAAATACCGTTCATGTGCAATCGGGTATGCTTAAAATGAAAGCCGATATTTCTGATTTGCGTCTTATAGGAGCTAAAAAACAGCCTCAAAAGATAAATTACGGCTCACGTACGGTTCATACCGGCTCAAAAATTACATCTTCTGCATCGTCAAGCATTGATTTGCGCGGTACTACCGTAGAAGAAGCAATTCTTGATTTAGATAAATTTATTGACGGCGTTTTGAGAACAGGACTTAACGAAATAACAATTATTCACGGCAAGGGTACAGGAGCATTGCGTAAAGGCATTCATATACATCTTCGCAAGCATCCTAATATCCGAACATTCCGTGTGGGTACTTTCGGCGAGGGCGAGGAAGGCGTTACTATTGCCGAATTAAAATAACCTCTTGAAAAAACAAATAAAATGTGATACTCTATAATCACAATAATTATTTGGAAAGGTGATTACATAATGAATAAAAAAATAATTGCTGTTGCGGTATTGCTTCTTGTGCTTGTGGTTGTTTTTGCTGCTTGTAAAAAGAATACCGAGTATAAGGTTTCTTATACTGTAACGCTTGAAAACGGCGATGTTGTTGAGGTTTATGAGGATGAAAACGGCGAGAAATTCGTAACAAATGTTGACGGTGACAAAATTCCCGTAACAACTGATGCTGACGGATTTTATGACAGCATTGAAGCTCTTATTACAGAAACCACAAAGCCTGCCGATAAAAATAACGCAAGCGATAAAAACAATACATCTTCAACACCTGTTGACAATAAAGACAATTCTTCTTCAAATAATGATAAAGAACCTGTGTCAAGCGACAACAAAAACGAGTCTTCTTCAAGCAAAGAAGATACTTCTTCTGAAGCGTCAAGTATTCAGATCGGCAGCGATAAAAACCAGGGCGGCAGCATTGATTGGAATGATATTGTAGCTGTTCCGTAATTTTAAAAACCTGCATTGTTAATAGATGCGGCCTGTTTTGAGAAAAATGGGGCTTATTCATTCAAAAGCTTTTTATTTTAGGCGACTACTGAATAAAAGAGGTTCGCATTATTTTTTAAAATGGAGTTCTTTACGCAAAGGAGACATGATTATGAAAAAATTACTGTCAGTTTTTGCAGCGTGTGTGATGGTATTTTCATCATTTGCATTTTTGGCTTTTGCTGCAGAAGGTGACAATGATGTTGAATTTGAGCCGCCAACTGAAGAAAAGAAAATTGTGAGTGGGGATTTTGAATTTAAAACTTATTCAGATGGTACGGCTGAAGTAACTTCTTATACAGGCTCTGACGAAACTGTCGAAATACCCTTAACAGTAGAGGGCTATACAGTTACAAAAATCAGCGGATTAGGTTCTTCTGCTACATTTAAGGGAAAGACTTTAATTATACCCGCAACAATAATATCAATAGGTGAAACTGAAACGAGTAATTTGCCGTCATTTTATGGAAAGAGTACTTTGGAAAACTTTGTTGTTGCCGAGGACAATCCTGCATATACGGCGGTTGACGGTGTACTTTTTACTAAAGATATGACCCGAATTGCGAGCTATCCAAAAGGTAATCCGAGAAAAAGCTATATAATACCCGACGGTGTAACAACAATAGGTGAGGGGGCTTTTTGGTTTTCTGAAAACTTAACCAGCCTTATTATTCCTGAAACTGTCACTGTTATTGAAGCAGACGGAATAAGAGGATGTTCAGGGCTTACATCAATTAAACTGCCAAGCGGGTTAAAAAGCATTGGAGGAAGCTCATTTCAAAAGTGCAGTAAGCTTAAAAGTATTGAAATTCCCGAAGGGGTAACAGAAATTCCCTTTGGAGCATTTTGGGCTTGCTATGAGTTGGCAGAAGTAAAATTACCTTCAACAATAACCTTAATTGATAGCTATGCCTTTGCTGCTTGTTACCCTTTGACAAAAATAAATTTTCCCGAAGGACTTTTGACAATGGGCGGAATGTGCTTTGCTCTTTGTTCAAAGCTCACAAGCGTTACGCTCCCGAAAAGTCTTCAATCCGTTAAGGCAAGCGTTTTTCAGGATTCAGGTCTTAAAACAATTTACGGTTATACAGGTTCTGTAGCGGAAAAAATTGCAAATGTCAAGGGCTTTGAATTTGTTGCTTTGGATGAATCTGAGCCGTTGCTCGGAGATGTTAACTTGGACGGAACAGTTGATGCTGACGATTATGCACTGTTAAGGGACTACGCAATTTGCATTCAAACCTTGACACAAGATCAACTTTTTGTCTCGGACTTGAATACTGACGGTGCTGTCGATTCTTTTGATGTTATATATCTGGATTTAATCCTAAACGGTATGATATAAAGATTTGCCGTAAGGGTGTGATTTCAGCAGTTCCGTAATTTTGAAAAAAGTTGTTGACAAACTGAATATTATTTAGTATAATACCGTTCTGTAAAGTGTTAAGGCTTTACAGAACGGCTTAATTTTTGATAAGGAGGTGTCATTCGTGGCAAATAATGTTGAAATATCAATGCTTCTTGATTTATACGGCGAAGCTCTTACAGCTAAACAGCGCGATTATCTCAATTATTATTATAACGATGACCTTTCTCTTTCAGAAATTTCCGAAAATGAGGGAATTACCCGTCAGGGCGTGCGTGACGCTATTAAAAGAGCAGAAGCAGTGCTTCTTGATATGGAATCAAAGCTCAAGTTCTCACAAAAGCTTGAGGCTGTTAATAACGGCCTTGAAAGCATTATGAAGTGTGCCGAAGAGATTAACGAATATAATCTCTCCCACGGTCTTTCCCGTGAAATAAACGATATAACAGTTAAGATAAAGTCAATTGCGCTTTCCTTGACAGAATAGGAGGAATTATGGCATTTGAAGGTTTATCAGACAGACTTGAAGCCGCTTTTCAACGGCTGAAAAGCAAAGGCAGTCTTAATGAAAAAGATGTCCGTGAAGCTATGCGTGAGGTTCGCCTTGCGCTTTTAGAGGCTGACGTCAACTATAAGGTCGCAAAGGATTTTACCGCAAAGGTAACTGACAG
The DNA here is from genome assembly GCA_964540535.1 of uncultured Eubacteriales bacterium. Lineage (GTDB taxonomy): Bacteria > Bacillota > Clostridia > Oscillospirales > Acutalibacteraceae > Fimenecus. Next base: position 121,433 of record CAZIMO010000001.1, on the reverse strand, counting down.
AGCAATCGGCGCGCAGGTTATGGAAAGCTTAACCCCTGCGCAGATGGTTATAAAAATTGTAAACGAAGAGCTTACAGAGCTTATGGGCGGCACTCAAACCCGCTTGGCTTATGCTTCGCATCCTCCTACGGTTATTATGATGTGCGGCTTGCAGGGTTCAGGTAAAACAACTCACTGCGCAAAAATCGCGCGTAAGCTTAAGGCTGAAAATCACAGACCCTTGCTTGTAGCCTGCGATATTTACCGACCTGCCGCTATCAAACAGCTGCAGGTTGTCGGCGAGCAGGTGGGAGTTCCTGTTTTTGAAATGGGTCAGACAAATCCTGTAACGATCGCAAAAGAGGCTATTAAGCTTGCCAAAGATAAAGGCTACGATTATGTGTTTATTGATACAGCAGGCCGTTTGCATATAGATACCGAGCTTATGAACGAGCTTAAAAATATCAAGAGTGAGGTTCATCCTCATGAAATTCTTCTTGTAATTGATTCAATGCTCGGTCAAGACGCTGTAACGGTTGCAAGCACATTTAATGACGAATTGGGCATCGACGGTCTTGTGCTTACCAAAATGGACGGTGACACAAGGGGAGGCGCAGCTCTTTCGGCAAGGGCAGTTACAGGCAAGCCCATTAAATTCGTCGGTATGGGCGAAAAACTTGATGAGCTTGACTATTTTTATCCCGAAAGAATGGCTTCGCGTATTCTCGGTATGGGCGACGTGCTTTCTCTTATTGAAAAGGCAGAAATTGCTCTTGATGAGAAAAAAGCCGCAAAGCTTGAAGAAAAGCTTCGCAAAAACAAATTTGATCTTGAAGATTTACTTGACCAGTTTGAGCAGATTAACAGAATGGGCAGTATGAAAGATATTCTTTCAATGCTCCCGGGTATAAACAAAAAGGTTAAGGATGTCGATATTGACGAGCGTCAGTTTGACAGAATGAAAGCAATTATTTTGTCAATGACTATAAAGGAACGCAGAAATCCCGATATTATAAACCCCTCACGCAAACGCAGAATTGCTGCGGGATGCGGAATGCAGGTTGAAGATGTCAATAGGTTGCTTAACCAGTACCGCCAAATGCAGAAAATGTTTAAGCAAATGAATTCCGGCAGTATGAAACGCAAAATGAAGCGTATGGGAATGAACGGCGGTTTCGGAGGATTCGGCGGTATGGGCGGATTCCCGATGTAAGTTAACAAACACTGATTATAACACAACAGTGTTTAATATAAAATTTTTATATATTTGGAGGAAACAAAAATGGCAGTTAAGATGAGACTTCGCAGAATGGGTGCTAAGAGAGCTCCTTTCTACAGAGTAGTAGTTGCAGATTCACGCTATCCCCGTGACGGCAGATTTATTGAGGAGATTGGTACTTACAATCCTATGGTAGATCCTGCTGAAATCAAGATTAACGCTGAAAAAGCAGAGCAGTGGCTCAAGAACGGTGCTCAGCCAACAGATACTGTTAAGGTTATTCTTAAAAAGAGCGGCGTTATCAAGTAAGAAAGGTTTTTGAAAATGCAGGAATTTCTTATTACAATCGTTAAAGGACTTGTTGAAAATCCTGACGCCGTAACTGTTACTGTTGACGAACCGGACGACCGTGATATTGTCGTTTATCATCTTCATGTTGCTGAAGAAGATATGGGCAGAGTTATCGGTAAACAGGGCAGAATTGCAAAGGCTATCAGAACAGTTGTTAAAGCCGGTGCAACCCGTACAGGTGAAAAAGTCCGAGTTGACATCGACTGATTGATTACAATTAAGGCAGACAGTTTCACATTGTCTGCCTTTTTGTAGCTTTATAACGGAGAATTATTATAATGATTAAATCTTATCTTGAATTGGGTCAAATCGTATCAACACATGGCATAAAGGGCGAGGTTCGCTTTAATCCGTGGTGCGACACTCCCGATTTTGTAAAAAAATTCAGAACCTTATATTTTGATAAAAACGGCGAAAAAAGCATAAATGTAATTTCAGCACGCCCTCACGGCAATGTTGCAATATTGATGCTTGAAGGGGTAGATGATATTGACAAAGCCCGCGGGCTTAAAAATACCGTTCTTTATATGAAACGCAGTGACGCAAAGCTTCCCAAGGGCACTTGGTTCATTCAAGAACTCTTTGATTGCGCAGTAGTCAATAACGAAAACGGCGAAGTGCTGGGTACAGTTGTTGATGTTAGTGAAACAGGCGCTAACGATGTTTGGCATATTAAAACGCCAAAAGGCAGTGAGGTACTTATTCCGGCAGTTAAGCAAATTGTTGAATTTGTTGATGTTGAAGAAGGAATAATAAAAATAAATGTCTTAAAAGGACTTTTTGATGATGAAAATTAACATTATGACTCTTTTTCCAGAAATGTGCGAAGCCGTGCTTAAAGAGAGCATTATCGGCAGAGCAAGGGAAAAAGGATATGTAGAAATAAATTGTATAAATATCCGTAATTACAGTAAGGATAAGCACAACCGAGTTGACGACGCACCTTACGGCGGCGGAATGGGTATGCTTATGCAGACTCAGCCCATTGCTGATTGCTATGAGGATATTTGCAAAAAAAGCGAAAACAAAAATCATTTTATTTATATGTCGCCCTGCGGCAAGGTGCTTAATCAAGCAAGGGTGAAAGAGCTTGCAGAAATGCCTGAAATCACCATTCTTTGCGGTCATTATGAGGGCGTTGATCAGCGTGTTATCGACTCTCTTGTTGACGAGCAGATTTCAATAGGGGATTACGTCTTGACAGGCGGCGAACTGCCTGCGCTTGTGCTTGCCGACTCAATTTCAAGAATGCTTGAGGGAGTGCTGCCGAATAACGAGGCAAAAGAGCTTGAAAGCCATTATAACGGACTTTTAGAGTATCCGCAGTATACCCGGCCTTATGAATGGAACGGTATGAAAGTCCCCGATGTTCTTATTTCGGGTCATCACGCTAATATTGAAAAATGGAGGCGAGAACAGTCAATCTTGATTACTGCCAAAAATCGCCCCGATATGCTCTCAAATGCACAGCTTACAGATAAAGAAAAAAATATGCTAAAAAATGAAAAAATTACAAATATGTAATTATATTTGTATTGAATAATAAAATTTATTGTAATAAAATAATCTTGTAAAGAATTTTAATTGAAGGACAGACCAAAAGTGAAAGCAATTACCGTAAGAAAATCAACACTTTTTAAATTTGTAATTATTGTATTGTCACTGCTGTTAGTAGCCGCCGCTGCAACTGCGGTGTATTTCAGTGTGCAGTATTCCAAAACGAATGACAGCCTTGCAAAAGCTAACGAAGATCTCGCCAAGGCTAATGATGATATAGAATGGGGCGAGGTCCTGCTGGAGGACAGCATTTCTAAAAATCAATCACTTATTGAGCAAAACAGCAGTGAAAAACAGTCTTATGAAGATAAAATAAGCCAAGAAAACAGCGAGCATCAAAGCGAAGTGGATAAGCTTAACGGTCAGATTGATAAATTGAAAAAAGAGCTTGCGGCAAAAACAACTAAAACTACTGTAAAATCAACAACTAAAGCTCCTGCAAAAGATCAGTCGGTCGCACTGCCCAACCCCAAACCGTCGACAGGAAAAACGGTTTATTTGACCTTTGATGACGGTCCGTCGCAGTATACGCCCGAAATTCTTAATGTGCTTGATAAGTACGGCGTTAAGGCGACTTTTTTTGTTGTAAACGGCAAATATAACAGCACCATGAAAAAAATCGTTGATAAGGGACATCAAATCGGTTTACACACATATACTCATAATTATGAAAAGGTTTATGCTTCTGATTCTGCTTATTTTGCCGATTTGCAGAAAATTCACGATGTTGTGCTTAAAGAAACAGGTGTTGATACTAAAGTTATCCGTTTTCCGGGCGGCAGCAGCAATACGGTGAGTAAAAAATATTCAAAAGGCATAATGTCAAGAATAACAAAAGCTGTCGGCGAAAAGGGATATGTGTATTTTGACTGGAACTGCACAAACGGCGATGCGGAGGGTGCGGCTACCGTACAAAAACAGCTTGAATACTGTACAAAATTTCCAAAATCAGCGTCAAGAATAATTGTTTTGATGCACGATACTAAAAAAACAACCCTTGAAGCTTTGCCTAAAATTATTGAATATTACCAAAGCTGCGGAATGAAATTTGAGGTTTTAACAACTTCTACAACTCCTGTACATCATAATGTTCTCAACTGACAGGCTTATTTTAATATCTATTTGAAAAGTATTGAATATATACAAAAAAGCAATTGGATTATAGTCATTTTCACCAAACTTGAATGTCGTAAAAACACGGTTTTTGTTTTTCTGACTGAATTATTAAAACTCGTATTTTTTTCGTTGACGGCAAAAAGATTTATGTTATAATATAGTAGTAACAAGGGTTATTATATCTGTTATGTACTTAATAATTTATCATTTGGGAGAATGAACTATGTATACTAAAGATGTTGAAGTAAAAAATCAAGTTGGCTTACACGCTCGCCCCGCAACTTTCTTTATTCAAAAAGCAAATGAATTTAAATCTTCAATTTGGGTTGAAAAAGAAGACAGAAGAGTAAATGCAAAGAGCCTTCTCGGTGTTCTTTCACTCGGAATTATGGGCGGCGCAACAATCCGCATTCTTGCAGGCGGTCCCGACGAAGAAAAAGCAGTTGACGAGCTTGTTAAACTCGTTGAATCCGGCTTTGCTGAATAATCAATCAGCATCTCAGCACATCACTTTCAGTGATGTGCTTTATTTTTTTCTGTTTATGTGTTACAATATAAAAACATAACCTTGAAAGGAGTGAGTTCAGTGAACGAAAAGCTGCATATTTTGCGTGAAAAAGCTATGAAACTGCCGTTGACCCCGGGCGTTTATATTATGAAAAATAAGCAAGGTAAAATTATATATATCGGCAAAGCGAAAAAGCTTAAAAACCGTGTGAGCCAGTATTTCGGTTCGCAGAATAAGCATACCGTCAAGGTACGTAAAATGGTTGAAAATGTCAATGATTTCGACTATATTCTCACAGATAGTGAATTTGAAGCGTTGGTTCTTGAAGCAAGTCTTATTAAACAAAATCAGCCGAAATATAACATTCTTTTGAAGGATGATAAGGGATACAGCTATATTAAGGTGACAAAAGGACCTTACCGCAAGATTTCTGCTGTTCTTCAAAAAGACGATGAAAATGCAGATTATATCGGTCCGTTCATAAGCTCATATTCGGTAAAGCAATCAGTTGACGAGGCAAATAAAATTTTCAGACTTCCTCAATGCAATAAAAATTTTCCTGCTGATTTCAGAAAGGGCAGACCCTGCCTCAATTATCATATAAACCGTTGTATGGGTGTCTGCACAGGCAAAATTTCTCGAAAAGAGTATAACGATGCTGTAAATGATGCCCTTGATTTTCTGAACGGCGATATTTCTAAAATCACCAAGGAATTAAAAGAAAAAATGAATACCTGTGCCGAAAATCTTGATTTTGAAAATGCAGGCAAATACCGTGACAGAATACGGGCAATTGAAAATATGCAGACAAAGCAAAAAGTTGTAACCGATAGCGACGAAAGTAAAGATGTTTTTGCCGTTGTTACCAACGAAAAGGATATTTGTATTGTTGTGCTTCGTTATTCCCGCGGCAGACTGTCTGACAGCGAGCATTTCTTTTTTGACGCAGAAAAAATGGTTGAAAATGTCCGCTGTAATTTCCTTATTCAGTATTACGGAATGAACCGAACTGTTCCTCAAAAAATTCTTATCGATGAAGAATTTGAAGATATTGAGCTTGTGGAACAGCATCTTACAAATGTTAGGGGCAAGAAATGCACGGTTACAGTTCCAAAACGCAGCGACGGACTGAAGCTTGTCAATATGTGCCGTGAAAATGCTTTTGAAAAGCTTGCACAGCGTAAGGGAAAAACGGGCGGAGAAATCAGAGTTCTTGAAGAGCTTCGTGAATTGTTGGGAATGGATAAAGTACCTGAATATATTGAGTCATATGATATCTCGCATACAGGCGGTGAAGATAATGTTGCCGGTATGGTCGTGTTTAAAAACGGCAGACCGTTAAAGCGTGCGTACCGCACATTCAACATCAAATCCTTTTCAGGTCAAGATGACTACGGCTCAATGCGCGAGGTGCTTGAACGCCGTTTTAATGAATATTTTTCTCATAAAGATGAAAATGCAGAAGAGGGATTTGGAAAAATGCCCGATTTAATACTGCTTGACGGCGGTAAGGGACAGGTAAACGCAGTAAAAGAAGTTCTTGACAGGCTCGGAATAGATGTTCCGCTTTTCGGTATGGTAAAAGACTCCAAGCATAAAACACGTGCCATTACAGGTGACGGCGGTGAAATTGCCATAAATTCCACACGAAGCGTGTTTACTTTTGTTTCTGAAATTCAAGAGGAGGTGCATCGCTTTTCTGTCGGCTTTCATCATAAAAAGCACACTAAACGTGTTCTTGAATTATCACTTACAAAAATCGACGGTGTGGGTGAAAAAAAAGCGCAGGAGTTGCTGAAAATATTTAAAACCGTTAAGGCTGTCAGAGAGGCAACTGTTGAAGATTTGGAACAGGTAAAGGGCATAAATCATGCTCTTGCCGAAAAAATTTATGAATTTTACAATAGTGATGAATAGTCGGAAAATACAACGAAAGGAACAGTACCGTGCATAAAAGTTAATAGCTTTTTGTGCGAATATAAAATATGATTGATACAATTATTTTTGATTTGGACGGAACACTTTTAAATACTTTAGATGATTTAAAAGACAGCGTAAATTATGCGCTTTCAAAGCAGAAACTTCCGCTTCGCACATTGGATGAAGTCCGTTCATTCGTGGGCAACGGAATACGGCTTTTAATGGAACGGTCTGTTCCCGAAAATACAAATGCTGAAATTTTTGAGGCTTGCTTTGCAGAGTTTTGCAGTTATTATAAAGCTCATATGGAGGATAAAACCGTGCCATATGACGGTATAAACGAAATGCTTGCAAACATCAAAGCCGAGGGCTTTAAAATTGCTGTTGTTACCAATAAGGCAGATTTTGCGGCGCAGGATTTGTGCAAAAGAATGTTCGGCGGTACCGTTGATTTAGTAGTAGGCAGCTCTGACGTCCGACCCAATAAGCCTGCTCCGGACGATGTGTATTATGCCCTTGAAAGAATGGACAGTAAGCGTGAGAATGCGGTTTTTGTCGGTGATTCCGATACGGATATTTTAACCGCAAATAATGCAGGGCTTCCTTCAATCGGAGTGCTTTGGGGATTTCGCGACCGTGCAACAGTTGAAAATGCGGGTGCAAAATATGTTGCAGAAAGTGTAAAAGAACTTGAAAAACTGCTCATTTCACTAAAAAAAACTAACTGATTTATTTAAAAACGGCTGATTTTCGGCACTTTTTACATCAAATTATCAAAAAAATTTGACAAATAACCGTAAAAATGTAATAATACTAATATGTATTGATAAAACGGAGCGAGTTTATGAGAGTAATCACAGGCGAAGCAAGGGGCAGAAAGCTTATAACTTTAGAGGGTGAGGATGTTCGACCCACTACTGACCGAGTTAAAGAGGGTATGTTCAATATTATCCAGTTTGACCTTGAAGGTGCGGCAGTGCTTGATTTGTTTGCAGGTTCCGGTCAGCTCGGTATTGAGGCTTTGAGCCGTGGCGCTAAGCATTGTACATTTGTTGATGTTTCGGCAAAATCAATTGATGTGGTAAAACAAAATCTTAAAACCGTGGGCTTTGAAAAACGCGCAAGCGTATTTTGCGGCGACAGTAAAATGTATATAAGCCTTAGCCGCGATAAATTCGACGTTGCTCTTTTAGATCCGCCTTACCGCAAAAAAATAATTGACAGTGTTTTGCCGTCTGTCGCAGAAAAAATGACTGATTGCGGTGTGATAATCTGTGAAACCGCACTTGAAGAAACTTTACCCGAAAGTGCAGGCGAGTTTTCGCTTTACCGTGAATACAGATACGGCAAAATTAAGCTTACCGCATACAGAAAGAATAAGTGATAAAAATGAGAACCGTAATTTGTCCGGGCAGCTTTGACCCTGTCACTAACGGACATCTTGATATTATCGGCAGAAGTTCAGTTCTTTTTGATAAGGTTATTGTTGTTGTAATGAAAAATCCTGCAAAAACAAACTTCTGTTTTTCGCCTGAAGAACGGGCAGAGCTTATCCGCCGATGTACTAAAGATATTCAAAACGTCGAAGTCGATATTTATGAAGGGCTTTTGGCTGATTACGCAAGGCAGAAAGGCGCTGTGGCTGTTGTAAAAGGGCTTCGCGCAGTGTCTGACTTTGAATATGAATTTCAGCAGGCGCAGATGAATAAAAAACTCAATAACGAGCTTGAAACAGTGTTTATCAACACAAGGGTTGAAAATCTTTATTTAAGCTCAAGCGCAGTTAAGCAAATTTGCGAATTGGGAGGGGATATAAGTGATTTTGTCCCCGATGTAATTCGTGATGATATAGTAAAAAGAATTAAAAGAGGGATGAGCAAATGACAATAGAAAGCTTACTCGAAGAAATCGAAACTATACTTGAAGAAGGTAAATCGGTTCCCTTTACATCAAACCTTTTGGTTGATTCCGGGGCAATCAAAACAGCCATTGAGGATATCAGACTTAATATGCCTGATGAGCTTATGCAGGCAAGAAAAATCGCTGCTGAAAGAAAAGAAATCCTTGCAGGCGCTCAAGACAGTGCTGATAAAATTATTGAAAAGGCACATTTAAGAGCAAAAGAGATTATTTCAGAGGACGAAATTACAAGAGGTGCAGAAATGCAGGCTGCTGAAATTCTTCAGCAGGCAAGACAGGCTGCAACAGAAATCGTTGAGCAGGCAAGACAAAGCGCTACCGAGCTTACAGAGCAGGCAAGAAATTGGTCAAGAGAAATGCGTCAGAGCGCAAGCGAATATGTTGAAAGCATTGTGGCTGTTGCTGATGAAACTCTTACAAATTCAGTTAATGAAATCCGCCGTGCCCGTCAGCATTTGAGAGCGGCTTCGCAGTCAAAAAGAGTAGACGAATAAATAATGCTTATGCTCTTTGTTCAGCAAAACTGAATTGAGATAAGCCGATAATTATATTATAATTTAACACCTCGCCGCATATTTATTTATATAAATTGTGTTCGAGGTGTTTATCTATGTTTGTATATTCCCTAAAATCAAAGCATATTAAAGTGGCTTTGCTTTTATTCTTTGCGGTGTTCACAGTGGTTTCACTGTTTATTCTTTCCCGTGACGCTACGCAGACAGGTAAGGGCGACAATGTAACCTTAAAAGCATCGACCCAAGAAGAGCGTGTGGCTTTTTTGTCACAGTTCGGCTGGGAAATAGACGAAGACCCTGTTGAAGTGCGCGAAGTTATAATTCCGCAGGAATTTGACGATACATATACCGCATATAATGAAATTCAAAAAAAACAAGGCTTTGATTTAACTGTGTATGCAGGCGTGCGAGTCAAACGCTGGACATACAAAGTTAAAAATTATACGGGATATGAAAATAAAGAGTGTATTCACGCTAATATTCTCGTCTGTGACGGATTGGTAATCGGCGGTGATGTTTGTTCGGTAGAATTAGACGGTTTTATGCACGGATTTACCAAAGAAGCGTCGTAATAAAAATTATAAGGATAATTTGTAAAAATGGAAAGACTTGATAAAATTCTTGCGTCACAGGGAAACTTATCCCGAAAAGATGTGAAAGAAATAATTAAAAAGGGCAGAGTTATACTTAACGGCAAGGTCATAAAAGACAGTGCCGTTAAAGTTGATATTACAAATGACCGCGTATGTATTGACGGTGATGAAATATCCTTGAAAAAACATATTTATATAATGCTAAACAAACCTCAGGGAATTGTATCCGCAAGCGACAGCGATACAGATGAAACTGTTGTGGATTTAGTTCCAGAAGAACTTTACCGAAAAGGACTTTTTCCCGCAGGCAGACTTGATAAAGACACAACTGGCTTTGTGCTTATAACCGACGACGGCGAATTTGCCCATAGAATTCTTTCCCCCAAAAATCATATATTCAAAACATATCTTGCAAGGCTTGAGCATCCGCTTACCGAAGGCGATAAAAAGCTTATTGAAAGCGGAATAACCCTTGCCGATGGGACAACCCTCAAAGAAGCAAAACTTGAAATTCAAGAAGACGGCGAAAATCCTCTTGTAAGAATTATGATTTGCGAAGGCAAATATCATCAAGTAAAAAGAATGTTTGCCGCCGCCGGTAATAAGGTGATTATGCTTCACCGTTCTAAAATGGGAGAGTTGGAGCTTGATAAAGCTTTAAAGGCGGGAGAGTGCCGTGAAATTCTTCCCGAAGAACTGAAAAAAATAGATGCGCGGTAATTTTTTTCGTCATTTTTAACAATGAATTTTTTACTTAAAAAAGGTACTAAATGCGAGGAATAACCAAAAATTTCGTCAATTTTTGTGAAAAATGTTTGAAAAAAATCAAAAAATATAAAAAATGCCCTTGCAAAAATGGGGTTTATTGTGTAAAATACATAGTGTTCCAATTGTGATTTTGTATAAAAGGTGGTATAACCATGTCAAACAGATTGTTTCAAGGAATAGTTCATCAAATGATTGATGTTATTGATAGAACTTTCGGCGTAATTGATGAAACAGGCACTGTTATTTCCTGCAGTGAGTTAGGCAGGATCGGTGAGGTTCAGTTTAATGCAGTGGGTGATGTTTTTTCATCAACAGACATAACTGTTGCTGACGGATATACCTATAAGCTTTTCGGCGGTCCAATGCGTCCTGAATATGCAGTTTTTGTTGAGGGCGATGATGAATTGGCAAGCCGTTATGTTGCGGTTCTCTCGGTTTCGCTTGCAACAATCAAGCAGTATTATGACGAAAAGTATGACCGCAGTAACTTTATCAAGAATATAATTCTTGACAATATTCTTCCCGGCGATATTTATATTAAAGCCCGTGAACTTCACTTCAATAACGATGTTACCCGCGTAGTTCTTCTTATCAGAATTACAGAGCGTAACGATGTTTCGGTATTTGATGTTATTCAAGATTTATTCCCCGATAAAACAAAGGATTTCGTTATAAATATCAACGAATCAGATATTGCCCTTGTTAAAGAGGTTAAGAAAAATATTGAAACTAAAGACCTTGAAAAGCTTGCACGTTCAATTGCCGATTCTCTCGGTACAGAATATTACACCCATGTTCTTGTCGGTATCGGTACAACAATAGACAGTATTAAGGATTTGGCGCGCTCATTCCGCGAAGCACAGGTTTCTCTTGAAGTAGGTAAGGTTTTTGATACTGAAAAGACAATCGTAAGCTATGATAATCTCGGTATTGCAAGACTTATTTATCAGCTCCCCACAACTCTTTGCGAAATGTTCCTGCGTGAAATTTTTAAACGCGGTTCAATTGAAAGTCTTGATCACGAGACGCTCTTCACAATTCAGAAATTCTTTGAAAATAATCTTAATGTTTCAGAAACTTCAAGAAAGCTTTTCGTTCACAGAAATACGCTTGTTTACCGTCTTGAAAAGATTAAAAAGCTTACAGGTCTTGACCTGCGTGAGTTTGACGATGCAATTGTATTCAAGGTAGCGTTGATGGTTAAGAAGTATCTTGACGCTAACCCGATAAAATATTGATGTGAATTTTGATTTCTATATCAATAAATCAGTACCTGCTGTAATATTACGGCGGGTACTTTTTTATACGTTGAATTCACAATAAGGATTTTGTGAGTTTTGTATATTGAACAGAAATATTTTTGTTAAAATTGCCGATAAATATTAACATTTATAAAAATAAGCGACAAATACAATATTTTGTGGTATAATGAGTACCGATAATAGCTATGGTGTGTCATTATAACTAAAAATAACAAAAGTCAGAAGTTAAAATATATAAAGGATTAGGGTGCATATTGTGATTGAATTCAAAAATGTTTCAAAAACATACGAAAACGGTACTCACGCACTTAACAATGTTTCGATTAAAATAAATGACGGAGAATTCGTCTTTATTGTCGGTTCATCCGGTGCGGGTAAAAGTACATTTCTTAAAATTATTATGCGTGAGCAGGTTGCAGATAACGGTACTGCCATTGTTAATAACTATAATCTCAATAAAATAAAGAAAAAAGATATTCCGAAATTCCGCAGAACAATGGGTATTGTTTTTCAGGATTTCCGTCTTATTCCAAATATGACAGTCTACGATAATGTTGCATTCGCAATGCGTGTTATCGGTGCAAAAGAAAAAGAAATCCGCAAAAGAGTTCCGTATGTGTTAAGCCTTGTGGGTCTTACCTCAAAGGCGCGACAGCTCCCAACACAGCTTTCGGGCGGTGAACAGCAAAGAGTTGCATTGGCACGCGCCCTTGTAAATAATGCAGGCGTTATTATTGCTGACGAGCCTACGGGTAACATTGACCCCGAAATGTCCTATGAAATTGTTGATTTGCTTAACCATATCAATGCGAACGGCACAACAGTGGTAATGGTAACTCACGAGCATGAGCTTGTCCGCCGTTTCAATCACCGTGTTATTACAATACATAGAGGTCAAGTAATATCCGATACTGCCGAAAAGAATAATACAGAGGCAGTTGCAGAAACGAAAAATGACGAACGCAAGCCCGAAACAAAAGAAGAACTTATTGAGGCTGCCGAGAATGAAATCAATGCCAAGGTTGAACAGCTCCGTGAAGAGGTTAAATCTCCCGACATAATTGAGAAAAAACAGAATAATACCTTTTATGAGCAACCTAACAGCGATATAGAGCTTGAAACATTTATGAGAAATTACGGTATTGAAGATATTGACTATTCAAAATATCTTGATGACATAACAGAACAGAACGGGGGTGACGCTCAATGAAAGGTGCAAGCTTAAAGTATCTTACCAAAGAGGGTTTCCGCAATGTGTGGGTAAACCGTCTTATGTCATTGGCGTCCATCACGGTTCTTTTAGCGTGTCTTGTAATTATTGGCTTAGGCGCAATGATTTTCTTTAATATCAATTCTTTGCTTGATAATATTGAGCGTCAGAATGTTATTATGGTTTATGTTGCCGATGAAGCAACCGAAGAACAAACTGCCGCAATGGGCGGTTATATTGAGAATATGGACAATGTTCAAAGCGTAACCTTTGTTTCAAAGACAGAAGCATTTGAGGCGCAGCTTGAATCTATGGGTGAAGACGCAGCTTTGCTTGACGGTCTTGATGAAAATCCGTTGCCCGACGCGTATAAGGTGGTTGTTGACGACCTTACAAAATTCGACAAAACCGTTACAGAGCTTAAATCAATGGATTTTGTAGATACGGTTCGTGAAAACAGCGATATTGCAGATAAACTGATTGATGTGCGAAAAGCAGTCACAATAGTTATCGCAGGTATGGTGTCGCTTCTCTTTATTGTTTCACTGTTCATCATTTCAAATACAATCCGCATTACAATGTTCTCTCGCAAGCTTGAAATAAGCATTATGAAAGCTGTTGGCGCAACAAATTGGTTTATCCGCTGGCCGTTTATGGTTGAGGGTATGGTTTTAGGCGTACTGTCGGGACTTATTTCATTCGGCGTCTTGGCAGGTCTTTACCAAGGTATGGTTTATGTGTTTAAGGATATGCTTTCATTGTTCACACCTGTATCCTTCGGCGCATACGCAGGCTATATTCTCTTAATCTTTTTGGGAATAGGTATTTTTACAGGCTCATTCGGCAGTATGATTTCAATGGGCAAATATCTTAAAGAGCAAGGAAGTGTTGTAAGTGAAGATTAGTACAAAGCTTTTGTCAGCATTTATTGCAGCAGTAATGCTAATTACGGCAATTCCTTTTTCTGCTTCTGCTGAAAATAAATCGGATATTGAGAATAGAATTGATTATTGGGAAAATTATATTCAAAAGGCCGAAGAGGGCGAGGCAACAGCTCAAAAGCTTTTAGATGCGCTGGACGAGCAGAATGACGCAATAAGCGACAGCATTGCCGCTAAAGAAAAAGAAATTGCGCCTCTTCGCAAAAAGATAAATGAGCTTAACGAGCAGATTTCTGCTTTGGAAAAACGAATTAAAGAGCTTGTATCCGAAATTGCCGATGTTGAAGCTAAAACAGAAGAGCAAAATAAGGCGATTGACGAAACCTATGAAGTTCTTAAAAAGCGTCTGCGTGCGGCTTATATGGCAGGAGAAACTTCAGAACTTGAAATATTTTTAAATGCAACGGATTTTCAGGATTTCTTAAACCGCAGTGAGCTTATCCGCCAAATTTCAAAGCATGATAACGCAATTGTAAAAGACCTTGAGGGTCAAATTAAAGAGCTTAACAGTCTGCTTGAACAGTTAAGCGCTAAAAAAACAGAAAACGAAGAAAGTAAATTAAAGATTGAAGCAGACCGCACCGATGTACAGGCTAAAAAGGCTGTTTTAGATAAGGATTTGGCTTCGCTTGAACAGCAGAAAAATAAAATTCAGTCAAACCTTAAAAAACAGGGCGATTTAATAGAAAAATATTCTAACAGCGTTGAGTACGGTGAAAAGCAGAAGGCTAAAGAGGAGAAAAAGCTCGCAAGCTGGTCTGCTCAAATGGACAGCGTTGCAAGCAACACAGGTTCAGTAGGTAACGGCGTTATCAACAACGGAACTGTAAGCCATAATTTCAGAGTTTCATCAAAAGGCTTTATCTGTCCTATTCAAGACAGCTCCGTTTACTATTCAGCAACCTTTGCGCAGCACAGTTCACGCGGTACTGCATCGGTTGACCTTTGCGCTCCTGCAAGGCGTTATGTTTACGGTAACTATTACAGCACCACAAACGGAGCAAAGATTTATGCTGTTGCTTCGGGTACGGTTACTGTTTCAACCTTCTATTCGATTTCGGGAAATACTATAATGATTGACCACGGTAACGGTATCAGCACTCTTTACGCTCACTGTAAAACAGTTTATGTGAGTGCGGGTCAAAAGGTGGTTCAAGGTCAAGTTATAGGACTTGTAGGTAACACGGGTTCAGCGGTTTATCCAAGACCTTCAACCTCAAATCCTGTTGCAGGCTCGCATCTTCACTTTGAAACCCGTTTGAACGGCAGCCGTGTAAATCCCGAAAATTATCTTCCCAGTCCCTTGGTTTAACAAATAAGTAAAGGATGATTTCCTTTGAATAAGAAAATATCATTAGGTTTTGCTATCGCTTTAATTTTTCTTGCTGTTGCGTTGACAGTTACAATAACAATGACAGTTTCAATGAACATATATAACGGAATTATTAAAGATGTTGCTGATCGTTCAAGCCTTTATTACACTGTATCTGAAATTGACGATTTAGTCCGTGAAAATTATTTCGGTGTATTGAATGAAAATCTTTTAAATGCTAATTTATCAGACGGATACATAAACGGCATCGGCGACCGCTACAGCTATTATATGACTGCTGACGAGTACGCTTCTTATAAAGAAGAAGAAAAGGGCAATAAGGGTGGCGTTGGTATTATCGCAGTTTATGACAGCGCCAATAATAACATCTATGTATCCGAGGTTTCTGCGGGTTCGCCTGCACAGCTTCAAGGAAT
The DNA here is from genome assembly GCA_964540535.1 of uncultured Eubacteriales bacterium. Classification (GTDB taxonomy): domain Bacteria; phylum Bacillota; class Clostridia; order Oscillospirales; family Acutalibacteraceae; genus Fimenecus. The sequence goes on along the minus strand of CAZIMO010000001.1, from coordinate 105,825 downwards.
TTCAAAAGGCGATGTAATTACGGCGGTTGACGGTACAAAGGTTTCGGCAACAAATTACAGCGACCTTATTGAAGCACTTAACGGCGAAAAGCTTACTAATGTTCAAATAACCTTTAGTCACGGCGATGAAAGCAAAACAGTTTCCGTTGCACGAGGTTATCATGCGCAGACAGTTTATTACAGTGTCGACGGCACTGTAGGTTACATAAAGATTACCGCTTTTTACGATTCAACAGCCGAACAGCTTGAAGATGCTCTCAGCTATATGAGTAAAAATTCCGTATCATCAGTTATTTTTGATGTCCGCGGTACCGAAACAGGCACAACCAAAAGTGCGGTTCAATGTATTGATTTGCTTGCTCCTGTGGCAACAGAGGGTACAGGCTCTATCGCTACTGCGGTTGATAAAGACGGCAATACCCTTGAAACCTTTTCGTCAGATTCAGACAGCGTAAGTTTTCAAATGGTTATATTGGTGAATTCAGGTACATCGGGTTCGGCAGAGCTTTTTGCCTGCGATTTGCGTGATTTCGGTATGGCGCAACTTGTGGGAACAAAAACCGCAGGCAACGGCACAATGCAGAAGATTTTTGAATTAAGCGACGGCAGTGCGGTTTCTCTTACAGTTGCAAAAATCGTTCCGTATAAAAGCGAAAGTTTTAACGGAACAGGTCTTGAGCCAGAATATAAGATTGAAATGACAGCCGAGCAGAATTCAAGACTTCAAATGCTTTCAAAAGAAGATGACGCGCAGTATCAAAAAGCAGTTGAGCTTTTGAAATAATCTTTAATAAATAACTTGTCCCTCTGCATAGTTTATTGCGGAGGGATTTTTATGTTCTGCGTCTTAAATGTTGAAAAAAGACCCGATACGCTTCGCGAAAAGCTTTTCGGCAGTTTTATAAAAGATGAGTACGAGGCGAAAATGGTTCCTGTTTTTAAAGCCGCACCTTTTTATATTATGGATGTTAAGGTCGGTAAAAGGGGAGTGGATTGGGACCGAATAGTGTATTGTGCAGGCAAATGCGCGCGCCGTCTGGTGCTTACAAATCATACCGAATTACCGTCGAGAAACGATATGTCAGAATTTAAAAGCAATATGCTTTACCGAGAAATTATGTGTAACACATTTGCAGAAATTCTAAAAAAATCTTATGATAAAAAAACTGTTGCGGTGATTGATAATAAAGGCGAAACCGCAAATTTTATTTATAAAATTGCACCGCTCTCGTCTGCTCTTACAGTTGTAACAAACGCTAAAGAAAAATACACGGGAATTTGCGATAATATTCAGCAAAACTGCGGACTTTGCACTGTTATTCAAGGCTCGCCTGCCGAGGCGCAGATTAAAATTGATACAGAGCGTTGCGTAATGACGGTAATCGGCGAAAAATCCTGTATAAACATTTCTGACGGCGGCGATTTTATCGTTCCCCCAATATACCAAAAGCTGTTGCCCGATAATGCAGATAAATATACTTTTTTTGCGGCGCTTTACGAATTATGCGGAGTTTTTTCCCTCGGAGAATGCGTTTTTGATACAATAACCGTAAACAATAAAAAAATAACGCTTACCGACCTTGACACAAAGAAAATAATTTAATATAATATCATCTATATGGGCAGTAGAACTGCTTGTTTTGCTATACCCAAAACCACTCTAAAGAATAAAGGAGTTTTAAAAATGGCAGAAACATTACTCACAATAGAAGGTCTTAAAGAGCTTGAAGCTGAACTTGAACAATTAAAGGTTGAGGGCAGAAAAGAAGCAGCAGAAAAAATTAAGGTTGCAAAATCTTACGGCGACTTGTCAGAAAACAGTGAATACGATGAGGCTATGAACGATCAGGCAAAGCTTGAAGCACGAATCGGCGAAATCGAACACATCCTCAAAACAGCAAAAATTCTTGATGTTGACGCACTCAGCAATGAAAATGTGCATATCGGTTCAGTTGTTAAGCTTGTTGATAAAAAGAAAAAAACTTACACATACACAATCGTAGGTTTTGCGCAGGCTGATCCCGCAGTAGGCAAAATTTCAGACGAATCTCCTGTGGGCAAAGCGCTTATAGGTCACAAAAAAGGCGATAAGGTAACTGTTGAAGCTCCCTCAGGCGTATTAGAGTTCAAAATTACAGATATTTCACGCTAACTGAAAGTAAAAAAGAAGGATACAAAAAATGGCAGACAATATTAAGCAAAATCAGCCCGAAATTGATTTGGGCGAACAGCAGAGAATTCGTCTTGAAAAGCTACAAGCTTTGCAGGCAGATGGCAAAGATCCGTTTGTAATCACAAAGTATAACCAAACTCATCACAGTGCTGATGTTAAATCTAACTTTGAAGAGTTAGAGGGTAAATCAGTAAGCGTTGCAGGCCGTTTAATGTCAAAGCGTGTTATGGGTAAGGCTTCTTTCTGTAATATTCAAGATTTAAAAGGCAATATTCAGTCTTATGTTGCCCGTGACAGCATCGGCGAAGAAGAGTATAAAGATTTCAAAAAGCTCGATATAGGCGATATCATCGGCATTGAGGGCGAGGTTTTCAGAACTAAAACAGGTGAAACCTCAATTCACGCTTCAAAGGTAACCCTTCTTTCAAAGAGCCTTCAAATCCTTCCCGAGAAGTTCCACGGACTTACAAATACAGATATGCGTTACCGTCAGCGTTATATCGATCTTATTATGAATCAAGATTCAAAGCAGACTTTGATTAACCGCTCAAAAATTATCAGTGCAGTGCGTAAATATCTTGACGGACAGGGCTTTATGGAAGTTGAAACTCCTATGCTTGTTTACAATGCAGGCGGTGCGGCAGCGAGACCCTTTGAAACTCATTTTAACGCGCTTGATACCGACATTAAGCTCCGTATTTCTCTTGAGCTTTACTTAAAGCGTCTTATCGTCGGCGGTATGGAAAAGGTCTACGAAATCGGCAGAGTTTTCCGTAACGAGGGTGTTGATACCCGTCATAATCCCGAATTTACCCTTATGGAGCTTTATCAAGCTTATACCGATTATCACGGTATGATGGATTTGACAGAAAATATGTTCCGCTATCTTGCAAATGAAGTTTGCGGTACTACTGAAATCACATACGGCGAACATAAAATTGATCTTGGCAAGCCATTTGAACGCTTGACAATGGTTGATGCAGTGAAAAAGTATGCAGGTATTGATTTCAATGAAATAAAGGATGACGAAGAGGCAAAGAAAATTGCCAAAGAGCATCACATTGAGTTTGAGGACAGACACAAAAAAGGTGATATTCTCAACCTATTCTTTGAAGAGTTCTGTGAAGAACATCTCATTCAGCCCACGTTTGTTATGGACCATCCGATTGAGATTTCGCCTCTTACAAAGAAGAAACCCGAAAATCCAGAATATGTTGAGCGTTTCGAGCTGTTTGTTAACGGTTGGGAAATGTGCAATGCGTATTCTGAACTTAATGACCCTGTTGATCAGCGTGAACGCTTTAAACTTCAAGATGCAGCTGCGGCAGCAGGTGATGAAGAAGCAAACCATACTGATGAGGACTTCTTAAATGCTCTTGAAATCGGTATGCCCCCAACAGGCGGTATCGGATATGGCATTGACAGACTTGTAATGCTCCTTACAAATTCACCGGCAATAAGAGATGTCCTTTTGTTCCCGACAATGAAGCCTTTAGATAAATAACTCCAATAATCCCCACGGTAATTTTAAAACTACCGTGGGGGTTTTATTGCCAAAAATCAGAAATAAAAATTGAATACTTTATTATAAAAAATACTATCTTTTTTCGACAGAGTATGTTATAATTAACAAAACCTATAATTAGGGTTTTAAGTAGAGATTACACTTTTTCGGAGGTTGTATTTGTGAATCCAAAAATTGAACAAGCTTTAAAAAAGCTTTTTAAGAAAAAATTCAGCGATATTTTTAGATATTATATTCCCCGTATAAATTATTCTCATTATTATAAAACCTTGAAGCTTGATGAAAAAGCGGTGCTTTTTGAATCACAGCACGGTAACGGTATGCAGGGCAATATTTTCTATATGCTTTGTGAAATGGTAAACGACCCGCAGTTTGCTGATTATGAGCTTTATCTTTCATGCCGCAAGGCAAATGAAGAGGAGTTTCGCCAATTGCTTGACAGTAAAGGTATGCAACGTGTAAAGCTTGCAGTTGTTTCGACCCGTGCTTATATTAAGCTTCTTGCTTCTGCAAAATTCCTTGTAAACGATACTACTTTTTTGCCGTTTTACATAAAAAAAGAAGGTCAGGTTTATCTAAATACATGGCATGGCACACCTTTAAAAACCTTGGGTAAGAAAGTAAATAACGCAATGCATGATCTCGGTAATGTTCAAAAGAACTTTATGGTTGCCGATTATTTGCTTTATCCCAATGAATATACAATGGAGCATATGGTTGAAGATTATATGCTTGAAAATATTTCATCGGGCAAAATTATTATTGGCGGCTATCCGCGAAATGAAGCGTTCTTTGACAAAGAGAGCGAAGTTAAAATCCGTGAAGAATTAGAAATTAACGATAAGAAAATTTATGCATTTATGCCTACTTGGCGCGGTGCTGTCGGCAAGGTTGACCCCAAAGCCAATGTTTATGTTCAGTATTATCTTTATGAGATAGACAAGCGTCTTGCAGATGACGAAGTAATGTATGTTAATTTGCATCCGTTTGCCAGAAAAAATGTTAAATTCAATACCTTTAAACATATCAGGCAGTTCCCGAAAGAGTATGAAACATATGAATTCTTAAATGCTGTCGATTGTTTGATAACTGATTATTCAAGCGTATTCTATGATTTTGCGGTAAGCCGTAAAAAATGTATTCTTTTTACATATGACGAAGAAGAATATTTTGCCGACCGCGGACTTTACAGACCGCTTTCATCGCTTCCTTTCCCAAATGTTAAAACGGTTGACGAGCTTGTCAGCGAGCTTCGTTCGCCTAAAAATTATGACGATACAGAGTTCTTAAAGGAATACTGCACTTATGATAACAAGAATGCTTCAAAAGCATTGTGCGAAAAGATGATTTTCGGTAAAGACAGCGATTTAATTGAAGTGCGTGAATTTAACCGTAACGGTAAAGATAATATATTGATTTACGGCGGAAATCTTGCTAAAAACGGAATTACAACATCGCTTCTTAATCTTTTGAACAGTCTTGACACAAATGAGAAAAACTATTATGTTACTTTCAGATCAGGTGCTGTTAAAAATAATCAGGAAAGCTTGCTTGCACTGCCTAAAGGTGTAAATTATATTGCCACAACAGGCAGTATGAACTTGAGCTTCTTTAAAAAGATTGCTTGGTTGTTGTGCAAAGCAGGCAAATTCCCTGTCAACGCAATGATGAAAATGGTAAAAGAGGACTTGCGTCTTGAACTTCGCCGTGATTACGGGGATGCAAAATTTGACACTGTTGTGCAGTTTAACGGATATGAATTTGCAAAAATTCTTTTATATTCAGCATTTGAAGGCAATAAAGCAATTTATGTTCATAGCGATGTATTCCAAGAGACAACAGTAAAAAAAAATCAGCGTAAAGATGTTCTTAAATATGCTTATAATGTTTATGACCATGTAGCTCTAGTTACAGAAGATCTCATTGAGCCGACCTCTGCTGTTGCAGGCGAAAACTGCCACTTTGATGTAGCTCACAATATTATAAATTATCAGGGTATTCTTGAACGCGGTGCAAAAGAAATAGCCTTTGACCCGTATACTAAATGTAACACTTCCTTTAAAAGAGTAGTTGAAATTCTCAATTCTTCTTCAAAAAAGCTAATAAATGTTGGGCGTTTTTCCATAGAAAAAGGTCAAAAACGGCTTATTGACGCATTCCAACAGGTTATCAAGGATGAACCGGATTCATATTTGTTTATTATCGGCGGGTATCAACTTAACGGTATATACGACGAGCTTTGTGAATATGTTAAATCCTTGCCATGTGCGGATCACATTATTTTAATTCTTGCAATGTCAAACCCGTTGCCGATAGTTAAGGCTTGCGACGGATTTATACTCTCTTCTTTTTATGAGGGCTTCGGTCTTGTGCTTGTTGAGGCTGATATTCTCGGTGTGCCTGTTGTGTCAACTGATATTGTAGGTCCACGGACATTTATGCAAAAGCATAACGGCGTTCTTGTGGAAGATTCAGAAGCAGGCATTGAAAACGGACTTCGCCGACTTGTTGCAGGAGATGTGTCTAAGCTTACTGTTGATTATCAAGAATACAATCGCAATGCAGTTAATGAATTTGTCGCTCTTCTTGAGAACAAAAAGAACTAAATTTATAAATCTCTTAAAACCATCGTTTATTCGGTGGTTTTATTTTTTTTATCGCAGTATTTCAGCGGTTTTGCTAACATTATAATAAACTTATAAAACGGGTGAATATTTTACCTTTTTTTGCTTTTATTATAAATTAAAAATATAATTCCTACTGAATTTGTGTGAATTAGCTCTTGAATTACTACTGATTTTGTAGTATATTATTTGAAACATTAAACAAAGGTTATGATAGTATGAAAATATCAACAAAGGGCAGATATGCGCTTCGCCTTATGACAGATTTGGCTGTTCATAAAGATGACGGTTATATTTCGATTAAAAGTATTGCCACACGGCAGGGGATAAGCGAAAAATATCTTGAGCAGATTATCAAAATGCTTGCAAAAGAAAAGCTTGTTGAAAGCACACGCGGCGCGCAGGGCGGCTACAAATTAACTCGTGAGCCTGTTGATTATACAGTCGGCGAAATTCTTCGTGTGACCGAGGGCAGTTTAGCTCCGGTTGCCTGTCTTGAAAGCGACGAAAATACCTGTGAAAACTGTATGGATTGCGTAACCCTTGAGATTTGGCAGTGTGTGCTTGACGCAGTTAATAAGGTTGTTGATTCAATCACATTGCAGTATTTAGCTGATAAGCAAAAACGGAACGAAGCTAATTCGATGCACTGTAAATGCTGATATAGGTTAAGGTGATTGCGAATGCTGTTGAAATATGATTTGCGTGAAACGGCGCGCTATATGGGTTATAAACACGGCGCAGTGCCAAGTCCGGAAATCTGTGAAATGATTGAAAGGGCTTATCAAGAACTGCTGACATTGGTTCAGCCCAAATATATCTATATAGAATACGATTTTAAAAGAACCGATAGCGGAATAATTGTTGACAGCATTGAATTTAAAAGCCAAAAGCTGTTAAATCACTTAAAAAATTCATCGTCGGTAATACTTTTCGGTGCAACCTTGGGGCAGGGCGCAGACGTACTCGTCCGCAAATACTCCGTTACAGATACTGCAATGACATCTGTTGTGCATTGCGTAGGTGCTTCAATGGTTGAAAATCTATGCGACCAAGCCTGCGAAGAGCTGAAAGCCTCTGTAACAGGCGTTCACAGACCACGTTTCAGTCCGGGCTACGGCGGACTTGATATTTCTTCCCAAGCGGATTTCTTTAAATTAATGCCTTTGACAAAGCGATTGGGAATTTCACTTTCAGAAAATTATATGATGACCCCAACAAAAACGGTTACTGCCTTTATCGGAGTCATTAAGGAATGATAAAATATGACCTTTAAAGAAAAATTCGGCAATGAAATACTGTTTTTTGACGGTGCAATGGGTACAATGCTCCAAGAAAACGGTTTAAAAACAGGCGATTTGCCCGAAAATATGAATTTAACACATCCCGAAGTCCTTTTGAAAATTCATAAGGAATATTTAGACGCAGGGTGCAATATAGTCACAACTAATACTTTCGGTGCAAACAGCCTCAAATTCAATAATGCAGAAGAAATTATTACTTCGGCTGTTTCGCTTGCCAAAAAATCAATAGAAAATGTATCCCGTGATTGCTATGTGGCTCTTGATGTAGGTCCTCTCGGCAAGCTTTTAAAGCCCTGCGGAGATTTGGATTTTGAAGATGCCTATACCGCTTTTAAACAGCAGGTAATTGTTGGTGAAAAAGCAGGCGCAGATTTAATTCTCATTGAAACAATGGGCGATTTGTATGAGATTAAAGCGGCAGTGCTTGCGGCAAAAGAAAATACCGATTTGCCCATACTTGTGTCAATGATTTTTGACGAAAAGGGCATACTTTTAACAGGCGCAGACATTGAAACCGCTGTGATTACATTAGAGGGATTGGGCGTTGACGGAATTGGCATCAACTGTGGATTAGGTCCCGACCAAATGCTCGGTCTTGTAAAAGAAATGGCGAAATATTCAAGCGCTCCGCTGTTCATTCAGCCGAACGCGGGCTTGCCTGTAAGTGTAAACGGTATCACAACCTACAATGTAACTCCCGAAGAATTTGCCGCAAAACAGTTTGAAATTGTAAAAAACGGTGCTTGTGCTTTGGGCGGATGCTGCGGTACAACGCCTGCACACATAAAGGCAATGATTGAGCTTTGCAAAAATGAAAATCCCCCCAAAATAGCAAAAAAAGCATTTACTGCTGTGACTTCATATTCAAAAACTGCGTTTTTCGGCTCAAAGCCTGTAATTATCGGCGAGCGAATTAATCCAACAGGCAAGAAAATGCTTAAAGAGGCGCTTCGCAATAATGATATGGATTATATCTACCGTGAGGGTGTGGCGCAGGCAGACGCAGGCGCTGATATTCTTGATGTCAATGTGGGACTTCCCGAAATTGACGAACCCGAAATGATGAAAAATGCCGTTTTAGGACTTCAAAGTATTTTAAATACTCCATTGCAGATTGATACTTCAGATCCTATAGCTATGGAAAAAGCGCTCCGTCTTTATAACGGCAAGGCTATGGTGAATTCCGTTAACGGAAAAGATGAGTCAATAAATGCTGTTTTTCCGCTTGTGAAAAAATATGGCGGAGTGGTAGTTTGTCTTACCCTTGATGAAAGCGGAATTCCCGAAACTGCCGACGGCAGAATAAAAATTGCCGAAAAAATAATCAGTAGAGCAGAGCAATTTGGAATAAGCAAAAACGATTTGGTATTTGATCCTCTTTGTATGACCGTCAGCACTGATAAAAATAACGCAAACATTACTCTTGAATGTATTGAAAGACTTACTGGTGATTTGGGTGTCAAAACTGTTCTCGGTGTTTCAAATATATCTTTTGGGCTTCCGAACCGTGAACTGCTCAACTCAACATTCTTTACGCTTGCTTTGCAAAAGGGATTGAGCGCAGGCATTATTAATCCTAAAAGCAGTGCTATGATGAATGCTTATTATTCTTATTGTGCGTTGGCAGGGTTAGATGATAATTTTGAAAACTATATCTCAAATAATACTGAAAATCCGAAAGAAAATAAGGATGAAAGCACAGTTGATTTAAAAACTGCCGTAATTAAAGGTCTTAAAGCACAGGCGGTGTCAGAAACCGAAAAAGAGCTTCTTACAAAATCACCCCTTGAAGTGATTGACGGTATTTTAATTCCTGCACTTGATAAGGTAGGCAACGATTTTGAAAATAACAAGGTTTTTCTGCCTGGACTTTTAATGAGCGCTGAAACCGCAGGCATAAGCTTTGAAATTATTAAAAAGTATATGGCAAAAAGCGGTTCGGCAAGCGCTAAAAAGGGCAAAATAGTAATCGCAACGGTTAAGGGCGATATTCACGATATAGGTAAGAATATAGTTAAAGTTCTTCTTGAAAATTACGGCTATGATGTTATTGACTTGGGTAAGGATGTTGCTCCACAGCAAATTGTCGATGCCGCAAAGCAAGAAAACGCAAAGCTTGTGGGACTTTCTGCATTGATGACCACAACTGTTCCTGCAATGGAAGAAACAATACGGCTTTTACATGAGCAGACCGAGGAAGTTTCGGTAATGGTCGGCGGTGCGGTTCTCACCGAAGAATATGCTGATATGATCGGTGCAGACTATTACGGCAAAGACGCAATGTCATCTGTAAGATTTGCAGAAAAATTTTTTGCAAAATAAGGTAAATTATACCTATATTATAATTGACAAATTCATACCGCAGTAGTATGATATATACGAATTCACAGTAATTCACTATGATTTGCAATTTTCTATGAAAAGAGATGTATATATGAAGGTTTACGCAGATAATGCCGCAACCACAAAAATATCCAAGACGGCTCTTAATGCTATGATACCCTGCTTTGAAGAAATTTACGGAAATCCGTCAAGTCTTCACAGTGTCGGGCAAGATGCCTTCCACGCAGTGCGTGACGCACGAAACACCGTTGCCGAGTGTTTAAACGCAGATGCTAACGATATTTATTTCACATCGGGCGGCAGTGAAAGTGATAACTGGGCAATTAAGGGTGTTGCTCATTTAATGGCTAAAAAAGGTAAAAAGCACATTATCAGTTCAAAATTTGAACATCACGCAGTGCTTCATACGCTTAATGCTCTTGAAAAAGAGGGTTTTGAAATAACTCTTCTTGATGTTTACGAAAACGGTATCGTGCGCGTTGAAGATGTTAAAAATGCAATCCGTACAGATACCGCTCTTGTAACAATTATGTATGCAAATAACGAAATCGGCACAATTCAGCCTATTCGTGAAATCGGTGCGGTTTGCCGTGAAGCAGGTGTGCTGTTCCATACTGACGCGGTTCAGGCGGTAGGTCATATTCCCGTTGATGTTCAGTCAGATAATATTGATTTGCTTTCACTTTCGGGTCATAAATTCCACGGTCCTAAAGGCGTTGGTGCGTTGTACTGTAAAAAAGGTATAAGACTTCCTAATCTTATTGAGGGCGGCGCACAAGAGAGAAATCGCCGTGCAGGCACTGAAAATGTCCCTGCAATCGTAGGTATGGCGGCAGCTATTAAAGAAGCTTGCGATAATATGGAAAAGAATAATAAAAAGCTTGTTGCAATGCGTGAACAGCTTATTGAGGGTATTCTGAAAATCAATTCAAGCCGTATCAACGGCGACCGTGAACACAGACTTCCGGGCAATGTCAGCGCATGCTTTGAGGGTGTTGAGGGTGAATCGCTTCTCCTCTACCTTGATTTAATGGGTATCAGCGCTTCGTCTGGTTCTGCCTGTACATCGGGTTCGCTTGACCCAAGCCATGTGCTTTTAGCAATAGGACTTGTTCACGAGGTAGCTCACGGCTCGTTAAGACTCAGTATTTGCGAAGAGAATACCCCCGAGCAAATGGATTATATACTTGAACAATTACCACCGATTATCAACAGACTGCGTGATATGTCGCCTTTGTGGGAAAAAATACAGAAAGAAAGAGGTTTAAACTAATGGAATATTCAGAGAAAGTAATGGAACATTTCGTACACCCTCATAATGTAGGCAAGCTCGACGATGCAGACGGTGTGGGCGAGGTAGGCAACGCAAAGTGCGGAGATATTATGAAAATGTATCTCAAAATAGATGACGGTATTATTACCGATGTTAAATTCAATACTTACGGCTGTGCGTCTGCAATTGCAACAAGCTCAATTGCCACCGATATGATTAAGGGTCAGCCTATTTCTGAAGCTTTAAAGCTTACAAATAAAGCTGTTGTTGAGGCTCTTGACGGACTTCCCGCAGTAAAAATTCACTGTTCAGTTTTGGCCGAACAGGCAATTAAAGCCGCTGTAAAGGATTATTACGACAAAAACGGCATTGAATATAACGAAGAAGATTTTAAATTTGAAGAGCATCATCATTGATGAATTAAATGGTTTATTATGAAATTTCGGGCGGTTTACAAATCGCCCGAAAAATTCATAATGCAGTGTTTCTTATAAAAGTAAACATAGAAGCGTAAAGGAGAAGTAGTGGCAACAAGTAAGGAATATATGGAATTTCTGATGGAACAGCTATCTTCTCTTGACGGGGTATACTATCGAAGAATGATGGGCGAATATCTGATTTATTATAAGGACAAGGTAGCGGCATACATATGCGATGAACGATTTTTAGTCAGACCTTATCAGTCCGCGATAAAAATTCTTCCTAATTCAGAGTATGACGCTATGGCCGAGGGCGGCAGAAAGAAATTACTTCGGGTAGATGATATTGATAACCGTGAATTATTAACGGATTTATTCATTGCTATATATGACGAATTGCCCGTACCAAAGTCTAAAAAGAGGAAACTATAATGCCAAAGCTAATAATCATTAGAGGTAATTCGGGAAGCGGCAAGACTGCACTTGCCAAAAGATTACAGCATAAAATAGGCAGAAATACTCTTGTGATTTCGCAGGATAATATCCGCAGAGAAATGTTGTGGGCAAAAGACGGCTCTGATACCTTTGCGTTACCGCTCTTTATTGATTTGATAAAATACGGGTACAATAACTGTTCGTATGTAATACTTGAAGGAATTCTTTATTCAGATTGGTACAGTCCGTTATTTGAGTATGCAAAAGAGCTTTTCAGTAACAGCATATTTGCTTATTATTATGATATACCTTTTGAAGAAACCCTTAAACGCCACGCAACAAAGCAAGAAAAATTCAGCTTCGGTGCAGGAGATATGAAGCGTTGGTGGAGAGAGAAAGATTTTATTAAAACTATCAGCGAAAAAACGCTTGATAAAAATATTTCATTAGATGATGCGGTAGGCATTATTTTAAATGATATTGAGTTTAAAGTCATTGATAATGAATGAAACAGGAGAGATTCATATGACAGTTAAAGAGCTTCAGGAAAAAATTCTTGAACTGAAAAAAGAAAAAGACATCTGCATACTTGCCCATAGCTATGTGGCACGTGAAATTCAAGAAATTGCCGATTTCACAGGCGATAGCTTTCAGTTGAGCGTTCTTGCAGAAAAAGCACCGCAGAAAACTGTTATTATGTGCGGAGTTCGCTTTATGGCAGAAACCGTAAAAATTCTCTCACCCGAAAAAACAGTTTATATTGCAAGTCCCGTTGCAGGCTGTCCAATGGCAGAGCAGATGGATAAAGAGCTTATTACAAAGGTTAAAGAGCAATATCCCGATTATACCGTTGTGGCTTATATTAACACCACATCAGACCTTAAAACAGTTTGCGATGTGTGCGTAACTTCATCATCGGCAGTAAAAATCGTAAAGAAAATTGAGAATGATAAAATTCTCTTTATTCCCGATTGTAATCTCGGCGCATTTGTTGCAGAACAGGTTCCTGAAAAAGAATTTAAGCTTTTGCATGGCGGCTGTCCCATTCATGCAAGAATGAGCAAAGAGGATGTCAATAAAGCAAAAGAGCTTCATCCCGACGCACTATTCCTTGTTCATCCTGAATGTAAGCCCGAGGTCGTCGCAGAGGCTGATTATATCGGATCAACATCGGGAATTATGAATTATGCCCGTCAAAGCGATGCAAAAGAATTTATTATAGGCACAGAAATCAGCATTGCCGAATCTTTGCAGTATGAGTGTCCCGATAAGAAATTCTATCCGCTTTCAAAAGAACTGATTTGCCCTAATATGAAGGCTACAACTCTTGTTGACCTTTATAACACCGTAACAGGCAACGGCGGCGAAGAAATTGTAATGGACAGTCAAACTATCAAAGACTCTAAAAAGTGTATTGATATGATGATTAAGCTTGGTGAATGATATGAGTAAAGCAATAATCGCAATGAGCGGCGGCGTAGACAGTTCTGTCGCCGCTTTACTTATGAAAAATGCCGGCTTTGATTGTATAGGAGCTACAATGAAGCTTTATACGAATGAAGACGCAGGCATAAGCCGTGAAAACGGATGCTGTTCGCTTTCTGATGTTGAAGACGCTAAAAGCGTGGCTCACAGACTCGGTATGCCTTTTTATGTGTTTAATTTTACCGATAAATTTCACGAATGTGTAATAAACCGATTTATTGACGCTTATGAAAAAGGCAAAACGCCAAATCCCTGCATTGACTGCAACAGATATTTGAAATTTGATAAAATGCTTATGCGTATGAAAGAAATTGACTATGATTATGTGGTCACAGGTCATTATGCTCGCATTGAATTTGATGAAAACAGCGGTAAATATCTTTTAAAAAAAGCTGTTGATGACTCAAAAGACCAAAGCTATGTGCTTTATATGCTCACACAAGAGCAATTGGCTCATATAAAATTCCCTTTGGGCGGATATACAAAAACTGAAATCCGACGAATTGCCGAAGAAAACGGCTTTATCAATGCGCGCAAAAAAGACAGCCAAGATATTTGCTTTGTTCCGGATGGCGATTATGTAAGTTTTATCGAGCATTATACAGGCAAAACATTTCCTCACGGACTGTTTACCGATAAAAACGGTAATTCATTCGGCGAACACAGGGGAATAGTTCATTATACAATCGGTCAGCGAAAGGGATTGGGAATTGCATATACAAAGCCTTTGTATGTGTGCGATATTCAGCCCGATACAAACCGTGTAATTTTGGGCGATAATGAAGATTTGTTTACGGATACTCTTGTTGCCGATAATGTTAATATAATCAGCGGAGAAATTCTTTCAGAGCCTGTAAGGGTTCTTGCAAAGGTGCGTTACCGCCATAAAGAACAGCCCGCAACAGCTTGGCAGGATGAAAACAGTCTGTTACATATTAAATTTGACGAACCTCAAAGAGCAATCACCAAAGGTCAGTCAGTAGTCCTCTATGACGGAGATACTGTTCTCGGCGGCGGTGAAATAATCTGATTTTATAAGAATATACGGCAGGGTATTGACCTTGCCGTTACTTTTTTGCTACAATATTTTCAAATAATAAGCAAAGGAAAAATATTTATGACAACATATAATTTAAACGGTCAATGGAATATGACGAGGGTAACGTCAGGGGAGCAGTACAGCGTAAATGTCCCCTCTGATAATTATACACAGCTATTAAATCTCGGTGTTATTCCCGACCCGTATTATAAAGACAACGAAAAGCTTGTTGAATGGATTGGCAGAGAAGATTGGTCTTACGAAAAATCATTCGTTCTTACTGAAGCTGACCTTGCTAACCGAAAAATATTGCTTATCTGCAAAGCTCTTGATACAGTTTGCGAGATTTATATAAACGGCGAATTGGCAGGCAGGGGCGAAAATGCACATTTAAAATATGAATTTGACATTAAGCCATTTGTAAAAGCAGGGGATAATACCGTTAAAATCATTTTTTTCGCACCCGTAACACTTGCTGAAAAATTGCAGACAGAAAATCCTTTGCCTAAAAATAATAACGGAACAGACGGAATTGCATATATTCGCAAACCTCACTGCCATTTCGGTTGGGATTGGGGTCCGCATATTCCGATTTCGGGTATTACAGACGATATTTCGGTAGTCTGCTTTGATAATAGGCTTGAAGATGTTGAAATCAGACAAATTCACGAAAACGGTAATGTAACCCTTAAAATCAAGCCGATTATTGACGGCGAGGGCGAAGCTGCTGCAAAACTTATCTGCCCCGACGGTACGGAATTACCGATTTATAATAATGAAATTCTCATTGAAAATCCCGAATTGTGGTGGACTAAAGAACTTTCCGACAAAGAAAAACAGCCCCTTTATACCGTAGCTGTAACGCTTGCGGACACAGAAACAGTTAAGAAAATCGGACTTCGCACAATCCGACTTGACCGCAGTAAAGATGAATTCGGCAGTAATTTTTGCTTTTATCTCAATGAAACACCGATTTTTGCCAAGGGAGCTAATTGGATTATTCCCGATTCTTTAATGGGCAGAACTACTGCTTCAATATATGATTATTATATAAATTCGGCACTTGAAGCTAATTTCAATATGCTTCGTATTTGGGGTGGCGCTTATTATGCATCTGATTATTTTTATGAGCAGTGCGACGAAAAAGGTTTGCTTGTCTGGCAGGATTTTATGTTTGCCTGTCTTATGTATCCGTTTTATGAAGAGAATTTTACAAACAACGTTTTAAAGGAAATCGAATACAGTGTAAAAAGAATTAAATCGCATCCGTCACTCTGCCTTTGGTGCGGAAATAACGAGATTGAAACAATGTTTTCATATATGCCTCAAAACTTAAAAATCGTTCAGTGGTATAAGAAATTCTTTTATGAGATTTTAAGTGATTTTGTCGCCGAACATGACCCCGACACACCTTATATTCCAACTTCACCGATAGGAGAAGATTTCCGTAAAGGTGTAACAGGTGACGACCACGGCGATACGCATATGTGGAGTGTTTGGCACGGTCAAAAGCCTTTGAATTATTACCGAACCCGACCAACAAGATTTTGCAGTGAATTCGGTCTTGAATCTCTTCCGTCAATAGACGCAATCCGTCAGTTTGCCGAAGAAAGGGATTACAGTATCACAAGCGAAATTTTTAACGCTCATCAAAAATGCAAAAGCGGCAATCGCAAAATGCTTTTCTATCTGCTTGAAAAATATTATGAACCGCAAAATTTTGAAGATATGATTTATATGACAAATCTTATTCAAAAAGAGTGTATTCAAGATGCCACGGAGCATTGGCGAAGACACCGTGAACGTTGCAACGGCTCGCTGTTTTGGCAGTTTAACGATTGCTGGCAAGCGCCATCATGGTCAAGCGTTGATTTTACGGGTAAATGGAAAGCTCTTCAATATGCTGCCAGACATTTCTTTGAGCCGGTAAGCGTTTCAATAGAAGAAACCGAAAAGGATTATAAGATCTATGCTATTAACGATACAAAAAAAGACCGAGAAGTCAGTGTAAACATCCGTATGTTAACGCTCAGCGGTGAATTACTGTATGAAAATACTTTTGAAAAAACTGTATCTGCCAATTCAAATTCGCTTTTTGAAAATAAAAGAATAAACGGTAATAAAAAGGATATGTTTTTATCGGTTAAAATGTATGAAAACGGTGAGCTTATTTCAGAATGTACAAAAATCTTTGTACCCGACCGTGAATTGTGTCTTAAAGCCGATACAATTAAGAAAACCGTTTCTTATGAAAACGGCGAGCTTATAATAAAGCTTGTTTCTCCGGTATTCTGCCGAAGCGTTATGCTTGATATTAAAAATTTCAGCACGCCGTTCAGTGATAATTATTTCGACTTGCTGCCAAATGAAGAAAAAACCGTAACGGTTAAGGTCGATAAAGAATATGAGGTATCGGTAAAATCTCTCGCAGACATTCCTGTGAAAAAATCAAAGCTTAAAACATTTGCTTACCGCTTAAAGTTTGCTCTTGAACCCGAGAATATGGCAAATTGGTTTTGGTATTCAGTAAACTAAATTTACTATTGATTTTTTAAAAGTCAAGTATTATATTATAATTGATAAATTCTATAAACGGAGTTGACGTTATGAAAAAAATAATCTCACTTATTTTAGCGGCTGTTTTTGCTCTGTCTTTTGCGTCGTGTAATAAATCTGATACTGATTCAAAAGAAAGCACTTCAAATAATCCTGCTTATGAGCCATCCACTCTTGAACTTAATGCTGATGAGCTTAAATCTAACTGGAAAGACGGCGTTTTAACATTTGCAAACGGTAAGCAGGTAACATTACCTTGCACTCTTAAACAGCTTATTGAAGCTTCGGGTCTTGAGGTTCAAAATGCAAATTTGATAGGTGATGTTATTATTGAACCCGATGAAAGCGAAGATTTTTATCTTGTAGATGATGACACATATATGCATATTGAGTGTGAAAACCGTACAAAAGAGCATTTGAACTATATGGATACAACTGTTGTTGAGTATAGCTTTAATAATACAAAATCGGGCAACCAAAACATTAAATTTGCAAATACACTTACAGTAGGTGTAGGCAGAGCTGATGTTGAAGAAGCGCTCGGCATTCCAAAGGGTGCAACTTCAAATAGTGTTTATTATTCTTATAAAGGAAGAAACGGTAAACGAGAAAAGGTTGAATTGAGAATAAATTTTAATTCTGATAATATTGTCAATTCAGTTGCTTTTGAAATTGACGATTAAATAAATATTTCTAAGGAGCAAATACAAATGGTAGGCAGTACAATCAAAAAATACGCTAAAGAAAAAAATTGGCAAATCAAAAACGGCGTTGCATTCGGTATTTACCGTGGATATATGATGTCAATGCAAGAAGGCAGCGGCTGGAAAAGCCTTTCAGTTGCCGCAAGACTTGAAGACGAAAATGCGCTTCATTCGGCTTATGAGCTTTTAAATGATGCAAATACAATGAAAAATTACAGAATAAGCGGAAGCACGGTTTCTCCGTCAGCAATAAATGTAACATTTGTTGACAGTATAGGCTCAATGAAAAAGATTATAGCTTTTGTTGACTTTTTCGCTGATGCGCTTAACTCTTTCGGTGCTAAAGGAGCTAATTATTGCAGCTCGTGCGGTAATGAATTGGGCGGTATAGGTGTTCCTGCTTTGATGAATGATACAGTGTATTTTCTTCACGAAGGCTGTCTTAACAGAGATGACGAACAGTTTGCTTCTGCAAAAGAAGAAATTAAAAAAGGCGGAAGTGCAGTTTCCGGTACAGTCGGTGCGTTCATCGGCGCAGTTATAGGTGCAATCCCATGGGCTGTGGCTTATTATTTCGGCTGGTTTGTTGCGTGGCTCGGATTTCTTATCGGTATTGCCGCAAAAAAGGGTTACGAGCTTTTAAACGGCAAAGAAAGCCGCGCTAAAGGCTTTGCAATAATAGTGGCAACAATTTTGGGAGTTATCATTGCCGAAAGTGCCGCAATTATGGTTTATCTCGGTATTGCATGGTCGCAAGAGGGATACACATTCGGCGTATTAGATGTAGTTTATTCTTATTTCTATACACTTGCGTCAAATTCAGAAGCACTTCTTGAAACTGTATGGGATATTGTTCTCGGTCTTGTATTTGCATTTTTGGGTATTTGGTCAACAATCAAAGGCGTTTTCAAGGCAACAGGCAAAAATGCAGACAGATTTGTAAGACTTGATAAATAATATAATATTTGATTATATAACATAACAAAACGGACGCTGTTGTGCTTGAAGCAACACCGCCCGTTTTTATTTTATAAGATTTAATTAAATCTGTTCGCCAATGCACCAATCTTCGCCGACACCGACTATTTGAACTCTGGCTATTTTACCTATTTCTGTTTTACCGTGAATTCTCACGGGCGTATAATTGGGGGTATATCCGAAATATTCACCGCCATGTTGTTTGCCCTCAATAAGTACTGAAACGGTTTTACCGATTTGTGATTTTAAAAATTCAGCTCTTAATTTGTCAGCGGTATTTGACAGTTCGCTGACCCTGTATGCTTTAACGGATTTCTCAATTTGTCCGTCCATTTTGTCAGCAACAGTTCCGCTTCGGCGGGAATAGGGGAATATATGTATTTTTTCAAATCCTATTTTTTCTGCGAATTGTCTTGTAATTTCAAAATCTTCATCATTTTCCTGCGGAAAACCAACCATAATGTCAGTTGTGAGCGTACAGCATTTAAACTCTTTTCTCAATTTCTTACACAGTTCAAAATATTCATTGCTTGTGTAATGCCTGTTCATTTTTTTGAGAATCTTATCGCATCCGCTTTGCAGTGAGATGTGAAATTGCGGACAAAGCTTGTCACATTTAGCAAGCTTTTCAATAAGCTCATCAGTAATGTGGTCGGGTTCAAGCGAGCCTAAACGAATTCGCTCAATTTTATCATTTTCGGCAACTGCATATACAGCGTCAGCAAGGTCTAATTCGCTTCCTTTGCCATAAGCAGAGAGGTTTATGCCCACAACCACAATTTCACGAAATCCGTTTTCAGCAATGGCTTTAACCTCGCTTTTTATTTCTTCAATGGCTTTCCAGCGCACTCTGCCACGGGCTTTCGGAATAATACAGTATGAGCAAAAACGGTCGCATCCGTCTTCAATTTTTAAGGTTGCTCTTGTGCGCTCTTCAAAATCCGTAATTCCTGTTGAGATGAGAGCCTCGCCGCTTGCGTGCTGTGTTAAATGCATAACTCTGCAATCGCCTGCAAAATACTCGTTGAGAGACGTTACAAGCAATTTGTTATTTCTGTTACCGAGAACAATATCTGCTTCAGTCAGCTTTTCTGCCATTTCAGGAAAGGATTGGGGCATACAGCCTGTCAGCACAACTGTTTCTTCGGGATATTTATTTTTATAATGACGCACACACTGCCTTGTTTTTCTGTCGCTTTCACTCGTAACAGTGCAGGAGTTTACAACGAAAATATCCGCATTGCTTTCGTCGTCGGTAATTTCATATCCGTTTTTCATTAATTGTTCACGCATTTCTTGGGTTTCATATTGATTTACCTTGCATCCGAGCGTGTGGAAAAATACTTTCATAATATCACCGACAATATAATAACATATTTTTTCATTTTTTCATATAGAAATTTGTCCTGTTCATATAATTCTTTTACGGAGGGATAATAATGAAAAAATTTGTTTCAGTTTTACTGTGTATTTTTATGCTGTTTACTGTATCTGTCACCGCCTTTGCAGAAGATGGCAGTGCAGTTGCCAATTCTATTACGGCAAAATCTGCAATACTAATGGAGATTTCAAGCGGAGAGGTTTTGCTCTCAAAAAATCCCGATGAAAAGCTTCCGCCTGCTTCTATAACAAAGATTATGACTCTTTTACTTGTTATGGAGGCAATAGACAGCGGTAAAATAACTCTCGATGACAAAGTTACAGCAAGCAGTAATGCCTCGTCAAAGGGAGGTTCGCAAATTTGGCTTAAAGATGGCGAACAAATGACAGTGCATGAGCTTTTAAAGGCGACCGCAGTTGCAAGTGCCAATGACGCCAGCACCGCTTTGGGCGAGTATGTAGCAGGCGACGAAGCGTCTTTTGTGTCTATGATGAATAAACGTGCGGCAGAGCTTGGAATGACAAATACCAATTTTGAAAACTGTTCTGGACTCGACGATACAACAGTTGAACATTACAGCACCGCCCGTGATATTGCTGTTATGAGCTGTGAACTTATGAAGCACGAACGGATTAAAGATTATACCACAATTTGGATGGATTCACTTCGCAACGGTGAAACCGAGCTTGTAAATACTAATCGACTTATCCGTTTTTATGACGGCGCAACTGGGTTAAAAACAGGCACAACCTCAAAAGCCGGTTATTGCATAAGCGCTACGGCACAGCGTGACGGTTTGGAACTTGTAGCAGTCGTTTTGGGCAGTGATAACAGTAATAATCGCTTTGAAGACGCAAAAAAACTGCTCTCTTGGGGATTTGCAAATTATGAAATCTATACACCGCAGGTCGATTTGTCGCTGATTACAGATGTTAATGTGCTTTATGGCGAGCAAAGCACGGTTTCTCCCGTGATAACAGAAATTTCGCCGATACTTATAAAAAAAGGAACTCAAAGTAGTATTACACAGCGAATTGATATGTGTATTGATGTTGAAGCACCTGTTGAAAAAGGTCAAACCTTGGGCAATATTTATTTTGAAGCAGACGGTAAAGCTATTGCCGAGTGTAATCTAATCAGCGAAGCCCGGGTCGAACGGCGAAGCATATTTTTTGTTTTTTCAATGCTGTGGTCAACATTTGCAAAAAAATAATTCTAAAATACCGAAAAATCTATTGAAAAAACTATTGATTTAGGGTAAAATAATATAAAAACACGGCAAAGCGAGGACTAATACAAATGGCGTTAAAGCTTAATGACAAATATGTTAAGAACTTTATTACTGATGATGAAATATCGGCAATGGCTCCTGCTGTTGCAGACGCTCATCAGAAAGTAATCGACAAAAGCGGTGAGGGCGCTGATTTTTTAGGTTGGGTTGACCTTCCCGTAGACTATGATAAAGATGAATTTGAGAGAATTAAAAAAGCAGCGGCTAAAATTAAAAGCGATTCCAAGGCTTTGGTTGTTATCGGCATAGGCGGAAGCTATCTCGGTGCTCGTGCAGCTATTGAATTCTGCACTTCGCAGAATTACAATCTCGTTTCAAAAGATACTCCGAACATATATTTCAGCGGTAACTCAATCAGCGGCAATTCGCTTTCAGAGCTTGTTGAGCTTGTAAAAGATGTTGATTTTTCGATTAATGTTATTTCAAAATCCGGTACAACTACCGAGCCTGCAATTGCATTCCGCATTTTCCGTGAGCTTCTCATTGAGAAGTACGGCGAAGAAGAGGCTTCCAAAAGAATTTATGTTACTACCGATAAATGCAAGGGTACTCTTAAAGAGTTCTCTGATAAATCAGGCTACGAAACATTTGTAGTGCCCGATAATGTAGGCGGCAGATATTCAGTTCTCACCGCAGTAGGCTTGCTTCCTATTGCCGTTGCAGGAATTGATATTGATAAAATGATGCAGGGTGCGGCTGACGCAAGAAAAGATTACAGTATTTGTGACATTGAAAAGAATGATTGTTATAAGTATGCGGCACTCCGCAATATCCTTTTAGGCAAGGGTAAGGCAGTTGAGCTTATGGTAGCTTATGAACCCGACTTCACAATGATGAACGAGTGGTTCAAACAGCTTTACGGCGAAAGCGAGGGCAAAGACGGCAAGGGTATTTTCCCCGCCAGCGTTGTTTGCTCAACAGATTTGCACTCAATGGGTCAGTACATTCAAGACGGTGTCAGAATGTTGTTTGAGACTTCTGTAATGTTTACAAAGCCCAAGAGAGAGGTAATAATCAAAGAAGACGAGGTTAATGCAGACGGACTTAACTTCCTTGCAGGCAAAACAATGGATTTTGTCAACCGTCAGGCATATCAAGGCACATTACTTGCCCATGTTGACGGCGGTGTTCCCAACATCTGCATTGAGGTTCCCGAAATGAATGAATATGAATTCGGCTATCTCGTTTATTTCTTTGAAAAGGCTTGCGCAATTTCCGGCTATATTTTGGGTGTTAATCCATTTAACCAACCCGGTGTTGAAAGCTATAAAAAGAATATGTTTGCGCTTCTCGGAAAGCCGGGCTATGAAGCACAGCAGGCAGAACTTTTAGCAAGATTAAGTTAATCAAAAAAACGGAATTTACCGCCTTTTAGGCGGATAAGACAATAAATATATAGGAGGAGATAATATGATTTCTCTTATTATCGGCAAAAAAGGAACTGGAAAAACTAAGATACTTGTTGAGCATGTAAACGATGCTGTTCATGTATCAAGCGGCAATGTTGTATGTGTTGAAAAAGAAACAAAGCTTACATACGATGTAAACTATCGTGCAAGACTTGTTGCAACTGATGTTTTCTCTGTTTCGGGTTATGATGCATTTTACGGCTTCTTGAGCGGTATCTGTGCAGGCGACCATGATATTACCGATATCTTTGTAGACGCTACATTCAGAATTGCAGATAACCGTAACGGCGATGACCTTGCAGCATTCCTTAAAAAAGTTGACGGACTTTCAAAGATTTCCGATACAAAGTTCACATTCACAATTTCAACCGATCTCGAAGATCTTCCCGAGTCAATGTTTGAATATTGCGAAAAAATCAACTAATCGTTTTAATAACGGCAGGCGGGAGTGTTCTCCCGCCATTTTTCTGTAAGATGACAAAAGCAGAACAGAATATGCGAAAATCATCGATACCTTAAATTTAATCGCATTTTCTACAAAAAATATTCACGATTTTTGTTGACAAAAACGAAATAAACATATATAATATTTTAACGTTGATTAGTGTTGAAAGGAATGCCCAAATGCGTATTCAACTTGAACAAATTTTTAATATTGAAGGCTCAAAAACAGAATTCGACCATTCTTTTGTGCCGGAATATGCTCTTTCTGACGATATTTCACTTGACACACCGGGTGTTGCGGTTAGTGGTAAGATCGAGAACAATACGGGTATTGTGTCGTTGTCAGGCATTGCATCTTTTTCTGCCACAGTGGCTTGCAGCCGTTGCGCAGAAGAGTTTAAAATGGATTTTCAAGTTCCCATTGAGCATTTGCTTGTAAATAACCTTGTCAATGAAGAAAATGACGATTATATCGTTGTTGAAAATTCAGTGCTTGATTTAGATGCGCTGGTTTGTGAAGACATTGTGCTTTCGCTTCCGAACAAGTTTTTGTGTCGTGAAGATTGTAAAGGACTTTGTTCAAAATGCGGTAAAAATCTTAATAACGGTTCGTGTGACTGCAAAAAAGATGTTGATCCGCGTTTGGCGGCCTTATTAGAGCTGCTTGATGATTAGTTATTATTTAGTATTTTCATAAGGAGGTGCCTCACAATGGCAGTACCCAAGAGAAGAGTTTCAAAAACAAGAAGAGATAAAAGACGTTCAAGCGTATGGAAGATGACAGCTCCCGAGCTTGTAAAATGCCCCAACTGCGGTAACTACAAAAGACCTCACAGAGTTTGCGGCGAGTGCGGACAGTACAAGGGAAGACAGGTTGTTGCTCTTAAAGAAGAGGCTTAATTTCCTTTTAATCTATCTTCAGTTAAAGGAAGGCGGAAAGAACGATTTCTCTCCGCCTTTTAGTCTTGCATAATTTTAACATCAAAAAATAAGGTTAAAGAGGTGAACTCAATGTCAGTAAAAATCAGTAATGTAAAGCCTAATTCCCGCTGCGCCTTAATGGGCATAAAGGCAGGGGATAGTCTTTTGCGTGTAAACGGTAAAGAAGTTATGGATTTTCTTGACTATGATTTTTATATGGCAGAGGGTAATGTCAGAATGACCTTTAAGTGTGATGACGGCTTCAAAGTTATAAAGGCCAATTCGGCAAATTGCGGTCTTGAATTTGAAACTTATTTGATGGACAAGCAGCAGCACTGCAAAAACAAGTGTGTTTTCTGCTTTATTGATCAGTTACCTAAAGGACTTCGTGAAAGTCTTTATTTTAAAGATGATGATAGCCGTCTTTCCTTCCTTTTCGGTAACTATATCACGCTTACCAATATTTCCGAGCATGAAATTGAGCGAATTATTTCAATGCACATAAGTCCTATAAATATTTCAGTCCATACAATGAACCCTGAACTGAGAGTTCGTATGATGAAAAATAAAAATGCCGGCAAAAGTCTTGAAATAATTAAAAGACTGGCTGATGCAGGCATCAAAATGAATACCCAGCTTGTACTGTGTCCAAATATCAATGACGGTGACGAGCTTAAAAGAAGCATTGATGAGCTTTCGGCGCTTTATCCTTCGGTTCAAAGCATTGCGGCGGTTCCCGTGGGGCTTACAAAATTCCGTAACGGCCTTGAAGAAATAGAACCTTATAACAAGCAAACAGCAGGAGAAACAATTGATATAATCGAGGGCTATTCTCAAAAATTCCGTGAGGAATTTGGCATAGGACTTTGTTATGCCGCTGACGAATTTTATATTAAGGCTGAAAGAGATTTGCCGACCTCTGAATTTTATGACGGCTATCCTCAACTTGATAACGGTGTAGGAATGGTGCGTTCTTTCTGCGACGAGTTTCTTGATGAGCTTGAATTTTGTAACGAAAAGCCTGTCAATAAAAAGGTGACATTGGCGACAGGCGCAGACTTTTATCCGTTTCTCTGTATGCTTTGTAAAAAAGCCGAAGAAAAGTATGGCATAGAAATTCAAGTTAGGAAAATAATAAACAAATTTTTCGGTGAAACTATAACTGTTACGGGACTTATAACAGGGCAGGATTTACTTGAACAGCTTAAAAATTGCAGTTTAGGCGATTGCCTGTTGCTGTCAAATTCAATGATTAGCGATTATACAAATCATACCGAAAATAAAGACAAATTCCTTGACGATATGATGGTTGAGGAACTTGAAAAATCGTTAAATACGAAAATTATTCTGACCAAAGGTGACGGCGGTCAGCTTTTAAGTGATATTTTGGGGGTGAAATAATGGCAAAACCCGTTGTTGCGATAGTAGGGCGGCCTAATGTGGGCAAAAGTACACTGTTTAATAAACTTGTCGGCAAAAGACTTTCGATTGTTGACGATACACCCGGTGTTACCCGTGACAGAATTTACGGCGATTGCGAGTGGCTCGGACATCAGATGTTACTTATAGATACAGGCGGTATTGAGCCTTATTCAGATGACATTATCCTTTCACAGATGCGTCGTCAGGCACAGCTTGCAATCGAAAGCGCTGATGTTATAATTTTTGTAACTGATGTCAGAACAGGTGTTGTGGCAACTGATGAAGAAGTGGCGACAATGCTTTTGAAAAGCGGTAAGCCTATTATTCTGTGCGTTAATAAATCAGATTCTGTGGGTGAACCGCCTGCTGAATTTTACGAGTTCTATAATCTCGGTTTAGGTGACCCAATACAGGTTTCTGCGGCTCACGGTCACGGAACAGGCGATTTGCTTGATAAGGTTCTTGAATATATTCCCGAAGAGGCTGACAATGAAGAAGAAAGCGATACCGTAAAGGTTGCTGTTATCGGTAAGCCTAACGCAGGCAAATCATCGCTTATCAATAAAATCGCTGGTGAAGAGCGCGTAATTGTTTCTGATATTGCAGGCACAACAAGAGATGCTACCGACACTTATATAAATAATAAATTCGGTTCCTTTATGTTCATTGATACCGCAGGCTTGCGCCGTAAAAGTAAGGTTGAGGATATGATTGAAAAATATTCTGTAATCCGCGCCCGTATGGCTGTTGAGCGTGCCGATGTGTGCGTAATTATGATTGATGCGGCTGAAGGATTTACAGAGCAGGATTCAAAGGTTGCAGGTATCGCTCATGAGCTTGGCAAGGCTTGTATTATTGCGGTTAATAAATGGGATTTAGTCGAAAAAGACGGCACTACAATGGATAAATACCGCAAGAAGCTTATGAACGATTTCTCATTTATGAGTTATGCGCCGTTTATCTTCATTTCCGCTAAAACAGGTCAAAGACTTGACAGACTTTTTGAGCTTATTAAATTCGTTGATACACAAAACGCAATGCGTATTTCAACAGGTAAGCTTAATGATGTTCTCGCAAGTGCTACGGCACGTGTTCAGCCTCCGACAGATAAGGGCAAACGCTTGAAAATTTATTATATGACGCAGGCTTCAACACGCCCTCCGACATTTGTTTGCTTTGTTAATAATAAAGAGCTTTTCCATTACAGCTATCAGCGTTATCTCGACAACCAAATTCGAGAGGTTTTCGGTCTTGAAGGTACGCCCACACGCTTTGTGATTCGCGAGCGTGACAAGAATAACAAAAAATAAATCTATTTCGATTATGAACTAATTGAAAATATTGTGTAAAAAGGGACTGTTTTAGTCCCTTTTTTCTTGCCATTTATAATGTAATGTGCTATAATTGAACGAATATAAAATGAGGTATTATGTCATGATAATTTTAGGCATTGACCCGGGATATGCCATAGTGGGTTGGGGAGTTATCGACTACACCGCAAACAGGTTTTCAGTTATTGCTTACGGTGCTGTTACAACTGAAGCGAAAACTCCTTTTAACCAAAGACTTGAAACAGTGTATAACGGAATTTGCGATATCATAAATAAATATAAGCCGGAGGCTATGGCCATTGAAAAGCTTTTCTATAATACCAACGCTAAAACGGTTATTGATGTTGCGCAGGCAAGGGGAGTTATCAACCTTGCGGCTCAAAAAAACAAGCTTGATATTTTTGAGTACACTCCCTTGCAGGTAAAACAGAGCGTTGTGGGCTACGGCAGAGCCGAAAAAAAGCAGGTTCAAGAAATGACAAGAGTTATTTTAAAGCTTGAAAAAATTCCAAAGCCCGACGATACTGCCGACGCACTCGCAATGGCAATCTGTCACGCCCACGCAAGCGGTTCGCTTATGGGCAGATTAAAGAATTTGAAATAAGGAAATTTGATTATGATTTATTCAGTAACAGGCAATGTGGTTGATTTTGATTCAACAGCGGTTTGCATTGATGTGAACGGAATTGCTTTTCGCTGTATGACTACGCTTACAACATCAAAAAAGTGTGCGTCAATCGGTGAAAAGGTTACGCTTTATACATATCTCAATGTGCGTGAAGATGCAATGGAGCTTTTCGGATTTTACGATAAGGCAGAAATGGACTGCTTTAAAATGCTTATTACCGTCAACGGTGTAGGACCGAAAATGGCGCTTGCCGTTCTTTCTGAAATGTCGGCAGATAAGGTTGCGTTAAGCATTGCAGCAGGCGATTATAAGGCTCTTACAAAAGCAAACGGAGTAGGTCCTAAGCTTGCGCAGCGAATTTGTATGGAATTAAAAGATAAAATCGGCAGTCTTTCGGTCGGCGGAGCTGCCAATACTGACTTGTCAGCGGTTTCAGCGGCTTTGGATAATTCAAATACAGCTGAAGCGGTTGCCGCACTTGAAATGCTCGGCTATTCACAGTCAGAAGCAAGCGTGGCAGTGAGCAAGCTCGCCCCCAATCTTTCGGTTGAAAATATTATTAAGCAGGCTTTAAAACTGCTTTCGGGTAAATAAGGAGAATAACTATGGATTTCGATAACGAGAACAGAATAATTACCCCGGATTTTACCGAAACTGACCGTGATATTGAGCTGTCACTCCGCCCCAAAACTCTTAATGAATATATCGGTCAAGAAAAAGCGAAAGAAAATTTAAGAATATATATCGAAGCCGCTAAAAACCGCGGTGATACTCTTGACCATGTTTTGCTGTACGGCCCTCCCGGTTTGGGTAAAACTACTCTTGCAGGAATTATCGCAAATGAAATGGGCGTGCAAATCCGTGTAACATCGGGTCCTGCAATTGAAAAGCCGGGCGATTTGGCGGCGCTTCTTACTAATCTTAACGACGGCGATGTGCTTTTCATTGATGAAATCCACCGCCTTTCCCGTGCGGTTGAAGAGGTTCTTTATCCGGCAATGGAAGATAATGCGCTGGATATTATCATCGGCAAAGGTCCGTCAGCTCGCTCAATCCGTCTTGATTTACCTCGGTTCACGCTTGTAGGTGCAACAACAAGAGCAGGTCAGCTCACCGCACCGCTCCGTGACAGATTTGGCGTAATTCTCCGCCTTGAGCTTTATACTCCCGAGGAGCTTTCGCAGATTGTACAGCGAAGCGCGGGTATTCTTGATATTTATACAGACAACAGCGGCGCGCTCGAAATCGCGTCACGCTCACGCGGTACACCGCGAATTGCAAACCGTCTTTTAAAGAGAGCGCGTGACTTTGCGCAGGTTATGAGCGACGGTGTAATCAGCGAAGATAATGCAAAAATAGCTTTGGGCAGAATGGAAATTGATGAAATCGGTCTTGATAATATTGACAGACTTATGCTCAATACTATGATTAAAAATTTCAACGGCGGTCCTGTGGGGCTTGAAACTCTTGCCTCCACCATTGGCGAAGAGGCTGTAACAATTGAAGATGTCTATGAGCCGTACTTAATGCAAATTGGATTTCTTGCAAAAACTCCGCGCGGCAGAGTTGCAACTCCCTTGGCTTATAAGCATTTGGGTTATAATATACCTAATTCAGATAATCAAAAAGCAAATTCTCAAACTTCATTATTTTAAGGAGAAACAGAAATGGGAAGAATTTTCGGAACAGACGGCGCGAGAGGCGTCGCTAATACAGAGCTTTCATGTGAGCTTGCAATGCAAATCGGCAGAGCAGCCGCAATGGTGCTTATAGAAAATGCAAACGGAGAAAGACCGAAAGTACTTATCGGTAAAGACACAAGGGCTTCATCGGATATGCTTGAGTGTGCAATCAGTGCAGGACTTTGTTCGGTTGGGGCTGATGTGCTTCTTCTCGGAACAGTTCCTACTCCTGCGGTGGCACATCTTGTCCGTGAATACGAATATGACGCAGGAATTATGATTTCAGCGTCACACAACCCTTGTGAATATAACGGAATAAAGATTTTTCAGTCAAACGGATATAAATTGCCAGATGCTCTTGAAGCTGAAATTGAAGAAATTATTCTTGATGATGTTGATGCTCCGCCTGCGCCAATCGGCGGTGAGGTAGGCAGAGTCACAAAAGCAGAAAGTGCGGTTTCTGATTATATCGAGCATCTTCTCTCAGCCACAAATATGAGCTTTAAGGGCTATAAAATTGCACTTGACTGTGCAAACGGTTCTTCAAGCGTTTCAGCAGAAGAGGTTTTCACTCGTCTTGGGGCAGAAGTCATTGTAATCAATGCCGAACCCGACGGTGTTAATATAAATAAAGATTGCGGTTCAACTCATCTTGAACAACTGCAGAAATGCGTTATCGATAATAATTGTGATTTGGGCTTTGCATTTGACGGTGACGCTGACAGAATGTTAGCTGTTGACCATACAGGCGCTGTAGTTGACGGCGATAAGTGCATTGCAGTTTGCGCAAAGCATATGAAAACTCTCGGTAAGCTTAAAAAGGATACAGCCGTTGTTACCGTTATGAGCAATATGGGATTTTTCAAATTCTGCGAAGAAAACGGAATTAAATGTGAAAAAACCAAGGTGGGCGACCGTTATGTTCTTGAAAATATGCACGCTAACGGTTA
Organism: uncultured Eubacteriales bacterium; assembly: GCA_964540535.1. Taxonomy (GTDB): domain Bacteria; phylum Bacillota; class Clostridia; order Oscillospirales; family Acutalibacteraceae; genus Fimenecus. The sequence continues at coordinate 75,508 of CAZIMO010000001.1, read as the reverse complement.
CAGTATCGGCGGCGAGCAGTCCGGACATATTATTTTCTTAAAATATGCCACAACAGGCGACGGTCAGCTTTCTGCTATTCAGCTTATGGCAGTTTTAAAAGATACAGGAAAAAATCTTAAAGAGCTTGCTGACGAAATGGAAATTTATCCGCAGGTACTTATAAATGTCCGTGTTTCCAATTTCGGTAAGGCGCAGTTTGCAAAGGATAAAGAGGTTCAGAATGCCATTCGTCAAGTTGAAGAAGTGCTTGGCGATGAGGGCAGAATACTTGTTCGCCTTTCGGGCACAGAACCCCTTGTCCGTGTAATGCTTGAGGGTAAAGATTTAGAGCAGATTAAAGAATTGGGCGAAAGCGTAGTACAGGTTGTTAAAGAAAGGTTAGTTTAATTTATGCGTGTTGCTGATAATTGGAAGGATTACGAGCTGATTGATTGCTCTTGTGGCGAAAGACTTGAGCGTTGGGGCAATATAACGCTTATCCGTCCCGACCCACAGGTGATTTGGAAAACTCCTAAAAAAAATCCTCTTTGGCGTAAAGCAGACGCTGTTTATCACCGTTCGCAGTCCGGCGGAGGTAATTGGGAAATCAGAAATAAAATCCCCGATTTTTGGACTATCGGCTACCGTGATTTGACCTTTAATATTAAAACTATGGGATTTAAGCACACAGGGCTTTTTCCCGAACAGGCTGTCAATTGGGATTACACCGCTGAAATCATAAAAAATGCAAACCGTGAAGTAAAGGTTTTAAATCTTTTCTCATATACAGGCGGTGCAACCGTTTCAGCCCTTAAAGCAGGGGCTTCTGTCTGCCATGTTGACGCTTCAAAGGGTATGACAATGTGGGCAAAAGAAAATGCTGTTTCATCGGGAGTTGCTGATAAGCAGGTCAGATGGATCGTTGACGATTGTATCAAATTCGTTCAGCGTGAAATCCGCCGTGGTAATAAATATGACATCATAATTATGGATCCGCCGTCATACGGCAGAGGTCCCGGCGGTGAGGTCTGGAAGCTTGAAAATGAGGTTTACGGATTTGTTGAGCTTTGCAGTCAGGTTTTGTCTGATGATCCGCTTATGGTGCTTATAAATTCATATACTACGGGGTTAAGCCCCTCTGTTATGGAATATATTTTAGGTTCAGTTGTAAAAAAGCGTTTCGGAGGTGAAGTAACCGGCAGTGAAATCGGACTTCGCACCACCGAAAGCGGACTTATTCTGCCTTGCGGTGCAAGTGCTGTATGGAGCAAAAAATGAGTATTATAGAGTTTAAAAATATAACCTTCCGTTATGAAAGCGAAGAAGAGGGCGTAATACTTCCGCCGGCAGTGAAAGATTTTTCTCTCAGTATAAACGAAGGCGAATTTGTGGCGGTTCTCGGTCATAACGGTTCGGGCAAAAGCACCCTTGCAAAGCTTTCAAACGGTCTTTTACTGCCGGAAAGCGGAACAGTAATCGTTGACGGAATGGATACAAACGACGAAGAAAACGATATAAGAATAAAGCAAACCGTCGGTGTGGTTTTTCAGAATCCCGATAATCAGATTGTCGCAACAATTGTTGAAGAGGATGTTGCGTTCGGACCCGAAAATTTGGGAATTGAACCCTCTGAAATTCGCCGCCGAGTGGATGAGTCGCTGAAAATTGTCGGTATGTATGAATATCGCAAGCACGGTCCGTACAAGCTTTCAGGCGGTCAGAAGCAACGCGTTGCAATCGCAGGCATAATCGCAATGGAACCTCGTTGTATTATTCTTGATGAGCCTACCGCTATGCTTGACCCTGTCGGCCGCCGTGATGTTATGAACGCTATCAAAAAGCTTAACCGTGAAATGGGTATAACAGTTGTTTATATAACTCATTATATGGAAGAAGCATGCGAGGCTGACCGTATTGTTGTTATGGACAACGGTTGTCTTTTAATGGATGGTACGCCTCGTAAGGTCTTTGCAGATACAGAAAAAATCCGCAGTATCGGTCTTGATGTACCTCAAACCTGCTTACTTGCTGAAAAACTTCGTCAAGACGGTATTAAGCTTAAAAACGATTTGTTAAGTATTGACGAATTAGTCGAAAATATAGATAGTTTATTGAAAGGTCAGTAAATTATGTCACATCTCCAAACTCAAAATTTAGCATATGTCTACGGTGAAGGCACTCCTTTTAAAATCACCGCAATTGACAATGTGAATATAGATATTGAACAAGGCGAATTTGTAGCGATTATCGGCCATACAGGTTCGGGCAAAAGTACCCTTGTTCAGCACCTTAACGGACTTCTCAAACCAACTGACGGCAAGGTTTTGCTTGACGGTGAGAATATTCACGAGTCGAAAGCAAAGCTTTTTGACGCGCGTTTTAAGGTGGGCCTTTGCTTTCAATATCCCGAATACCAGCTTTTTGAGAGTACAGTATACAAAGATATTGCTTTCGGTCCAACCAATATGGGCTTAAATGAGACTGAAATTGATGAACGAGTTCGGACTGCGGCAAAATATGTAGGTATTCCCGATGAAATGCTTGAAAAATCACCCTTTGATTTATCCGGCGGTGAAAAACGGCGTGTTGCAATTGCAGGCGTAATCTCAATGAAGCCTGAAATACTTATTCTCGACGAGCCTACAAGCGGACTTGATCCTCGCGGCAGAGAGCAAATTCTTGAGTTGGTTAAGAATTACCGAGAAGAAACAGGTAAAACAGTTATAATTGTTTCTCACAGTATGGACGATGTTGCGCGTTTTGCAACAAAGGTCATCGTGCTGAATGACGCGAATGTTGAAAATATGGGAACAGTTGACCATATATTTGAAAATTCTTCTCGCTTGCGTGAAATAGGACTTTCTGTACCCCAAATTACCGAGGTTTTTATTAAGCTTCGTGAAAAAGGCTATCCTGTAAGTGAAAAAATCTATACAGTCGAACAAGGCTATAACGAACTGAAAAAGCTTTTTGAGGGGAGGGGGATTTCTTGATTAAAGATATAACTTTAGGTCAATATTTCCCAATGAATTCCTTTATTCATAAGCTTGACCCCCGCGCAAAGCTCCTTTTTACAGTGGTTTTTATAGTTATGACCTTTGTGTGCAATAATTTTATATCGCTTTTCTTCTGTATTTTGTTATCAGCAGTAATTATTGCCTCGTCAAAAATACCCTTAAAAACCGTAATGAAAGGTTTAAAGCCCATACTCTTAATTGTAATTATCACCTCTGTTTTGCAGATTGCCTATGTGAAAACAGGTGTTATTCTTGTTGATTTTTGGATAATCCATATTACAAGCGGCGGAGTTTTAACGGCAATATTTATGGCATTGAGAATTGCTTTGCTTATTGTAATGAGTACAATGCTCACATATACAACCTCTCCAACAGCTCTCACAAATGGGCTTGACCGTGTATTTGCACCGTTTAAAAAGATAGGTATTGATTTTCATACTGTTACAATGATAATGACAATCGCACTTCGCTTTATTCCAACCCTTATTGAAGAGGTTGATAAAATTATGAGCGCGCAAAAATCACGTGGCGCAAATTTTGAACAGGGCAGTATTATAAAGCGTGCAAAGGCGCTTATACCCTTATTTATTCCTTTGCTTTTTAACTCAATCAGGCGTGCATATGAGCTTGCAAATGCTATGACCTGCCGTTGCTATAACGGCGGTAAGGGCAAAACAACTATGAATGCTTTGAAATATTCTGTCAGCGATTATCTTGCAACGCTTTGCTGTGCAGGCGTCATTGCGGCAGTAGTTTTACTCAATATTTATTGCGGTGAATATAATGCGGAATTTACTTTTAACCTTGCGGTATAACGGCACTCCGTTTCACGGCTGGCAAATTCAGCCCAACGCAGTAACCGTTCAGCAGGAGCTGTGTAATGCGTTCAAAACTTTGAGCGGAAAAGATGAAAATATAATAGGGTGCAGCCGTACCGATGCAGGCGTTCATGCAAATATGTTCTGCTGTAATATTAGAACAGAATGTTCTATTCCGTCTCCAAAAGTTCCTGATGCTCTTAATTTTTATCTTCCGCCTGAAATTTCTGTTTATGCCTGTGAAGAGGTTGATTACGAATTTCACGCAAGATATAATTGCAAAGGTAAGGAATATGTTTACCTTATCTATAACGGCAAATACCGTAATCCTTTTTATGAAAATAAAGCAATGTTTTATCCTTATGAAATAGACGCCGAAATGCTGAATGCAGAGGCAAAAAGCTTTATAGGTACTCACGATTTTTCCGCGTTTTGCAGTGCAGACAGCGAAATTGAAGATAAAATCAGAGAAATTTTCGATTGCTCTGTAAGCCGAAAAAACGATGTAATTGAAATAAGAGTAAGCGGCAACGGCTTTTTATATAATATGGTGCGTATAATTGTCGGTACATTGCTTGACATTCAACGCGGTAAAATTGAAAAGGAGAGCATACCCCCAATAATTGAAAGCCGTAACCGTGATAACGCAGGAGTTACTGCGGCGGCTCACGGATTATACTTAAACAAAGTTTTTTATTGATGTGTGGTGATTTAAGTGGCAGACAAGAAAACAAATAAATCAAATAAAACAGTAACTCTTAAAACTGCCAAAACTCTTAAAATGCTGGCAATTACAGCGGTTGTTCTGTTGCTTATTATTATTGCGGCGGCGCAGTTCGGCGGAGTCACCTTTTCAACTATCGGCGATTCAATCCGTACTTCACTTGCAGGCGTAGGCTCAGGCGAGGGCTATCCGTACAGTATGGACGGTATTAAAATCGAAGATGCAGGTATGACAAATTCAGATTTGGTGCTTGTATATGACGATACCGTTAAGATACTTGATTCAACAGCGAAAGAGCTTTCAAATCTCTCACATAAATATGATCACCCTGTTATGAACAGCAACAGCGGAAGAATACTTCTTTATGACGAGGGCGGTACAAAGTTCCGTGTTCAGTCAAAAACAAGAGTTCTTTATGAAAAAGAGCTTGATCATATGATTTTAACAGCCGCCATGGGCAAAGACGGTTCAGCGGCAGTTGCCACAAGAGCTGACGGCGCTGAAAGTATGCTTACGGTTTATGATAAACAGCATAAAGAGGTTTTTGTTTGGAAATGCTCAAAGGAGCATATAATTTCCTGCGATATTTCAGATAACGGTAAGCTTTATGCAGTGTCTGTGCTCGGTGTTCAGAACGGCTCGGTTTACTCAAAGGTTTATATTTTTGATAAAAAAGAAACAAAGGCAAAAGCCTCGTTTGAATATACGGACAGTGCAATTTCATCGGTTCAGTTTCTCTCAAACGAAACTTTAATGATTCTCGGAGATAATGTGTGCGAATTGGTGAAGGATTATAAAGTATCCCAAAGAGTTGATGTTTCAGTCAACACACCGTCAAAGCTTCATATTTCAGATAACAACACTGCGGTGCTTGTACTTTCAAAATATTCAAGTACAACACAGAAAATCATAAAAGTATACAATAAGTCGGGCACAGAGCTTTTTACACAGGAAATTGACGGACTTGTTAAATCTGTTTCAACCGACGGTAAATATGTTGCAGTGCTTACCGACAGCAGTGTTCAAATTTATAATATGAAAGGAGAGTTGAGCGGAAGTGCGGCAGTCAATACAGATGCCGAAAAAGTAATTGTTTCTTCAAGAAATACATATGTTTATTCAATGAATAAAATAGAAAAATACTCTTCTGTTGGTGATAATACGGAAGAAGAAAAATAGATTTAAGAGGTGATTTTGTGTCGCTTGTTTTAGACATTATACTTATTGCAATTCTTGTGGCATTTATTGTGGCGGCAGTCAAAAAAGGCTTTGTGCTGTCTTTGTTAGAGTTTGTGGCAATTATAGCTTCGTTTGCTCTTGCGTTCGCTTTCAGTCCCGTTGTGGCACAGGGCGTCTATGACGGTGTTGTTGAAGAAGCGATGGTTCAGTCAATTGAAGAACAAATTGATAAAAATATTGACGCTTCAAATATTGCCGAAACAGCAGAACTTACATTGAGCGTGCTTCCCGATTTTATTGTTACGCTTGCGTCTGCTGTCGGAGTAAATGTTGATGAGATAAAATCAACTATATCAACTGCAAACTTAAATTCGGGAAATATTGCAAATGAGCTTGTAGAAAAGGTTGCTCAGCCTATTGTCGTGGGCGTACTAACAGCGGTATTCTTTATTATTTTAGCGGCTTTGCTTTGCTTTGTACTGAAAATTGTTGCAAAATTTATTTCCAAGCTGTTTGATTTACCGCTTATCGGTAATGTGAATAAAACCCTTGGCGGAGTTATCGGTGCATTAAAAGGCGTTGTTGTGCTTGTGTTTATATGCACGATTCTCAACCTTGCATTTTCAAACGGTGACGGTGAATTGTCAAACGCAGTTAATCAATCTTTTGTTATAAATATTCTTGATTATGTAAATCCTTTTATAAATTCGTTAAAAGAAATACTTTAAGGAGTGAATAACAATGAGTGAAGAAAAGAAAAGCATAAAAGAAAATCTGAAAGAGTTGTTTGAGGGATGTCTTACAATTCCGAATTTGATTTCATTGATAAGAATTTTCCTTATTCCTGTAATTGCAGTTTTGTATTATAACGACCATATTTGGTGGTCAGTTGCCGTAATCGCCGTTTCGGGACTCTCCGATGCAATAGACGGCAAAATTGCCCGCAGATTTAATCAAGTATCAGCACTCGGTAAAATGCTTGACCCAATTGCTGATAAGCTTACAATTTTTGCTCTTGCCATTGTGCTTTTTCTTAAATTTAAAGAGGCGCAAAGCGAAGCTATGCAGGCATTTGCATGGGTATTCTTACTGTTTATAATCAAAGATTTGATTATGATTTTAGGCGGAGCGGTGCTTATAGCGCTTGGTACACGCCCTGCGGCAGCAGAAATTTGGGGCAAGGCTGCAACATTTGTATTCTATATAGTTATGGTTGTAATTGTGGGCTTCGGTCCTGAAATCGGCGCTATCAGCCGTGTATATCCTCAATACACCATTCCCGAAACACTTATGTTTGTGCTTGTGATAATAGCTGTAATTCTTACTTTTGTGGCATTCTTCAGCTATGTTCCGGGTGCATTGAAACAAATGAAAGAAAATGCAAAGAAAAAATAATCACATAAAAAGGATAAAAAGCGATGAATAAAAATATGATTTGCAGCAGATGCAAAAAGAACCCTGCTGTAATTTTCGTCTCCCGTATGGACGGCGACAAAACCACCAATGAGGGATATTGCGTTAAATGCGCAATGGAACTTAATATCGGTCCGATTAAGCAGATGATGGAAAATATGGGTATAACCGAAGATCAGCTTGACGACATCAGCGAACAAATGGGAACTATGATGGAATCAATGGGCGATGATTTTCAGCTTGGCGGAGCATCGACATTTCCATTTATGCAGAATATGGGTATGATGCCTATGGATGTTCCCGAAGAGAATATTAAGGATCTCAGCGGCGGTAAAAAGGCTAATTCTAAAAATAAAAAGAAGCAGGGTACAAAGAATGATAAGCGTAAAATGCTTTCTCTTTATTGTACAGATTTAACAGGCCGTGCAAGAGAGGGCAAGCTTGACAGAATTATCGGCAGAGATACCGAGATTGCCCGTGCAGTTCAGATTTTGTGCAGAAGAACCAAAAATAACCCCTGCCTTATCGGCGAACCCGGTGTAGGTAAAACCGCCATTGCCGAGGGTCTTGCGCAGCGAATTGCAGACGGTAATGTTCCTGCAAAGCTTGCAGAGAAAGAAATACATCTTCTTGATTTGACCGCACTTGTTGCAGGTACACAGTTCAGAGGCCAGTTTGAAAGCCGAATTAAAGGACTCATTGAAGAGGTAAAGAGCGATGGTAATATCATTCTGTTTATTGACGAGGTGCATAATCTTGTTGGAACAGGTGATGCCGAAGGTTCAATGAATGCGGCTAATATTCTGAAACCGGCGCTTTCGCGTGGCGAAATTCAAGTAATCGGTGCAACAACATTTAACGAATACCGTAAGCATATCGAAAAAGATGCTGCCCTTGAACGCCGTTTTCAGCCTGTAAAGGTTGAAGAGCCGTCAATTGAAGATACCTATAAAATGCTTATCGGTATTAAGAATTATTACGAAACATTCCACCGTGTTCAAATCAGCGATAACCTTGTTTATAAAGCAGTAACGCTGTCAGAACGCTATATTACTGACAGATTTTTGCCCGATAAGGCTATTGATTTGCTTGATGAAGCTTGTACCTGTGCAAATCTTCGCAATAAGGCAATCAGCGAAAACGAGCTTAATGAGAAAAAGATTTTTAAGCTGAAAAAAGAAATTGAAGCTCTTGAAGAAAAAATTGCAAATCCCGAAAAAGATGAAGATTTGAATCCTGTTTACGAGGAACTTTACAGAACAAAGGGCGAGCTTGCCGTTTGCGAAGAAAAAGCGCCGGAATTGCAAGAAAAAGCAAAGGATAATTTGGTTATTGAAGACGATTTGGCAAAGGTTATCAATCTTTGGACAGGTATTCCTGCAACTAAAGTAGTTGAAGGCGATGTGAACCGACTTCGCGGACTTGAAGACAGACTTAAAGAGAAAGTAATAGGTCAAGATGAAGCCGTAAATCTTGTTGCCAATGCAATTAAACGCAGCAGAATTCAGCTTACTCTTCAAAAACGCCCTGCGTCATTTATTTTCGTAGGTCCGACAGGCGTCGGAAAAACCGAGCTTGTAAAGCAACTGTCAACCGAGCTTTTTGATACTCCCGAAACTCTTATCCGTCTTGATATGAGCGAGTTTATGGAGAAACATTCGGTTTCCCGTCTTATCGGTTCGCCTCCTGGATATGTTGGCTATGACGAGGCAGGTCAGCTCACTGAAAAAGTTCGCAGAAAGCCCTATTCAATCATTCTTTTTGATGAAATTGAAAAAGCACATCCCGATGTGATGAATATTCTTTTGCAAATTCTTGACGAGGGCAAAACCAACGATGCCCACGGCAGAACGGTAAGCTTTGCAAATACGGTTATTATTATGACTTCAAATGCAGGCAGTCAAAGGGCTGAAACCTCATTGGGATTCGGCAAAACCGCAAAGGATATTTCAAAAGAAAAGGTGCTTAAAGCGCTTAATGAGTTCCTGCGGCCGGAATTTATCGGCAGAGTTGACGAAGTTGTTGTGTTTAATCCGTTGAGCGAAGATGATTATAAGAATATTGCGGTTTTGATGATGAACGAAATGAAAACAGTTCTTAAGGATAAAGGCATTGAGCTTGTCTATGACGATAATACACCGTCAGCCATTGTCAGCAAAATGGAGGGTAATGCGCGAGGCGCCCGTGACTTACGCAATGTTATCCGCCGCAACATTGAAGACAAAATCTCAACTCTTATGATTGATAATCTCGGCACAGTAATGACAAAAATACTGATTACATCAAACGACAACAATATTTCAGTTGATTTTGAATAATTTATTTAACTTATTTTAAAAGTTTTTTGAATTATCGGAGAAATTTATGAACACTGATAAACTTAAAGAGCTATTGGAAGTTTCAGAACAAACAGATGATTCCATTAAGGGAATAATACTCAAATATGAAACTATATCCGAATTTGATTTTTATAATATAGATTTTGAAAATGTTCTATTTGAGAATTGCCGATTTGAACAGTGCGATTTTACAAAATCAAGCTTTTACAGTTGCACTTTTTTGAACTGCGATTTTTCCAATATTGGATTTAGAGATAGCTATTGGAAACAATGTTCAATAAGTGGGTGCAAGGGTGACGGCGCTGACTTTAGTAAAGTCAGTTTTAAAAAAGGGAAAATTGCTCAATCATCATTTTCCTATGCTAATTTTTCCGAGTCTGTATTTGAGAATTTGACACTTCAAGATACTCGTTGTCAATTTGCAATATTTCAACAGGTTCATATGAAAAAGATTAGGTTTGATAAAGTTGTTTTTTCGGGTGCTGATTTCTTTCAAACGCCACTTAAGGAAATTGACTTATCAAGCTGCGAAATTGACGGAATTACAGTGTCAGAATCATTTGCTGAATTAAAGGGTGCTAAAATTGACACATATCAGGCTGCCGATATCGCCCGAATAGTCGGAGTAAAAATAATCTGAATTTTGTCCGTATATCTATAATTCATTAGCATATTTATACTATAAAACAGCAAGACAAATTATTGAGATTTGTCTTGCTGTTCCTTTTTGCAATATATTATTTTTACAGAAGCTTTTAATACATCTGCAAGTAGTTATATCATAATTATTTTTCAATAAAACAACCCTTGCTCTTGTTATAAACCCATATTTTTGTTTCTGTTCGTTTGGGTAAAAAGGGGATAAATTTGATAAAAGTAGAGTATACGCATATTCCTGTCGGGCATTCTTCCGTTCCGTCGGGTTTAATAAGAATATATTTTTCACTTATTAATGTTTTACCTTTATAATTACGCTGACATTTAACCGTGTATGTAAACAGTTCAGTCAAAAATTCTTTTGCGCGCTCGGTATAATTCAGAGCTTCGCCTTCTAAACTTGAAGAGTAATCTTCAAAATGACAGTGATCGTAAAAGAAAGATACAATAATTTCATCATCAAAAACTTCAAATCCAAAATAATGGTCGCTGTCAATGGTTATTAAATCAGATTTGCATTCTTTACCGCGAAAATCTTTATTTGATGTGCTTATTTTTATGTAATCTTCATTAACAAGGGGAGCGATTGCACTCAGCAAATCCTGTGTAATAGGATTATTAAATTTATAATTTTCCATTGTATTACCTAGTATTATTATTTTTCAATCCTTTTATATACTTTGTTTTCAACATATATCATCATTTGATTGTAAAGTACAATGTATAACAGCGTTGCGGATATTCCTGCTGTTGCGGCAATAATACCAAAGTCAATATCTTGTAATTTAAGAACAATAATTAACATAAGCCATATTATAAAACACAATATAAATTTACATATATGTTCTTTTTTCCATTTGTTTTTAAAAAATTCTATTTTTTCTTTTAATGTAAATGTACTGTTTTCCAAAACATTAAGCAAGTTGCGGTCCGCTGTTTCTTTATATTTTTCATCGGTTATTTCCTCTCCGATAAAAAGCTCGTTCAGTGTAATATTTAATATACCGCATAATTCCTGCATCTTTGAAACATCGGGAAGATTTAGTCCCCGTTCCCATTTACTCACGGCATTTTTGCTTATGTTCAGTTTTTCTGCTAACTGTTCCTGTGTTAAATTTTGTTCTTTTCTCTTTTCTGCAATAAACTTTCCTATCTTTTCCTGATTCATAGTTATTCGCACTACCTTTCTTTTCAAGAATAATAGTACCGTTTTTTATTCCTGAAGTACACATACCTGCGGTTTACTTGTGTTATAAACCTTAAATCGCTGTACTTCTTTTAGGAATAAAAAAAGTTATCTTTATAGGCGTTTTCTATTTTCAAAAGTGCAATTTTTTTATCTATTCCGCCGGCATACCCCGTTAAGTTTCCGTGAGCTCCGATAACTCTGTGGCAGGGGACAATTATCGAAATTTTATTTTTCCCGACAGCTCCGCCTACCGCTTGCGCCGACATTCTTTTTAAACCATTTCGTTTTGCCAAAATATCAGCAATTTCTCCGTAAGTTATTGTCTTTCCGTAAGGAATTGAATAAAGGATTTCCCATACCTGCTTTTGAAAATCAGTTCCGTTAAAATGAAACGGTAGCTTAAAGCTCGGTTCTTTACCGCTGAAGTAAATATCCAGCCATTTTTTAGCGTCTTTTAATATCGGTATCTCTTTCTCTTCAATTTCTTTATCAAAATAAACTGTAAAATATTTTTGCCCCGCAAACCAAAGCCCTGTTAAGCTCTCTTCATCGGCGGCTATTATAATTTCCCCTAAAGGCGATTGATATTTGCTTGTATATTGCATTTTTTTGTTCAACTCTTTTCGCCTAAATTATATCACAATTTCAGTGTGCCTAAGCACAGTGAACGGCGTAGCCGCAGGGCGTCAGCCCAGATTGATGATACAATGTTCTCCGAAACACTCGAAATCTTGATTTCGTAAGTGTTTCGTGAGGTTATTATATCATAACAGATATTTTTAATCAACGTTATTGCTGAATGATAAATATTGAAATAAAGAAAATGAATAATACAATAAAAAATCCGCCCTCTTATGAGAACGGATTTTTTATTGGTGCCGGTGACCGGGGTCGAACCGGTACGGTATCGCTACCACTGGATTTTGAGTCCAGCACGTCTGCCAATTCCATCACACCGGCGAATTAACTGACTAAAATATTATATGAGAAATAAAACAAAAAGTCAATAGAAAATGTGATAGATTTTTTTGTTTTCTTAATCTGTATTATTATATCATCCGTTTTTTGTCGTTTATTACACATCAAAATATTCGCGAAGCTCTTCAATTGCCTTTGTTTCAATTCGAGATACATAGGAACGGCTTATTCCCAATTCCTTTGCGATTTCACGCTGTGTAAGCGGCTCGGTGTCATAAAGTCCGTATCTCATAATAAGTATTTTCTTTTTTCGAGGGTCATCAATATTATCAAGATATTTATATAGTTTTTCTGATTTTATTTTTAAATCCACATCATCAAAAACTGTTTCATCACTGTAAATAATATCCGTAAAGGTTAAAGGATTACCCTCGCTGTCGGTGTCAATTGGCTCGTTCATTGAAATTTCATTGGCATTTTTTTTACGAGTGCGAAAGTGCATAAAAATTTCATTTTCAATACACCGTGAAGCATAGGTTGCAAGCCGTGTGCCTTTGGTATAATCGAATGTATTTATGCCTTTAATCAGACCGATTGTGCCGATTGAAATTATATCTTCTTGATCGGAATAATTAGAATAGTATTTCTTTATTATATGAGCCACAAGGCGCATATTGTGATTAACAAGTCGGTTGCGCGCATTCATATCGCCGTCACGGTGGAATTTTATTAGCTCTTCTTCCTCTTCTTTTGCTGTTAAAGGTTTGGGAAATGAATTATTTGTTGACAAATGAAGCATAAGATACAGCAAATTCGTTGATAAGTTTTGCAATAATGAAAGTAACATAAAAAACACCTCAAACAATAATATGCATAAGGCGAAGGGAGTTGAACCCAATATGCCGAAAACTTGATATTAAGGCGTATTTTCACTTTTGCGACCTTGTCGGGCATCAGCCCGACTGCTGTCTTAAAAGCAAAAATCCTCCGTACTCTCTGCCTTTTCGGCGCGAAGCAGTTTAAAATGAACAGATTTTTTTCTGAACAAGGCATAAAATCGAAAGCATACTGACGTATGGTGATATTTTTAACGCAGTTCAGGGAAAAATATGCCATTTTAAACCATATCGGGTTCAACTCCATTCGCCTTAAGGTGTAAATTTGTGCAAGTCCTTTAGAATTTGTATAGCAATGAGATAATGCGATATCATTAAAATTAAAATATGTGACGGTTTATTAAAATAAAAGTAAAAAATATATTGACAAAAAATACTCTTTATGATAAAATAATCAGCGTCGTTTGAACGCGGGTGTAGTTCAATGGTAGAATCCCAGCCTTCCAAGCTGGTCGTGTGGGTTCGATTCCCATCACCCGCTCCATATGCGCTGATAGCTCAGTTGGATAGAGCATCTGCCTTCTAAGCAGAGGGTCGGGGGTTCGAATCCCTTTCAGCGTGCCATGCCAGCGTAAAGGGTTTATAACGAACTTAATATGTCGGCATAAATGGTGGGTATAGCTTAGTTGGTTAAAGCGCCAGTTTGTGGCACTGGAGACCGTCGGTTCGAATCCGACTATCCACCCCACTAATAACTCCGCCGAAACGCATGGCGGAGTTTTGTTTATCGAAGTTGAGTACAGCTTAATATATTGGGGTGTCGTCAAGTGGTAAGACACAGCACTTTGACTGCTGCATTCGTAGGTTCAAATCCTGCCACCCCAGCCAGAAAAAGTCTCGTCATTGACGAGACTTTTTTTAATGAAATAAATACACTGCATGGATTTGTGAAATTTGCTTCGTAAGTGAAATACGCCTACGGTATATGAAATGCCTGAAGGCATGGGTAGATCTATTTTACTTCATATTTCGACGCAAGTCGAAATACTTCATAATCCTAAAGATTATTTCATATCGAGTTTTGCGAGATATTTCATTAAAGTTTTTGTTTTCACAATATAAATTGCACTTGAATCTCAAACGCTTTTTTGGTATATTTATATTCAGTAATGAATTTAATCAGTTAACAAAATATTCGGGGGCATAGCTCAGCTGGGAGAGCGTACGGTTCGCATCCGTAAGGTCGAGGGTTCAATCCCCTTTGTCTCCACCAGAAAACGGCGATTGTGAAAGCAATCGCCGTTTTCAACTAAATTTGTCCTGCGGACGGGTGAAATCCATCTTTAATGGATGAAATCACTTCGTGATGAAATCCTGCTTCGCAGGGATAAAAGTATGGATTTCATCGTGAGCAAAGCGAACGATTTCATTAGTTCTGTTTTTTGTTTACGAGAGTTCAAAGCTCACAGTCAAAATGTAAAAAATATCTTTTTCGTCCCGTTTAGAGAAATAAGCACTCAGATTTCGTATCAAAATCTGAGTGCTTATTCTTTGCCTAAAGACTATTTTAGTTGTTTTATGTTCAAATAGAAAACTCATATCAAAAGAGACTTCGCTCTTATAAGAACTAAAAATAATTTATATCTTGTATTGACAAGTGTTAAATATTATGGCATAATATACTTGCAAAGGAGGTATTGCAATGAATTACTTTTATTCAGGACGCTGTCCCGCCTGTGGCGGCAAACTACAAACTATTCGTCTTTCCTGTTCCGAATGCGGCGCAGAGTATCCCATTACTGCATCACTTTCGCCTTACAGTCGACTTTCTGAAGCTCAAAATCAGTTTTTGTCTACATTTCTAAAATGCAGAGGCAACTTGAAGGCGGTAGGGGAGACTATGCACTTATCCTATCCAACCGTAAAAAAACGCTTTGATGATTTACTTTTAGCATTGGGCTATTTAGAAAATGAAAGAAAAGAGATTGAAGAAATCGATATGAGTATTTTAAAACAAATTGACGCTGACAGCCGCGACGCGTCCGAAATAATAAAAAGAAAGTTGTATGAAAGCGGCGGAGACATAACAATATCACTTTTGGACGGTAAACCATGTAGAATCGTTGCATTAAATGACGGGAAGTTCTTTGTAAGCGATAAACTTAACGAATATAAAATTCCATACGAATATACTGTTTTTGACACCATTATTGACCTCTTGAAAGCTTCAAAAAAAGGAAGAGCTTCTAAAGGCAATGCTCGCGGCAGAGAAGATAAGGTAGGCTATGGTAAATGCACCTCTGATACGGTCGTAGGAACGATAGCAATTAACTATTATCAAAAAAGCACAGGTGAATCGACCTTTGATCCTGTATTTGTTCTGGCGGCAATGCTTGAATGGGCAGGCATTGCGAAGAACTGTCGGGGATATATTGAGTTAACTAACGATTATCGCGCGCTTTTGTCCGAAGAACACATCGACATATCTCTTGCTATGGCACAACAATTTGAAAAGGAGTTAAAAGAAAAAGCCTTTCAGGCAAAAACGAAATATGAATATAATCCAACGCAGTTTCTCTCTATGATTGGACAATTTGGCGGAGTTGAAACTGCAAAAAGACTAATTCACAACTACGCTTTGACTGGAAAACTTTCTGATGGCTATTCAAGATTATGGGAGTTAAACCGCCTTGATTTGACAATGGAAGCCTCTGTCGTTAAGCCGGAATACCAAGAATTATTTCAGATTGAAGAGATTGAATGTTGCCGCAAATTATTAGAAAATTCTAATCGCAAATAACACGAAAGAAGATTTTAAAATATGATTAGATTTATATTTTGGATTTTTATTGGCTTTTGGTATAATTTACTTTTAAGAACAACAAATATTAGTTGTTTGGAGCATTGTATCATTCCAAAACCTCTTATTTCAAGGATGTTTTCGCATATTTAGGATAAAACGAAAGACTGCTGCGGAGATTTTCTACGGCGGTCATTGCGATTTTTTGGGGTTCTGCCCCTTTTAGAACCTTATATTGAGTGATTTATGAGGTTTCGTGTGCTTTATAGGGTATTGTGTGTTTTTTGATTTGCGGATTATAAACAAGTTGAATATCCACCTAAGCAAGAAAAGTTGTAGCGATTAAAAATTTTATAATTCCGTGATATAATTAAAATGATAAATCTGAATTTTCATATTTTCCATATCAATGTTAATAACTGTTGCTTGAAGCAACGGGCGATTCTTTATATAATAGTGACAACAACTTCAAGAAAGCGTGGTTATTCATAATGCTAAACGAAAACATCAAAAACATCAGAAAATCAAAAGGACTTTCGCAAGAAGAACTTGCCGTTAAACTGAATGTAGTAAGACAAACAATCTCAAAATGGGAAAACGGATTGTCCGTACCCGACTCTGATATGCTGATTTTTATATCAGAAGTACTTGAAACACCTGTGAGTACATTGCTTGGTGAAACTGTTGCTGAGTCGAAGGCTGACGACTTAAAAGTGATTTCTGAAAAATTAGAGATTATAAACTTACAGCTTTCTCAAAAGAAAAGCACAAGACGTAAAATATTTCGATGGATACTTATATTATTGTGTTTAGCCATAGTAATAATATCTGCAATCTTAATTATATTTAACAGTCCTTATTTGAATTGGAATTTCACTGTCCCCGAAACTGCCGTTCTCGGAACAGCTTTTCACTCATTTGAATGGTTGTTTGTAAGGCTTGCGCCGATTATCTTTATAGCGGCAATTATTGGGATTTTTTTAACAATTAAGAAACAATAATATGTTTGGTGTTAAAAGAAAATATAAATAAAAAAAGGCAGACAGAAATTAAAAAATCTGTCTGTCTTTTTTATATTGCGAATGATTAACCTTTTGGCTTCTTCACTTTATTGAGTATTGCGTTGAATTTAAGTATTTCTTCCTTGGTGAACATACCGTCCGCCATTGATAGAAGTCTTTTTACAGTAAATCCCATAGCAAGCTCAATCATAGTTTTGCCAATTGGCATACCCATTACTGTAATGCCTTTTTTCTTTTTTGATGATTTGCTTTTGTCGTTCGGTTGATTGTTACTGCCTTTTTTCATTGCAGAGAAAGCAATTCTTGCAATTTTAAGCGCGGCAAGCTTACCTTTGAATGTTGATATAATATCTCCGACAGTATCATTGACCGAATAGTAACCTGTGGGAGTGTTTATTTCAAACCAATTGATTACAGCGCACGCGTCTTTCATTGCGTAGCTTTCATTAAAAGTGTCAACTTTGTTTATCTTGCTTTCATCACTTAAAATACCTGCTTTTGCAGTGATAATGCTTTCTCCGATATTTTTAACATCAAAATAGAAGAAAGGATATTTGTTTTTTTGCTGTTTTCCAACGCTCTCTCCGTTGACAAAAAGTTCAACTTCCCTCTGATTGGAATATACTGTTATTTTTGTGATATCCTCAACTCTGTCAACATATCTTTTTCCGCAGATGTGCAGTACAGGCTCTTGCGAAAGCCAAGCTTTATAAGCATAAAAGCTGTCTTTTTTATACTTTCTGTCAAAGGTAATAAGACCCTTGTGGTTCATTCCGTTTTCGCCGCCCTCTGCCCGTGCGTCAGCGGCAAAATCGAACATATTCCATACATGAGTTGCCCATAAATACGGTCTTTCAATAATCTGCTTTATAAGCTCTTCGTGGTAATACGCTTGATATTCTTCTGTATAATCACCTTGCGTTGGATTTGATGTGTGCCAATTAAGCGCCTCACAGCCGTATTCACTCAATCCGATTGCCTTGTTGGGATATTTCTTGTGAAAGTCATCAAACCATTTACTGTACATATTCACATTGCCGCCGTACCAGCCGAAATAGTGATTATATGACACAACATCGCTGATATGAACATATTCATCATCGCCGGGACACATTGAGATAACAGCAACGGTTGTCGGCCTTGTTTTATCAAGCTTATGTGCCAAATCGTTCAACATCTTATGATTTTTAACTAAATCAGCATTTGAGCCTGCCATAGTTATCTCGTTTGAAAGTCCCCATACCGCAATGCTGGGATGATTATAGTTTTGGCATATAAGTTCCGTCATTTGAGACTTCGTATTCTCCCAGCCGCAGGAAAGGTGATTTGATATATAGGGGATTTCAGCCCATACAATCAAGCCTTTTTCGTCACATAGATCATAAAAATACTGATTATGTTGATAGTGGGCGAGACGGACAGTATTTGCACCCATTTCGCAGATAAGTTCAATGTCCTCTCTGTGATGTTTCGGCAGAAGCGCATTGCCTATTTTAGGTCTGTCCTGATGCCGTGAAACACCTCGAAGAGGATATTCTTTACCGTTGAGTATAAAGCCTTTTTGCGGGTCAATTTCAAAGCTTCTTATACCGAAACGGGTATGCACTTCATCAACGATTTCGTTATTTACAATCAATTCGGCACTTGCTGTGTAGAGATATGGGTCGGTCGTACCGTTCCATAAATGCGGATTTTCTATTTCAAAATTAATATCTGTTCCGTATTTCTCAATGCCGTCAATTGTTACTTTTACATCGCCTTCGCCTTGAATATAGGTCTTTACATTAACAGTTGCTTTTCCGCCGTTCAATTTTGGAGTTACAGTAATTCCTGCAGAGCCGTAATAATCAAGATCAAAATGATTTTTGCTTACTCCGATTAAAGTAACATCACGGTAAATTCCGCCGTAAAAGGTGAAGTCAGCCTGTTGAGGATAAACAAAATCATTAGGCGAATTGTCAGCTTCAACTTTGATAATATTACTTTCTCTAATATCATCAAGCTTTGCTCTGAAAGTGGAGTATCCACCGTGGTGTACGGCAATTTCCTTTCCGTTAAAAAAAACTTTTGCAGTTGAATTTACACCGTCAAACTGAATATAAATTTCTTCTTTGTTGGGTATATCAGCTTTTGAAAGTGCCTTTTCATAGGTACATATTCCTCTGTAATAGTCATTTCCGCCGTCTTGACCGTCAGTTCCGTTCCATGTGTGCGGCAGGTTGACTGTTTCTGTTTCCTTTTCTTTAGTAAATTTCCAATTTTCATTTATACTGATTATATTTCTCATAATATCTCCCTATCATCAGTCCGTTTTCCTTATATTGTAATTATAAATCACTATGCAGTTAAATTCAATATAAAATAAGATATAAAGCCATATATTGACAAAACGAATATAGTATCTTATAATTGATTAACAGGGTTAATCAATTTTCACAAAGGGGAGTGGAAAGCTTGGAAATTCGCAGTATTACTGACGGTGTTGAGATTTATTATAACGGCAAGCCCGTTTTTAAAATTAAAAAAGGCGATTGCATTTGCACACTCGGTAAGGGTACAAATGAGTATTCAATGTGGCACGGCTCTTTCAAAATAAATGAAAAGCTTGATTTTAAATGGAATATTAACGCCGAAGATATTACTGTTTCTGACGGTAAGACTGTTATCACAGCGGGCGGAATGAAGTTTATTATAACTGCCGAGAATGAAAAGCGTATAAAATTTGAACCTGTTGTGCCGTCTGATTTTAACCGTATGTGGATTAAGCTCCCTGCAAAAAATACAGAAACGGTGTACGGATGCGGAGAAAACTTTACTGAATTTAATTTGCGCGGTAAAAAAATAAATGTATGGGTTGCAGAGCATATTAACGGACTTCAGACCGCTAAAAAGATTGTAAAGCAGGTATTCGGTATTAAAAATACAACCAAAAAGCAAAAGCTTTCAAGCTATGAAACCTATTATGCAGAGCCAACATTTTTAAGCTCTGAAAAATATTATTTTCACAGTGCAAGCACAGCAAGAACCGAGTTCGATTTTACAAGCAGTGCTTATCATATTATAAAGACTGACAGCGTTGCTCCGTTTTATATGGGCTTTGGAGATGATTTTGAAGCTGTAATGAGCGATCTCACTCTGTTGCTCGGCAGACAGCCTAAATTGCCCGATTGGGTTTATGACGGTGCTGTGCTTGGTATTCAAGGCGGAACTGACATTATGATGCAAAAGGCAGATACCGCTCTTAAATATAATACAGATGTGTGCGGTGTCTGGATTCAAGATTGGGAAGGGCGCCGTGTTACTGCCGTCGGTAAGCAGTTGCAATGGAATTGGCAGTGGGATAAAGAGCTGTACCCTAAACTTGATAAAAAAATCAAAGAGCTTAACAGTAAAGGTATAAAAGTGCTTGGATATGTAAATCCGTTTCTTGCAGTTGAAAGACCTTTGTATAAAGAAGCTCATGATAAAGGCTATTGTGTTAAAGATAAAGACGGTAACGATTATTATGTCAAGATTACCACATTTCCTGCGGCAATGCTTGACTTTACCAATCCCGGCGCTTGTGAATGGATAAAAAATATTATCAAAGAAAATATGATAAAGCTTGGATTTGCAGGTTGGATGGCAGATTTCGGCGAATATCTTCCTACTGACTGCGTGCTTTACAGCGGTGAAAATCCCGAACTTATTCACAATACATGGCCTGCGCGATGGGCAAGGCTCAACCGTGAGGCAATTGAAGAGAGCGGAAAGCTTGGCGAAATAATGTTTTTCACAAGAGCAGGGTATACAGATACTAAAAAGTATTCTACAATGATGTGGAACGGCGATAATCATGTTGATTATTCAATTGATTTCGGCTTGCCGAGTGTTATTCCTGCCGCTTTGTCGCTGACCTGTTGCGGATACGGTCTTTCGCATTCGGATATTGGCGGATATACAACCTTTTTAAATCTCAAACGCTCTGACGAGTTATTTATGCGTTGGTGTGAGATGAACGCTTTTACACCCCTTTTGCGAGGCCACGAGGGACTTAATCCCGAGGCAAACGCCCAGTTTGATTATAATGAAGCTACGCTCAAGCACCATTCAAAAATGAGCAGAATTCACAGCGCGCTTAAGCCGTATTTAAAGGAATGTGTAAGCTATAATTCAGATACGGGTGTCGGTGTAATAAGACCTTTGTTCTTCTATTATAATGAGAAAAGAGCTTATGAAGAAAGCTATGAGTATTTGCTTGGCAGAGATATTTTAGTCGCTCCCGTTTTAAAGGAAAATGCGATTGACCGAGAGGTGTATCTGCCCAATGACGAATGGGTGCATTTGTGGAGTAAAAAAGAATATTGCGGAGGATTACATACCGTCGAAGCGCCTGTAGGTAATCCGCCTGTGTTTGTCAGAAAAAAGGCAACAGATTTTGAAAGTCTTATTGCCATAGGTAATATAAATTAATTTTTTTTGGAGGATAATTATGAAATACTTTTTAGACAGTGCAAAAATTGATGAAATCAGAGAGGCTTATGATACATTCGGTATTGACGGCGTTACAACAAACCCAAATCATATTATGAATTCGGGAAAGGCGTTTTATACTGTAATAGGCGAGCTTGCAGAGTTCGTTAAAGAAAAAGGCATTGAGGGGTGGGATAAGTTCCCGATTTCCGTTGAAATCAATCCGCACCTTGACAATGCGGATGAAATGGTTGAAATGGGTACGAAAATTGCCGCAATGAGTCCAAACTTTGTTATTAAAATTCCTTGCACTGAAGCGGGTATTACTGCGGCAAGACGCCTTGAACAAAAGGGCGTAAGAACGAATCTTACACTTGTTTTTTCTCCGTCGCAGGCGCTTATTGCGGCAAAAAACAATTCATTGTTTGTCTCGCCTTTTATCGGCTGGAAAGAAAACAGCGGTGAGGATTGTACTCAGTATATTCAGGATATTGTTACAATTTATGAAAATTACGGATTTATCGGCAAAACACAGATTATCTGTGCCGCAGTAAGAAACGGTAAACAGTTTGTTGATTGCGCTGTTGCAGGAGCTGATATAGTCACAGCAGGCTTGCAGGTGTTTAAAGACAGTTTTTATCATCCATTCACAGATTACGGTCTTGATAAGTTCCAAGCCGCGTGGGATAAAACAATTACTGACTGATTTTAAGGAGATACAGTAATGAAAATCGGATTTATAGGACTCGGTATTATGGGCGAGTCTATGTGCGAAAATATTGTAAAAAAACATAATGACAGCGTTTATGTAAGCGATCTTAATAAGGTACAGGTTGAAAAGCTTGCAGCTATTGGTGCTGTTGCATGTAACAGTAATATTGAAGTAGCTGAAAATGCAGATTTAATTATCACAATGGTGCCGAAATCAGAGCATGTTAAGGCGGTTTATACCGAACTTTTGCCTTATATTGATGAAAGCAAAATTTGCGTTGATATGAGTACGATTGACCCATCGTTTTCTGTTGAGGTTGCAAATATGGTTAAAGCCGCAGGTGCACAGTTTGCAGATGCTCCTGTTGTTAAATCTAAGCCTGCGGCAATAAATGCCACACTTGGTATACTTGTTGGCTGTGATGAAGAGCTTTTCCCTGTTATTAAGCCAATACTTTCATATATGGGCTGTAATATCATCCGTATGGGCGAAAACGGCAAGGGGCTTGTTATGAAAATATGTCACAATGCACTTTGCGCGCAGATACAAAACGGAGTTAACGAAACAATGCTTCTTGCTCAAAAAATGGGTGTCAGTGTTGAGGATTATTATACTGCCATATCCTATGGCGGCGCTCAATGCTTTTATCTTGACGCACAGTGGCAGAATATAAAGAACGAAAACTGGGCAACAGCTTTTTCCCTTGAAAATGAGCATAAGGACCTTGGAATATGTCAGCGTTTAAGCAGTGAAGCCGGTCTTGAAATGCCTGTTATGGAGATGGTTAAAAAGATATATGACAAGGGCATAGACGCAGGAATAGGTAAAGAGGATTGGCGCGCAACCTATAAAATCGTGAGAGGCGATTATGATGCTTGAATACCTGAACAGTGTTAACGATGTAAAAATATATTCCGTATTTGACAAAGAATTTGAAGAATACGGATCAGTAGTTGAGGGCTTTGATTTTACACCGTGGATCGATTATTTAAAAAATAAAACTTCAGTTCCCGAAAAGAATAATATCTATGTTGCGTCTGACAGCGAAATGGAGCAGGGTAAGCTGTTTGACGATGTGCAGAATATACTGTATGGCGGAATGCCTGCTCAAGTCGGCTATTGCAATGGCAGAAACAGTACATACAACGGTTTTGAATATCATAAATGCTCTGAAATAAATGTTGCCGCAACTGATTTTATGCTTGTTCTCGGACTTAAAAGGCAGATTAAGGATAATAAGTTCTATGTGGGCAATGAAAAGGTATTTTTTGTTCCTGCGGGTACGGCAATAGAAATGTATCAAACCACACTGCACCTTAGCCCCTGTAAGGTATGCGATGAAGGCTTTAAAGATGTTGTTGTTCTGATCAAAGGCACAAATACACCGCTTGAAAAAAGAGTTGCTGACGGTAACCGTGAGAGCGAACTGCTTTTGCAGAAGAATAAATGGGTCATCGCTCACAAAGACCGTGAACCGCTGATAAGGCAGGGCGCATATGCAGGTTTAATCGGTGAAAATAAACAGCTTAAATATTGAGGTTGATAGTATGAATTATGAATTTGAATATGCGTATATCCCAATAGGTGTGCCGACATTTCATCTTGAATCGGCAGAAAAAGAGTTTCAAAACTCTGCAAAAATGCTTAAAGAGCTTGATGAAAGTGTTAAAATTCCCAATGAAATGTTGCTGTCGATCGACAAGCTCAGCGCCTTTCTTGATACAATTAAGCCCGATTTGCTGATTGTGCAGAATATAACCTTTGCTAACAGCGCATACATAAGTGAAATTATCAAACGTTTTAATTGTCCTGTGCTTTTATGGACTTTGCGTGAGCCTGTTATTGACGGCGGAAGATTAAGACTTAATTCGCTGACAGGTGCATTTTCAGCGGGAAATACATTGAAAAATTACGGCAGAAGTTTTGAATATATTTTCGGACTTCCGAGCGAAGATGCAGTACAGAAAAAAATAGTTGATGTAATAAAGGCGGCAAGACTGAAAAAAGCTTTGCGTGCTCTTAATTTTCTTCAAATCGGACATACACCTCAGGGCTTCGGATTTGGCAGAGGCTACGACCTTGAAATGCTTAAAAGTTTTGGTGTTACGCTTCATTCAATTGAGGCAAGAGAGCTTATAGATACGGCTAAAGGCTACAGCGAACAGGATATTGCCGAGTATCTTGCAGACGCAGAAAATAAAATTAACGGACTTCAAAATATTCCGCAGAAAAACCGTAACGATTTCGCAAGGCTTTATAAGGCTTATGCAGATTATTGTAATGATAATCATATCGGCGCTGTTTCGTCACGCTGTTGGCCCGATTTCTTTACAGCATTCGGTACGCCTGTATGTGCGGTGCTTGCAATGCTCAATGATATGGGCATTCCTGCCGCGTGTGAGGCTGATACCTATGGAGGTTTATCTATGTATATGGGTCAGTTTCTCACCGACGGCCCTGTATTTTTCGGCGATCCCGTGTCTATGGACGAGGGCGAAAACACAATCACATTCTGGCACTGCGGAACAGCGGCTTGTTCACTTGCGAGAGATGATACGGGAGCTTGCGCGGATGTTCATTGCAACAGAAAAATAGGTCCTACGCTTGATTTCGGCTGTAAACCTAATGAAAACGCAGTTATTTTCAGAATTGGCAAAGATGAAAATGACAATTTCAGAATGTTCATTTCAGAGGGCGAAATTCTTGATAAGCCCAAGCAGTTTAACGGCACTTCTCTTGTTGTAAAAACAAAAAATAATGCCGCAGATATAATAAATAAAGCGGTTACAGACGGATGGGAGCCTCATTTTGCTGTTATTTACGGCGATGCAGGTCAGTCGTTAAAGGCGCTTGCCAATATGCTCGGTATAGAGGTATTTTATTACTGATGTCTAATAAAATTATTTTTCTGATAATCATTTTTTTATCCAATATAATTCAGTGTATAACAGGCTTTGCAGGTACTGTGCTTGCTATGCCTTTTTCGGTAATGACTGTGGGATATAATGTGGCAAAACCGATATTGAATGTGCTCGGTATCGCCGCTTCCGTTTATATTGTTGCCAAAGATGTAAAGTATGTCCGCAAAAAAGAATTTGCAAAGATTACCGCTGTAATGCTTGTGGGCATTGTTGCAGGTTCATTATTAAGCCAAGCTGTCGGCGGTCAGGCAGGGCTGTTATATAAAATTCTCGGCAGTGTGGTTATCGCATTCGCAGTGATTAACGCTTACAGATTTTACGCGAAAAAAGAGGATGAAAAATATCCTGCCGTTATATCGGCATTGCTTCTTATAGCTTCTGGAATAGTACACGGTATGTTCGTATGCGGCGGACCGTTGCTTGTTACATATCTCGGCGGAGTTATAAAGGATAAGCGTGAATTTCGTGCTACGGTATCGTCTGTATGGATTGTTCTCAACACAATAATTATGCTCGGCGATATTAAATCGGGATATTTTAATGCGGATTTGTTTCTTATGCTTGCGGTATCACTGATAGTGCTTGCCTTGGCACTGGTTGTCGGAAATCTTATTTACAAAAAAATGAGCAGGAATGTATTTTTACAGCTTACCTATGCTTTGATGCTGATAAGCGGAATATCACTGCTTGTAAAGTGAGGTGCTTATGGAGCAGAACGGCTTAAATTATAAAAGAATAAAAGAGAGAAATATAAGCAGTATTCTGTATTTGCTCAATTCCAATCAAGCAATGAGCCGAAAAGATATTGCCCAAGCACTCGCTCTTACCCCTGCGGCGGTTACCAAGCTTTGCAGTCAGCTTATAACTGATGGGCTGATAGAAGAAAAAGGAGAAGCAGAAAACCCTCTTGTAAAGGCAGGGCGAAAAAAGATTTTACTCTCTCTTAGACTTGCCGATTATTATGCACTCGGTATAAATGCTGAACTTGATAAAATAACGGTATCGGTTGTGGGGCTTGACGGCAGAATATATGAGTCCAAAAGCTTTAAGGATATAAAAAATGTTGACAGACTTATATCTGTTTCGCATAGCTTGTTTGAAAGTTCGGGCAGAGATAAACGCAAATTCCTTTGCACATCAATTTGCATTATCGGTTCTGTTAAAAACGGCGAAACAAGTCTTTGGAATAACGAATATGTAATAAAAATGCTTGAGCAAAAAATCGGTTTGCCCGTTGTTGTTGATAATAATGTGCGCGCTTTTGCATTGGCAGAGCTGATTTACGGTCACAGAATATATGAAAATTCGGTTTTGCTGCTCAAATGGGGACCCGGTATCGGCTCTGCTATTGCGGCAAACGGCGAACTGCTTTCAGGCAGTGACGCAGGCATTGCAGAAATAGGGCATTATATTATAAACCGTAACGGCAAAAGATGCAGATGCAATCGCTACGGCTGTCTTGAAACCGAAGTGTCGTCAATGGCAATCATTGAGGAGCTGAAGAATAAATATACTTTTGAAGAAATTATAAAAAGCAGTAATGAAGATGTATGCAATCTCATTGACCATAAGATTGACCTTGTGGCAGTCGCTTTGACTAATACTGCAACAATTCTTAATGCAAATAAAATAATCCTTTTCGGTATGCTGTTTGAAAATAAAAGCATTGCAGACAAGCTGTCAAGGCAGTGCAAAAGATATAACAACAATTTTAATACGGATACAATTGAGCTTTCAAAGCTTAATGATAAAATTGCATTTATCGGTCCTGCAGCACTTGCCGCAAAGCATTTCTTTTTTGAGAAAAACACCGATAACTATAATTCATTCAATTAATTCAGGAGGGAAATTTATGAGTGAAAAAATGGCCACGCACGGAATAAAATTTAGGGATAAGATAGGCTATGCAATGGGCGATATGGGCGGTCTTATGACCTTTGGTCTTGTTTCTGCATTTCTGCAAATGTTCTATACGGATGTTCTCGGAATTTCAGCAGGTAAAATCACGGTTCTTATGATTGTTGCACGTGTATGGGACGCAATCAACGATCCAATGTGGGGATCCTTTATTGATTCAAGAAAGCCTACAAAATTCGGCAGATTTAGACCGTATATTTTATGGGCATCATTACCTATGGCTGTTGCGGGATTCCTTATGTTTACAAAAATACCCGGACTCTCTGACAACCAATATTTGATTTATGCCTATATTACATATATCATTTACGGTATGCTTTATACAGGTGTAAATATTCCTTACGGCTCTCTTGCATCTGTAATCACAGATGATGAGATTGAACGCTCATCTCTCTCAATGTGGAGATCAATCGGCGCAGGTATCGGCGGACTTCCTGCACAAATTTTACTTCCGCTTGTTGTTTATTCAACTATTGTCAGTGCTGACGGCGCATCTGCCAAGGTGCTTGACGCAACTAAGCTCTCATTTGCGGTTGGTGTTCTCTGCCTTGTTTCAATTTTTGTATTTATTGGCCACTTTAAGCTTACCAAAGAAAGAGTACAGCTTCCGCCTGCACAGAAACAGGAAAATTACAATGTTCTCAAAACAATGTCTGTGCTTGTTAAAAATAAACCGTTTATCATTTTGTGTATAGTTTCAATGCTTCTTATTTGCTTCCAAATGTATACACAGACAGTTTATAACTATCTTTTTAAGAATTTTTATGAAAAGCCGAGCTTGTATGCCATTGTAACAATCTGCACATATCTGCCCATGGCGATGTTCCTGCCTTTTATGGGTAAACTCATAAGAAAATGGGGCAAAAAAGAAATTTGCTCGGTAGGTCTTGCGTTTGCGGCGGTTATCAACGTAATTATGTACTTAATACGCTTTACGCCGTTGGTTAATAATCCCTATGTATTCCTGGCGCTTGTTTTCCTTTCGGGCGCAGGTCAGACCTTCCTTGTTTTAGAGGTCTGGGCGCTTGTTATGGATGTAATTGATTATCAGGAATTTCTTTCCGGCAGACGAGAAGAGGGAACATCCTACAGCTTCTATTCCTTTGCAAGAAAGCTCGGTCAGACAATTGCGGGTGCAGGCTCTTCGGCAATTCTCGGCATAATAGGCTATAACGGTAAGCTTGCTGTTCAGCCTGATGAAGTGCTTACAAAGCTTTATGACAGTGCGACCATAATACCGGCTGTAATTCTTTTAATTATGTTTGTACTTCTTGCATTTTGCTATAAGCTTTCCAAAAAGCAGCTCACTGTGCTTCACAGCAATCTTGAAAATATGAGAAATAAATAACTGAATATATTATAAAAAGGACTGTTTTGCCGATTTCATCGGAACAGTCCTTTTGCTGTTATAATTACTCGATAATAAGCTTTCTGCCGTCAAGGTCACATAGTTTTATTTCGGGTATAATTTTTATATTTCCGTTGTTTTTGTAGGAAACTCTGACGTTGTCATCGGTACAGCTCACATTAAATTCAAGCTTAACGCATTCATTGTTTTGATATTCAAAGCTCACGCCGTCGTCGTCAAAAAATTCGGATTTGAATTCGCCGGATTTTAATGGATAAACAGTGAATACAAGCTTTTTTTCTGAATTAAATCCGTATTCAGCTTCATCCGTGGGAATAACACTGCCCGAACGGATGAAATAGGGCATTTTCGCATTTGCAGGTATAGTCAGTTCAATATCTTGTCCGCCCGAATAAAGCTTGTTTTCAAGATACCAATCGTCGCCTTTAGGCAGATATGCATTTACTTTGTCAGTACCCTCGTCAAATACAAAGGTAACAAGTATATCCCTGCCAAGCATAAATGAATTGCCGTTATCTTTTATATTCTCATCATAGTATAAGAAGAGCGGTGCGTTAATGGGAATTTCTTTCTCAACAGCATTGTAAGCGCAGTTATATAAATACGGCGCTAAAAGCTTTCTTTGAGAAAAGATTTTTTTAACATCAGAAATTATGTCGGGGTAGCTCCAGGGCATTGTCGCCGAGCCGTCTGCATTCCAAGAATGAATGGTAAATCGCGGCTCAAATACACCGTGCTGAATCCATCTTAACAAAAGCTCTTTTGAGGGCATATCACCCGAAAATCCGCCTAAATCATGACCGTAAAAGTAAAGCCCTGAAAGCGACATTGTAAGTCCTATATAATGGCAGTATCTTAAATCTCTAAAATCAGAGCGATTGTCACCCGACCAAGTCTGCGCAAGCCGTCTTACGCCTATGTTTCCGCTTCTTGTTGAAAGGAAGGGCCGCAAATTCGGCATTTTTTCAAGCTGCGCCTGATATGAAGCTTCAACCATAAGATAGGTGAGTACACTGCGTATACGGTGCGCATTCACAGCACCGTTTTCAAAACCAAAGGCAACAGCGTCGGTATCCTTAATATCAAATTCGTTGTTGTCATTCCAAGTGGCAGTTATTCCGTTGTCAAGCAGTTTTTCACAAACCTGAACCTTCCAAAAATCAAATGCGCCCTTGTTTGTGAAATCAAGATAGCTTCCATTACCGTCCCAAAAGCGTGTTATAAAGGGCGTGCCGTCAGGATTTTTAACAAACCAGCCGTTTTTGGCAATCTGTTCATACATAGGGTGATCGCATAAAAATGCAGGCTTGATATTGGGGATAAGCTCTATCCCGTTTTGCGAAAAATTCTCAATAAACTTTTTCGGATTAGGAAATTTATCGGTATTCCAATTAAAAACATATCTTTGCGTACCGATAGATGTGTATCCGGATGAAAGATAAAATCCCGAACAGTTAAGTCCGATTTCTTTAATTCTACTTAAAAAGTCATTCATTTGCTTTTCAGAATCGGGAGCGTCTGTATATGCCATTGTGCTGGCACAGTAATCAAAGCTCCATTTCGGGGGGAAAGCCTGTTTTCCGCAGAGCTTTGCAAACTGCTGTAAAATAGACAGTTTGGTGCCGAAAAATACATAGTATACAAGGCAGTCGTCATTTGTTTTGAAATATTTATACGGTTTGTAATAGTTGTTGATTTCCTTGCCAAAATCCATATATGAGGTGTCACTTGTGTCATAGAATATTCCGTAACAGCCATTCTGATTTTCACAGATGTAAAAGGGAATATGCTTATAAAGTGGGTCGCTTGTCTTTGCATCATAGCCCATACAGTCGGTTGTTTCTATGCGAAATGCTCTGCCTGTCTTGTTAAGCTCGCCGCTCTTGTCGCCTAATCCGTAAATTTTTTCGCCGTTGGCTCTTGAAATATAATGAAAGCTTCCTGTACCGAATTCATTTTCAAAATTGTATGCAAGAGGGGAGCGGTCAGCAAACAACAAGTTACCGTTTTGCAAGTAGCTAAATAAAAAATTGTTGAGGTCAAGCTCAACCCGTATACCGTTATCAAGCATAAAACTATCCTTGTTATCCTGTGATACAATTTCGGGCGTACTCATCAAAAAACCGTTTGTGTCAAGCCTTGACCTGCCGTTTAACGAATGACTGTTATTGGGATTAACTGAAAATGTAGGCAGCATTACAGAATTATCTTTATAAATTGCAACTCTGATACAGCTTTTGTCTATAAAGTCAATCTGCGCATTTATATTATCACATTTATATAGCCTGCTGTGAATGCCGGCTTTGCTCAATTCAAACTTGTGATTGAACTTCATCAGATAGATCCTCCGTTTGTAAATGTGTTTTTAATAAGCTCTGCGGTTTTCCAATCGGACATTCCCGTATTTTCATCGAATACCATTATTTTTTTACTTCCGCTTTCCCATTTTGGGATTGCGTCGCAATTTGGGTCGCCGTTTTTAGCAAATGCACATAATGACTTGTGCATTTCGTCTGTAATTTTATAGTCGGATTTTTCAAACGGACGCCAATTAAAGTCAAGAGTTTTAAATGCGTAAAGCAAATCGCAGGCATGCCATGCACCTTTATCATCACCGGGTAATTTGCGTGCAAAAAGATATGCGTAGCATTTGTTCTTGTTTTTAGAAGCAGACTTTACCCATTTTTTGGTAATGCCTTTAAGAACAATGGGTATCATATCTGTTATTGTAACGCCTAAAACATACGGAATATCGGGCAGACTGTTCATTTTAAAACTGTTCTCGCATAAAAGCTTACCGTCATAAACAGGGAATGTATAAGGCATAGTAAAAGCCGAACCGTT
Organism: uncultured Eubacteriales bacterium; assembly: GCA_964540535.1. Taxonomy (GTDB): domain Bacteria; phylum Bacillota; class Clostridia; order Oscillospirales; family Acutalibacteraceae; genus Fimenecus. The sequence continues at coordinate 44,401 of CAZIMO010000001.1, read as the reverse complement.
ACAAGCGTCATACCATGCGTAATATAGCGTTTTTTCATCTGCTTTTTTAAGTTCTTCGATTGTATTAACTCCTGCATTTTTTATAACGGTTTCCCAAAAATCACGGGTCTTTTCCGGCTTCAAAGGCTTTAACAGACCTCTTTGCATAGCCGCTCCGCTCATCATATATGCGCCCGAAAACCAGCCTTTGCACATGGGGTTTGAAATCTGAATATCAACGCTCATAGCCCCTGCACTTTGTCCTGCAAGAGTAATTTTATCTGAATTTCCGCCAAAAGCAGAAATATTTTCTTTAACCCATTTTATAGCAATATATTGATCGTAAAGTCCGTAGTTACCGCAAAGACCCTCATCGTTTTTTAAATCGGGATGCGAACAAAAGCCGTAAGGTCCAAGACGGTAGTTCATGGAAACAAGAATTACACCGTTTTTAGCAAATTCACTGCCGTTAAGATGACCTTCATCTGTGCTGCCGCCCGTAAAGCTTCCGCCATGAATATAAATTAGAACAGGGCAGTTCTCTGCATTTTCGGGAGCCCATATATTAAGGTATTGACAGTCTTCGCTGTATGTAAATGAAAGTCCTCGTCTAAACTCCTTGTGATAAAACGCATTGCATACTGAGTCCTCCTCAAACGACCGCCTTTGAAAAGAGCAGTCCTTGAAGTATGTAGCGTCATATACTCCGTTCCACTCCGTAATCTGTTTCGGGTACTCCCATCTTTTTGCGTCTGCATATTTTATTGAACGGAATTCTGTATACCCGTCGGCTTGTATACCGACAATTTTTCCGCATTTTGTGCTGATTTCAATACTATTCATATCCAATGCCCCACTCTTAAAATAATATGTATATATTATATCAATGTCATAATGATTTGTAAAGTTAGATATAAATAAACAATTCTCGCTTCTGATTTTTCAAATAAATTTGACAATTCCTTTAAATTACAGTTTATAAATGACTTAAAATTACAAGGGTTAGATGAGACTTTAATATACGCAACGCTTATGTCACTGATTGAACACTCAAAGCAAAGCGAAGAGTACAAAAAAGCATACAATAAAGCTTATAACGAAATACAGCGGATGTATACCTTTAAGATAAGCACGGCGGATTATGCAAAAATGTTCCTGTTTTGCTTGTTGGCTATCTTATAGTGATGTTAATCTATTTCAGACTGATTAAAAAATACCTATGGACGAAGCCCTGAAAAATGCAGAATAATTAAAAAATAAACAAAGCGCTTCATTCGGTGAAATTTAATTACCGCAGGGGTGCTTTTGCTTTGTTATATTATCTTGACTTGAAAGTAAAGTTTTGGTAATATATATTTAATATTAAGTAGGGGGATTTTATATGGATTTAAAGAGAATTATTGACAAAAAGGATTGGGCGGCACAGTATATGATAGATGAGATTACTCATATTATCAAAACCTTTGAAAAGCGTGATCCGGGTTCGCTCGGCGAAAAGCAAGCTTGCGAATATATGGCAGATGTGCTAAAAAACGATTGCGGATGTGAAAAGGTAGAGGTCGAGTCCTTTAAAGAAAATCCCGGTTCATTTTTCGGTTGGATCTATTTCACTGTAACAATGGTGCTTATCGCAATTGCACTTTTCTTTTTCTTTCCATTGGCATCTGCAATTCTTATCGGTATAGGTCTTGTAATTCTTGTGCTTCAGTTCGGTTGCTATAAAAAGGTAGTTGACCCGTTCTTCCCTGAAAAAACAGGTCATAATGTTACCGCAATTAAAAAATGCTCGGGCGAAATAAAGCGACGCATTGTATTCAACGGACATCCCGACGCTTGCTGGGAATGGCCCGTAAATTACCGTTTCGGCGGAATTGCTTTTGAAATGCACGCAGTTCTCGGTATCGGCGGAGCAATCTATTTTCTGGTTCTTTCAATTCTGTATATGATTAACTATGGCGTAGGCTTTGCTGTTGTTGATACATCTTCAACTCTTTTTAAATGTGCAATCGGCGGGCTTATTACAGTTCCGTTCCTTATCGGACTTTATAAAATGTGGAATAAAAAGCTTGTAGTTGACGGTGCAAACGATAATCTTTCGGGCTGTTATATGGGCATTTCCATTTTAAAGGCACTTAAAGACGAAGGTATTGAGCTTGAAAACACAGAAATCGCAGTTGTTCTTACAGGCTCTGAAGAAGCGGGACTTCGCGGTTCAATGGCTTGGTGTGAGGCTCATAAAGATGATTTTAGAGATGTTCCCACATTTTTCTATGCTTATGATACAATTCACGACCCCAAATACCTTATGGTAAACTACCGCGATCTTAACGGAACTACCAAAACCGATAAAGATGCTTCCGATTTGTTTATGGAAGCGGCTAAAGAACTTAATGTTCATTGTCTTAAAGGCGCTGTTCCTCCAATGGGCGGCGCAACTGACTCTGCCGCTTTCGCAAAAGCAGGATTTAAAGCAACAGGCATAACAGGACTGAACCACGCACTTGAAGATTATTACCATACAAGACGGGATACATATGACAATATGAATGCCGAGGGTCTTGCAGGCTGTTATGCAGTAAGCGTTAAAACTCTTGAGATGTTCAATAACGGAGCAAAACAGGGCTGATTTATATTGACTAATATGTTCTGCGATAGTATAATTAAACCATGAAAAAAATCGGTTTTTGTCAAAGACTCGCAATACTTTTTGCAATCGGTATCGGCGTGTTTGCAATGTGGTATTTTCAAACAGGATGCCTGTTCCAAAGGTTTCTCGGTATTCCGTGTATGTCCTGCGGAATGTCAAGATCATTTTTCGCATTCATAAACGGTAATTTTGCAGAGTCATTTTCTTCGCATCCAATGCTTTTGTCAGTTCCGGTGCTTGCGCTGATGTTTCTGTTCAGTGATAAGCTCTTTAAAGGCAAATTCAAAATATCTGCAATAATTTTATTGTTTTTAATAATACTCGGCTTTGCCGTGAATTATATATTCAATCTTATTTAAAATTTAATTTAGGAGGATAAATCTATGTATTGTAAAAATTGCGGTAATCAAATAACTCCCGATTCAGCAGTATGCCTTAACTGCGGTGTTGCAGCAGGTGCAGGTCAAAACTTCTGCCCTAACTGCGGTGCTCAAACTATGCAGGGCGCGGCTGTATGTACAAATTGCGGTGTTGCTCTCGGTGCGGCTCCCGCTGCTAACGGACAGGGCAAATCAAAAATCGCAGCAGGACTTCTCGGTATTTTCCTTGGTTCTTTAGGGGTTCACAACTTCTACCTCGGCAATACAGGCAGAGCAGTAGCACAGCTTCTTATTACAATTCTTACCTGCGGTGCAGGTTCAGTTGTTACAGGAATTTGGGGCCTTATTGAGGGTATTCAAATTCTTACAGGCTCAATCAATACTGACGCTAACGGCGTGCCGCTCAGCGATTGACGTTAAATCTTTGGCTCTCTTACTTTTCGGTAGGAGAGCTTTTATTTTTTATATACTTTTTTCAAACTGATATGAAGAAATCATACAGAAAAAGTTGTGAAAATATAATTTATTTGTTGAAAATAATATTATTTAATGTTATACTATATACATTATTTTATGAATAGGAGAGATAAAATGAGTAAAAATAATAACTCTGTTCCTGCAAATGCTATTAGACATAATACATTTACCGGCAAAGAGCTTACCGGCTATTTGGTAGGACTTGCAGGACAAAATATTATTTATAACATCATTTCCGGCGGATTACAGTATTATTGGCAGTCAATTATTTTCTTACCGGCAATGGCAATTTCTGTTATTTTCTTTATAGCGCGTGTTTGGGACGCTATAAATGACCCGATGATGGGTTCAATAGTTGACCACACAAGAACTAAATGGGGTAAGTGTAAGCCCTATCTTATGTTTATTCCTGTTCCTGTCGGTATAATTACAATTCTTACTTTCTGCAACGGCACTTATACTGATTATTCATCAACAGGTATGCATGTTTTAATTATCGCATGGGCAGCTATTTCATATATCCTTTGGGGTATGTTATATACAATCGGCGATATTCCTCTTTGGGGCGTTACATCTCTTATGACAGATGATGAAAAAGACAGAGCAAAAGCACTTTCTCTTGCCCGTATTGTAGCAAATGCAGGTGCAATCGGTATGCTCATTACCTTTGCGGGTAAATCTCTTTCTCCGATGTTACAAGAGAAAAACGGTATGGATGTTTTACATGCCGATAAAATGTCATACATTATAATTGCAATTATACTTACGATTTTTGCTACAATTCTCTTCCAGGTTACAGGTCTTTCTGTAAAAGAGAGAGTTCAGCAGTCCGAAAAGAAGTATACAATGAAAGAGAACTTCAAAATTATGTTCTCTAACGATCCTTTCAGAAGACTTCTTATTTCGGGAATTTTAAGAAGTCCTATTCAGCTTCTTTCAATTGTAGGCTTAACACTTGTTATGTACTATTTCTTCGATAATAACCTTGCAAATATGGTTGTTGACGGAAAACTTCAAATCGAGAAAATTGTTCAGCTTTTGGTTATGGCGATCGGTCTTTTGGGCGGTATGATTATCGGTACTGCTGTTACTCCCAAGCTTACCAATAAATTCGGCAAGAAACAGCTTTACAATTTTTATTCAATAGCAGGTGCTGTACCTTATTGCTTAATTTTTGTTGTTTATAAGATGGCCGGCGGCAACCTTATGCAGAATATGCTCTATGTGCTTCTTATGGCTCTTATGATGTTTGCGTCTTCGTGGGCAATGGGATCAATCAATATTCTTCAGTCAATTATGATTGCAGACTGTGTTGACTATGAAGAATATAAAAACGGCGTGCGTACAGACGGTGTATTCTTCTCCGGTCAGTCGTTTATTACAAAGCTTTCAATGGGTGTTTCATCACTTATTTCGGGCTTTATTTATAGCGCAGTTCATTATTCAGATGCAAATATTGAAATACTTAACATAGAACTTGAAGCTGGCAAATATCATTTCTATGAGGCAAACGACGGTAAATATGCAATGGCTATGTTCCTTCTTATTTCTATACCGCCGGCAATCGGTATGCTTCTTTCAGCTATTCCGACTATTAAGTATTCTCTCACTGATAAAGAGCATACAAGAATTCTCAATGAGCTTATTGAAAGACGTGCTTCAAAAACTGAAGACTGATTTTAATATTAAAAGTGAGCAGACGGCAAGTTTTTTCTTGCCGTCTGTTTTTAGGTGGAGTATGAAATACAGTAACGTATATAAAGGTACATTTATTGAACGACCGAACCGTTTTATCGCACATTGTGAAATTAACGGTAAATCAGAAGTATGCCATGTGAAAAATACAGGCAGATGTAAGGAACTGCTGATTTGCGGTGCAACGGTTTACCTTGAAAAAAGTGATAATCCGAATAGAAAAACACAATATGACTTAATAGCCGTAGAAAAAGGCGATAAGCTTATAAATATGGATAGCCAAATTGTAAATTCTGTTGTACTTGAGTATCTTCATAAAATATTTGATAACATAATTTATGTAAAACCCGAGTTTAAATACAGTAATTCAAGATTTGATATTTATGTTGAAACTGAAACAGATAAAATTTTTGTTGAGGTAAAAGGCGTAACGCTTGAAAATGACGGCGTGGTTCGGTTTCCGGATGCTCCTACTGAGCGTGGAGTGAAACATCTTAAAGAATTGCAAAAAGCTGTTACAGATGGCTACAAGGCCTTTGTTGTATTTGCGGTTCAAATGGATAATGCGCTTTATTTTGAGCCTAACCGAGCAACGCATCCCGAATTTGCAGATACACTTAAAGAAGTTAGCGAAAACGGAGTGAATGTATTAGCGTATAAATGTTCAGTAACACCCGAAAGCATAACAATCAAAAATCAAATCCCTATAAAGCTGTAAAAAAATCTCCGTTGAATTTTCAACGGAGATTTTTTATATATTGTGTGCTTTGATATTAGCCAAACTGTGAAAGCAAGAAACCTGCCGCAACAGCAGAACCGATAACACCTGCAACATTGGGTCCCATTGCGTGCATCAAAAGGAAGTTTGAGGGGTTATATTTTCTTCCCTCAACCTGTGAAACACGGGCAGCCATAGGAACAGCGGAAACACCTGCCGAACCGATAAGAGGATTAACCTTACCGTGTGTAACAACATTCATGAGCTTTGCGAAAAGCACACCGCCTGCGGTTGAACAAGCGAATGCAAGCAAGCCTATGCCGACAATGAGCAATGTTTTTAATTGAAGGAATGTTGCACCCTCGGCAGTAGCGCCGACGGTAACACCCAAAAGAATTGTAATTATATTGCAAAGTGCATTCTGCGCTGTGTCTGAAAGTCTGTCTGTAACTCCGCTTTCTTTGAAAAGGTTGCCGAGCATAAGGAAACCGAGCAGGGGAGCAACTGACGGAAGTGTAAGAACACAAATAATTGTAACAACAATCGGGAAGATAATCTTTTCAGCCTTGCTTACTGTGCGAAGCTGATTCATCTTGATTTGTCTTTCCTTTTTAGTTGTAAGAAGCTTCATAATAGGTGGCTGAATAAGCGGAATAAGCGCCATATATGAGTATGCCGCAACGGCTATGGGTCCTAAAAGATGCGGAGCAAGCTTACCTGTAAGGTAAATTGCAGTAGGACCGTCAGCACCGCCGATAATAGCAATTGAAGCAGCTTCTTCAGCAGTAAACTGACCTGTTAAAATAGCAACAATGAATGCAATGTAAATACCGAGCTGTGCCGCCGCACCGAGCAAAAGGCTTGAGGGGTTTGCAAGCAAAGGACCGAAGTCTGTCATTGCGCCGACGCCCATAAAGATTAAGCAGGGGAATATACTCGATTTAACACCCGAATATATAAGCCTCAAAACACCTGTGTCATACCAATGAGCGTTAGGGTCTGCAAAAGGGTTGTTATCGCCGATAAACGACATATTGGTGGGATCAGCCATAATCTCGGGGTAAATGTTTACAAGAAGCATACCGAAAGCAATGGGGATAAGTAACAACGGTTCGTATTTTTTTACAATAGCAAAGAAGAAAAGAACAATTGCCACTAAAATCATTACCCAGTTTTGCCATTCAAGATTTATAAAGTTTGACTCTTTGAAAAGCTCAACGAGTGCATTGATAATTGACATTGAGTTCGCCTCCGATTAGCCGATTACAGCAAGAACTGCATCAGTAGCAACCGACGAGCCCTTTGTTGCAACAACCTGCTTAACTGTACCTGAACAGGGAGCAACAATTTCATTTTCCATTTTCATAGCTTCAAGAATGAAAAGAACATCACCCTCTTTTACTGACTGACCGTTTGCAGCATTTACTGAAAGAATTGTGCCGGGCATTGGAGCGGTAACCTTTGTGCCTTCACCGACTGCAACAGATGCAGGTGCTGCTTCAGCAACAGGTGCCGCAGCGGGCGCAGGTGCTGCAACAGCTGCAACAGGAGCAGCTGTGGGAACAACAGATGTAACCATAGCCTCGCTAAGCTCGTTTACTTCAACTTCATAATCGTTTCCGTTTAATGTAACAACATATTTCATATTAAAAATCTCCTTTTAATTCTCAATAAGTTTAATTGACTTGAATACAAGTCTGTCAAGAGGAATACCGCTCTGGTGGCTTACAATTGCCATAATTGTTGCGGCAGTTTTGTCATCTGTTTTATAAAGCTCAACATCGTCAACAAGCTTGATTGACTTAAATGCAAGTCTGTCAAGAGGAATACCGCTCTCGTGGCTTACAATCGCCATTGCCATCGCGGCAGTCTTTAAGTCAGTTTTGTAAAGTTCAACTCCGCCGTAATAAGCCTCGTGAACTTCTGCCGCAGGTGCCGGCGAATTAACTGCTTCAGGCTCTTTTTCAGCCTTTTTTCTTCTCTTTTTTTCTTTTCTCTTCGCTTTTCTTTCTTCCATTTTTTTACCGACGACTTCAAAAACTCTTATAAGCTTTGAAAGTACAACAATAATAACTGCAAGAAGCGCAAGAACAATAAGAACAACAACAAAACCTGTAAGCGAAATGTTAAGAGCGTCTAATATGCCTAATTCCATATTTCGTCACTCCTTAATCAACCTTTTTAATTGCATATTTGAATGTGTTCTTTTCTTTTTCTGCTCTGGCTTTCAAGAACTTTTCAGCCTGTGCAGGGAAAGCAATGTAAGAAAGCACATCTTCATCAGATTTAGCAAGGTCGCCAAGCTCTGCCTTTGTCTTTTCGAACATAGGCTCAAGAGTATCGGCAAATCTGCAGGTAAGGGGAGCTTCATCACCGAGAACCTTCTTTTGAAGGTCAGCGTTGATTTCGCCGGGAGCCTTACCGTATTCGCCCTTGATATATGCTTTAATTTCTTTTGAAATATTCTTGTATCTCTCACCGAGAAGTACATTTGTTGTTGCCTGAACACCAACCATCTGGCTCATAGGTGTAACAAGGGGCGGATAACCAAGGTCAGCACGAACACGCGGAGTTTCTGCAAGAACCTCGTCAAACTTATCAAGCTTGTTCTGCGCAGTAAGCTGTGCTACAAGGTTAGAGAGCATACCGCCGGGAACCTGGTAATTCAAAGCGTCTGTATCAGTTGCAAGAACAACAGGATTAAGCAGACCGCTTTCAAGTGCCTTTGCTCTGATCGGCTTAAAGTAATCATTGATTTCTTTAAGCACATTCATATCAAGGTCAACTTCATAGCCTTGCTGTTTAAATGAGTAAGCAAGGGTTTCGGTTGCAGGTTGAGCAGTACCGCCTGAGAAGCATGAAATAGCAGTGTCAATTACATCTGCTCCTGCTTCAACGGCCTTTTGAAGAGTTATAGGACCTAAACCTGTTGTTGAGTGTGTGTGAAGAATAATGGGAGTTTTAACATTTTCTTTAAGAGCCTTAACAAGGTCATAAGCTTCCTGCGGACCCATAATGCCGGCCATATCTTTAATACAGATAGTCTGTACGCCCATATTTTCCATATCTTTTGCAAGCTTAACATAAGCCTCAAGATTGTGGATAGGGCTGAGTGTGTAGCAAATCGTACCGGATGCGATTGCGCCGTTTTTAAGAGTTTCGTCAACCGCTACTGAAATGTTTCTGACATCGTTGAGTGCGTCAAAAATACGGATAATATCAATACCGTTTTCTACACTCTTTTTAACGAACATTCTTACAACGTCATCGGGATAGTGCTTGTAACCAAGAAGGTTCTGACCGCGAAGAAGCATTTGAAGCTTGGTGTCAGGGCACTTTTCTTTAATACGGCGAAGTCTTTCCCACGGGTCTTCGTTAAGATAACGAAGGCAAGAGTCGAAAGTTGCGCCGCCCCAGCATTCAAGAGAATAATAGCCTGCCTTATTAAGCTTTTCAAGAATGGGTTCAAAGTCGGAAAACGGCATTCTTGTAGCAATGAGTGACTGGTTGGCATCTCTCAATACGGTTTCTGTAAACTGTACTTTCATTGTTTTTAGCCTCCAAAACACAATTTGAAATTCAAATAAACAACATATTTACCCATGGTAAATTGTCTTGATAATTATACATTATAAAATTAGTATTATCAATAGAAAAGAAATAATAAAAATTAATTTTGGCGGAATAACAAAAAAAGACACCGAAAAGTGTCTTTTTTTGTTAATAAATTAACATTATTTTCCTATATATTTCAGAACTCGTTTACTCTAATATCGCCGATATTGGGTGCATAAGTAACTTGATTGTTAAACGAATATGAGCCGTCATTTGAAAGTTTAATTTCATTGTTGCCTGCTTCAAGATACAGTACAACTGTTTTAGTCTTATATGTTTCCCAACTGTAAGTATTACGGAAGAAATAAATTCCTCTGTTTTCGCCGTTTACTGTGAATTTAATGTAACGCTCAATAAGATCAACATTATAAGCGTGGAAACCTCCTTCATCATTGTTTGCATATTCAATTGTGAAGTTATAATATCCTGCTTTTGGGGCATTGACATTAAATATTGCGTAGCCGCCGTTTTCAGATGAAATCCAACCTATTCGTTTACCGCTTGCAGTGTTTTTATCATCTTCAAGAGTTGCTCCGTTGTGAATAGACATATCAGTTGGCGTGATTACTGCTTTGTCCTGTTCCTCTGCTATTTTTGTTAAGCCGATTATTTCAGCGTCATTTGAAAATGTTACTTTATTATATCCGCGGTGCAGGAATATTGATAAATTACCTTTTGATATGATAGGCTCGTTAATTGTTATTCCGTTTAACGTTACCGAAGCTAAATCATCATATTCAGAAAGAGTTAAATTATAATAGCAGTCGTTTGGAACAATAACAGAATATGAGTTTTTATCAGTAGTTGCATTTCTTGACTGCAAAGGCGAGAAGTAAATATTTCTTTCATTATCGTTGCTATCCAAAGATTCGCCGTAAAATTCAATATCAATGAAATCAAGCGTTATTACCGCATCGTTTTTTGTCTGCAATTTAATTGTATTTTTACCTTTTTCAAGCTGTAATACAAGAGTGCGGCACTCCATATATTCGTCTTTAATTGATGATGGTAATTTAATATCTTGCTTTTCGCTGTTTATACTTATTTCAACATCAGCGGTAATTCTTCCTGCCTCTACTGCACCGTTTGCATAAACGAAATCAACAGAATAATATCCCGATTTGTTAGCGTTAACGGTAAATTCAATTGCGCTGTTCCTGTCAAGACCTTTAACTACCAAGCCCTTTGAGCTTGCGTAAGAAATCCATTCGGGTACCCAAGCGTTGCCTGTGAATTCTGCGTTTTCTGCCTCATAACGAACTGTGCGGTTATTATTTTTGATTTCTTCTTCGTTACCGTAAGGAGTAATCTCAATAAAATATGCTTGACTTTCAGCCTCGCAGGGGAGCGTGAATTTAATTGCATTTCCTGAAACCTTTACAACTTCTGTCATACATTCTTCGGGAGAATATACCGCGCCGCCAAGACCTTTAAAATCAACATAATTAACCTTTACGGTTACCTTGTCACCGTTTTTAAAATTCTTTTCGTCAATATTTTCGATTTTGATTTTGCTCTTTTCAGCGCTTCCGCCTGCAAGAATATAAAATTTGTTTTCAGCTTCGTCAAATGAAGCCATACCTATAAATCCTTTATTAAAAAGGGGATATTTACCTTTAAGCCAATTACCGATATTGCTGTGAAGCATATCCCATTCGCTGACTTCAAGCTCTTTGCCCTTCATATCGGCATAGAACTTGTAAACCCAATAATTTGAGTTGGGAGTTACATCGTCGGCAACGGCTTCAGCAAGATTGTTTGCAAGGCGCCAATATGCCACACAACCGTAAATATCGTCAGCTTCAAGACGGGAAATCCATTTTACAGATTCACCCGGAATACCGTTGGTTTGCATAAGGCCGTATTCAGAAATACAAATGGGCAAATGCTCAATTTCAAGCTCATCGCAGGTATTGTAGAATTCTTCAAATCTGTATGCCATCCAATAAATTGAATACTCTCCGTTAAGCTCGTGCCATATGAACATATCGGGCATACAGCTGTTTTCTTTGCAGTATTTTAAAAATTCCTTGTTCCAATCAAAATTATATCCGCAATGACCGGGACCCGCAATTTTAGCATTCGGGTTGATTTCTTTAACCGCATTATATGTAGAAAGCCACGCATCATAGAATTTGTATCTGTTAGCTTCTTCCCAATGATTTCCAAACCATTCACCGTTGTCCATTTCATTGTAAATGCAGTATACAAGCTTGTCACTGTATTCTGAATTTTCCATTTCGGTCACAGTCTGTTTTACTCTTTCGTTATACTGCTCAAGGGTGTCAAGCTGATAATACCAGGTATCGTACATATCCTGTGTATAAATTAAAAGATATTCACCGCCTGCATTTGTAAATGTTTTATAAACCTGACTGACATCACCGATAGGATGCTGAAGTCCGCCGGCAGGCTTGGTTGCAAGGGTGTTTATGCCTAAGCTTTCTGCAATTTCTTCTGTCGGAATATTATCTTCCGCTAAACCGTAAAGAAATCCTGCCGCTCTTCCTGTAAGCTCTGATTGCTGTGAAAAGTCGATTGTCAAAGTCGGAACCTTGATAATCATAAAGGCAATACCTGCAATAATTATTAATGACACAGCGGCAATTCCAATGCCAAATAAAGTCTTTTTCAATGTTTTCATAAAAATATCCCACCTATTACACTGATGAGATAAGTTTACCATATTATTCTTTTTTCTTCAATCTGAAAATAGAAGTAACGCCCATAAAAATCAAAAATACAGCAAAAATCTTTGCGAGATAGTCTGTGGGCATATTTTTCAATATAAAGCTTGAGGGTATCGCACCGCAAATTCCGCCGAGAATGACGGGCAAAATAGCTTTATAGTCAATTTGTTTTTTTACTGAATAAATAATTGCGGCAAGAACCGCACAGGGGATAAAGAAAACAAGGTTTATGCCTTGAGCCTGTAATTGAGGCATATCCATAAAAACCGCAAGATAAATTATTAAAACTCCGCCGCCGCCAAACCCCATTGCACCTATTAAACCCGATAAAAAGCCTGCGGCAATCGAAATAATTATATTCATTTAAAAAATAACCTCACTCCTGCCCAAATCATAAATAATGCAAAAATAACTGTCAGAATTTTATTCGAGGTCTTCTTGATAACAAATGTGCCGAGTACACTTCCTGCAAGTCCCGGAATAAGATAAATATAAGTGTCCGAAACAGCAACACTGCCGTTAATAAGATAAATTACAGCGCTTATAATTGTAATGGGCAAAATTGTGGCAACTGCATTTATTTGCGATTCCTTTTGGCTCATTCCCATCTTTTTATATAACGGAACAGTCAGCATTCCGCCGCCTGCGCCTAATGTTACATTCACCGCACCGATACACAGCCCTGCCAAAAATTTCTTTATGCCGCTCATAATTACACCTCAATATATTTATGCCACAATATTGTCAAAATATTTAAAGCGAAAACCCAAAACACTGTATTCCAAAATAATTTTATTGTGCATTTTTAAATATAGTCAATTTTCCTAAAAAATGTATTTTTTTGTCAGTTTATTTAGTTTTTTTTACAAATTGATTGACATATATTGCCTAATCTGTATAATTAAATTAAGGTATAGTATCAAAAAAATGAGGAGCTTCATTTATGGAAAAAAGATTTAAAATGTCGTTAAAAGTGTTATCGGTATTTCTTACAGTTTTAATGGTGTTGCAAATCGCGCCAATGCAAATAATTGCTGATGCTTATACTCATGTAATAAATATTAAAAATATGCCGAGAGAAAATATAATTACTTTTGCAGATGATGACGGTTTTTCGTCTGAAATTCTTTATGAGGTTAAAGAAAAAAGAGATGAATTTACAAAAGTATATAAGAAAAATGACGGTTCGTATGCAGCTATGGTTTCTTCTGAACCGTTGCATTTTATGCAGGGCGGTAAATGGACCGATATTGACAACACTTTAGTAAGTTCAGTTGAAAACGGAAAGCGTGTCTTTAAAAATATGAACAGTATGTTTGATATTGTCTTTCCTGAAGTTCTTACACAGGATACAGAAATAGCAATTAAAAGTGACGAATACTCTTTATCATTTGCACTTCAAAATATTGAAGCATCTCAAGTAAAAATAACAGAAAATATTAATGATGTTGATACAAATGAATACAGCAAAATAATAAAAGAACAACTAAAAACTCAAAGTGATTATTTATTGTATGAAAATATAATTTCCGGAACTGATGTTGAATACAATATTTCTTCTAATAAAATTAAAGAGAATATTATTATTAACCAAAGTTCTGCGATTAAAGAGCAATATTCATTTAATCTTTCTGCTGAAGGATTAACGGGCATTGTAGAAGATGATAACTCCGTATCATTTATAAATGCTGACGGGAAAATAGTTTTTTACATTCCTGCATCGTTTATGAAAGATGAATCAGAGGTAATATCATATAATATCTATGTTGAATTAACCAATAACGGTAATGGCGAATATGTTTTAACTTATTCGCCTGATTTGGATTGGCTTAATGATAGTAATAGGGCTTTTCCGATAATCATTGATCCTATAATCGGCGTTTATGATTCAAGTTGGCTTGAAGACGTAAGTGTGTCGTTTGAAAATCCTGATGATAATTTTTATACTGAAATAATGACTGTAAGTTCAAACGGTTTATATTATGATGATGCAGATGAATTGCAAAATACAGGCGGAACATATGAAACATATGTAAAATTCAACCTTGAGAAAATTGGTTTACTGACCGAGGGTATAACTCCTGTTGATGCACAGTTGGTTCTTGCAGGTGCAGCAATTAATGTTGCGGCATATGAAATCGCATCTTCATTCGATTCTGAAACAGTAACATATAAGACTAAACCTCAAATTAATTCAACTGTTATTGACTATTACACCGGCAGCCTTGATGTTAAAAATGTAGAGCTAATTCATTTTAATATTACAGACATCCTTTATGATTGGATTTCCGGAGAAAAAGTCAATAACGGTATCGCAATTTTAGGTTATGATAATACTCTGCCGGGAATGGGTCTGTTTACCGATACTGCTTTATTTATTGAATATGTTGAAACAAGCGGATATGATGATAGATTTGACTACCATACACAAGACATTGGTAGAGCCGGCACATCATATATAAACGATTTCACTCAAAAGTTAACGGTTATTCGTGATGATATTGCAATAAGCGGTAATATTATGCCTGTAAGTATCTCGTTTGTATATAATTCTGCCTTTAACGAAATGGTTGAGAAATTTTCTGCATTGTATGAATTAGAAGACGGAAGAGCGAGAAATATTCCACAGGTATACGGAAATAATTGGACAACAAATTATAACCGAGGAATATTTATAAATGAACTTGCATCAGATGCAGTGCTGACATTAAGTTATTTTACAGAAAACGGCACGGTCATCAATTTTATTGAAGAAAAACAAGATGATGGTACAACTCTGATAGTTGAAGAAAAAGCAGATGCTTTAGGCGACAGCGGTTATTCTGTAATTTATGATTCGGCTGACAATTTCAGTGTAGAAAATATTAAAATCAAAAATTCTAACGGTGAAATTGAAGAGTTTGACTCAAACGGAAGACTCATAAAGATTTATAAAGAAAGCTACCCGTCACAGTCAATCGATATTGCTTATGTAAGTGACCTTACATCTAATACAAATATTTATGCTATCGATTATATTACTGACGGTGTAGGCAGAAAATATGATTTTACATATAACGGTGATAGCGGTTTGTTAACCAAAATACAAACTTTGACACCTGATGGATCGGATATATATGCGGGCAGTACCGCTGTTATGGATTTAGAAATTGAATATGTATATAATAACGGAAATCTTACAAAAGTTATATTCCCTGATTTCCAAACAGCACAGTATGAGTATGACGCAGAGAATAGAATAAGCTCTATCACTAATCTTGAGTTATATAAGCTTACATATACATATGATGATTTTAACAGAGTTCGTGCAATTTCTGAATTTGCAAAAGATACAGGTACACTTAAAGGCTATCTTGACGGCAATACAATAACAATTACGCCTGACGGACCCAAGCAAGTAATATTCAGTGACCTTAACGGAACAGTTGAAACTAAGCAGTTCGACAGATACGGTAAAACAGCTCTTGTTACAGACGAAAAAGGAAACTATGCGGATAGTTCACTCGGTTCATTTAGAACAATGAGCAAAAATCTGCTTATAAATCAAAGCTTTGAAAGCGGTCTTGATAATTGGACTAACGGAAAATCGGGTTCTTTGACGGTTTCTAAAGATTATTCGCATTCCGGCAAGAAATCATTAAAGTTTAGTGCTGATACATCAACTGATAATTATATTTATCAGACAATACCTGCA
Organism: uncultured Eubacteriales bacterium; assembly: GCA_964540535.1. GTDB lineage: Bacteria > Bacillota > Clostridia > Oscillospirales > Acutalibacteraceae > Fimenecus. Next base: position 28,506 of record CAZIMO010000001.1, on the reverse strand, counting down.
ACTGAAACAGGTATTTACACATTCTCTGCTTATATAAAAGCTGTTAATGAGTATTCCGGTGATGAAAAAATCAGTATTTTATGCGGTGCATTAGATGCTGACGGCGGTTTTGTTGTTGTTGATTACTGTACAATTGCGGCGGTTACAACAGATTTCAACAGGTATAGTGTTTCAGTTGATGTACCTGAAAACGCACAGTCAATTGTAGTGGGTGTCGGATTTGTAAACTCATATGGTGAATTTTATGTTGATAGTGTTCAGCTTGAAAAAGGCAGTGGATTTGGTTCATATAATCAACTTAATAACGGAGCATTTACAGATATTTCTGAAAATTCATTAAATGATTGGACAAGCTCCGTAAATTATATAGTATCAACAGACAATATAAATACATTGCAAAGCAATACGGTTAGTTTTGAATCTTCAACTAATGCAAATTATTCTCTTTCACAGACCGTTGAATTGAACGGAAAAGAAGGGGATATAGTAACTTTTGGCGGTTGGCTTAAGGCAAACATTGTTTCAAATGATGCAAACAGAATGTTGGCACAGCTTCAACCGGATATTACTGATTTCAGCGGTGACAGATTTGCCGGATTTTCATTAACCTATTCTTATGTTGCAACAGAAAATGAAGAACAGGTATTAAAAACAGAAACAATAAAGAAATCTGCAAAAGATTTTATAAATGACTGGCAATTTGTAGAAGATTATATTATACTTAAAGGTGATACAAACGAATTCACTATATCTTTTGAGTATATAAAATATCCATCGTCAGTCAGTGCGGCAATGCCTTTCCTTACATTAGAAACAGGTTATGCAGAAACTGAAATGGCAGAAGAAACAGAAAGTGACGATGAAAACTCCTTTGTTGAATTTGAATCAGCCGTAACTGCCGATTTGTGTGCTTGCGGTGAAAATTGCGAATATGGCTATGGCTGTCCATGTCAATGCATAAGCGAAGAGGTTTGCGATTGTGCCGAGTGTAACGGTTGTAAATGCTCCGATTGCACAAATCTTGAATGCGACTGCACTTGTACAAACGAAAATATCTGCGAATGTGATTCTTGTATGAAGATGTTCGATATTAAATATGATGAATACGGAAATCTTCTTTCAATCAAAATAGCAGGTAAAGATGTGTCAGAATATATCTCAATGTTTACTGCCCGTTCGTTTAGCGCAAACGGTAATTATATGGCAAGCTCTACTGATGAAAACGGTAAAACAATATTATATAATTATAATGAAAACAACGGTGTGCTTAATTCCGTTACCGATGCGCGCGGAAATATAACAAAATATACTTATAACGCTATGGGCGCATTAACACAGGTTTCAACTCCTGTTTCAAATCTTGCCAAAGAGGGAACGTTAATTAAGTATACGTCTGACGCTATGACTACAAACTATTCATATCTCAATGACCGTGTAGTTCGTATTAGTCATAATGATTATGCTTATTATATTGATTATGATCAGTGGGGCAATGTTGATAAAGTTTATACTGATTTAGCGAATACTCTTACAGGTATAACTTCTGCTGATTATTCATACGGCACAGGTGCAAACCGAAACCGTCTTGAAAGCGTAACATACGGAAACGGCGGCACAGTTCATTATGTATATGACGATTATGACCGTGTAATCAAAATCAGTTACGACGGCGGCGAAACTTATCGTTTTAATTACGGATATGATACCCGCGGTAATGTAATATATATTATTGATAACTTAACATCAACTGTAACATTCTATAATGAAATCTCAACAGAAGTTTATATGAATGGCGAATTGATGCATTATTCGGGCTATAATTCTGACGGCGATTTAGTTGAGTATGATGGTAATTACTGTACTTATACGACTAAAAAGTTAGAAAATACAACTAACCCGATTACAGGCTATACCACTGCAAATACACAGATTAGCGACAAGTATTCGCGGATGAATTTACTGAAAACTACCGATAAATTCAGCAGAATACAGCAAAAAGCTGTTCAGCTTCATAATTTGAAAAATACCGAAAATTCAGATTTTACGTCTGTAGTAACTGACTATACTTATAAGAAATACGGTGAATATGCTTCGGGTCAGGTTGATACTGTCAGAAACTATGTATCCTACGGTGCAGATATGTCCGAAGAGAATATCATAAAAGATTACTTCCTGTCATATGAATACGATGATAACGGTAATATTACGCACGAATACAGAGTTAATGCCGACGGTACAAAAACATTGCGGTACAGATATACATATGATGAAGCAAATCAGATGACCCGTGTTGATGATAATATCAGGTCAAGAACTTATGTATATCAGTACGATAAGGGTGGAAACCGAGTATCAGAAAAAATCTACGAATATACACTTTCCGATACATTGGGTACAGTTCAGCAGGAAGTTGTATCAAAATATGACAGCCTTATATGGAATGATTTGCTGACATCATATAACGGTCAAAAAATCGCATATGATAACGCAGGCAACCCCATATCGTACAACGGCAAGACATTTAAGTGGTCGGGCAAGCAGTTGATACAAATTACGGAAGCAGACGGCAGTAAAACACAGTTTGATTATGATGCCAACGGAATCCGTACAAGAAAAATGCAGTATGATGAAGAAGGCAAACTGACATATTATGTCGATTATGTATGGGAAGACGGCAAAATAACAACGCAGTATATCACAATGATAGCGAGGGGAACAATCGGTAATAAATATGTAGAAGCTCCTATCGGACCGTTCCCGTCAAAGATAATCTATGATGACAATGATACTACGCAGGGATTTATATTCGGCGAAGCTTCGTTTGCCTTTGTCCGCAATCTGCAAGGTGACGCAATAGCAGTTGTTGACAGCGACGGCAATGCGGTAATGGAGTACAGCTATGACCCGTGGGGAAACATAGAATACAGCTTGAGTGAAGATTTCACAGAGGAAGAAGCAGTAATATTCACTGCTCTTTGTCCGCTGACTTATCGCGGATACAATTACGATTTCACAACAGGACTTTATTATCTTCAAAGCAGATATTACAATCCCGAATGGGGTCGCTTCCTCAACTGCGACGATACAAATATCCTCCTCGCGACTCAAGGTGAAACACATAACGCTAACCTCTTTGCTTATTGCAATAATAATCCAGTGAATAGAGTGGATTATGAGGGTAAAAATGCAGAAGAAATCGCAGTATCGGCGGCTTCAATGCTAATAATATTGTCTATTTTGGAACCATATTGTTATGATAAAACAGCAGATAAATTTTCATTGTCATATTTTACGGTAAGAAAAAAAGATAAACTTGTTAGCGCTCAAATTTGGTTTGAAGAGGAAAAGAAAGACAATCGACCAGCTGCGTTTGAAGCACTAACTTCCGACCAATATGAAGAGTTTTACAAAACAGTAAAAGTGTGCATGGAGCTTGATGAAAGTATGACTTCTATGGCAATGGCACTAATTCTTGATGCATTAACTTGTCAAGAGTTTAAACGGCATCTTTTATTTTCAGATGAATGTATAGCTAATGAAATTAAGGATCATGTTTTAGGCTATATGGCTGCACGGGAAGATATAAAATGGAGTAAAGCCCCATTGTTATTTAGAGCGAAGTGTGATGCAGAAGCCATAGGCAAAAAAACAAGAAGAGAAGCTATGAGGGCACATTGTAGAATTGTAGATATTTATGAATACGATGTCTACGATTTTAAGCAAGCATTTGGTTTTAATTATTTTGATGGCATTCGTGATTGCTATTTTCACACGAATGCCGACCCTTATGTTAACGCTGTTGGTTTACGAATAAGATTCAACAAGTATTCATCTGTGCCAAAGGATAGAACGGCATGGCAAAAATATCTTCAAATGTACGGAAAATATGAGGAAGAAGACAGCGAGTTAGGAGATTGATTATGAAAACAATAAAACAGCATAAAAAAGCATTTATAATTATTTTTACAATTATCACACTTATATTATTTATTTTTGGATATATTTTGAATTTGTTCTTTGGTGGGAAAATGCGAATAGGAAATGCGGCAATAGATTATTACTACGGTGGATATTATGATATTACACCCTTTGCTGAAAGGGGTAATGTTCAAAAAGAATTTAATTATTTTTATAGAAAAAACATGGTAATATTCACCTCAAATTCTTCCGTTTTAATTGCCGAATATACTGAAGAAGACTATAAAGAACAAACGAAATTTTTGGAAAAGCGGCAAAAAAGAGATTGTGAAATTGGTGATAATTGGAGCGAGGAGCCGTTTTCTATCAATAGTTGGAATTTTTTTGTTGACAAAGAAGAAAGCTTGGGAACAAAGAGACTTATGATATTCGGATTTAATGATAAAAAGAATAAAATAGCTTATATAATATTTAATGATAATGATTTAGATGAGATAATCGAAACTCCAAGTGAATTTTTTGATTATTACATCAAATACAAATTTTATTAGAAATTCAGTGTGCAAAGGAGTATAAGAAATGGTCAAAAAATCAAAAATCCAAATAGTTTTTTTAGCAGTAGTTTTTATTTCAGTAATTTTTAATATTGCAATGTCATTACCGGGCATTACAAATACTGTAAGCTGGATATTTGGGTGGATTTGTAAACCGTTGCTTATAATTTTATTGCTCATCTCAATAATTACGGTAATAACAGCAATAATTCACTGCTTTGTTAAAAAGAAATCTACTCTTATTATTACTGCATTGATTTTTGCCTGTATGACAATATATGCTTCATTTGTATATTCTTCTTTTTCACCGATAAGAGAACAGTCGAAATCAACAAAGGTTTTTTCTGAATTGACAGATATTAACAATATCAATATTTTAAATGTTTCAGATATGAATAAATCAATATCTGAAAACACGATATTTATTTCGATATTCGGTAAAAACGCTCTTGAAGCAGAATACTATACGCCATCAGGCAGACAAAATGATTCAGAGGATTATGATTTTTCACAAGAAATATTTGTGTATGAAAATATGTTTTTTGTAAATAGAAAGAAATTATCGGAGGATGTAAAATTTTATTATACCGAGAAAGATATATGGGGATTTAATATTACAGATGAAGATATTCATTCTTTTACAAAAGGTAATGCTGTGTGTACTTATACTTATAAGTCTGAAACAAATTCATATTCACCGGATTACGAATTGGCTTACTATTCTTTCGTAATATACACAAATGAAAGAGTTTATGTTTCTTCATATGATTTAATGTGCACAAATTCATTTGTATTTGATGCTGAAAAAACAACAGAAAAAATAGTAGATGAGCTTATAAGTAAAGGCTGCTTATAATGAAGGCAGAAGTGAACACAGAGTGAACACAGGGGACGGTTCTATGTGCGAATAGACAGCAAAATAACAACGCAGTATATCACAATGATAGCGAGGGGAACAATCGGTAATAAATATGATATCGTGGTTGCACTCATTAGTATGGGAAAGGGTCAATTAGAAAAAGAAACTATGGGAATGAGCGACGACAACCGGTTTATGTTTAATTGGAGAGTAGATTATGAATCGCAAGTACTTTTCGGTCAATATCAAAAACAGACCCTCTATTATTACACACTATTTGCTTTATTATATGGTTAAGGTGATACTATGACACGAAAAATTATCGCTATTACATCACAGATTCTAATGTTATTTTGTCTTATATATTCTACAATTGTTCACGATTCTATCATTCCGTATTATATATTTTTCCCTTTGTGGATATTTTTTGTAGAATGTTTTGACAAGATAGACTTAAAAAAACAAAGCATATTTCTTGTACGTGCTTTTTACCTGTTAGAAATTGCATATGCACTTTTTTTGTATTGGAAAAAGACAGATTATATATCAGATTTTTTTCCGTTGAGTGTTGGAGTGATGTGTATTATTCCAAACGCGATAAAATGGTTACTAAAAAACAGGAAAGACAGAGGAGGATTAGCGTGAAAACCTAAGGCGAAAAAATTGTAGAAAATCTCAATTTAGATACGATTTCATAAGTATTGATAATCTAATAGAAAAAAGTTAAAACTATAAAAAGGAACGGCAACTTTCTAATGAAAATTACCGTTCCTTTTTGGTGGACGTTAACGGACTCGAACCGCTGACCCTTCGCACGTCAAGCGAATGCTCTACCAACTGAGCTAAACGTCCTATTGCGAAAATATTTTACCACAATTTGCAAATATCTGTCAAGCCTGTACCGTTTAAATGAAATTTTCATTAAAATATAAATCCGTCGCATAACAGCATCATAATTACTCCCGAAATTCCGCCGACTGACGAAATTCCCAATGTCCAGCCGTTTACAGGAATATGCACCGTAATATACTGACCAACTAAATTGACTGCAAACAAAGCACAAACACCTTGAAAAGCTGTAAGCAAAAATACCGTGAAAAATCTTTTTGATTTAATAAACGCAAAAACAATAGCAATGACATAAAACGCAAAAATACATCCGAGAAAAATTTTAGCAGACATTAAAATGCACCTCACAAAATTTGGACATATTTATTCTTATTATTTTTAAGCGTAATTTATTACACGATACATATAAATATTAATGAGCAAATATTTAGGGGTGATTTTATGAACGAGATAAAGAGAACCTATGAGCAGTATTGCACGAATTTCGGTGCAAATGTGGTTGTAGAAGAAGTTTTAAATACTGACGGCGGCAGAGAAATTTATTGCACAAATAAAAACTGTCCGTCAAAAGACAAAGGCTGTCAAAATAAATTATTGCAAAATTGTTGATTTTATCATATTGACCGTTTGAAGAAAAAATAGTACAATAATAAAAGAATAAAAAACAGTAACTAAAATTTATATACAGCGGTGAAATATTGATGCAGAAAATTATTGATTCGATTTACGATGTCATCGCATTCTCAAACGGTATCATTTACACAAAAAAGACCGTTCTTGAAAACGGTTCGGCTAAAATAAATTTTTACGGATTTGATATAAAAAGAATGCAAAAAACACCTGTCACAAAAAGTGTTTATCTTTTGAATAAATACGGTGCAGAGTACAAAAAAATAGCAGAGCAGTTGGGCGATTATGTTTCCTGCGAGGCTGATACATTGCCCTCAAAGCAGGTGATTGTGGTTTATCCAAGCGGTGAAACAGGACTTTTTTCTCCCGATGGTGAAATGCTTTGGTCAAGAGATTTGCAGTATCACGGCGGCGACATTTGCTCTGTTGTGGCTGACGGCCGTCAGATTTGGAGCGTTGTTCCGGAAAAAAACTGCGTTGTGTCCTATTCAATTTCACATAAAAAATTCAGTATGCGTGTAGGCTCTGAAGACTCTACCTCATTTGATCATCCAATATCGCTTTCAAAGTATGATAATGAATTATTCATATGCAATGCGGGTTCAAACAAGGTTAGAACTATCAGCCTGCGAGATTATTCGGTAAACGATTTCCGCATTTTTGACGAGCCTGTATATAAATACCTGCGCTCCTGCGGCAAAGAAATTGTTGTACTTGAATCTGGCGTATATATTTTGTAATAATAGAAAAGGAGTAATAAAATGAGCGAAGAGTTTAATCCTGATATTGTATCTGTTGTTGATGAAAACGGTGACGAGCATATGTTTGAAGAGCTTGACCGCATTGAAACAGATAAGGCAAAGTATGTAGCGCTTCTTCCTGTTTATGATGAAGCAGAAGAAATCCTTGACGATGACGGTGAGCTTATCATCCTCAAAGTCAGTGAAGAAGACGGCGAAACATATCTTGAACCCATTGAAGACGATAATGAGTTTAACGAAATCGGCAAGATTTTTGAAGAACGCCTTTCAGAGCTTTTCTTGTTTGAAGATGAGGAATAATTTGAAACAATAGGTTTACCCTGCGAAGCCCGATAATTGCGGATGATATTAACCCAACACACTATTAAAGGGAGCTTGTACTCGTTTCATTGGGAGCAGACCTCCCGTCTTTTGGCGGAAGAAGGGAGCACAGATATGAACGGAGAGCACCCACCTGCTTATTATGCAGGTTAGTATTCACTGCAACCGACTTTGTGGGGAACTTTTTTATACTATAAGTGTATAAATAACTTTAAAGAGCTGTGGAGATAAAAAATATTTCACGGCTCTTTTTAATGGGATATGGAAAATGCGTAAAATCAACTATCAGCCCAACGGCGTACAAAGGTGCTCCGAGGGATATATTTTTTACATTCATTTTTGTATATGATTGGTTTTATTTGGTAATACTTCACTCGTAAGGAGTGAAACCAATGAAAAAAACAATAATAAGAATAGAGGCGTCGCTTTTAGCGGCAATTATAATATGCTGTGTGTTAAATATTACCGCTTTTTCAAAGCAGTGCGATAGTATAAGAGATAAAATGTTGCGTATGCATGTGATTGCAAATTCCGACAGCGACAATGATCAAACTTTAAAATTAAAAGTCCGTGATGCTGTTTTAAGTGCCGGTAAAGAGATTTTTGACGGCTCTGTCACTGCCGACGAAGCCGAAGAAAAAATTATACCTCATATTGACTTTTTAAGAAAGACTGCGTTAGATGTAATTAAGAGCGAGGGATACAGTTATGATGTTAAAATTACTGTGCAAAAAGAATATTTTGCAACCAGAACCTATGAGAACTCCGTCACTCTGCCGGCAGGTTATTATACAGCGGTAAAGGTGATAATAGGCGAGGGCGCAGGGCAGAATTGGTGGTGTGTGATGTTTCCGCCGATGTGCTTGCCTGCCGCCGAGGCAGAATGTGAAATATCAGATGTTCTGACAGATGAAGAAACCGAAATTGTAACAGGCGCAGAAAAATATCAGTTTAAATTTAAAATAGTAGAATTTTTTGAAAATTTGTTAAAAAATAAATAACCCTTTACAAACGGTATATGTTTTTGGTAATATATATTTGTGAAAATTTGGCTTGAACAAACTTTTACCATTTTTCAATTCAAAGGAGTTGGAACATATGCCTCTTGTATTGGCACATAGAGGTGCTAACAGACACGCACCTCAAAATACTTTACCTGCTTTTAAAAAAGCAATTGAATTTAATGCGGACGGAATTGAAACCGATGTCCATTTGTGTAAAGACGGCGAAATCGTCATTTGTCATAACTATACTGTTGATGCTACATCGAACGGTACAGGTTCTATTGATGAAATGACATTCGCTGAATTGCGTCAGTTGGACTTCGGTTCTTATTTTTCTCCGAATTTTGCAGGCGTTACATTGCCTACGCTTCCTGAGCTTTTAGAGCTTACTAAAAATATGAACCTTATAAACATCGAAATCAAGCCGCCGCATAAAGATAACGATCTTATCAAAAGGGTAGTTGAAGAGATTTATAAATTCGGTATTGAAAAGAATTCAATAATTTCCTGCTTTGACCCCGAATGTATCCGTAAGGTTAAAGAAATTGATAAAACCCTTAAAACAGGTCTTTTGTATGAAACAGGCGAATTGGGTGCTGAAATTATGAATTTCGGCGTTGCGAAATACTGTATGCAGCTCAATGCAGATGCTGCGCATCCCGAACACATTCTTATCAGCGAAGATGATGTCAAGGATTTGCACGCCAACGGCATAGCAGTAAATCCTTGGACAGTAAACAAAGAAGAGGACATTATAAAATATACAAATTGGGGCTGTGACGCTTTAATTTCCGATATGCCCGATTTCTGCCGTAAGGTCTTGGAGGGTACGAAGTGAGTTCAACCAAGTACAGTATTATTCCCAAACCTCAAAAATACGATGTTTTAGAGGGAACATATACCGTCACTTCTGAAACCGCTGTTCTTTGCGTACCGGAATTTATTAAGGCAGGCAAATATCTTTCAGACTTTCTTAAAACGAAAAAAGACGCAAAAAACGGTGCAATAAAATTTAATAAAGATATAAGCATAAAGCCGGAGGGCTATATACTTAAAATAAATTCAGCAGGTATAACCGTATCGGCTTCTGATAAAAGCGGAGCATTTTACGGTGCGGTTACTTTGAAAATAATGCTTATGCAGGCAAAAACTGCCGATGGAGTTGCAGTGCTTAACGGAGCATATATTTATGATTATCCAAAGTTTTCTTACCGTGGCGGTATGATGGATGAATCACGCCATTTCTTCGGTGTCGATGCTGTGAAGCGTGCGCTTGACAGTATGTCGCTTTTAAAGCTTAATAAATTTCATTGGCATTTAAGCGATGACCAGGGCTATCGCATTGAAAGCGAAGTGTTTCCGCTTCTCAATGAGATCAGCAGTAAAAGACCCTGCAAATTGCTTGAGGGCTGTAATTCTTTGGCAATTCCCGAACTTAAAAAGGGCGGCGGAGAATACTTCCATTATTATAGCAAAAACGAAATCCGTGAAATTGTAGAATATGCAAAAAATCTTTGTATTGACATAATTCCAGAAATTGATTTGCCGGGGCATACAGTAGCTATTCTTGCGGCATATCCCGAACTTTCCTGCCTTAAAGAAAATTATGAGGTTTTCTGCAGTAACGGAATCACTAAAGATGTGCTTTGCGCAGGGCAGGAGGAAACTTATGAGTTTCTTGAAAAGCTGTTGACTGAGGTTTGCGAGCTGTTTCCTTATAAATATTTTCATATGGGTGGCGACGAGGCGGCAAAGGGTCATAAAATATGGGAAAATCAGTGTTCTGTGTGTCAGAATAAAATGCAGGAGTTAGGAATTAAAAAAGGCAAGGATTTGCAGGCATATTTTAATAACCGAGTTAATAAAATACTAAAAAAGCTCGGCAAAACGAGCATTGAATGGAATGACGGCATCTGTGAGAATACAGACAGCGATATAATAGGTCAGTATTGGGTTTACCGTAATCCTGTATGGGTAAAGCGTGAGAATGATAAGAGAAAATTTCTTCTTTCGCCATGTCCTACAATGTATTTCGACTTTTCTTATGCTCAGGTTCCGCTTAAAAAGGTTTATAACTATAATGTTGCCAAATCAGGATTTGTAAACGAGAAAAATGTTCTCGGTGTTGAATTTGAATCTTGGGCTGAATGGATAGATACCGAGAGTGCGTGGCAATTTGCAGTTTATCCGCGTATTTTTGCTTTTGCCGAGGTTGCGTGGACAGAGGATAAACTCAAAAACTATAAGGATTTCTATTGCCGCCTGGATTTCTTTAAGGCATATATGAATGTCAAGAGGATAAATTATTCAAGGCTCGAAAAGAAAAAATTCGGTGTTAAAAACCGCTCGGTTTACCATTTGGGCGAGCGTGGCAGCGAATATAAATATAACGAAAAGATGAAAATGATAAAATAGGAAAAAGCAAATGACAATAACACATTTATTATCTTTTTTAGCGGGTATCGGCTTGTTCCTCTACGGTATCAACGCCATGGGTGACGGTCTTGAATACACCGCAGGCTCAAAAATGAAGAAAATTTTGGGTGCGCTCACTAAAAACAGATTTCTTGCGGTTCTTATGGGTGCGCTTGTGACAGCACTAATTCAAAGCTCATCAGCAACAACGGTTATGGTTGTCGGCTTTGTTAACGCAGGTCTTATGACTCTTGCGCAGGCCGTCGGTGTAATTATGGGCGCTAATATAGGTACAACTGTTACAAGCGTGCTTATAGCCCTTGATTTAAGCGGTATTGCGCCTGTCGCACTTTTTATCGGCGTGTTTGTAATGCTTTTCGTAAAGAAAGACATAATCAAACACATCGGTCAAACGGTTGCAGGCTTCGGTATGCTGTTTTTAGGTATGGAAACAATGTCGGAGGCAATGGCACCATTAAGGGATTCTGAAGTTTTTGTTTACTTTATGACAAATTACAGTAATCCTATCGTGGGAATACTCATAGGTATTGTACTTACCGCCGTAATTCAAAGCTCGTCTGCAAGTATTGGTATTTTGCAGGCACTTGCGGTGCAGGGCCTTATCCCGATTGATTTTGCGATCTATATTCTTTTAGGACAAAATATAGGTACTTGCGTTACAGCGCTTCTTTCAGCAGCAGGCGCAAAAACAAACTCTAAAAGAACGGCAGTTATGCACTTGCTGTTCAATGTTATGGGTACATTTATATTCCTGCTTATCACTGCATTTACATCATATACATCATTGCTTGAAAGAATAAGCGGCAATGTATCTGTACAGATTTCAACCGCTCATATTATATTTAATGTTGTGAGTACAATTGTCCTTTTGCCTTTTGCAAATTGGATTATAAAAATGGCTTGTATTCTTGTTCCTGATAAAGAGCCGGAGGACTCAAAGCTTGAATTTAAGTTCTATGACGAGCATCTTCTTACAACTCCGCCCGTTGCCGTTGAGCAAATCGGTAAAGAGGTTGTAAGAATGGCTTATCTTGCTCGTGATAATTTTGACCGTGCGGCAAAAGCTCTTATAAAAAATGACCCCTCAAAATGCGAAAAAATACAATCGGTTGAAGATGTAATTAACTTCTTAAATCACGGAATAACAAGACATCTTGTTAAAATCAATGCACTTGATTTGGATTATTCCGATGCAAAATATATCGGTAGGCTTTTCCATGTTATCAACGATATTGAGCGTATAGGCGACCACGCAGTGAACCTCAGTGAAGCTGTTACAGTCCGCAGTAACGAAAAGCTTGCAATTTCAGAAGAAGCTGTTGCGGAGCTTGAAACAATGCATAAGTGCGTTGTGGAATTGCTTGACGCGTCAATTGCTGCTTTTAAAAAGCAAGAACTTACTGTCGAAGAGGCAAAACGCATTGAAACCCTTGAAACTGTTTCTGATAATTTGAAGGAACGCTATCAAGACGCGCATCTTCGCCGTCTTAATCACGAACACTGTGAAACAAGAGCAGGTATGATGTTCGTAAATACTCTTATTGACTTTGAGCGCGTAGGCGACCATTCAAAGAATATTGCCTTTGCCGTTAAAAAGAAGCCCGCTCAAAAGGTTCCCGTTGACAAGGATGTCGTTCAGTCATATTGATACGGCAACAAATAAAAATAAAAAAGCCGTGCATTTCTGCACGGCTTAATTTATATCTTGATTAAAGAATTAAAGAGCGTTTACAATATCTCTTGTATCTCTTGCAATAACAAGCTCTTCGTTTGTAGGAAGAACATAAACCTTAACCTTTGAGTTTTCGGTTGAAAGCTCACCTTCAGCGCCTTTTACAAGAGTTTTACCGTATTCCTCGTTGATTTCAATGCCGAGGAATGTAAGCTCTTTGCAGACCTTTGCACGAATATCATCAGCATTTTCACCGATACCGCCTGTGAATACAATTGCGTCAATACCGTCCATAGCGGCAGTGTAAGCGCCGATATATCTCTTAATCTGATATGCAAGAATATCTCTTGCAAGCTGACAGCGTTTGCCAAGACCTTTTTCGTTTGTTGCAGCCTCTGCCTTAACATCGCGGTCGTCAGAGTTTAATCCCGAAATACCGAGAATACCGGATTTCTTGTTAAGAAGAGTATCCATTTCTTTAACAGAAAGATTTTCTTTTTCCATAACAAAAAGAATTGCGGAGGGGTCAACTGCACCGCAGCGTGTACCCATAATAAGACCGTCAAGGGGAGTAAGACCCATTGTTGTGTCAATAACCTTGCCGCCCTTAACTGCTGTGATTGATGAACCGTTACCGAGGTGGCAGGTAACAATTTTAAGGTCTTCAATATTCTTGCACATTACTTCTGCGCATCTTGCACTTACAAAACGGTGTGATGTACCGTGAAAGCCGTATTTACGAACTTGATATTTTTCATAGAATTCGTAAGGAATAGGGAATGTGTAAGCTTCAGCAGGCATTGTGCTGTGGAATGCGTTGTCAAAAACCGCAACTTGGGGAACATCCTTGCCGAAAAGCTCAATACTTGCGTTAATTCCTTGAATATGTGCAGGGTTGTGAAGGGGCGCAAGAGCTGACATTTCATCAATGCCCTTGATAACTTCATCATTTATGAGCATACTCTTGTTGAAAAGAGAACCGCCCTGAACAACACGGTGACCGACTGCTGTGATTTCGCTGATATCGTCAATAACCTTGTATTCACCCTCGGTAAGTACCTTTTTAACCTCTGCAAATGCTTCGGTGTGGTTTGTCATAGGAGCATTATACTCAATCTTTTTACCCTCGGTAGTTTTGAAGCTGATACAAGCGTCTTCAGAACCTACTCTTTCGCAAATACCCTTTGCGATTACACTTTCATCAGTCATATCAATAAGCTGATATTTAAGTGATGAACTTCCTGCGTTAATAACGAGAATTTTCATTTTTATCCTCCAAATAATTAAATTCTTTCTTGAAGTAATTTTCATACTGTATTATTATATACTTGTGTTTATTTAATTTCAAGTAATTTTTACCATATTTTAGTGAGGTTCTTTTATTATGTCGGTAATCGGTATTGTTTGCGAATTTAATCCATTTCACAAAGGGCATAAATATTTAATTGACAGTGTGAAAAAACAAGGCGATACGGTTGTTTGCGTAATGAGCGGAAATTTTGTGCAGAGAGGGGAACCTGCGCTGTTTTCCAAAGAAACAAGAGTTAAAACGGCACTTTTAAACGGCGCTGATATTGTTTTGGAACTGCCTTTCGTTTTTGCAACTGCCTCTGCTGAAATATTTGCTTATAATGCAGTTAAGATATTAAATAATTTTGGGTGTGATAAGCTTGCCTTCGGTACAGAAGATAGCGATGCCATGGATCTTGAAAAAGCTGTAAGCATTTTCGAAGATGAAGCATTTGACGCAAAAGTTATGAAATATCTTGAAACAGGCATAAATTATCCTGTTGCCCGCCAGAGTGCATTTAATGAATACAATGCCAATGGATGTGACATTTCAACTCCCAATAATATACTTGCGCTTGAATATATGAAAGCCATAAAAAGGCTTAATTCTAAAATGATACCTGTGCCGGTTTCCCGTATAGGTGCAGGCTATAATGATGCAAAGGCAATTAACGGAATTGCATCGGCAACACATATACGCAATCTAATAAGTGTCGGTAAAGATTTTTCAGATTTTGTTCCTGAAAATACGGTTGATATATATATGGAAGCATTGCAACACGGTCAATTTGTTTCTGCTGAAAAATATAACCTTGCTTCGCTTGCTTTACTGCGTTCAAAACTAAATGAGGATTTATCTTGTACTGCCAATATGGCGGAGGGGCTTGAAAATCGTATTAAAGCCGTAATCAAAGACAGTACAAGCCTTAAAGAAATTTATGATAAGGCAAAATCTAAACGCTTTACACATTCACGAATAAGGCGGGCTGTGCTTTCGTCAATATTCGGTATTACTGCCTACGATTTGGATATATCAGTACCTTATTGCAGACTTTTAGGTTTTAATACAGCGTCAACAGAAATTATGGGTAGACTTGCTTCTGACTGTAAAATACCATTTGTAGTTTCTTATTCCGATATATTAAAACTTAAATCAGCAGATGCAGAAAGAATTTTTGCATTAGAAAACAAATCGGGGGATCTTTATTCGCTGATTATGCAAAATTCAACAGAATGTTCAAAAGAAATGACATTTTCACTCGTAAAATGCAGTATTTTGCAAGATTAGTTGCAAAAATGCTTGTTTTTACAGCGGAATTATAGTATATTAAATAGGCTAATTGTTCTTCGGAGTTGTTTTGGATGAAAAATTTTATTTTAACAAAAGCTGATATTAAAGATAAAAAGCTTTCAAAAGGACATAAAAAGCTTGCTCAGTATATTACTGAAAATTATGATAAAGCAGCATTTATGACCGCATCAAAGCTTGGTACAACCGTCGGTGTAAGCGAATCAACGGTTGTGCGTTTTGCAACCGAAATGGGCTTTAAAGGCTATCCGGAGCTTCAGAAAGAGCTTCAGCAGATGATTAAGTCAAAGCTTACAGCTGTTCAGCGTATGGAAGTTTCAAGCACTTTAATAGGCGAGCAGGATGCAATAAAAAAGGTTCTCAACGGCGATATTGAGCTTATTCGTGATACTCTTGAACAAATTTCTGCTGATGAATTTGCAAAAGCGGTTGAAACTATAAATAAAGCAAAAAGAATTTACATTCTCGGTGTACGAAGCTCAGCGGCTTTGGCAGGCTTTTTGTATTTTTATTTAAATCCTGTTTTTGAAAATGTTGTTCTTGTCAATACTTCAAGCAGCAGTGAAATGTTTGAGCAGATGTTCAGAATAGATAAAGAAGATGTTTGCGTTGCAATAAGCTTTCCGCGATATTCAAAACAAACAATCAATGCACTCCGCTTTATTAGTGACCGCGGAACAAAAATAATTGCAATTACCGATTCAAAGGATTCTCCTATTGCAGAATATGCCGATAATCTTCTTGTGGCAAAAAGCGATATGGTATCGGTTGTCGATTCTCTTGTAGCGCCGTTAAGCCTTATAAATGCTTTGATAGTTGCAGTAACTTTTAGCAGGCGTGAAGATGCTTACAGCAATTTTAATAAGCTTGAAAGTATTTGGGACGAATATCAGGTTTATGATAAGTCAGACGGAGCAGAAAATGAATAAAAAAGTTATAGTGATTGGTGCAGGCGCCGCAGGCACAATGGCAGCAGGCGTTGCAGCAGAGAACGGAGCAGATGTTCTGCTTCTTGAACGGAACGAAAGAATTGCGCGCAAGGTTTTAATCACAGGTAAGGGCAGATGTAATGTCACAAACAATGTGAGCGATGCGCAATCTTTTATACAGAATATACCGAGTAACGGAAGATTTTTATACAGTGCATTTTCATCATTTGATAACCGTGATGTTATGGATTTTTTTGAGAGTTACGGTGTTCCGTTAAAAGTCGAGCGCGGCGACCGTGTTTTTCCTGTAAGCGACAAAGCAGTTGATATTGTAGATGCTCTTAACCGCTACATTACCGATATGGGAGTTCAGCGAAAAAATGAGCGTGTTACCGAACTGATAATTGAAAATAATAAGATCTGCGGTGTAAAAACCGAATCGAGCAATACTTATAATGCTGATGCTGTCATAATAGCAACAGGCGGACTTTCGTACCCTAAAACAGGCTCAAGCGGTGACGGATATAAATTGGCGAAAAGTGCAGGTCATACAGTAACAGATCTTCGCCCGTCGCTTTCGGCACTCGTTTGCCGCGAAGGGATTTGCAGTGAATGTATGGGACTTTCCCTTAAAAATGTTGCAATCAGAATTATGGATACTAAAAAGAAAAAAGATATCTATGACGATTTCGGAGAAATGCTTTTTACACATTTCGGTGTTTCGGGTCCTATGATTCTTTCTGCAAGCGCGCATATGCGTGATATGGAAAAAGAAAGATACGAAATTTATATTGACTTAAAGCCTGCTCTTTCACACGAAAAGCTTGAGGCAAGAATTCTTCGTGATTTTGCCGATAACAGTAATAAATCAATTTCAAATATTTTAGCGCTTCTTTTACCAAAATCAATGATTACGCCAATTCTTCGTTCGGCACAAATTAAACCCTCTGAAAAGGCAAATCAAATTACAAAAGAGATGCGTAAAAATCTTGTTGATGCAGTAAAATCAGTTAAGCTTACCGTAATTGATTTCAACGATATTTCCGAGGCAATCGTCACATCCGGCGGTGTGAAAATCAGTGAAATTAACCCTAAAACAATGGAAAGTAAGCTTTGTTCAGGTCTTTATTTTGCCGGCGAAGTAATTGACTGTGACGGCTACACAGGCGGATTTAATCTTCAAATTGCATTTTCCACAGGTCATCTTGCAGGTGTAAATGCAGTAATATAACAAAAAAATAAAGAAAATGAAAAGGTGAGGGTAATTATTATGATAAATATTGCAATTGACGGTCCTGCCGGGGCAGGCAAAAGTACAGTTGCCCGTGCGGCGGCGGCAAAGCTTGGCTATATCTATGTTGATACAGGCGCACTTTACCGTGCTGTAGGCGTTTACTGTATTCGCAACGGCATTACAACAAATGATGCTGAAAATGTAAGCAAGGCTCTTAACGAAATTACTGTTGAACTCAAATTCATTGACGGTGTTCAGCATATATTTTTAAATGGCGACGATGTATCAACTGAAATCAGGCTTCCGGAAGCGTCAATGGCGGCATCAAATGTTTCTGCAATTCCTGATGTCCGTGCGTTCCTGTTCGATTTACAGCGTGATATTGCCGAAAAAAATAACTGTATTATGGACGGCAGAGATATAGGAACGGTCGTTCTTCCCAATGCACAGGTGAAAATTTTCTTAACGGCTGATGATGAAGAGCGTGCAATGAGAAGATACAAAGAACTTAAAGAAAAGGGCAGTAAGGTTACATTTCAAGAGGTGCTTGATGATTTAAGAGTTCGCGATTACAACGACTCCCACCGTGAAATTGCCCCCTTAAAGCCTGCCGAAGATTCAGTAACCGTTAATACAACAGGCTATACTCTTGAAGAATCAATAGAAAAAATAGTAAATACAGTCAAGGAGAAGATTTAATGTCTGTAAAACCTAATTTTGACTACACAAATTTTAAAAATTATAAAATGATGAATATAATTCGCCCTCTTGGTACGCTTCTTTGCAAGACTTATTATAAGGTTGAGTTTGAAGGTCTTGAGAATCTTGACAGAAGCGGCGGATTTATAATTGCGCCAAATCATGTCAGCGAATTTGACCCTCTGTTTATTGCAATGGCTTCAAAAAGACTGTTTCATTATATAGCAAAATATGAGCTTTTTGAAAATTCAGTGCTTAATAAAGCTATTACCCATCTCAACGCGTTTCCGATTGTTCGTGGCAAAGGCGATATGACAGCAATAAATTACGGAATTGAGCTTGTCCGCCGTGGAGAAGTGCTATGTATTTTCCCCGAGGGTACCCGTTCTGAAGACGGCTCGCCGCAAAAGGCGAAATCCGGTATAGGCTATATCGCACGTTATACAGGTGCAGATATTGTTCCTGTGGGGATTTATATGGAAAATAAAGACAAAGCAGGTTCAAAGGTTATTGTTAAATTCGGCGAAGCAATTAAAAACAGTGACTTGGGCTTTACAGACGGAGGTAAAACAAAAGAGAATAAAATCGCCGCAAATTTAATTATGAAAAAAATTACAGAGCTTTGGGAGAATTGCAAATGCAGATAACTCTTGCAAAAACAGCAGGCTTTTGCTTCGGAGTGAACCGTGCTGTCAATATGCTTTATGATTTGGTCGGTGACGGATTTGATGTTTGTACATTGGGTCCTATTATTCACAATCCGCAGGTAATTGAAGATTTGCAAAGCCGTGGCGTGAATATTATTGATAATATTGAAGAAGCCGAAAAAGATAAAAGGGTCGTAATACGCACTCACGGTGTTGAGCGTGATATTCTTGATTATTGTGAAGAAAACAAGCTTGATTATATTGATGCCACCTGTCCTTTTGTCAAAAAAATACATAAAATAGTCCAAAAGAATTCAAGTAAAACACTTCCGGTGCTGATAGCGGGTGATAAAACTCACCCAGAAGTTGTTGGCATAAAAAGCTACTGTGCAGGCGAGTGCTTTGTATTTAATTCTGCCGATGAGCTTGAAGAAATATTAATTTGCCGTTCTTTTAACGAAGAAAAACCGTTTATTGTGGTTTCACAGACTACTTTTAGCATAAAAGAATGGAAAAAATGTGTAAAAAAAATAAATTTACACTATACAAATGCAATTATTTTTGATACAATATGTAGTGCGACCGAAGAAAGACAGGCAGAGGCTCTCGATTTATCACAGAAAAATGATATGATGATAATTATTGGGGGAAGAACAAGCTCAAACACTGCAAAGCTTAAGGCAGTTTGTGAGCCTAATTGCCCGACTTATTTGATTGAAACCGCAAATGAGCTTTTGGACATAGCCTTTTACGGAATCAGCTCAATAGGCGTTACTGCGGGTGCTTCAACGCCCGATAGTATAATTAAGGAGGTACTAAAAACCATGTCCGAAATTTTAGAAAACGCAAACACAATCAATATGGAGGAGACCGCAGGCTTTGAGCAGATGCTTGAAGAATCACTTAACAGCATGAGCTCTGACCAGAATGTTGTCGGAACTGTTGTAGGATTCACAGCAACCGAAATTCAGGTTGAAATTGCAGGCAGAAAGCACACAGGCTATGTTTCTTTTGATGAATATAGTGATGACCCTTCAGCTGACCCAAAAGCAGAGCTTAAGGTTGGCGACGAAATCAAACTTCGCATTATGAAGACAAATGATGTTGAAGGCACAATCAAGCTTTCAAAGCGTCTTTATGACCGCGGTGCTATTTGGGAAAATCTCGAAGTTGACGATACAGTTCGCGAAGGCGTTGTTACAGGTATCGTAGGCGACAATAAGGGTGTATTTGTACAGAGCGGTTCTATCAAGGTATTTATTCCTGCTTCTCTTGCCAAAATGAGAAGAAGCGATTCTCTTGAAGATCTTCTCAAAACAACTGTTGAATACAAGATTATTGAAGTAAACAAGCAGAGAAGAAAGGTTGTAGGTTCAATCCGTGAGGTTGCGCTTGCAAAGAAAAAAGAAGTTGAAGACGCATTTTGGGCAAATGTTGCAGAGGGCAATGTTTATACAGGTACAGTAAGAAGCCTTACAAACTACGGCGCTTTCGTTGACCTCGGCGGTGTTGACGGTATGGTACATATTTCAGAGCTTTCATGGCAGAGAATTAAGCATCCCTCAGAGGTTGTTAAGGTTGGCGATACTGTTGAGGTTTATGTTAAGGAACTCGACAGAGAAAACAAAAAGATTTCTCTCGGCTACAAAAAAGTTGAAGATAATCCTTGGGAAATTCTCAAGCGTGATTATCCCGTTGACAGTGAAGTTGAGTGCAAGGTAGTGAGCCTTACAACATTCGGTGCATTCGCACAGATTATACCTGGCGTTGACGGTCTTATTCACATTTCACAGATTTCTCATAAGCACATCGGCACTCCTGCTGAGGTTCTTAAGGTGGGCGATGTTGTTAAGGCAAAGATTATGGAAATCGACTTTGATAAGAAGAGAGTAAGCCTTTCAATCAAAGCGCTTCTTGACGCTCCTGTTGAAGAAACTACCGTTGAAGAAGTTGCAGAAGAAGCTCCTGTTGAAGAATAATTAAATCGGCATTTAGGCCGTAACAGTAAATACTACAGGTCAGATGATGCTAAAACACCGTCTGATCTGTTTTTATTTTTATGAGGTAATTATATGAAAAAAGGTTTAGCAGTTTTATCGGGACTTGCTGCCGCAGGTGTGGCAGTGGGCAGCAGTTTGATGCTTTTCAAAAAGAACGATGTTTGTCCGCGTTGTGAAGTGAAAAAGGTACTTGCTAAGAGAAAAATTCACTATACAAAGGATGAAATGTATAATAACGGAGCTGCACTTACACCGCCTATGGGCTGGTCAAGCTGGAATCTTTTCAGAAACAAAATTGACGAAAATGTAATTCTCAGTATTGCAAGGGCTATGAAAGAAAGCGGATTGGCTGATGCAGGCTATGTTTATGTTAATCTTGACGATTGCTGGCAGTCATCAATGCGTGACGAAAACGGTAAAATGCAGGGAGATTTAACAACCTTTCCCCATGGTATTAAATGGCTTGTTGAGCAGGTTAATGATTTAGGACTTAAACTCGGTATTTATTCTTCAAACGGTACACTTACCTGCGAAGATTTGCCTGCGTCGCTTTATAATGAGCGTATTGATGCAGAAACCTTTGCCGAGTGGGGCGTTGAGTATTTTAAATACGATTATTGCCACCATGTGCTGATACCCACTGAAGCTCCTTATATTGACAGCATTTCTGTTGGCGGAGAGGGTATTGACGGCGAACTTGTTTTTAAAGCAAAAGACGCCGTTTTGTCAGGCGAAGCAAGGGTTATTGAAGAGAAGAACGGCGAAAGCTATGTAAAAGGACTTTGCAGCGGTCTGGGTGCTATTGAATTCAATAATGTTGAGGTTGCAGAAGACGGCGAATATGTTCTCACAATCGTAATGCGTAAAAATACCTGTGACGGTCAGTTCTGTGTTATCACGGTAAACGGAACCGATAAGTACGATTTCTTGATTTCAGAGCAAAAAGCTTTTACCCGTGAGGGAAGACGCCAAATAAAAGTAAATCTTAATAAAGGTGTTAACACAATTTCAATTGCAAATCCTGTTGGTTCAGCTATGGACAGTGCGGCAATGCAGTATGAAAAAATGGGCAAAGAGCTTGTTCTCGCAACAAAAAATTACGCTGAAAAGAATAATTGCGAAGAAAAGCCCATTCTTTATTCAATCTGCGAATGGGGTTGGAATAAGCCTTGGAAATGGGGCGGAAAAGCAGGTAATATCTGGAGAACCACCCCTGATATTCAAGCAAATTGGGCTTCAATCGTCGGCATTTATGAGGTCAATGTAAGACTTAATAAATATGCACAGCCAGGTGCTTTTAACGATCCCGATATGCTTGAAGTAGGCAACGGAAATCTTACCTACGATGAAAACAAAGCACACTTCACTTTGTGGGCTATGATGGCGGCTCCTCTTATTCTCGGTAATGATATACGCAGTTTTATAAAAGATGACGGAACAGTTGATAAGGATAATAAAATTCTCGGTATTCTTACAAATAAAGATGTTATTGCTGTTAATCAAGATAGGCTCGGTATTCAGTGCGAAAGAATAAAGACAAACGGTTTTGCAGATATTCTTGTAAAGCCTCTTGAAAATAACGAGCTTGCAGTTTGCTTCTTTAATAAAGGGCCTGCAGCGGCAAAAATGAGCGTATCGCTTAAGGATATTCACAATGTTGTGTCAGTTACATTGCCAAAGGCAGAAAGCTACACAATCCGTGAGCTTTGGGATAATACCGATGAAACAGTTGTTAATAATATCACTGCTTCTGTGGCATCTCACGCAGTTAAGATATATCGTGTTTCTGCAAATGCATAACTTTTTTTAGAATATCAAACAGTATAAATGAGACAATTGATAATACATACCAGCAAAGGCTGAAAACTAGAGAAATTTGCCCCATAAAATTAACAGGGAGATCTGTATAATCCCAAACTCCCATATTAAAAACTTTGTTTACCGTTATACCTACGGTAAATTCAAGGGCGGTTATAACGGCAGTTCCCATAATTGCTTTTATAAAAATCGAGGTTTTTATAGCTTCGTTTATAATATAAAGCGAAAGAACTGCCGAGCCACCCGTAATTATCATAGACCAGTGAGTGTATCCGCGAAAAGAAACTTCTATAAGTCCGTACACTACACCGCCGAAAAAGAACAACAATAAGTATTTTTCTGCATTTTTCAATCCAATCACCTTGAATTATTGTACCCTGAATATATTGTTTTAAAAGCGGGAAATGCTATTTATAAATTTGAAAAATTTCCTATACAGGTGAAATATAATGAGTAATTTTGAAGAGAAAAAAAACCGTGCTGAGCAATTGCGAAAAGAGCTTAATCATCATATCTACCGTTATTATGTTGAAAACGAAAACGATATTGAGGATTATGAGTATGATATGCTTATGCGTGAGCTTGACTCAATTGAAAAAGAATATCCCGAGCTTTTAACTCCCGATTCACCGACACACCGCGTCGGAGGTCAGGCTGACGGTCAGTTCAGTGAGGTTATCCACACAGTTAAAATGGAAAGTCTGCAAGACGCTTTCAGTCACGGTGAGGTGTTAGATTTTGAGCGCCGTGTTCATGAAAGCTTTAACGATATAGATTTTGTTGTTGAACCTAAAATTGACGGACTTTCTGTATCTCTTGAATATATAAACGGAGTTTTTACCCGTGGTTCTACAAGAGGCGACGGTGTGCAGGG
This sequence comes from uncultured Eubacteriales bacterium, assembly GCA_964540535.1. Classification (GTDB taxonomy): domain Bacteria; phylum Bacillota; class Clostridia; order Oscillospirales; family Acutalibacteraceae; genus Fimenecus. The sequence goes on along the minus strand of CAZIMO010000001.1, from coordinate 4,702 downwards.
CGAAGATATTACTGCAAATCTGCGTACAGTAAAATCAATTCCTTTAAGACTTAAAACAGATATTCCTTTTATTGAAGTTCGTGGAGAGGTTTATATGCCTCGCCATTCATTTTATGAGATTGTAGAAAAGCAAGAGCTTAAAGGCGAAAAGCCTTTTAAAAACCCACGCAATGCCGCCGCAGGAAGTCTGCGTCAGAAAAATCCTAAAATTACAGCTGAACGCAAACTTGATATTTTCGTTTTCAATATTCAGCAAATTGACGGTGCAGAAATCACAGGGCATTATCAATCTCTTGAATTTCTTAAAGGGTTAGGCTTTAAGACCATACCGTTCTTTAATAAGTTTAATAATATTACCGATGTTCTTGGTGAAATTCAGCGTATCGGCGGTATAAGATATACATTGCCATTTGATATTGACGGTGCAGTTATTAAGGTCGATAGCTTTGCCCAGCGTGATGCAATAGGCAGTACCGCAAAATTTCCTAAATGGGCATTGGCTTATAAATATCCGCCGGAAGAAAAAGAAACAAAGCTTATAGATATTGAAATCAATGTTGGCAGAACAGGTGTGCTTACCCCCACAGCAGTTTTTGAACCCGTATTAGTAGCAGGTTCAACTGTAAGCCGTGCCACTCTTCACAATGAAGATTTCATAAAAGAAAAAGGTATAAGAATAGGCGATACTGTAATTATCCGCAAAGCAGGCGATATTATTCCCGAAGTGATGTCGGTAGTTCAGCACGAAAATGATACAGAGCCATATAAAATGCCGAAATTTTGCCCTTCGTGCAATTCTCCCGTGCATCGTGAAGAGGGCGAAGCGGCAATTCGCTGTGATAATCCTGATTGTCCGGCACAGCTTTTGCGTGTGCTTATACACTTCTGCTCTCGTGACGCTATGGATATTGAGGGACTTGGCGATGCTGTGCTTGAAACACTGCTTAATAAAGGCTTAATCGGCAAGATTTCTGATTTGTACCGTATTGATTATGAAAAAATCGAAGGGCTTGAAGGTATGGGCAAGAAGAGTGCTGATAATATGAGAAATGCAGTTGAAAAATCGAAACAGAATGATTTGTCAAAGTTGATTTTTGCATTCGGTATTCGCCATATCGGTCAAAAGGCTTCAAAGCTTCTTGCCGATAAATTTCAGACACTTGATAATGTAATGAATGCTTCTAAAGATGACATTCTTGCTATAGATGGATTCGGCGAAATAATGGCAGATTCAGTTGTTGATTTTTTCTCACTTGAACAGACAAAGCAAATGATTGAAGAATTAAAAAAATTCGGTATAAATACTGAAAGTAAGCGTGAAATAAAAGATAAGCGTTTTGAAGGTATGACCTTTGTACTCACAGGCACGCTGTCAACTTACGGAAGAAAAGAAGCGCGGGAAATTATTGAAGCTTTCGGCGGAAAAGCGGCGTCATCTGTTTCAAAGAAAACAACTTATGTTTTGGCAGGTGAGTCGGCAGGCTCAAAGCTTCAAAAAGCTGTCGATTTGGGTATTGCCGTAATAAATGAAGAACAATTTGCAGAAATGATTAAATAAATTACTCAACCAACGGTTGAGTTAATCAAAATCAACTGTTGTTACATTTACTTTTTGAATTTTTAACCGTACAATTCAAGTGTAATCGGTTACAAAAATTCAAAGGAGTGATTTTAAATGGAAAAAACAATTGGCAAGAAGCTTTATGATTTAAGAAAGCAATCGGGCTTTACGCAGGACTATGTCGCTGAAAAGCTCGGAGTTTCTGCACAGGCGGTTTCAAAGTGGGAAAATGATATCGCTTGCCCCGATATTATGACTTTGCCCAATATTGCAACGCTTTACGGTATAACCGTAGATGAAATTTTTAAAAATGATGAAGTTAAGTCAAATGTTAAGCTTGAAAAAACTGAAAAGATAAACGAAAATGAACTTTTTCTCCGTGTTTATGTGGAAACTGTTCACGGCGATGAGGTTAAGGTGACATTGCCTTATCCCGTTGTAAAGGAAATTGCAAATGTCGGCAAAAATATTTCATCTGTTGTTTCCGGTGTGGATTTAAGCGGCGTTGATTTTGAATCAATATTCTCAATGGTAGAAAGCGGAATGTTGGGCGAATTTGTCAATGTGAAAACTCAAAACAATGATATTGTTCGTGTGCTGGTAGAAAAATGAAAATAATTTATCCTAAAAAAGTTGATATAATTATAGAAGTTCCCAATTGGTTGTTGCTAAACAGATTTTCATTTGCCTTGTTAAAGTTTTTTTTAATAAGCAAGCATACGATTTTTGCTAAAATCAAATACAGACAAATTAAGCCCCTAATAAAATCCGCAGGTAAATATAAAGACCTTGAAATAGTAAATATAAAAACTCAAAAGGGCGATAATATAAAAATTTTGCTTTAATTTCAAAAAATTGCTTGCATTTTGTCTTGACTTATGATATTATATTTTAGCATTTGCGGTAGTACGCAATGAAATAACTATTATCTCGGGTGGTCCTCTGCTAAGCTTTGGTACGAACACTTGAAAAATTTTTATCGGAGGTTAGTTATGGACGCATTAAAATTGATGACAGAGGGTATGGTTAAAGAAACCAATCCCGCAATCAGAGTCGGTGACGTAGTAAAGGTTCACGTTAAGATTCGTGAGGGTGAGAGAGAAAGAATTCAGGTTTTTGAAGGCACAATTATTGCTCGCAAGGGCAGCGGTGTTTCAGAGACATTCACAGTTCGCCGTGTATCATACGGTGTAGGTGTTGAAAGAGTATTCCCCGTAAACTCACCTAATGTTGCAAAGGTTGAAACTATCAGACGTGGCCGTGTTCGCAGAAGTAAGCTTTATTATCTTCGTGACAGAGTCGGTAAGGCTGCTAAAGTTAAAGAGCAGATCTAACACTAAACCGAACAGACAAAGCAGAGAGAAATCTCTGCTTTTTGTTTTAATATAGAAAGGAATTTTAATATGGATTGGACCGAAATTAAAATCATAGTAGATGCTGAAAATATTGACCGCTGTGCCGATATTGCAAGTATGGCAGTTCCGTACGGAATTTATATTGAAGATTACCGCACACTTGAGCAAGAGGCTTGGGAAATCGCAAATATAGACCTTATTGACGAAGAGCTTCTCGCAAAAGACCGTACTAAAGGCTGTGTGCATATCTATGTTTCTCCCGAAGAGAACTATGCAGAGGCTGTGTCATTCCTTAAAGAGCGTTATGAGAGCGAAAATATACCTTACACAATCGAATATAACGCTTGCCGAAATGAAGATTGGGAAAATAATTGGAAACAGTATTTCAAGCCCATGAAAATCGGAGAAAAATTGCTTCTTCGCCCACTTTGGATTGATGATTATGATGCTGAAGATAGAGCAGTATTGAGTATAGAACCCGGTCTTGCTTTTGGAAGCGGCGGACACAATACTACCCGTCTTTGCCTTGAAACTCTTGAAAAATATGTTAAAGATGGTGACAGTGTTCTTGACTGCGGGTGCGGAAGCGGTATCCTGTCAATTGCATCGCTTTTAATGGGTGCAGGCAGTGCTACAGGTGTTGATATTGATAAGCTTGCAGTTAAAACGGCAAAAGAAAACGGTGTTGTAAACGGATTCACAGAACCGCAATACAAAATATTGCAGGGCAACTTGGTTGATAAGGTTGACGGTAAGTTTGATGTAATTGTTGCAAATATCGTTGCCGATATAATTATACTTTTCTCTTCACAGGTGGGGGATTATTTAAAAGATGACGGTGTATTTATCACATCGGGTATAATTGAACCACGTGAATCCGAAGTAACTGCCGCATTTGAATCGAACGGATTTGAAATTTTAAAGCGTAATGAAGATGGCGGATGGCTTTGCTTCGTATGCAAAAAGAAATAAGGTAATTTTCTGATTTTTATTGAATATCCTAAATTAAAAAAGTCAAGCAATTTTAACTTCATATTCAAATTGTATAATAACGCAAAATGTTGTATAATTAAACTGATAAATCGAGATTTGGGGAGGAACAGCTATTGAGTAAAATAATAAAGTTTTTATATTATTTGACGACAGTATTGAGTTCCGCGGTAGGATTGTGGCATTTTTTTGTTCCGTGGATGTTTCAATGGTATGACTATTTGCCAATGCAATACGAAAACCTTATTGTTGGAATAGATTATACAAATTGTTGTTTTTCTCTTTTGCTTTTTGGATTGAGTTTTTTGCTTATTATTTTAGGAAAAAAAGCCCTTTCTCTCAATAAAGAAGTGATAGTATTTTATCTTTTTCTGACTGTTGTTTGGATTTTTAGAGCAATGTTGTCATCTTTTATTGAGCCGTGGCCGCTGGAGCCTGTTCCTGCGGCGGCAATTGGTCAATTAGTGGCTTCTGATGTATTGGCATTGCTTATGGTTGCTGTCACTGTAATGCTATATAAAAAGCTTAAAGCAGATAATTGCAAGCGATAAATTCCAGTTTATCTATTAAGCCCTCTGAAAACGCTGTATTTTCAAGGCGTTTCGTCTGTTTTGTGTTCCAGCCTTATGTATTTTCCCTTGTTTTTGCCCTTACGAGCCGAAACAAGGGAAAGTTTTTTAGTCTCCGCCGACTACCTTATCCAGTAGCATTGCGGAAGTACGCTTCGCTTCCCTTGTAGCATGAGCGTAGATGTTCATTGTGGTACTGACATCAGCGTGTCCGAGAAGCTCCTGCA